>CAWBKZ010000003.1:72500-278372 GCA_963789545.1 uncultured Flavobacteriaceae bacterium | reverse complement strand
TAACTCCAGATAAGGAGGCTGAAGCTAAGGAAGCTGGTGCAGACTTGTAGGTCTTGATGAGTATCTGGATAAAATCAAAGGAGGTTGGACAGATGTTGATGTAATCGTCACTATGCCAAGTGTTATGGGTAAATTAGGTCCTTTAGGACGTGTTTTTGGTCCTCGTGGTCTTAATGCCAAACCCTAAAACAGGTACTGTAACTATGGATGTGGCTAAGGCAGTTTCAGATGTGAAAGCTGGTAAGATTGACTTTAAAGTTGATAAAACAGGTATTGTTCATGCGGCTATTGGTAAAGCATCTTTTGATGCAGAAAAAATTGCAGCAAACGCAAGAGAATTAATAACCACATTGGTGAAATTAAAGCCTACTGCGGCTAAAGGTATTTATATCAAAAGTATCTATATGTCTAGTACTATGAGTCCTAGTGTTGAAGTAGATTCTAAACGTTTTGCTGAGCAGTAAAAGTTAAATTATGACAAGAGAAGAAAAATCACAAGTAATAGAAGATTTGACTGCGCAGTTGGCTGATAATGCTCACTATTTATTTAGCAGATATTTCCGGATTAAATGCAGAAACTACATCTAGATTAAGAAGAGCTTGTTTTAAAGCAAATGTAAAATTGGCTGTGGTTAAAAATACATTGCTTGCAAAAGCAATGGAAGCTTCAGAAAAAGATTTTGGTGAATTACCTGAAGTATTAAAAGGTAACACTTCTTTTATGCTTTCTGAAACTGGTAATGCACCAGCTAAGGTTATTAAAGAATTTCGAAAGAAATCTGATAAGCCTTTGCTTAAGGGAGCTTTTATTGAAGAAGCTATTTATGTAGGCGATGAGCAATTGGATGCTCTGGTAAATATTAAATCGAAAGAAGAACTTATTGGAGATATCGTTGGTCTTCTTCAATCTCCTGCTAAGAACGTTATTTCCGCTCTTAAATCAGGAGGTGGAACAATTGCTGGCTTGTTAAAACCTTTCAGAAAGAGAAGGTTAATAAAGTACGCACTTAATAATTATAATAAATTAAAATTTTTTTAAAAACGATAGAAAAATGGCAGATTTAAAAGATTTCGCAGAACAACTAGTTAACTTAACCGTAAAAGAAGTAAATGAATTAGCTACTATTTTAAAAGAAGAGTATGGTATCGAGCCTGCTGCAGCAGCTGTAGCTGTTGCTGCGTGGTGCTGCTGCGGTGGTGACGAAGCTGCTGAAGAGCAAACAGAATTCGATGTAATTCTTAAAGCCGCTGGTGGTTCTAAACTTGCTGTTGTTAAACTTGTTAAAGAATTAACTGGTCTTGGTCTTAAAGATGCTAAAGAACTTGTTGATGGTGCTCCTAGCCCAATTAAAGAAGGTGTTGCTAAAGACGAAGCTGAAGCAATTAAAGCTCAATTCGAAGAAGCTGGAGCTGAAGTTGAGCTTAAGTAAGCTTAGCTACTATCCATACCTTAAGGTTTAGGTCTTTCGATCTGTCGGAATAGACCTAAACCATTTTGCGTATATAACGGTTAACACCTTATGTAGTATATGTTACATCATTTCATTTATTTTAATTAAATTCCGTTCGTAGATGCAAGCAAAACAAACTGAAAGATTGAATTTCTCATCGGTAAAGAACAATCCGGATTATCCTGACTTTTTGGATATTCAGATTAAATCGTTTCAAGATTTTTTTCAATTGGAAACTAAGTCTGAAGAAAGTGGAAATGAAGGACTTTACAAACCTTTTTAGAGAATTTCCCTATTACGGATACCCGAAATCAATTTGTGCTAGAGTTTCTGGATTATTTTATAGATCCACCTCGATACTCCATCGAAGAATGTATTGAGCGAGGACTTACTTATAGTGTACCTCTAAAGCAAAATTAAAATTATACTGTACCGATCCTGAACACGAAGATTTTGAAACCATCGTGCAAGATGTTTATCTGGGTACTATTCCTTATATGACACCCAGGGGTACTTTTGTATCAATGGTGCCGAACGTGTTGTTGTTTCTCAGTTGCACCGTTCTCCTGGTGTATTCTTTGGGCAGTCGTTCCACGCAAATGGAACCAAACTCTATTCTGCACGGGTAATTCCTTTTAAAGGTTCCTGGATTGAATTTGCTACTGATATCAATAGTGTGATGTATGCATATATCGACCGGAAGAAAAAATTACCTGTTACTACTTTTTTCCGTGCAATCGGTTTTGAGAGTGATAAAGATATTCTTGAAATTTTTGACCTTGCCGAAGAAGTTAAGGTTTCGAAAACAGGACTTAAAAAAGTACTTGGGTCGTAAACTTGCTGCACGTGTGTTAAATACTTGGCATGAAGATTTTGTAGATGAAGATACAGGTGAAGTAGTTTCTATTGAACGAAATGAAATTGTCTTAGATCGTGATACTGTTCTTGAAAAAGAACATATTGATGAAATTCTGGATTCTGGTGCGAAAACGATTCTTCTTCATAAAGAAGATAATCATCTTGGCTGATTATGCGATTATTTATAATACCTTCAAAAAGATCCTTCTAACTCTGAAAAAGAAGCTGTAGAACATATCTATCGTCAGCTGCGTAATGCTGAGCCACCAGATGAGGAAACAGCTCGTGGAATTATTGATAAATTTTTCTTCTCAGTGACCAACGTTATGATCTTGGGTGAAGTTGGTCGTTATAGAATGAATAAAAAATTAGGTCTTGATATCGGTATGGACAAGCAAGTGCTTACCAAGGAAGATATCATTAAGATCGTTAAATATTTGATCGAGCTGATCAACTCTAAAGCAGAGATTGATGATATTGATCACCTTGTGCAACCGTCGTGTTCGTACTGTTGGTGAACAATTGTCTACATCAATTTGGTGTAGGTTTTGCCCGTATGGCCCGTACCATTCGTGAGCGAATGAATGTTCGTGACAATGAGGTATTTACACCGATCGATTTGATCAATGCGAAAACTCTTTCTTCGGTTATCAACTCATTCTTTGGTACCAACCAGTTTCTCAGTTTATGGATCAAACCAATCCACTTGCGGAGATTACGCATAAGCGTAGAATTTCAGCTCTTGGGCCAGGTGGTCTTTCGAGTGAAAGAGCAGGTTTTGAGGTTCGTGACGTTCACTATACCCACTACGGTCGTCTTTGTACTATCGAAACTCCTGAAGGACCAAATATTGGTTTGATTTCTTCTCTTTGTGGTTTATGCGAAAGTCAACAACCTTGGGTTTATCGAAACTCCTTACCGTAAGGTTGAAGATGGTAAAGTGGATCTTAAAGACTGAGCCGATTTATCTTAAGTGCTGAAGAAGAAGAAGAAATGATGATTGCTCAGGCAAATTCCGATTGAATGATAATGGGCAATTGATACAGAAAAAGTAAATGCAAGTATGGAAGGTGATTTCCCGGTGTTGAGCCTAACAGAGATTAATTATGGATGTTGCTCCTAACCAGATTGCTTCGATTGCGGCATCTTTGATTCCGTTTCTTGGAGCATGATGATGCCAACCGTGCTTTGATGGGATCAAACATGATGCGTCAGGCAGTTCCATTGTTCGTCCAGAATCACCTATCGTAGGTACAGGTCTTGAACGAAAGTAGCTTCGTGATTCACGAGTATTGATCAATGCCGAAGGAGATGGTGTAGTAGAATATGTGATGCGAATGAAATTATTATTAAATACGATCGTACTGAAGAAGAGCATATGGTAAGTTTTGAAAGAGATAAAAACATATCATTGATTAAATTCCAGAAAAACCAACCAAAGTACTTGCATTAACCTTGAACCTATTGTGTCGAAAGGAGATAAAGTGAAAAAAGGACAGGTGCTTTGTCGAAGGTTATGCTACCGAAAACGGTGAACTTGCTCTTGGGTCGAAACCTTAAAGTGGCCTTCATGCCATGGAAAGGATACAACTTTGAGGATGCGATCGTAATCTCTGAAAAAGTAGTACGTGAAGATATCTTTACTTCTATCCACGTTGATGAATATTCTTGGAAGTTCGAGATACCAAACGAGGTAATGAAGAATTGACTACTGATATTCCTAACGTTTGTGAAGAAGCTACGAAAGATCTTGATGAAAACGGTATGATTCGTATTGGTGCAGAAGTAAAAGAAGGCGATATCCTTATCGGTAAAATCACTCCAAAAGGAGAAACAGATCCTACTCCTGAAGAAAAACTGCTTCGTGCAATTTTTGGTGATAAAGCCGGTGATGTAAAAGATGCTTCTTTTAAAGCTTCTCCATCATTACGACGGTGTGGTTATCGACAAAAAACTTTTTGCCAGAGCAGTAAAAGATAAGCGTAAACGGCAAAAGATAAAGAAGAATGCTAGATCTAGAAGCAGAATACGAAAGCAAATTTGATGACTTAAAGCATGTCTTGGTTGAAAAACTGTTTCAACTTGTAAATGGTAAAACTTCTCAAGGTGTTAACAATAACTTTGGTGAAGAAGTATTTCAAAAGGTAAAAAGTTCACCTTAAAAATGCTTAATGCTGTTGATGATTATACTCACTTAAATCGAGGTAGTTGGACAACTGATGACGATAACAACGAGTTGATTGCAGATTTGATTCACAATTATAATATTAAGTATAACGATCTTGAAGGTAACTTACGTCGTGAGAAGTTTACAATTTCTGTTGGAGATGAACTTCCATGCAGGTATTTTGAAACTTGGCAAAGTTTATATTGCTAAAAAACGTAAACTGAAAGTGGTGATAAAATGGCGGGACGTCACGGTAACAAAGGTATCGTTGCAAGTATCGTACGTCAGGAAGATATGCCTTTCCTTGAAGATGGAACTCCTGTGATATTGTGTTGAACCCACTTGGGTGTACCTTCACGTATGAACATTGGTCAGATTTATGAAACTGTTCTTGGATGGGCCGGTCAAAAATTGGGTCGAAATTTGCAACACCAATTTTTGATGGTGCTTCCATTGATGAGATTAATGAACTTACTGATGAAGCAGGTATTCCAAGATTCGGACATACCTATCTTTATGATGGTGGTACCGGTGAGCGTTTTGATCAAGCCGCAACAGTAGGAGTTATCTATATGTTTAAACTTGGTCATATGGTAGATGATAAGATGCACGCACGTTCTATCGGACCATACTCATTATTACGCAACAACCTCTTGGGTGGTAAAGCACAGTTTGGTGGTCAGCGTTTTGGAGAGATGGAAGTTTGGGCACTTGAAGCATTTGGTGCATCCAATACTCTTACGTGAAATCTTGACCGTTAAATCTGATGATGTTATTGGAAGTGCAAAACCTATGAAGCTATCGTAAAAGGAGAAAACATGCCTGAACCAGGATTCCGGAATCTTTCAACGTACTGGTTCACGAATTGAAAGGACTTGGGTCTTGATATTAGATTAGAAGAATAATATTGGAGTGCTTCGCGAAAGCGGAGATCTTAAATTCTTCCGAAATAATTATAGATGGTTTCAATAACAACAATAAAGTTTATTATAAGATATGATGGAAAGAAATAAAGTAAAATACAGTTCAGAAGTTCGATAAGATTTCTATTGGTTTGGCTTCTCCTGAAGTCTATTCTGGAGAATCGCGCGGTGAAGTGTTAAAGCCAGAAACCATCAACTACCGTACGCATAAGCCAGAACGTGATGGTCTTTTCTGTGAGAGTATTTTTGGTCCTGTAAAGGATTATGAATGTGACTGTGGAAAATATAAGCGTATCCGGTACAAAGGTATTGTTTGTGACCGTTGTGGTGTAGAAGTAACAGAGAAGAAAGTACGTAGTGAACGTGTGGGGCATATTAATCTGGTAGTTCCTGTGCCATATCTGGTACTTCAAGTCCTTCCAAACAAAATTGGTTATCTTCTTGGATTGCCTTCTAAGAAATTGGATATGATTATTTATTACGAAAGTTATGTAGTAATTCAACCAGGTATTGCAAATATGAAGGTGGTGAAGAGTTAAAGAAAATGGATTTCCTTACTGAAGAAGAATATCTTGAATATTCTGGAAACACTTCCACAGGAAAATCAATATTTGGATGATGCAGATCCTAATAAATTTATTGCGAAGATGGGAGCAGAGTGCTTGATCGATCTTGTTGCAAAGAATCGATTTGAATGAACTTGTCATACGACCTTCGCCATAAAGCAGACAACGAAACTTCACAACAACGTAAAACAGAAGCCTTAAAGCGTCTTCAAGTTGTGGAAGCATTTCGTGATGCAAACAAAAATCGCGAGAATAAACCCGAGTGGATGATTATGAAAGTAGTTCCGGTTATTCCACCAGAATTACGTCCGTTGGTGCCGCTTGATGGTGGTCGTTTTGCAACTTCAGATTTAAATGACCTTTACCGTCGTGTTATTATCCGTAACAACCGTTTGAAACGATTGATGGAAATTAAAGCTCCGGAAGTAATTCTTCGTAATGAAAAACGTATGCTTCAGGAATCGGTAGATTCATTGTTTGATAACACGCGAAAATCTTCAGCAGTAAAAACCGATAGTAACCGTCCATTGAAATCCCTTTCAGATTCATTGAAAGGAAAACAAGGACGTTTCCGTCAAAACCTGCTTGGTAAGCGTGTGGATTATTCGGCTCGTTCGGTAATCGTTGTTGGACCTGAATTAAAATTGTACGAATGCGGTCTCCCAAAAGATATGGCTGCTGAGCTTTACAAACCTTTCGTAATCCGTAAATTGATTGAAAGAGGTATTGTAAAAACCGTAAAATCTGCAAAGAAAATTATAGATAAAAAAGAGCCTGTAGTTTGGGATATTCTTGAAAATGTATTGAAAGGTCACCCTGTTATGCTTAACCGTGCCCCAACCTTGCACAGACTTGGTATTCAAGCTTTCCAGCCAAAATTGATTGAAGGAAAAGCAATTCAGCTGCACCCATTGGTATGTACTGCATTCAACGCGGATTTTGATGGTGACCAGATGGCAGTTCACCTTCCACTTGGCCCAGAGGCAATTTTGGAATGTCAACTTTTGATGCTTGCTTCACATAATATTTTGAACCCAGCAAACGGTTCGCCGATTGCGGTTCCTTCGCAGGATATGGTTTTGGGTCTTTATTATATGACCAAACTTAGAAAATCTACCGATGAAGTAAAAGTGAAAGGTGAAGGACTTACTTTTTATTCAGCTGAAGAAGCTATCATCGCCTACAACGAAGGAATGGTAGATTTGAATGCGGAAATAAAAATACGCACTACAGACTTTAACGAGAAACGCGAACTGGTAAAACAAATTATCACCACAACTTTGGGAAGAGTAATCTTTAATGAGAAAGTTCCTGAGGCTGCTGGATACATCAATGAAGTATTGACCAAAAAGTCACTTCGTGATATTATTGGTGGAATTTTGAAAGTAACTTCAGTTCCTGTTACTGCAGCTTTCCTTGACGAAATTAAGACCCTTGGATATAAATTCGCTTTTGAAGGCGGATTGTCTTTCAGCCTTGGTGATATTATTATCCCTGCTGAAAAACAAAGCATGATTGACAGTGCCAACACACAAGTGGATGGTATTATCAATAGCTACAACATGGGACTTATTACCAACAACGAACGTTACAATCAAGTAATTGATATTTGGACTGCAACCAACGCTGAACTTACCGAGCTTTCTATGAAACGTATTCGCGAAGATCAGCAAGGTTTCAACTCTGTGTATATGATGCTTGACTCTGGTGCGAGGGGTTCTAAGGAACAAATCCGTCAGTTAACAGGTATGCGTGGATTGATGGCGAAACCAAAAAAGTCAAACTCTGGTGGAGGTGAAATTATTGAAAACCCAATTCTTTCTAACTTTAAGGAAGGTCTTTCAATTCTTGAATACTTTATCTCTACTCACGGTGCGCGTAAAGGTCTTGCGGATACCGCTCTTAAAACAGCAGATGCAGGTTACCTAACACGTCGTTTGGTGGATGTTTCACAGGATGTTATTATTAATATAGAAGATTGTTACACACTTCGCGGAATTGAGGTTTCGGCCTTGAAGAAAAACGAAGAAGTAGTTGAATCATTATCAGCAAGGATTGTTGGGCGTACTGCTCTTAATGATGTTGTAAACCCACTTACCAAAGAATTAATGGTTTCTTCTGGCGATCATATTACTGAAGAAGTTGCTGATGCTATTGAAAAATCTCCTTTAGAATCTGTAGAAGTTCGTTCCGCACTTACCTGTGAAGCTAAACAGGGAATCTGTTCCCAATGCTACGGTCGTAACCTTGCTACCAATAAAATGGTACAACGTGGTGAAGCTGTGGGTGTTGTTGCCGCTCAATCCATTGGAGAACCTGGTACGCAGCTTACACTTCGTACATTCCACGTGGGAGGTATTGCAGGGAACATTTCCGAAGAAAACAAATTGGTTGTTAGATTTGACGGTAAAGCAGAGATCGAAGATCTTAAGACCGTTAAAGGTGAAGACAGCCAAGGTAAAACGGTTGATATTGTTATTTCCCGTACTTCAGAAATTAAACTTGTAGACAAGAAAACAGGAATCACACTTAGCACCAACAACATTCCTTACGGTTCAACACTGTATGTGAAAGATGGCGATAGCTTGAATGCTGGTGACGTAGTTTGTTCTTGGGATCCATATAACGGTGTAATTATTTCAGAATTTGCTGGTAAGATTAAATACGAAAATATTGTTCAAGGTTTAACCTATCAGGTTGAAATTGATGAACAAACTGGTTTCCAGGAAAAAGTAATTTCTGAATCTAGAGATAAAAAACGTATTCCAACCCTTCAGATTTTAGGGAAGAAAGATGAAGTTATCCGTAGCTATAACTTACCTGTTGGCGCTCACTTGATGGTGGACGACGGCGATAAAATTAAGATTGGTAAAGTGCTGGTGAAAATTCCACGTAAATCTGCAAAAGCGGGTGATATTACAGGAGGTCTTCCACGTGTTACCGAACTTTTTGAAGCACGTAACCCTTCAAACCCTGCGGTAGTTAGCGAGATTGATGGTGTAATTTCCTTCGGAAAAATTAAGCGTGGTAACCGCGAAATTATCGTTGAGTCCAAATTGGGCGAAGTGAAAAAGTATTTGGTAAAATTGAGTAACCAAATCTTAGTTCAGGAAAACGATTACGTTCGAGCTGGTATGCCACTTTCTGATGGTTCTATCACGCCAGAAGATATACTACGTATTAAAGGCCCTTCAGCAGTACAGCAATATCTTGTGAACGAAGTTCAAGAGGTTTACCGTCTGCAAGGGGTGAAGATCAACGACAAGCACTTTGAAGTTGTTGTTCGTCAAATGATGCGTAAGGTTCGAATTGAAGATCCAGGAGATACTACTTTCCTTGAAGACCAATTGGCTCATAAAGACGATTTCATCGAAGAAAATGATAAGATTTTCGGAATGAAAGTTGTTACAAATGCTGGTGATTCTGAAAACTTGAAGGAAGGACAAATCCTAACCTCACGTGAACTTCGCGATGAAAATTCTTTATTGAGAAGAAACGATAAAGTACTTGCAGAAGCACGCGATGCAGTTAATGCAACGGCAACTCCTGTACTACAAGGTATTACGAGAGCGTCGTTACAGACCAAATCATTCATCTCTGCAGCTTCCTTCCAGGAAACTACCAAAGTATTAAACGAAGCGGCAGTTGCCGGTAAAGTTGATACCTTGGAAGGCTTGAAAGAGAACGTAATTGTAGGACATAAAATACCAGCCGGAACAGGTATGCGTAGATATGATACTATAATTGTAGGTTCAAAAGAAGAGCTTGAGGAAATGAACCGCGCAAAGCAAGAAGTGAATTATAATTAAAAAAGGTCATTTCGACTCCGCTCAATGACTTTGGTCTGAGCGGTGCCGAAGACCAATCATATTATGGCAGATCAAAAAAAAGAACAACCCAAACAAGGACAGATAAACATTCAACTGGATGAAAGTGTGGCACAAGGTATTTACAGTAACTTGGCCATCATCAACCATTCGGTTTCTGAATTTGTTGTGGATTTTGTAACCATTATGCCCGGAATCCCAAAAAGCAAAGTGAAGTCTAGAATTATCTTGACCCCACAGCACGCAAAAAGATTTTTAAAGGCATTGAATGACAATGTGAAAAGATTTGAAAACGCCCACGGCGAAATAAAGGATTATGAACAACCGCCTATTCCTTTAAACTTCGGCCCAACAGGCGAAGCATAACAAAAAAATCCAGCTGAAAAGCTGGATTTTTTTTTGTTATGGGTATTGATATATTTATTGCCTTTGAGTAAAATGAAAAGAAGTATGTATGAAGAAAGAGTTTTTTTTCTTAAAGTCTAACGCGTTTACTTTTTCCCACTTCCTGCCTTTTCAAATTCACTCACAAGATGAAGTTTTATATTTGGATATTTTGATTGTGTCATTTGAAATGTAAAGGCCGAATCGGCAAAAAACACCAGTTGGCCTTGTTTATCCCTTGCTAAAAATTTTGCTTTTACTCTTTTGAAATCTGCAAACTCAGCGCTTTTAGCATCTTTAGGTTCTACCCAGAATGCTTTATGAACGTTTAGGTTTTCATAGCTACATTTAGCTCCATATTCGTGTTCCAAACGGTATTGGATTACTTCAAACTGAAGCGCCCCAACGGTACCGATTACCTTTCTGTTATTTAACTCTAAAGTGAAAAGCTGCGCTACACCTTCGTCCATCAATTGGTCAATGCCCTTTTCAAGCTGTTTGCTCTTCATGGGATCAGCATTGTTGATATATTTAAAGTGTTCTGGAGAAAAGCTTGGTATTCCTTTATAGCGCATTTCTTCGCCTTCGGTAAGTGTGTCGCCAATCTTAAAGTTTCCAGTGTCGTGAAGACCAACAATATCGCCCGGATATGAAATGTCAACAATCTGTTTCTTTTCGGCAAAGAAAGCATTTGGACTGCTGAATTTCAGTTTTTTCCCTTGGCGAACATGTAAATAAGGTGAATTCCTTTCAAAAGCTCCAGATACAATTTTTACAAAGGCCAAACGGTCGCGGTGTTTGGGGTCCATATTTGCGTGAATTTTAAAAACAAAACCCGAGAATTCCTTTTCATCGGGTTTCACCAAACGTGTGCTGCTTTCCTTAGGGCGTGGAGCAGGGGCTATCTCGACAAAACAATCCAGTAATTCCCTAACACCAAAATTGTTCAAAGCAGAACCAAAAAATACTGGTTGCAGTTTTCCCTCTAAATATTCTTTACGATCAAAATCAGGGTACACTTCATACACCAATTCCAATTCTTCACGAAGTGTTTTAGCAGCTTTATCTCCAATAAGTTTTTCAAGTTCAGTGCTGCTTACATCTTCAATCTCAATAGTTTCCTCGATGTTTTTTCTGCTATCACCGCTAAAAAGGTTTACGTTTTTTTCCCACACATTATATATGCCCTTAAAATCATAACCCATCCCGATTGGGAAACTTAAGGGCGTAACACGAAGATTGAGCTTTTGCTCAATTTCATCTAATAGTTCAAAGGCATCCTTTCCTTCGCGGTCCATTTTATTGATAAAAACTATCATTGGGATGTTTCGCATACGGCAAACTTCAACCAATTTCTCGGTTTGTTCTTCTACCCCTTTAGCTACGTCAATTACAACTATAACACTATCAACTGCTGTAAGTGTTCTGAAAGTATCCTCGGCAAAATCCTTGTGACCAGGGGTGTCAAGAATATTGATTTTTATTCCTTCATATTCAAAAGCTAAAACGGAAGTAGAAACGGAAATTCCACGTTGGCGCTCTATTTCCATAAAATCGCTAGTGGCGCCTTTCTTAATTTTATTGCTTTTTACAGCACCAGCTTCTTGAATTGCGCCACCAAATAATAATAATTTTTCGGTCAAAGTGGTTTTACCGGCATCAGGGTGACTAATGATTCCAAAAGTTCTTCTGCGTTTAATTTCTTTTGTTAAAGACATTTGTTTTTCTAAATAAAGGAGCAAAGATAAAGTTTGTTATTGAAGTAATAAACTGATGTGGAGCCTAAAATAAATATTAAGTTTTTTATTGAATTTTATTGACTTTTTTTTTCTCGAAAAACTCTTGAGAGATATTAATATTCCCTCTTTTTATAGCGAGATTATTTGACTTAAAGCACATTTTTTTAAATAACAGATAGACTAACAGCTTAGACTTATTCTTACCCATGAAGCCTTTAAAAACCTTATATACAGTATATATACGTACTAACACGTATGTATTTTTCCTACAAAAACAATCCCTTTTTCATACAATTTATGTCGTTTGCCGACTATTCTTTACAGTTCAGCTAATACTTGTTTGTGGGTAATTTCTTAACACTTTTTCCGCTGTATATTTGAAAATTAATTGAGGTGAAATGTTCAATTATTGCATAATCAAAAGATATCGTTATTAATAAAATTCTAACTTATGTTTAAAATAATTACTAAATTATTTACTTCTGATAAGAGGTTTTTAATAGGTCTCATTTTAATATCTTGCTTGAGTAGCCAAGGATATTCTCAAGTTAAAGGTTCTGCGGATGGGGAAGAAGTGATATTACCTTATACTCAAGAGTATTTGGATCAATATAATGCTGCTCTAGATAAAAAAGCTGCACAATATAATGCAACGTTTCGTTCTAGATCTAAAGCTGAAGCTTTCAATAACAGTAATAAAGGCAATCTCGTAGGAGCTTGTAATTTAATTACTTGTGGGTCTTTTGAAAAGAGTGACGTAAATGGTGGAACATTTCGTACTGCAGTTGGTGGAACAAATGGACAGTATCAAGCTGATGCTAGATATACTTGTTGGCAAGATGATGGTACGGTAGATTGGTCTGAAGGACAATATATATCCTATTCACAAACAAATGCTAACTCAGTTTATCCAGGTATCATTGAGCCCTCTACATTTGATGGAGGTGGCTTTGCAATATTTTCATTTCAAAATGAGGCCATTCGCCAAACTTTATCAGTTAACCCAAATACAGTATACACAGTATGTTTTGAAATTGCTGTTATACCTCGTTATAATACAGTAAACAATAATAATCAGGGTGGTTCCATAATTGAATATGATCCAAATTTGGATTTTGGTGTAAGAAATGGTGCTGTTCAAATTAGTGATCCTCTTACTTATGATGAAAATGATCTTGTGCAACATACAAATAATGATTTTCCTTCAAGACTTTCTTTTGCAACAAGCGGAAATGGAGGAAATCAAAACCCAGGAGGATGGACTGAAATAAATCCATATTGGGAAAATAGATGTATAACCTTTAGATCTGGAAATAATGCAACATCTGTTGAAGTTTTTTATAAAACTGGTAACCCAGGAAGATCTGTTGTTTTAGTTGATGGTTTAAGATTGTCTGTTGAAGGTTATGCAAATGCACCTGTATTATCTTTAACTGAAAAAACGTATTGTGAGCCAACACAGGTACAGCTTGATACTTTTGTTACTTCACCTACTCCATCGGGTGCTATACTTAAATGGTCTGCTAATGCAGATTTAAGTAATCCGTTGGCTAATAACCCGACAGTAACAACTCCGGGTGTTTGGTACGCGTTTTATCTTAACTCAGATCCAAATGTGAATTGTACCTCTCCATCGAGAAAACTTACTCTAACAAATACAGACTTAGATTCAAGTTATACACAACAAAATGTAACTTGTTTTGGTGGGAATAATGGTTCTATTGATTTATCTGTTACAGGTGGGTCATCTTCATATACATATACATGGACTACTAACGACGGAAGTGGATTAAACCCAAGTTCGCAAGATCAATCTGGTCTAACGGCTGGTACTTATAATGTAACTGTTAATGATGGTACTTGTACTACTCAGGAAACTGTTGTTATTACTCAATCAGCTCCTGTAGTTGTTGACGATCCAGATGATGTAACCGCTTGCGATAGCTATACGTTGCCTGCCTTGACCAACGGTGCATATTATGGAAGTCCAAATGGACAAGACCCTATTGCGGTTGGCACAGTAATAAATGCAACCCAGACAATCTATGTATACGCAGAAACTGGCACCACGCCGAACTGTTCTGCAGAAAACAGTTTTGTTGTAACGATAAACGATACGCCATTAGTTGACGATCCAGATGATGTAACCGCTTGCGATAGCTATACGTTGCCTGCCTTGACCAACGGTGCATATTATGGAAGTCCAAATGGACAAGACCCTATTGCGGTTGGCACAGTAATAAATGCAACCCAGACAATCTATGTATACGCAGAAACTGGCACCACGCCGAACTGTTCTGCAGAAAACAGTTTTGTTGTAACGATAAACGATACGCCATTAGTTGACGATCCAGATGATGTAACCGCTTGCGATAGCTATACATTGCCTGCCTTGACCAACGGTGCATATTATGGAAGTCCAAATGGACAAGACCCTATTGCGGTTGGCACAGTAATAAATGCAACCCAGACAATCTATGTATACGCAGAAACTGGCACCACGCCGAACTGTTCTGCAGAAAACAGTTTTGTTGTAACGATAAACGATACGCCATTAGTTGACGATCCAGATGATGTAACCGCTTGCGATAGCTATACATTGCCTGCCTTGACCAACGGTGCATATTATGGAAGTCCAAATGGACAAGACCCTATTGCGGTTGGCACAGTAATAAATGCAACCCAGACAATCTATGTATACGCAGAAACTGGCACCACGCCGAACTGTTCTGCAGAAAACAGTTTTGTTGTAACGATAAACGATACGCCATTAGTTGACGATCCAGATGATGTAACCGCTTGCGATAGCTATACGTTGCCTGCCTTGACCAACGGTGCATATTATGGAAGTCCAAATGGACAAGACCCTATTGCGGTTGGCACAGTAATAAATGCAACCCAGACAATCTATGTATACGCAGAAACTGGCACCACGCCGAACTGTTCTGCAGAAAACAGTTTTGTTGTAACGATAAACGATACGCCATTAGTTGACGATCCAGATGATGTAACCGCTTGCGATAGCTATACATTGCCTGCCTTGACCAACGGTGCATATTATGGAAGTCCAAATGGACAAGACCCTATTGCGGTTGGCACAGTAATAAATGCAACCCAGACAATCTATGTATACGCAGAAACTGGCACCACGCCGAACTGTTCTGCAGAAAACAGTTTTGTTGTAACGATAAACGATACGCCATTAGTTGACGATCCAGATGATGTAACCGCTTGCGATAGCTATACATTGCCTGCCTTGACCAACGGTGCATATTATGGAAGTCCAAATGGACAAGACCCTATTGCGGTTGGCACAGTAATAAATGCAACCCAGACAATCTATGTATACGCAGAAACTGGCACCACGCCGAACTGTTCTGCAGAAAACAGTTTTGTTGTAACGATAAACGATACGCCATTAGTTGACGATCCAGATGATGTAACCGCTTGCGATAGCTATACATTGCCTGCCTTGACCAACGGTGCATATTATGGAAGTCCAAATGGACAAGACCCTATTGCGGTTGGCACAGTAATAAATGCAACCCAGACAATCTATGTATACGCAGAAACTGGCACCACGCCGAACTGTTCTGCAGAAAACAGTTTTGTTGTAACGATAAACGATACGCCATTAGTTGACGATCCAGATGATGTAACCGCTTGCGATAGCTATACATTGCCTGCCTTGACCAACGGTGCATATTATGGAAGTCCAAATGGACAAGACCCTATTGCGGTTGGCACAGTAATAAATGCAACCCAGACAATCTATGTATACGCAGAAACTGGCACCACGCCGAACTGTTCTGCAGAAAACAGCTTCCTGGTAACGATAAACAACTGTACTATTATACTTGAAAAGATAGCAAGTCCAAACAATCCTCAAGGATGTACGCCAGTAGCACCCGGTCAATCTATTACATATACATTTAATGTGTCAAATCCAGTAGGAAATGCACCTATAAGTAATGTTGAACTAAGAGATCCATTAATTGACCCAACTAACAATCCACTTCCTGGCCCTGTTAGTGGAGATACATCAAATTCAGGAGTTTTAGATGCAGGTGAAACTTGGGTTTATACTGCTTCCTACATAGTAACTCAACAAGATATTATAAATGGACAAGTTCAAAATACTGCCACGATAAATGGACAAGTATTAGCGACTATCCCTTACCCAGTTTCAGATTCTGACTCGGTTACGGTAAATCTTTGCCAAAATGCTGAAATTTCCATTGTGAAATCTAGCGTGAGCGCAACTGGAGATTGTATTAATTTTGAAATTGATGATACTATTGATTATAAATTTGTGGTAACTAATGAAGGTGATGTTGATATCACTAATGTTATTGTAAACGATACTAAGCTTGGTGGTGTAATTGCCGGACCTGCTATGGGAGACATAAATATAGATGGAATCCTAAATGTAGGTGAAGTGTGGACATACAATGCATCATATACTATTACACAGCCTGATATAGATTTTGGTTCAGTAGTAAATACTGCAACCGTGGATGGTGATACAGCTTTGGGTCATAGGGATGATACTAGTAATACAGTTACTGTATTAATCTGCCGCACTCCAAACATCGCCCTTATAAAAGAATCGACCCTGCCGGTAGATCCTACCACGGGCTGTTCGACGGTAACCGCTGGCCAAATGATCAGTTATACCTTTAAGGTTAAGAACACAGGAAATGTTACCCTTACCAACGTTATGGTCAACGACCTTGTTGCGGGCGTGACCGTAGTTGGCGGTCCGATACCCAGCCTAGCTCCTGGAGCCGAGGATACGGGTACCTTCACCGCTACCTATACCGTTACCCAGGCCGACATCGACGCGGGAATGTTCTCCAACAGCGCTCAAGCTGTGGGGACGCCACCGAGCGGTCCGGACGTAACTGACATCTCCGATGACGACAGCTATACCGAAAACGACCCGACGGTCATCACCATCTGTACCAGTGCGAGCATCGCCCTTATAAAAGAATCGACCCTGCCGGTAGATCCTACCACGGGCTGTTCGACGGTAACCGCTGGCCAAATGATCAGTTATACCTTTAAGGTTAAGAACACAGGAAATGTTACCCTTACCAACGTTATGGTCAACGACCTTGTTGCGGGCGTGACCGTAGTTGGCGGTCCGATACCCAGCCTAGCTCCTGGAGCCGAGGATACGGGTACCTTCACCGCTACCTATACCGTTACCCAGGCCGACATCGACGCGGGAATGTTCTCCAACAGCGCTCAAGCTGTGGGGACGCCACCGAGCGGTCCGGACGTAACTGACATCTCCGATGACGACAGCTATACCGAAAACGACCCGACGGTCATCACCATCTGTACCAGTGCGAGCATCGCCCTTATAAAAGAATCGACCCTGCCGGTAGATCCTACCACGGGCTGTTCGACGGTAACCGCTGGCCAAATGATCAGTTATACCTTTAAGGTTAAGAACACAGGAAATGTTACCCTTACCAACGTTATGGTCAACGACCTTGTTGCGGGCGTGACCGTAGTTGGCGGTCCGATACCCAGCCTAGCTCCTGGAGCCGAGGATACGGGTACCTTCACCGCTACCTATACCGTTACCCAGGCCGACATCGACGCGGGAATGTTCTCCAACAGCGCTCAAGCTGTGGGGACGCCACCGAGCGGTCCGGACGTAACTGACATCTCCGATGACGACAGCTATACCGAAAACGACCCGACGGTCATCACCATCTGTACCAGTGCGAGCATCGCCCTTATAAAAGAATCGACCCTGCCGGTAGATCCTACCACGGGCTGTTCGACGGTAACCGCTGGCCAAATGATCAGTTATACCTTTAAGGTTAAGAACACAGGAAATGTTACCCTTACCAACGTTATGGTCAACGACCTTGTTGCGGGCGTGACCGTAGTTGGCGGTCCGATACCCAGCCTAGCTCCTGGAGCCGAGGATACGGGTACCTTCACCGCTACCTATACCGTTACCCAGGCCGACATCGACGCGGGAATGTTCTCCAACAGCGCTCAAGCTGTGGGGACGCCACCGAGCGGTCCGGACGTAACTGACATCTCCGATGACGACAGCTATACCGAAAACGACCCGACGGTCATCACCATCTGTAGTACTCCTGCCATCGCGATCGTTAAGACCGGCGTATTCAATGATGTAGACGGCAACCAGTGTGCCGATGCGGGCATCGATACCATTACCTATACATTCACGGTAACGAATCAAGGAAACGTGAGTCTATCTGACATTACCGTAACCGATCCATTGTTACAGGCACCGAACCCGGTAGTGGACATCGTGTTCCAGGGAGGTGATACCGACAATGACGGTGAACTTGATGTGACCGAGACTTGGATCTACACCGCTACCTCGTATACCATCACACAGGATGATATAGATAATGGCGAAGTTGTTAACCAAGCTACGGCTACAGGAACAGCACCGGACCAGAGTACGTGTAGAGTGATCTTTCAGGGACTGAGGTTGGCAATGACGACGCTACGGTTGTTGAGCTATGTCAGAACCCAGTTATCGCAATCGTAAAAACAGGTGTTTTCAACGATGTTGATGGTAACCAGTGTGCTGATGCAGGAATCGATACCATTACCTATACGTTCACAGTGACCAACGAAGGAAACGTAAGCCTATCAAACATAGTAGTTACTGACCCATTATTACAAGCACCAAACCCGGTAGTGGACATCGTGTTCCAGGGAGGTGATACCGATAATGACGGCGAACTAGATGTAACAGAGACTTGGATTTACACTGCTACCTCGTATACCATCACACAAGATGATATAGACACAGGAAGCGTGACCAACCAGGCAACTGCTGTTGGAACACCACCATCGGGTGACGATGTAGAAGATCAATCTGGAACTCAGGTTGACAATGATGATGCAACGGTAATCGAGCTCTGTCAGAACCCAGTTATCGCAATCGTAAAAACAGGTGTTTTCAACGATGTTGATGGTAACCAGTGTGCTGATGCAGGAATCGATACCATTACCTATACGTTCACAGTGACCAACGAAGGAAACGTGAGCCTATCAAACATAGTAGTTACTGACCCATTATTACAAGCACCAAACCCGGTAGTGGACATCGTGTTCCAGGGAGGTGATACCGATAATGACGGTGAACTTGATGTAACCGAAATCTTGGACGTACACCGCTACATCGTATACCATCACACAGGATGATATTGATAATGGCGAAGTTGTTAACCAAGCTACGGCTACAGGAACAGCACCGGACCAGAGTGACGTGTAAATGATCTTTCAGGGACTGAGGTTGGCAATGACGACGCAACGGTTGTTGAGCTCTGTCAGAACCCAGTTATCGCAATCGTAAAAACAGGTGTTTTCAACGATGTTGATGGTAACCAGTGTGCTGATGCAGGAATCGATACCATTACCTATACGTTCACAGTGACCAACGAAGGAAACGTGAGCCTATCAAACATAGTAGTTACTGACCCATTATTACAAGCACCAAACCCGGTAGTGGACATCGTGTTCCAGGGAGGTGATACCGACAATGACGGTGAACTTGATGTAACCGAAACTTGGATTTACACTGCTACCTCTTATACCATCACACAAGATGATATAGACACAGGAAGCGTGACCAACCAGGCAACTGCTGTTGGAACACCACCATCGGGTGACGATGTAGAAGATCAATCTGGAACTCAGGTTGACAATGATGATGCAACGGTAATCGAGCTCTGTCAGAACCCAGTTATCGCAATCGTAAAAACAGGTGTTTTCAACGATGTTGATGGTAACCAGTGTGCTGATGCAGGAATCGATACCATTACCTATACGTTCACAGTGACCAACGAAGGAAACGTGAGCCTATCAAACATAGTAGTTACTGACCCATTATTACAAGCACCAAACCCGGTAGTGGACATCGTGTTCCAGGGAGGTGATACCGACAATGACGGTGAACTTGATGTAACCGAAATCTGGACGTACACCGCTACATCGTATACCATCACACAGGATGATATTGATAATGGCGAAGTTGTTAACCAAGCTACGGCTACAGGAACAGCACCGGACCAGAGTATGGTAAGTGATCTTTCAGGGACTGAGGTTGGCAATGACGACGCAACGGTTGTTGAGCTATGCCAGAACCCAGTTATCGCAATCGTTAAAACAGGTGTTTTCAACGATGTTGATGGCAACCAGTGTGCCGATGCAGGAATCGATACTATTACCTATACGTTCACAGTAACCAACAAGGAAACGTGAGTCTATCTAACATAGTACCGTTACCGACCCATTGTTACAAGCACCAAACCCGGTAGTGGACATCGTGTTCCAGGGAGGTGATACCGACAATGACGGTGAACTTGATGTGACCGAAACTCTGGATCTACACCGCTACATCGTATACCATCACACAGGATGATATTGATAATGGCGAAGTTGTTAACCAAGCTACGGCTACAGGAACAGCACCGGACCAGAGTATGGTAAGTGATCTTTCAGGGACTGAGGTTGGCAATGACGACGCAACGGTTGTTGAGCTATGCCAGAACCCAGTTATCGCGATTGTTAAGACCGGCGTATTCAATGATGTAGACGGCAACCAGTGTGCCGATGCGGGCATCGATACCATTACCTATACATTCACGGTAACGAATCAAGGAAACGTGAGTCTATCTGACATTACGTAACCGATCCATTGTTACAGGCACCGAACCCGGTAGTGGACATCGTGTTCCAGGGAGGTGATACCGACAATGACGGTGAACTTGATGTGACCGAGACTTGGATCTACACCGCTACCTCGTATACCATCACACAGGATGATATTGATAATGGCGAAGTTGTTAACCAAGCTACGGCTACAGGAACAGCACCGGACCAGAGTATGGTAAGTGATCTTTCAGGGACTGAGGTTGGCAATGACGACGCTACGGTTGTTGAGCTATGCCAGAACCCAGCCATCGCGATCGTAAAAGTTGGAATCTTCAATGACGAAAACGGAAATAACTGTTCTGATGTTGATGAGACTATTAGTTATACATTCACTGTCACCAACGAGGGTAACGTGAGCTTAACCAATATTGTGGTTGATGATCCACTATTAGGTGGACCGATAGCAGGACCAGATAGTGGCGACACTGACGGTGATGGAGAACTTGACGTAACAGAGACTTGGATTTACACAGGAACTTATATGATTACGCAGGGCGATATAGATGCTGGGGAAGTTGTTAACCAAGCTACGGCTACAGGTACAGCACCGGATCAGAGTACGGTAAGCGATCTTTCAGGATCAACTACTACCACTGATGATGCGACTGTTATTGATCTTTGCCAGAACCCAGCAATTGCGATAGTTAAGACAGGCGTGTTCAACGATGAGAACCAGAATGACTGTTCAGATGTAGATGAGACAATAACTTTTACTTTCACTGTAACTAATGAAGGTAACGTAAGTTTGAACAACGTAACCGTAACTGATCCATTAATCGCTACCATTACCGGTCCAACTGGTGATACAGATGGCGATGGGGAACTTGATGTTACAGAAACTTGGGTTTATACCGGAACGTATGCTATCACTCAGGTTGATATTGATCTTGGATTTGTGAAAAACCAAGCTATAGCAGAAGGTACTGCACCAGATGCAACAGTAGTAAGCGATCTTTCAGATGAGAGTAGTGTACTAGAAGATGATCCAACAATTATAGAGCTTTGTCAGAATCCTGCCATTGCGATTGTTAAGACTGGTATCTTTAATGATGAGAACCAAAACGACTGTTCTGATGTAGATGAAACTATCACTTACACATTCACTGTAACCAATGAAGGAAATGTAAGCTTAAGCTTTGTTGAAGTAACTGATCCGATGATTGCTATAATCACAGGACCAACTGGTGATACCGATGGCGATGGAGAGCTTGATGTAACTGAAACTTGGATATTTACGGGAATTTATGCTATTACTCAAGATGATATTGATGCAGGTGAAGTAGTAAATCAAGCAACTGTAAAAGGAAAAGACCCTATGGGTACTCTGGTAAGCGATCTTTCAGATGAGAGTAGTGTACTAGAAGATGATCCAACAATTATAGAGTTATGTCAGAATCCTGCCATTGCGATTGTTAAGACAGGTATCTTTAATGATGAGAACCAAAACGACTGTTCTGACGTAGATGAAACTATCAGCTACACTTTCACTGTAACCAATGAAGGCAATGTGAGCTTGAACAATGTATCAGTAACAGATCCAATGATTGCAACAATCAACGGTCCAACTGGTGATACAGACGGCGATGGTGAACTTGATGTAACTGAGATATGGATTTATACAGGAACCTATATTATCACACAGGATGATATTGATGCTGGTGAGGTAATTAATCAAGCTACAGCAGAAGGTACTGCACCTGATGCAACCGTGGTAAGCGATCTTTCAGATGAGAGTAGTGTACTAGAAGATGATCCAACAATAATAGAGTTGTGTCAGAATCCAGTTATTGCTATCGTGAAAACAGGCGTCTTTAATGATGAGAACCAAAATGAATGTTCAGATCTTGATGAAACTATCAGCTACACTTTCACAGTTACCAATGAAGGCAATGTGAGCTTAAGCAATGTATCAGTAACAGATCCAATGATTGCAACAATCAACGGTCCAACTGGTGATACAGACGGCGATGGTGAACTTGATGTAACTGAAACTTGGACATATACAGGAACTTATGCTATCACTCAAGCTGATATAGATGCGGGCGAGGTGATTAACCAAGCTACAGCAGAAGGTACTGCACCTGATGCAACCGTGGTAAGCGACCTGTCAGATGAGAGTAGTGTACTAGAAGATGATCCAACAATAATAGAGTTATGTCAGAATCCTGTAATAGCACTTATTAAAACTGGTGTTGTTGACGATACAAACGGAAACGGTTGTGCTGATGTAGGTGAAACTATAGCTTATAGCTTCACAGTATTCAACCTTGGAAACGTTACACTATCAAATATAACTGTAACAGATCCTTTGGTAACTGTAAATGGAGGACCAATCACATTGGCCCCAGGTGCTTCTGACGGAACATCGTTTACAGCAACATACACAATCACACAAGCTGATATTGATGCTGGATTTGTTGAAAACCAAGCAACTGCTTCAGGAACCGATGCTTCTGGAACAACAGTAAGCGATCTATCTGACGATAACAGTGAATTGGAAGATGATCCAACTATTACTCAACTTTGCCAAAACCCTGCCATTGCTTTAATAAAAGTAGGTGTACCGGCAGATGAGAATGGTAATGGTTGTGCTGATGTTGGTGAAACAATATTATATAGCTTCAGTGTTAAAAACATAGGTAACGTTGCATTGACCAATATAATAGTAACCGATCCATTGGTTGCTGTTGTTGGAGGACCAATCAGCCTAAATGCTGGTCAGGAAGATGGAACAACATTTACAGCGGTATATACAGTTACACAGACTGATGTTGATACAGGGTTTATTGAGAACCAGGCAACTGCTGAAGGTATTGCTCCAAACGGCGATATGGTTTCAGATCAATCTGATGATAACAGTTATCTAGAAAATGATCCAACCATTACAGTTCTTTGTGAGAACAACCCCTCAATTTCCTTAGTGAAAACAGGTGAGTTCAACGATGAGAATGGGGATGGTGCATCAGATGTTGGTGAAACAATATCCTTCGCATTCGCAGTAACTAATACTGGAAATGTGACTCTATATAACATAACAATTACTGATCTATTACCAGGCATTGAACTATTGGGAGGACCAATTGCAGTATTGCAACCAGGGGAAACAGATAGTACAACCTTTACCGCTACCTATACAATAACCCAACAGGATATTGATAATGGCGAAGTAGTAAACCTTGCCACTGCAACTGGTGTTGATATCGACGGTACGGAAGTGTCGGCAGACGGAGAAGTTACCGTGATATTACCAGAGGTATTGGGTGTAAACTTTGAAATATTCAATGGTATTACACCAAACGGTGATGGACTAAATGATTATTTCCAGATTGTTGGAATTGAAAATTATGGACCAAATAACGTGAAGATATTCAACAGATGGGGAGTACTTGTCTTTGAAACTGATGGTTACGGCGGTTCTGATGGAAAACAGAATGTGTTTAGAGGTATCTCTGAAGGACGTGTAACTGTTCAAGAGAGCAAAGAATTACCAACAGGTACTTACTTCTATATTCTAACCTTCCAAACAGATAATAATCCTGGTAAGGACAGTTATAACGGATATTTATATATTAACAGATAGAAAATCAAAAAAATTCCTGGGAGGAAATTCCCTCCCAGGATTAAAAATACATAACTATGAAACACAGTTATCTAACACTACTAATTTTGATTTTACTTGGCACGTTTTCAAGTAAAGCGCAGCAGGATGCACAATATACACAGTATATGTACAATACCCAAGTGGTAAATCCTGCATATGCGGGAAACCGTGAAGCCTTAAGTTTTGGCTTACTATATAGAACCCAATGGGTAAATTTTGGCGACGGAAGACCTAATACAGGTACCTTCACTGTAAATTCACCAGTTGGCAATAATATGGGTTTAGGCTTATCAGTTGTAAATGACAGGATAGGACCCTCGGTTGAAACCAACTTTAATATAGATTATTCCTATAGCATCAATACCTCTGAAACTGCCAAACTTTCTTTCGGTTTAAAAGCGGGTTTTGATATTCTAGATGTTGATTTCTCTAAACTGAATATCTATGATGCCAACGATCCTTATTTTCAAGATAATAATATAGACAACAAGCTACAACCCCAAATTGGAGCTGGTATTTATTATAACACCGAAAAGTTCTATGCAGGACTTTCGGTTCCAAACTTCTTGACCACAAAGCATTTTGATAAAAGTAGCATCGCAAACACAACGGTTGAAACGACCGCAGCAGAGCGTATGCACTATTTCTTGATTGCAGGTTATGTGTTTGATCTTAGCGATAACTTAAAATTTAAACCAGCAACCCTTTTCAAGATGGTAAGTGGTTCACCTTTACAGGCTGACGTATCTGCCAATTTCTTGATGTATGATAAAGTAACCCTTGGTGCCGCATACAGATGGAGTGCTGCCATGAGTGGTTTGGTAGGATTTCAAGCTACTGACCAAATATTTATTGGTTTTGCTTATGATTATCAAACAACAGATATTGAAGCTTACAGTGATGGTTCTTATGAAGTTATGCTTCGCTTTGAATTGTTCAACAAACCAGAACGAGTGCTAACTCCTAGATTCTTCTAAAAAATAAAGACTATGAATACATTAGTACGCAACATATTTATTTTCGCCTTGGTGGTATTTACCACAGGAAATTCCTTTGCACAGCAAAATGATATTAAAAAAGCAAACAAAGATTTTGATAAGTTTGCTTATATAGATGCTCGTGAAATCTATTTGAAGGTAGTGGAAGACGGATATGAATCCGCTGAAATTTTCAAGAAATTGGGAGATACTTACTATTATAATAGTGACTATACAAATGCTGCGAAATGGTACCAAAAACTTGTAACCCAATTTCCTGATCAAACAGAACCTGAATATTATTACAGAGCCGCTCAATCTTTGAAAAGCCTTGGAAAATATAATGAGTCTGACGCACTTCTAAATGCTTATAAAGCAAAAGGAGGAACAGGATTGGTAATCAAAAAATTTGAGAATGATCCTAACTATTTAAAAAGTACCGTTTTTAAGAAAAGAGATTTCGAACTTGATAAAGTAGGGGTCAACTCTTCAAATTCTGATTTTGGCGCTTCGTTTTACGGAAAAGATATGATTGTATTTGCCTCAGCTTCAAACACTGAGGGGGAAAAAGTTGCTGAATGGACAGATCAACCTTTTCTTGATCTTTTTATGGCCAATAAAGATGCCACTGGCAAGCTCAGTAATGCAAGGCGTTTGGGTGGTGATATAAACACAGCTTATCACGAATCATCTACAGCATTTTCCAAAGATGGGAATACCGTTTATTTTACCAGAAATAATTTCTTGGATGGAAAAAAAGGAAAAGACAAAAACAAAACTATTCGTTTAAAATTATATAAAGCTACTAAAACTGGTGATTTCAATTGGACTAATATAGTTGAGTTGCCTTTTAATAGTAAAGAATATTCCGTAGCTCATCCTGCTTTGAGCCCAGATGGAAAGAAACTATACTTTTCTTCTGATATGCCTGGAACAATGGGAATGTCTGATCTTTGGTATGTTGATATTCTTGGTAATAATAACTATGGGACACCAGTAAATTTGGGTCCAGAAATAAATACAACAGCACGGGAATCGTTTCCTTATATAAGCGACAAAAACAATCTCTATTTTTCAAGTGATGGCCGCTCTGGCCTTGGAGGGTATGATATATTTGTGACTCCACTTGATGAAGCTGGAAAACCAGGAACAATCACAAACCTTGGAGCACCCTCAAACAGTGCACAAGATGATTTTGGCTTTATCATAAATGAAGAAGATCGTATTGGATATGTTTCTTCAAACAGAGGAGGGGATAGAGGCAGTATTGATGACGATATCTATTTGGTAAGGGAGATATGTTCAATTACCATTAATGGAAAAGTATTTGACGAAGAAACTAAAGATCCTTTACCTGGAGCCAACGTTACTTTACTAGACGAAAACAATCAATTAGTTAGTCAGACTACTGCGCAGAATGATGGAACCTACAGTTTTATAGCTGATTGCGGAACACAATATACAGTAAGAGGAATCAAAGAAGGTTACAGTCCTTATGAAAAAATAATCCAAACACCTGTGCTTTCTGGAGTCATTGATGTGCCGCTTCCATTGAAGCGAATTGGCCCTTGCCCACCAAACGACTTGGGTTGCAAATTGAGCCTTCAGCCTATTTATTTTGACTTTGACAAGTCAAACATCCGTCCAGATGCTGAAATTGAGTTAGCTAAGATTCTTGCTGCAATGAGAGAGTATCCAGAGTTAATCATCCATATAGAATCGCACACAGATTCTAGAGGTAGCGACAGTTATAACATGTCACTTTCAGAACGGCGTGCACAATCCACTCTTGAATGGTTGGTTAAAAAAGGAATTGATCGCAATAGATTGACAGCCAAAGGATATGGAGAGTCACAACTTGTTAATCAATGTTCCAACGGAGTACCTTGTACTGCCGAAGAGCATCAACTTAACAGAAGATCTATGTTTATAATTAAGAATTAAATTAACCAAATTAAGTTATCTTAAAGCGTTCAATACTTGCTATTGAACGCTTTTTGCTTTTAAAACACTTTCCCTTTTCGTACTTTTGAACCAAAATGCGTTTATAAATGATTGAAGAACAAGTTATCCTCGTAAATGAAAAAGACGAGCAATTGGGATTGATGCCAAAACAAGAGGCACATGAAAAAGGAGTGCTTCATAGAGCATTTTCAATCTTTGTATTTAATCGCAAAAATGAGCTAATGTTGCAGCAAAGGGCATTAAACAAATACCATTCTCCTGGGCTTTGGACCAACACTTGCTGCAGTCACCAGCGCCAAGGCGAATCTTCTGTAGAAGCTGGAGAAAGAAGACTTTTTGAAGAAATGGGTTTTGTGACGGATTTAAAGGAAACTACTTCCTTCATCTATAAAGCACCTTTTGATAATGGTTTGACAGAGCATGAACTTGACCATATTCTTATTGGAAATTTTGAAGGAACTCCAAATATCAATAGAGATGAAGTAGCCTCATGGAAGTGGATGGATTTGGAAGAAGTAAAAAAGGATATTCAAGCCAACCCCGAAATTTATACGGCCTGGTTCAAAATTATTTTTGATAAATTTTACCAACACTTACTTGTATGAGCCTTACTGTTTATAGAAAAGCACATTTTAACGCTGCACATCGTCTTTTCAAAAAAGAATGGAATGATGAAAAAAATTTTGAAGTTTTTGGTAAATGCAGCAACCCAAACTACCACGGTCACAATTATGAATTGGAAGTAGGTATTACGGGCGAAATTGATTCTGAAACTGGCTTTTTGATGGATCTGAAAATTTTAAGCCAAATTATTGAAGAAGAAATTGAGGATGCCTTTGATCATAAAAACCTGAATATCGAGGTTCCCGAATTTAAAAACCTAAACCCCACTGTTGAAAATATTTCAGTGGTAATTTGGAACAAAATAAGAGCCCGAATAGATTCTAAATTTGATATCTCCATAAAACTATACGAAACCCCTCGTAACTTTGTTGTTTACAACGGCCACTGATGATTACCATTTCCCCTTTATATCCACTCAAATTTGAACCCATCTTAAAACATAAAGTATGGGGTGGTACTAAGTTGAATAAATTATTAAAGAAAATAGCCAAAGGCAAAGTTGGCGAAAGCTGGGAGATTTCTGGAGTTGCTGAAAATATTTCAGAAATTGCCAACGGTCCTTTAAAAGGCAAAACTATCAATTGGTTATTGGAGAATTATAATGAAAAGTTAGTCGGTGAGGAAGTTTATAAAAATTTTGGAAATACCTTTCCGTTACTATTCAAGTTTATTGATGCTCACGAAGATCTTTCCGTTCAGGTTCATCCAGATGATGTTTTGGCAAAAAAAAGACACAACTCTTTTGGTAAAACCGAAATGTGGTATATTCTTGATGTAGAAAAAGGAGGAAGACTTATTCTTGGTTTCAATGAAGAGATGGACCAACAAAAATATTTGAAATCCCTATCTGAAAATAGAATTACAGAAATTTTGAATTCTGAACCAGTAAAAAAGGGAGATGCTTTTATTTTAAATCCTGGAACAATTCACGCTATTGGAGCGGGAATTTTACTTGCCGAAATTCAACAGACTTCAGATATAACCTATAGAATTTTTGATTGGAACAGGCCGGACACCAACGGCCAAATGAGGCAACTGCATACCGATTTGGCTTTGGAAGCAATAGATTTCAGTCCTTCCAAAACCAAGTTAAGTTATTCAGAAGAGAAAAACATTCCCTTTCCTATTGGAATTACCGACTTCTTTATAGTAAATAAACTTATTCTATCACAAAACTGCATTCGCGATTTGGAAGAAATCCCATCATTTACTGTCTATATGTGCTTGGAAGGCAATGCCATAATTGAAACCGATGATTTTTCAGAAAAAATAAAAAAAGGCGAAACCTTCCTAATTCCAGCCCAATTACCTGAAATAAAATTTATTACAAATTCCGCAAGCTTTTTGGAAGTGTACATTCCTTAAATGTTCGTACCTTTGCCCGGTTTAAAAAATTACCAAGAATAAATAAAAGCAATAATTAATAAAGAATAAAATGGCAAACGTAAGAGATTTAAAAAAAGACTTAAACTATGTTTTGGGCGATATTATTGAGGCAGTATACATTTGGGAACTGACCAATGCTGATAAAGACAATAAAAAAGCCGAAGCAATTATAGATGAGGCAATTACTACTTTTGATGAACTAATTACAAAAGTGAATCAAAAAGATGTTGAAAACAAAAAGAAACATTTTAACGCAGTTAAAATTGAGCTTGAAGACCGCGGCAGAAAACTTATCGATAAAATAAACGCACTATAGAATAGTATCCGTTTTTTTACGATTTATAATAAATGACTCCAATTCTTTACCGTATTTGGAGTCTTTTATTTTTGGTGACAGCGCGTTGTAGACTGTATCCAAATATTTGATGTTAGAATCATAAACCTCGCTTAGCACTATATAAGGTGCCACTTCTTGGTCTTTATGGTTAATAGCAAAATTTATTGTTGCTAAATATTTATTTGAAACCAACGCTCGCTGTTTTTGCTCAATTTTCATTAGTGATGAATCTACATTTTTATTGCCCAGTTTCAATCTTTCTTCTATCAAGCCCAAGTTTTTAATCACATATCGATTCTTCAGTTTAAGGTACTCCTTAAAAGCTTTATCGTTTTCAGAACCTGTTACATCGGCTGCGCTTCCAAAGTTTTTAAGATTGGTTTTAATGTTCAGTTCGCCATTTTCAGCAAAAAAGGTAATGCGATCATCACGTAATGTTCCATCTTTTAAACGAACATAGAGATAGTAAATTTCTGGGCTGCTAATTTTTTCAGAAAAGGAAAAATTTGAATTTCCGTCCACAATAATTGAATCCACTGTAACTAAAATGGTATCCTCAAATTTTTGAAGCAACAATGTTCCTTTTTTTAGGCCTTTAACTTGTCCAGTAAGGGTCATTATTTCGGTATCTGTAGAACAGCTGATAAGGCTTAAAAATATAACTGTAATTGAAAGAAAATAGCGCATTCTGTCATTGTTTAAAAGAGAAAACTATACTAAAAATAGCTTCGATTTACGAAGGTGCAAATATGGCTATTATTTTTGAAAATTTATCCTACTGAAGCTAATTGCATCAAAACGGTACATAAAATAGCACCCACCGTTCCAATGGCATAACCAAACACTGCCAAAAGAACACCAACAGTTGCTAGTGAAGGGTGGAATGCAGATGCAACGATAGGAGCAGATGCTGCTCCACCAACGTTTGCTTGACTTCCCACTGCTAAGAAAAAGTATGGGGCACGTACCATTTTTGCTGTCAAAATCATTATTCCAGCGTGCACGGCCATCCAAACCAACCCGATCACAATAAGCCATAAGTTGTCAAAAATAAGAGTCAAATCCATTTTCATCCCGATGCTCGCCACCAAAATGTAAATGAAAACACTTCCAAATTTGCTAGCGCCTGCACCTTCATATGTTTTTGCTTTAGTAAAAGAAAGTAGTACACCTATGATTGTAGTTATGGTTATCATCCAAAAGAAACTGGAATCTAAAAAAGTAAATATATTTCTAGTTATGCCTTTTGGAATACCATTTACTACCGATGTGAAAAAAGCACTTAATAAATCAGCTCCAAAATGTGCAAAACTGACCGTTCCAAAGGCAATTGCAGCAAGAATCATCAAATCTGTTAATGTTGGGTTTCTATCCACTTTTTTAGCATAATCTGAAACCTTATCCTTTAAATTTTCAATAGCAGAAGTATCAGCTTTAAGCCATTTGTCAATTTTTGCAGATTTCCCAATTCCGAAGAGAATTATTGCCATCCAAATATTAGCTACAACTATATCTACAAAAACCATCCCGCCATAAAGTTTTTGGTTATATCCGTAAATTTCCAACATCGCAGTTTGGTTGGCGCCACCACCAATCCAGCTTCCTGCAAGAGTAGAAAGTCCTCGCCAAACAGCATCAGCTCCCACTCCGCCAACGGCTGCGGGGTGTATGGTTCCTACAATTAAAACGGCCAAGGGCCCACCAATGACAATTCCAGCAGTTCCCGCTAAAAACATTATAAGGGCTTTGGGACCAAGATTAAAAACTCCTTTCAGGTCTATACTTAACGTCATCAGCACCAATGCGGCGGGCAGCAAATATCTACTGGACATATAATACAGACTTGTGCTTCCGGCCGATGCTTCGCCAGTTTCAGAAATTGTAGTCCATTCTGGTGAAATAACGCCTGCGGTTGTAAGTAATGCAGGAAGAAAATAGGCCATAAACAGCGCTGGTACAACACCGTAGAATTTTTTCCAAAATCCATCCTCACGCGATGAAGTATAAAATATGAAGCCTAAGGCTATCATTAATATCCCAAAAACGATGGTGTCATTGGTAAAAAGGGGAGTGGTGTCCTTTATGATTTCAGCGGTTGTGTCTTGCATTTTTGATGGTTTTGATGCAAAATACAATTATTTTTTAATTTGAATTATTTTTTTATGAAATCACCCACGGTATTAATCAATTCAGGCATGACGGGAAGATTATATATATTGTAGGACTTACTGTTTTCCAAATCATTTCCTTCAATTTCTTTAAAAATGTGATTCATTTTTGGAATGATTACGTATTCAGCATTTGGTTTTGCATTTTTCAACAATTCTGCCTCTGAAACTTGTACTTGAGTGTCTTTATCACCATTGATTATTAAAACAGGAATATTAAGTTTAGTTATTTCTACTTTGGGGTCATATTGCATCCAGGTGTAAATAAAGGGCTGGATATCTTTTCTAAAAATAGAAGCTAGTCCCGGACTGTAATTGTAAGCCACACCATTGGCGCGAAGATCATCAAAGGAAGTACGCGCGTTATCCACCAGTCCTGGAGCTTGTTTGGCGAGCTGATCCACAATTACATCGTCTATTTCCTGTCCTGCTCCTGCTATGGAAACAAAACCATCCGCACCGCCCTGAGCAGCAACCATACCAATAAGTGAACCTTGGCTATGACCTATTATATATATTTTTGAAAATCTAGTGTCCTTTTTGAAATATTCAAGAATTGCAACCGCGTCATCTATAAAATTGTCAAAACGGATGTTTTTTTCATCTATCGTTCGCTGCTTCATTTGCTTTACAATTCTTTTGTCGTACCTGAAAGTAGCAATTCCTTTATCATAAAGTCCTTCAGCTAGAAACTTTAAAGAATTGTTGACTACCATTTGCTGGTTTCCGTTTCTGTCAGTAGGCCCACTACCGCCAATTATTATTGCCAATGGTAATTTTCCATTTGCGTCAGGCGCAAGTAGTGTTCCATCTATCAACGGTGTGATGCTTAATTCTTGGGAATTATAATTTTTTTCTTGTGCATAGACAATTATTCCGAAGAAAAGAAGAAAGATTGAAAAGGTGTGTTTCATCTATTTGTTTTAAAAACTAAAGTTTGTAATACATGTTTTAACAACGAAAGCGAAAGTATATTGTTATTTTTTCAACCTTCTTTAAAAGTTTCTGCTGTTACAATTTTTCATAAATGTACTCAAATAAATATGAAATTGGGATTTGTTTGATAATTTGAAAACCTTTGGTTCTATTTTGAATTTCCGGTACTATCTTTGCCAATCGGGTTATAAAAGTTCGAAATAAAAATATTGCCATCATGAAAAAGCTTATAATAATTTTATTGGTTTCCATTCTTTCAAATGTTCTTTCCGCCGCAGAAGATTGGGGAAAGACAGGCCACAGAGTGGTGGGTGAAATTGCTGAAAAGTATTTAAGCAAAAAAGCAGAAAAGCAAATCTCAAAATTACTTGATGGTCATTCCCTGGCCTTTGTTGCATACTATGGCGATGATATTAAAAGCGATCGTGCGTATGACCATTACAGGCCTTGGCATTATGTAAATTTTCCGTTTGGTGAAAAATATGAAACCCACTCCAAGAGTGATAAAGGCGATATAATTCAGGGTATTCAAAAGTGTATAACTGTATTGAAGAACGATAATGCTTCTAGGACAGATAAGGTTTTTCATTTAAAAATGCTGGTTCATTTTCTGGGAGATTTGCATCAGCCATTGCATATTGGTCTGGCGGAAGATAAAGGAGGCAATGATTTTCAGGTGCGCTGGTTTAATGATGGGACAAACCTACATTCCGTTTGGGATTATAAAATGATTGATTTTTACGACATGTCTTATACAGAAATGGCTACAAATACGGATGTGCTTTCAAAAGAGCAAGTGGAAGCCATTAAAAAAGGAACCGTTATTGACTGGATGTATGAAAGCCGCATACTTTGTGAAGATATTTATGCACATACAGAAATTGGCGAAAAGCTAAGCTACAATTATATGTATGAATATATGGATTCGGTACGCTCCCAACTTCAAAAAGGAGGTATACGATTGGCAAAGCTTTTAAATGAAATTTTCAACTAATTGTTTTACTTAATTTTTCTCCTCCATTAAATATAAAGATAAGCCCAATACATTAATACAAATTGTAACGGAAGCCTAAGTATAAGTGCCCATTTTGGTAGTTTCATTGCTGCTTTTTCATTTTGAAGCATATAAATATGGACTGGTAGAAAAACCACAAGCATAATTATAATTCCCAAAGCTGCTTCACTTTGTGTGTTTTTATTCATTATCATAAAACCCAAAATCATTTCTGCAAACCCGCTTAACATAACCATAGCGTTATGGGCAGGAATGTATGGAGGCATAATTCGCGCGTATAGTTTTGGTTTTCGAAAATGATTCATTCCTGCAAGTATGAAAAGTATTCCTATCAGGTATTGATGCCAAGGTAACATATCTTCTGTTTTAGTTTTTAAAAGTAATCTTTTTGAAAGTTTAGCAAAGCTTCAATTTATTAAAAAGTGAAAGCCTCCCTATTTTTAATAGGAAGGCTTTCTTTTTTAAAATTAATTATTTATGAAAAGAATTACTCTTTAATCAAGCGTTTCACAGTGCTTGCATTGTCACCAATAATCTGTACCATATAAACTCCGGAAGCAAGCGATGAAACATCTACCGCTTTCTCACCTTGCATAGTGCGAAGGTCTGTCTGGCTTACCAGTTTTCCGTTTATGTCAAAGATCATCATTTTCTCAAGAGAGATATTGGTCCTGTTCACAAGGTTAACCACGTTGCCTGCTGGGTTAGGGTATAGCGCCAAACCTGCTTCAAGGTTATTTGAATCAACACCTAGGATAGTCTCTACGGTTAGTTCAAAATCACAGGTTGAAGTATTTCCGTACTCGTCAGTGGCAGTCATCGTGATGGTGTAAGTTCCATCAGGCAATGGGGTGCCCGGAGCAGGATCCTGTGTGGTGATTGTTACAGGATCTGTACAGTTGTCATCCGCAGTTGCCTCGCCAGTAGCGAAGTAATCTGGAAGGATGTAGAACAGGTTACCAGCTCCCGGATCAACCGTTTGGTCTGCCGGGCAGGTAAGTTCTGGACCTAAAAGATCTACAACCGTAATCACTGAAGTACAAGATGCAGTGTTTCCACTGGCGTCACTTGCAAATACGGTTACTGTAATAGGCGTTCCTATATCTGCACAACTTACTGTAGGTACATCAACAGCCAATACTGTTATTCCACAAGCATCGAAGGACAACGGACCACCGGGAATTTCTGTAAAGAAAGCATCCCCATCAGATTCAGTCAAGGTAAGCATCCAGTTGGCCGGGTCAAACTGACCGTCGAAACCTGGCATAAAGTTGCTGATAACGGTTTCGTTATTTCCAAATACGTTATCGTCTGTTTGAGAACGGAACCCAAACACATCGCCCGGTGCAACAGCAACAGCAGCGCTTCCTGATTGGTTTCCTAACAAAGGATCTGTCAGTTGGGTGTACGTACCGTTCAATAAATATCCAAAGCTATCAAAACCAGGAACATCGTTTGAGGTATAATCCCAATCAAAGGTAACAGCGGCAGCTTCCGTAACGTTTACTGTAAAGTCAGTAAACCCTTCATTACCGGATTGGTTATCACTACCAATTACCATCACCTCATAGGTTGTTGGCATAGAAGCTAACAGTGCATTCGGATCAACAGTAGCTGTACCGTCAGGACCCAATTCAATTGTAGCATCTTGACAAACTAGTACCGGAGGAGTGTTATCTATCACATTTACAGTAGCGATACAGGTATCAACGTTTCCGCTGTCATCGGTAACGGTAACCTCTATTTGGTTCTCGCCAAGGTCGGCACACGTAAAGTCAAGATCACCACCACCACCGCCTACGATGTAGTTGATAGTTCCGTTCCAAACGCGTGGATTGAATACCGATCCAGAGAAAAGTCCTGCAACGGCAGATCCCAATGATACGGATAGATCAGCATTTGAAAAGTTCTGGTTGCTTCCATCACCATTGGTATAGTTTTGACCAGAGTCAGTTACAATCGCAATACCGTAAGTGGTATTTGCGGTTAAGGTAACAGGTGTTCCAAGAACAGCGTTGCTCGGCATATCGATGCCCAAACCAGTTCCTGTGCCAGATGCTGCGGGAGCTCCCCAAGCAGCTGCGTTGGTCTCATTGCCTACATAAGTCCCCACTAAGGTATACATATCAAGGTTGAAGGCGGACGTTCCGTCAATGTTAACATCGATGTCGGTAACCTCAATGTCGTTCGGTCCAACGGTAAGATCATACATTACAGTCCATCCTGCTGATCCACCATTGTTGGAAGCAAATAGGGTAGAAAGTGATCCCATAGTTCCACCACCACCGCCACCGGCGGTAATTGTATAGCCACAGGCCTCGTTGACGCCCGTAACAAGATCGTTCGGATCTACACTGGCCATTCCGTTCGCATCAAGGTAAACGTCAAGGCCGCCACCGGCTGAAACCTCATATTCTAACAAGAAGTTGTCAACACCAGCTCCCCAGCCCCATTCTCCATTATTGTCATCAAAGGTCCATCGCACCTGGAACGCAGCATTTGCTAGCGCGGAAACATCAAAGGATTCGGTCTGGATGTCCGGGTCAAGGTCCTCATCATAAAGAGCAATCTGTTGCCAAGCGGCCCCATCCCATGCTTCAACAGTGAAGGTCTGTATGCCAGACTCCTGGAAGGCCACATCATAGCCCATCGTTGCATTGGAAGCTCCCGTAAGGTCATATACCGCAGAGAGAAGTGTTACGTTACTGGCCGGTGCACCGGACCCACAATCGTCGTCGTCAAACAACATTGCAAGGGTTGGGAAATCATCACCAGTAGGCATATCCCCACTGTTTATCCAGTCGCAAGTACCGGTGTTTACTACCGTTGACCATCCTGCAGGAAGGCCAGCCTCAAAATCCTCAGATTCCGAAACGTTCGCGATCCCGCCGATACAGAATATTTCGGGCGCGGTAACGTCCTGAACGGTAACGGTAGAGGTACAGGTTGAGGAATTACCGGCGGTGTCGGTAACGGTAAGGGTCACCGTGTTTGCACCCGTCATAGAGCAATCGAACGAGGAAACATCCAGGCTCATAGAGGCAATGGCACAGTTATCGGTAGAACCGTTGTCCACATCTGCAGCGGTAATTGTTGCCATTCCGGAGGCGTCAAGGTCTACTGTTATATCTTGGCAAACTGCCACAGGATCTTCGGCATCCAGCACGGTGACCATAAAGTCACAGGTGGCCGTGTTGCCATCGCTATCGGTTACAGAAAGTGTTACCATCGTATCACCGACCGCAAAAGCACTTCCACTAGGGGGAGTGGCTATAATGATCCGTCCAGAGATGTTGCCATCCTCAATGTCCTCGGCAATACCTATAAAGTTTGCTACCCCACTACAGAGGCCTCCGGTATTGTTGATGGTTATATCGCCGGGACAGGTAATGGTAGGTGGGTTGCCCACAACGAGTATTTCACTGAAGTTTATGCAATAGCTCAATAATGTTCCACTGTCACCTCCTGTGTCATCACAGATGCTTAGGGTCCAGTTCCCGTTGATTGGTTCTCCCGCAAAAGTAGTGGCAAAGGTTCCGCCTTCTGCCTGGAATGTACCTGTAAAGGGGGCGGCACCGGTAGTAATAAGAGGCGCTCCGTCCATAAACACGGTGTTTGTGTAGTTGTCTCCACTACCACCATTGTCGCTGGAAAGATCAAGGGAAGTTCCCATTGGCGATACCAGGGTAATGTCCAAATCGCTATCCCAGGTGTGGTTAAGGTTAATCTCAACGCTATCAAGGGTATAATCCCCCGCTGCAGCTCCAATGGTTCCAGTCGCGGAAACGTTGGCAGGTGAAGTGGTCGGGCCACCAACACATGGAAAACCACCAGTTCCTGTCACAGGAATAGGCTGTGGGTTGCCTGTGCCGCAAACATTTACTGGGCCGCCACCACTAGGCATATCACACATAATGACACCGCCATTAGGTGCAAAACTAAATTGAATACTGCAATTTGCTGCTGCAGAAGTATTTGTAAAAACAACTTCAAACCAGCCAGGTTCTACAGTTGCAGAGAATGGCTGGGTGGCAGAAGAACCTACATCTCCCAAATAATTTGTCCCTTGGTTTGCAGGATCATAAGGAGTAGTGCTTACGCCTCCTGCTCCTTGATAGATCATTGCATGACCATTGGTTGTACATGGTGCTGCACCGCTGTTCGGGTCAAAATTAACAGTTATGCAAGTTGGGCCAATATCAGAGTTATAAAAGCGGATAGCTGTATAATTATAAGTAGTTCCTGCATTGAATATTCCAGGATATACTTTTGATGGGCATGCACTCGGTATAGCATCCCTAAATATTCGACCCAATTGAGATCCAGATCGAACAAAAAACCCAGCCGGTTCCACAGAAAGCCCAATTTGGGTTTCTATTGGACTGGTAAGATCATTACAGTCACCTTGTGCAAAGGAACTGACTGTAATCATTGTGAAAAGTAAGAAGGATAAGAACGTTCTTACAAAATAATTTTTTTTCATAATTAATTATATTTAAAGTTAGAATTATAAATATATAAGAAAACATTCACATTTACGAGGTTATTTTAATGTTTTATGTTAAAATGGTTTTGTTTAATTTATTGTGAAACGTTGTAAAAAGCATTAAAAAAAGCCACCCGCCTAAGACTGATAGCTTTCTTGAATGATTTAGTGAAAAAATTATTTAATCATTTCTGCAAACCCGCTCAACATAACCATAGCGCGTTATGGGCAGGAATGTATGGAGGCAGAATGCGCGCGTATAGTTTTGGTTTTCGAAAATGATTCATTCCTGCAAGTATGAAAAGTATTCCTATCAGGTATTGATGCCAAGGTAACATATCTTCTGTTTTAGTTTTTAAAAGTAATCTTTTTGAAAGTTTAGGAAAGCTTCAATTTATTAAAAAGTAAAAGCCTCCCTATTTTTAATAGGAAGGCTTTCTTTTTTAAATTAATTATTTATGAAAAGAATTACTCTTTAATCAAGCGTTTCACAGTGCTTGCATTGTCACCAATAATCTGTACCATATAAACTCCGGAAGCAAGTGATGAAACATCTACCGCTTTCTCACCTTGCATAGTGCGAAGGTCTGTCTGGCTTACCAGTTTTCCGTTTATGTCAAAGATCATCATTTTCTCAAGAGAGATATTGGTCCTGTTCACAAGGTTAACCACGTTGCCTGCTGGGTTAGGGTATAGCGCCAAACCTGCTTCAAGGTTATTTGAATCAACACCAAGGATAGTCTCTACGGTTAGTTCAAAATCACAGGTTGAAGTATTTCCGTACTCGTCAGTAGCAGTCATCGTGATGGTGTAAGTTCCATCAGGCAATGGTGTGCCCGGAGCAGGATCCTGTGTGGTGATTGTTACAGGATCTGTACAGTTGTCATCCGCAGTTGCCTCGCCAGTAGCGAAGTAATCTGGAAGGATGTAGAACAGGTTACCAGCTCCCGGATCAACAGTTTGGTCTGCTGGGCAGGTAAGTACTGGTGGTAAAAGATCTACCACTGTAATATTTGCTGAACAAGAGGCAGTGTTTCCACTTGTATCATTAACAAAAACAGTAACAAGTATTGTTGTTCCTATGTCTGCACAACTAACTTCATTTACATCAACTGCTGCGGTATCAATACCACAAGCCTCATCTATACTGTTAATGATGTCATAAGGATCGATAATTGCTGTTCCATCTGGACCCAATTCTATCACTATATCCGTATTGGTGTTTGCATAAGAATAAGTAATACCCCAGCTGTTAAGCGTGCCAGTATCACCGCCTGCACTATCAGAGATTGTGATAGTCCAATCACCCATAGTGCTCTCACCATTGAAAGCAGCAAGTGGGTTGTTAGGAGTGAAAGTACCATCTATTGTTGGTACGCCTGCTCCACATTGGTCTTCTACTGCACCAGTACCAGCGTCGTCAAGAGTAGCAAGGATATCATCACCGCTACATCCAAATCCTGATCCTGTATAACCTGGGCGGTCAACAATTATAACAGAAGTTCCCGCAGGTGAAGTAATAGTTGTTGTAACATCACCTACCCACGTATGTGTAACATCAAGATTGATATTAAGATCATCAATTGTTACGTCTTCAGTTATTGTAATAGTTGAATTAACGCCAGTTGGGTCATTGTCCGGTATTGCAAGGTTTGGACTATCACTAACTGTTTCAGAAACTGTTGGCTCTGGTCCACAAGTGATAATTGGTGCAATCAAGTCTATCACATTTACAGTAGCGATACAGGTATCAACGTTTCCGCTGTCATCGGTAACGGTAACCTCTATTTGGTTCTCGCCAAGGTCGGCACACGTAAAGTCAAGATCTGAACCAGCGATTGTATAGTGGATGGTTCCGTTCCAAACGCGTGGACTGAATACCGATCCAGAGAAAAGTCCTGCAACGGCCGATCCCAAATCTATTGTGATATCACTATTTGAGTAGCATTGGTTACCTGGGCAACCTGTACCGTTGGTATAAGATTGGCCTACACCTGTTGTTACTACCGCAAAACCATAAGTAGTGTTTGCCGAAAGCATAACTGGAGTCCCAAGAACAACATTACTAGGTAAATCTGTACCAGCACCAACACCAGAACCAGATGCAGCAGGAGCGCCCCACGCAGCTGCGTTGGTCTCATTGCCTACATAAGTTCCTGTAAGAACATAAAGATCTAAGTCAAATGCTACAGTTCCGCTGGTATTAATATCTATTTCGGTCACTTCTATATCATTTGGACCTACAGTAACATCATACATTACTGCCCAACCTGAAGAACCTCCATTGTTAGTGGCAAACAAAGTTGTAAGTGATCCCATGGTTCCACCACCACCGCCACCGGCGGTAATTGTATAGCCGCAAGCTTCGTCAACTGTGTTTATAAGGTCGTTCGGATCTATACTGGCCATTCCGTTCGCGTCCAGGTAAACATTCAATGGCGTAGCGGAAACATCATAGGAGTATTCAAGACCCCAAGTATTTAAGGTTCCTGTATCACCACCCGCATTGTCGGAAATGGTAAGGATCCAATCCCCCATAGTGCTCTCGCCGTCAAAGGCAGACAATGGGTTGTTCGGAGTAAACGAGCCGGATGCAGCTGGCGGGCCAGGCTGGCATTCGTCCTCTATAGGTGAAGTGGCCTCATCATCCAAAGTGATCATCAGGTCATTGCTAGAGCATCCCACACCACCGGAGGTGGTTCCCATCCTGTCGATAAGGACGGCAGAGGTACCCGCAGGAGATTCCAGGGTAACGATAAGGTCACCTACCCAAGTATGGGTAATGTCAAGGTTCACGTTAAGGTCGGTAATGTCAAAATCATCTGCTATGGTGATGGTAGTGGACACACCTACCGGGTTGCTGTCCGGTATTGCAAGAGCCGGGCTGTCAGAAGCAGTATCTGTTACTGTTCCCGGTGCGCCAATACAGGTGATTACCGGAGCGGTAACGTCCTGAACGGTAACGGTAGAGGTACAGGTTGAGGAATTACCGGCGTTGTCGGTAACGGTAAGGGTCACCGTGTTTGCACCCGTCATAGAGCAATCGAACGAGGAAACATCCAGGCTCATAGAGGCAATGGCACAGTTATCGGTAGAACCGTTGTCCACATCTGCAGCGGTAATTGTTGCCATTCCGGAGGCGTCAAGGTCTACTGTTATATCTTGGCAAACTGCCACAGGATCTTCGGCATCCAGCACGGTGACCATAAAGTCACAGGTGGCCGTGTTGCCATCGCTATCGGTTACAGAAAGTGTTACCATCGTATCACCGACCGCAAAAGCACTTCCACTAGGGGGAGTGGCGATGATGGATCCGTTAAGGTTTCCATCTTCAATGTCATCGGCAATACCTATAAAGTTTGCTACCCCACTACAGAGGCCTCCGGTATTGTTGATGGTTATATCGCCGGGACAGGTAATGGTAGGTGGGTTGCCCACAACGAGTATTTCACTGAAGTTTATGCAATAGCTCAATAATGTTCCACTGTCACCTCCTGTGTCATCACAGATGCTTAGGGTCCAGTTCCCGTTGATTGGTTCTCCCGCAAAAGTAGTGGCAAAGGTTCCGCCTTCTGCCTGGAATGTACCTGTAAAGGGGGCGGCACCGGTAGTAATAAGAGGCGCTCCGTCCATAAATACGGTGTTTGTGTAGTTGTCTCCAGAACCACCATTGTCGCTGGAAAGATCAAGGGAAGTTCCCATTGGCGATACCAGGGTAATGTCCAAATCGCTATCCCAGGTGTGGGTAAGGTTAATCTCAACGCTATCAAGGGTATAATCCCCCGCTGCAGCTCCAATGGTTCCAGTCGCGGAAACGTTGGCAGGTGAAGTGGTCGGGCCACCAACACATGGAAAACCACCAGTTCCTGTTACAGGAATAGGCTGGGGGTTGCCAGTGCCGCATTCAGTAACTGGGCCGCCAGCTAAAGCAGTACCATAAATTTGGAACGGCAATCCTTGTTGTGAAGAGGTGCCAGCATCAAGCAATGGATTATAAGCTCCTCCAGCAATTGACTGTAAGGCATTTCCTGTGGTTGTTACACCAAGAATGGCAATGGGTGGTGCCCAAGGGCCTGAGGCTAAAGAACCACTATAGTTCCAGTCTAACCAATACGTACCCGCAGTTAAGGTAAGGCCTACTGGAGCAACAGTAGCCACCATAATTGGTCTGTTAGTAGCAGGGGTCGTTTCAGAATCTCTATAAACATTGCTCCAAGTTGTGGCAGCAAGTACATTGGTAGTGGCATCGCCCCAAACAACAGTACTTCCCCCAGCACCAGGAACTCCGTCCCAAATTTGCAACGTGATTCCAGTAATAGTGGATGTGGTTGTAGATCCTGTTTGGTAAGTGTAAAAGTCAAGTTCAGAGATGTCATAATCAGCAGCAAGAGTAACTTCGTCAGCCACTCTATTATTAGCTGTAGTTTGTGCTCCTGCGCCTAGAAAAGTCATTCCCAAAGTCACATTTTCTACCCTACTTCTATCAGGGGCCACATTAATGATTGGCCCATTGTCATAGATTAAAACAGGAGCAATTGGGTTTGGTGGATAATAGGTTCCCGTATTCGGGGTTGTCCTACTTAAGTTCATAAACGGTAGTGTGGTAGTTACAGTACCATTGACCGTTTCGGCGGCCTGCCCAAAGGCTCCAATGGTAAGAACCAGGCATAACATAAATGTAATGCAATAAGTAATTCTTTTCATAATTAAAAATATTTAAAGTTAGAGCTATAAATGTATGGCAAAACATTCGTATTTAATCTAATATTTTAAAATATTATGTTAAAAAAATATATTTTAATTTATCTTTTATGAAAAGTAGTAAAAAGGCCATAAATAAAGCCATCCGCCTTAGGCGGATGGCTTTATTGTTTTATGTTTTAAAGAAAAAGTTATTTAATCATCTCATAACTGCGCTTTATAAACGCTGTAAGTTCTTCTCCTTTTAATAAATTTTTGCTCAACCTAGCCAAATCGAGTGCTTGGTTTACCAATCGTTCTTTCTTTTTGTCGGTTTTGGTATTTAAGATTTCGCTTACCAATTCATGATTGGTATTAACAATTAAATTATACGTTTCCGGGAACCCGCCCATCCCAAACATACCTCCGCCACCACCGGTTTTCTGCATATCTTTCATTCTTCGCATAAACTCGGGCTCGGTAATAATAAATGGATTGGCGTTACTGTCCAACGCTTCCAATTGCACGCTGAATTTTTCTTTCGGAATAACGCCGTCTAAAAATGTTTTTAGGGTTTCTTTTTCTTCATCAGAAAGTTTTGAAATTTGTTCGTCATCCTTTTTGATAAGGTTTTCAACGTGATCGCTATCTACGCGTACAAATGAGATTTTTTCTTCGCTACTTTCCACTTTTTGCAGAAGATGTGTTACAATTGGTGAATCCAATAATAAAACTTCATAGCCTTTTTCTTTTGCAGCTTCAATATAGCTGTGCTGTTCTTCTTTGTTTGAAGCATACAGAACCACAAGGTTTCCATCTTTATCAGTTTGGATATCTTTTATCTTTTCCTTTAATTCTGAAAAAGTATAAAAATTGTTGTCAACTGTTGGGTAAAGTGCAAAATCCTGTGCTTTTTCGAAGAATTTATCTTCGGTAAGCATTCCGTATTCAATCACAATTTTAATGTCGTTCCATTTCTGTTCAAAACCTTCGCGGTCACTGTTGAAGAGACTTTTCAGCTTATCTGCAACTTTTCGGGTAATGTAACTTGAAATCTTTTTAACTGCGCCATCAGCCTGTAAATAGCTTCGGGAAACGTTCAACGGAATATCTGGGCTGTCAATAACCCCGCGAAGCATCGTTAAAAATTCTGGAACAATTCCTTCTACGTTATCGGTTACGAAAACTTGGTTTTGATAGAGCTGAATTTTATCTTTTTGAATGCTCATATCGTTCGTCATCTTCGGGAAATATAAAATTCCGGTAAGATTGAACGGATAATCCACATTTAGGTGAATGTGGAAAAGTGGTTCTTCAAACTGCATGGGGTACAATTCCCTGTAAAAAGAGTTGTAATCCTTGTCCTCAAGTTCCGTGGGTTGCTTAGTCCATGCTGGGTTTGGGTTGTTGATTATGTTGTCAACTTCCTTAGTAGGAGCTTTGTCTTCTTCTTTAGCGCCTTCCGGTTTTGGAAGGGTTTCAGTACGCATTCCAAATTTAATTGGGATTGGCATAAACTTGTTGTATTTCACCAAAAGTTCGCGGATACGGCTTTCTTCCAAAAACTCTGTTGAATCTTCTGCAATGTGAAGTATTATCTCTGTTCCATGCTCCTTTTTCTTTGCTTCTTCAATTGTGAATTCTGGCGAACCATCACATTCCCAATGAACTGCTGGTTCGTCTTTATAGCTTTTCGTTATGATTTCTACCTTTTCGGCCACCATAAACGCTGAATAGAATCCTAGGCCAAAATGCCCAATAATTCCAGCATCTTTTCCTTCTTTGTCTTTGTACTTTTCGATGAATTCCTCTGCGCCAGAAAAAGCGATTTCATTAATGTATTTTTCAACTTCGTCTTTGGTCATCCCAATTCCTTGGTCTATAATGCGAAGCTGTTTTTTCTTTTTGTCCAACTTTACTTCAATCATTGGATTGCCGTATTCCACACCTTTAGCTTCACCAATGTTGGCGAGGTGTTTCATTTTTAAAGTTGCGTCTGTGGCGTTAGAAATTAATTCACGAAGAAAAATTTCATGGTCGCTGTATAAAAACTTTTTTATCAGCGGAAATATATTATCTACTGATACATTGATAGTTCCTTTGCTCATAATTATATATTTAATTTTATTATTCCCGAGCAGTCGGGAATCATATTATACTTTGTTTGTATTATCCTTAAGGAGGGTAGTCAAATAAAATACCAGAGCAGAATTTTCTGCCACCTTGTCACTAAAAAACTTTAACAGAAAATTCTGTTTAATGATTATAATAAAAGATTAAACAGTTAGTATCTTTGTTATTTGAAAATTACACCTAAAATACCTATAGCACAATGGTTGCAGCAAATAAAAATTCAGATAAAATAAAAAAGTCAACTTCTAAAAATTCAGTAACCGAAGAAAAAATTATCTCGGCATATATGGAGTGGGTTCTTTTAAAGGAAAAAGCGCCTCTAAGCGTCTTTAAATTTTGCAGGGAAAATAATTTTAAGGAAGCAGAATTCTATGAATTTTTTGGATCTTTTGAAGGGCTTCAAAAGGCAATTTGGAATTCATTTTACCAGCAGACAATTCATTTGGTTAATAAGGATGAATCTTATCCAAATTATTCCAATCAAGAGAAGTTGCTGACTTTTTTCTATACCTTTTTTGAGCTACTCACATTGAACCGGAGTTACTTGCTTTTCACCTTAAGAGAACATCAAAATATGATGCGGAATTTAGGTCAATTGAAAAGACTTCGTGTAAATATTAAACATTTCGCTGCAGAATTGATTCGGGAAAACAATGAAGACAAAAAGCTTAAAATCCTAAAACAATCCGTAACAGTATTCTCTGAAGGGGCTTGGTTACAGACACTGTTCCTTTTAAAATACTGGATGGACGACAACTCGGCTGGCTTTGAGAAAACAGATATTGCTATTGAAAAATCGGTTCGCGCCATTTTTGATGTTTTTGACACCCAACCTTTAGAAAGCATTCTAGATTTTGGAAAATTTTTATGGAAAGAAAAGATGGCCTAATGAAAACAATAGATAAAATTCCCACAAATAAAATTCAACGTGCTTCAAAACTAATGACTACTGGCGTAAAAGTTGGTGGGAACTATTTGAAGTACTACAGCAAAAAACTGGTTAATTCTGAAACAACAAAAGATGAATTGAATGAAAGCAACGCCGAAGATATTTATGATGGACTAAAAAACCTGAAAGGAAGCGCTTTAAAAGTTGCTCAAATGTTGAGCATGGAAAAAAACATAATGCCAAAAGCGTACACTGAAAAATTCTCTTTGGCACAATTTCAGGTACCACCACTTTCTGCCCCTTTGGTTCGCAAAACATTTAAAAAATATTTTGGTGATACACCTGAAAGTTTATTTGACACTTTCAATGCACAATCTATTGCGGCGGCAAGTATAGGGCAAGTTCATCAAGCCACTAAAGAAGGTAAAAACCTTGCCGTTAAAATCCAATATCCTGGTGTTGCCGAAAGTATTAGTAGTGATTTGGCAATGGTAAAACCTGTTGCTATGAAAATGTTCAATATTAAGGGGAAGGAAAGCGAAAAATATTTCAGGGAAGTGGAAGATAAATTACTGGAAGAAACAGACTATATACTTGAAGTGGAGCAAAGCAAAGAAATAACCCAAGCTTGTAAAAATATACCGAACCTAAAATTTCCAAAATACTACGAAGAACTTTCTGGCGAGCGCATTATAACGATGGACTGGATGACGGGAGAGCACCTTTCAGAATTCACTAAAAAAAGCATTGATAAAGAAAAGGCAGATAAAGTAGGGCAGACGCTATGGGATTTTTATATGTTCCAAATGCACCAATTGAAACGCGTGCACGCCGATCCGCATCCTGGAAATTTCTTGGTAGATGAAGATGGTAATTTAATAGCAATTGATTTTGGATGTGTAAAAACAGTTCCCGAAGAATTTTATGTGCCCTATTTTGAATTGGCAAAACCTGAAAATATAAACGATCCCGAGATCTTTTTAGAGAAGATGTATGCTTTGGAGATTTTAAAAAGTGAAGATTCTCCAGAAGAGATAAAATTCTTTTCGGAACTTTTTCATGAGATGCTAAGTCTTTTCACGCAGCCTTTCCACAACGAAACATTCGATTTTTCTGATGAGGAATTTTTTGGAAGGATTGCGGAACTGAGCAACAAGTATTCAAAAGATACTGAAATTAGAAAAATGAACGGTAACCGCGGCTCCAAACATTTTCTTTACATAAATCGTACTTTTTTTGGGCTTTATAATTTGATGAATGATTTAGGCGCAAAAGTTGAAATCAACAATTACAAAAATTACGTATAAACTTTAACAAAACTTTGTTCAATCCTTTAACAATTTCTCTAAACAGAGAATGTTATCTTTACAGTTGAATAATTGAATATTATATTGCTATGAAAAAGTAAAATATTCTATTATTTAATTGGTTAGGTTGTTTAAGAAGGGCGCATCTTTTGCGCCCTTTTTTATTTAAATAAAAAAAATATAGCCTTTGCTATGCGTGCATACTATATAAACTGCGATTTATTTCCTTTAAAAGCGGTATATACTTATCTTTCCAAACTATTCTAAATTACAATAAATGTACACTTCAAAAATTACCGGTTTGGGATATTATGTTCCCGAAAATGTGGTTACAAATGATGATCTTTCAAAGTTAATGGATACTAACGATGCTTGGATTCAGGAGCGCACAGGTATTAAGGAGCGAAGACATATTAAAAAAGGTGATGGCAACTCTACTTCAGTAATGGCTGTAAAGGCTTCTACAATCGCTTTGGAACGCGCTAAACTTGTTCCGAATGATATAGATATGATTGTTTTTGCTACGCTGAGTCCAGATATGTATTTTCCAGGTGGTGGAGTAGATGTGCAGGAAATGATGGGAATGCGAACTATTCCAGCATTGGATGTTCGTAACCAGTGTAGTGGGTTTGTGTATGCAATCTCGGTTGCAGATCAATTTATAAAAACTGGGATGTATAAGAACATTCTTGTTATTGGTAGTGAAAACCACAGTGGCGGACTCGACTTTACTACACGTGGCAGAAACGTTTCCGTAATATTTGGAGATGGTGCTGGAGCGGCGGTACTTTCAAGAAATGAAAGTGGAAAAGGAGGCATTCTTTCTACGCATCTTCACAGTGAAGGGCAGCATAAGAATGAACTTTCTCTAAAAGGTCCCAGTACTGAATATTGGGTGCCGCAAATAATTGCTGAAAACCCACAGGAAGATATTCCGTATTATCCGGTGATGAACGGACAGTTTGTTTTTAAGCACGCCATCGTTCGTTTTTCAGAAGTAATTATGGAAGGTTTGGAGGCCAATAACCTTGATGTGAAAGATATAGATATGTTAATTCCGCATCAAGCTAATTTGCGTATTTCGCAGTTTATTCAGCATAAATTAAAATTAAGTGACGATCAAGTTTTTAACAATATTCAAAAATACGGAAATACTACTGCGGCCTCTATCCCGATTGCACTAACAGAAGCTTGGGAAAAAGGGAAGATTAAGGCGGGCGATTTGGTTGTTTTAGCAGCGTTTGGAAGCGGCTTCACTTGGGGAAGTGTAATCATTAGATGGTAATATTGATTGAGCAGAAAATATAAAAAGCCTTTCAGTTTTTCTGAAAGGCTTTTCTTTTACCTAAAAAAGGTATAATTCGTTAAAGGCTAATTTAAATAAATTATAAAATTAAGTTTTAGGTGTTCTATCTTAATAGACGATATGAAGTCTAGAATTGTTTCATTAATATTGTGTTTTAACAAAAGAATAACGTTCTAGAAAATTCCTCCACCTCCTGAAGAAGTATTGTCGTCTCTATTTTTTCGGCTCTTTGCACGATAATTACTTCCTCCAAATCTATAGGATAATCCTACGTAAATGGTATTACTCTCGTTTTTGAATTCCCCACTCTGTGGGTAAGGCGTGTTACCGCTGAAAGCAAACTTCATTGAATCCAAAACGTCGTTGTAGTTTACACTGAATGTTCCTCGACCATCCCATAACGTATATCGAGCTCCCAGATTGACAAAATACAGGGGCTCAGACTCAAACTGTATACCCTTGTTTTTTGCACGATAAAGCCCAAAAGCTGAAAGCTTGAGGTTTTTGGTAACTGTAAAATTATTTGACATCCTCACATTCCAAGTAATGTTATCTGCTTCTACAACTTGTGTTATGATGTCATCCACAGTGGGAGTTTCATTAGGGTTTTCAAAAATTTCGGTAATACCTTTTTGAGTTCTTTTGTAAAGTTCAAAACTTGTATTAAAACTCCACCATTTTGTTGGTTTGTAATTTCCTGAAAGTTCAATGCCGAAAGCATTGGTGCTGCTGAAGTTTTGAAAGGTAAGGATTGATCTGTCCAAATTTGTTCGGTCTACAAGTATTGCCCGGTTTATTTCATTGTCCACTAACCTATAAAATAATCCTCCCGTGATGCTTCCCATTTCTAAATTGCGGGTATAATTAGCTTCTATTGAATTTGTAAACTGAGGCTCCAGATTGATGTTTCCAAAGGAAGAAATTAAGGGCGTACTGAACTCACGAATGGGATTAACCTGATCAAGTCCAGGACGGTCTACTCTACGGCTGTAACTTAGCTGATATTGGTTTTTTTCACTAGGAGAATACGTAACAAATGCACTGGGGTATACCTGAAAATAATCATTGGTAAATGCACGTACATTATTGGTATCTGCTTTTACGGTAACATTCTCAATTCGTGCACCCAGTTGATAGGACCATTTTTCATAGGTTTTTCCCAAAGTGGCGTAAAGTGAATAAATATCACGGATATAAGTAAATTTTGTTGAGGGCGTGGGTACCAATTCGCCATTGGTATTGTAGCTTTTACCGTTAGAGTCATAATCGATATTAGTCTCAAAAAGTCTCGCCTCGGCACCGGCTTCAATTTTCACACTTTCAGAGAGTGGATTCACATAATCAAGATTTATAGTAAGTTGATTACGGTCTGTTTCATCATTATCTGAAAAATTTTCTAAAGGGGAAGCCCCGCTGAATACATATTTTCCTAGGGTTTCATTTGAAAATATATTATAATCTGCCTCCAACTCAAGAGTGTGATCGGTCTTTTTAAAGTTTACTTTATAATCAAAATTATATTGTGATGAAATATTTTCATTGTCAAAAAAGAATAATTGTTTCTGGTCAAGAGAGGGTTGGTCTAAATAAAAAATAGAAGAACTGCCTACCCCATTTCCATCATATAAATTTTGATTGGTAAAGAATGAAATCGTGTTTTTTTCATTTAAATAATAATCCAACCCTACCTTGAAAAGATTGGATTTGCTGTCATCCAAAAAATGGATTACTTCCCTTGAATTGTTTAGTGATCGCGAAATCAGGCCGTCATTATCATTTTTGGAAACATTGTTGCTAAGGTTGGTATAGAAATTAAATTTTCCATTTCTGTAATTCATATCCAAACCCGCATTAAATTTAGCGTTTTCCTTATACGTAAGTCCTACGGAAGCGTTGGCGTTAAAGCCAACATTCACATTTTTATGGAGAATAATATTAATCAATCCGCTCATGCCCTCAGGATTATACTTTGCGGAAGGATTGGTAATAAGCTCAATTTGTTTGATAGATGATGACGGAATCTGTTTTAACAACTGCGCAGCTGGAATATTTGAAAGCTTTCCATCCACCATAACCCGAACGTTTTCGTTACCTCGCATTGAAAGTTCACCAGTTTGTTGGTCAATGCTCACAGTTGGTAAGTTATTCATGATATCTGAAGCTGTGGGACCTGCGGTAGATAGATCTTTACCCACGTTTATTACCTTTTTGTCCAAACGTTGTTCAATGGTGGATCTTTCGGCCACAATATTTACCTCATCAAGTGAAGCTATATCTTCTTCAAGCAATATATTACCTAAATCAAAATTTACATTTCCTTTTGTGACATTTATTTCCGTGGAAAAAGCCTTATAACCAATATACTGTATGATTACATTACACTTGCCTTCTGGTATTTTGTGAATTTCAAATTTACCTGTATCGTCAGTTACTGCACCGGTTATAATTTCACCATTTAAATTTTTTACCACTACAGTTACATAGGGAAGTGGTTCATTTAGAATTTTGTCTGTTACACTACCATATATATTGCCCGGTTTTTCTGTAGGATCAACAAAAGCGTGGAGTGTGCCGAATGTGATAAATGCAATTAATAATAAAATGTTTTTCATTTGTGTGATTGATTGATGTTAATGATTAATGATTAAAAAAGAGCGGTATATTCCATTAGATAGTATCTTGTATAACATACTAACTTCGCAAATGTTACCCTGCTTATATATACAAGACGATATATTTTATTTTCTGTTACACCTATAGTGAAGAATTTTTAAAAAAAACAAACCCGAAGCAAGTGCCCCGGGTTTGGATCTTTACTGCTATCATTAACACTAACCATCAACGTAAAATTGTCGCAGTAAAGAATAAATTCTAACTACTAAATAGACGCTCAAACTTTAGGAATGTTTCATAGGGCTTTTCATTTTAACGAACATTTATGAATTCTTGCTGAAGAGTATTGTATTTTAATAAAAAATATCATAATGAAAAAGACTTTAGTACTTGGCGCTAGCTTGAATCCCGGACGTTATTCTAATCTTGCAATAAACCGATTGGTAAGTTATGGCCACACGGTGGAAGCTGTTGGCCTAAAAAAAGGTGTAGTTGCTGGAGTGGAAATTTCCAATGATAAGGAACAATTTGAAAACATAGATACCGTAACACTCTATTTAAATCCCAAACGCCAACAGGAATATTACGACTATATAATTTCACTAGAACCGAAACGTGTCATCTTCAATCCGGGAACAGAAAATCCAGAGTTTTATGAAATACTTAAAAAAAACAATATAGAAAGTGAGGTTGCCTGTACTTTAGTTCTTTTGGGTACGAATCAATATTAAGCCGAAAAATGTAAGTGCTCCGTTCAAAATAAGTATAAAGAAACCAAATTCGAAATTTAAATAAGTTGCGCTCAATGCACTTATTGCATATCCCAAAAATGGAGTTAATACTGCCACTGCAGGAACAAGCTTATCCTTTACTTTCCATTTTGTAAAAAGTCCATAAGCATATAATCCGAGTAATGGTCCATAGGTATAACCGGCAAAAACGAAAAGCTTCGCAATTACGGAATCATCTGCAATTACATATTTAAAAATGATAATAACTGCTATCAACAGCAGTGAAACCAGAATGTGAATTAGCTTGCGAACGCGTACCTGCTTTGCCTCGTTGTATTTTTTTTCAATTTCAAGAATATCGATACTGAAAGAAGTGGTCAGGGCTGTTAAAGCACTATCAGCGCTACTGTATGCCGCAGCAATCAACCCTAAAATAAATAATACAGCAACACCGATCCCGAATTCATTCATCATGGCAAGTGTTGGGTATAATTGGTCTTTGTGGGCGTCAATTCCATTTTGTGAGGCGTAAACGGTTAGCAATAAACCGAGTACCAAGAACACAAAATTTACTATAGTCAAAACAATGGTAAACCAAAACATATTTTTTTGGGCATCTTCCAAATTACGGCAGGTCAAATTCTTCTGCATCATATCTTGGTCCAGTCCCGTCATTACAATAGCTATAAATGCTCCGCTGATAAACTGCTTCACAAAATGATCGGCAGATTTCCAATCATCAAAAAAGAAAATCTGGCTCATATCGCTTTCGGCAATAAAAGTGAAAAGTTGACTTCCAGAAAGTCCTAAATCTGTAGAAACATAATAAACAGAAACTCCTACAGCTATTAACATGAATAGCGTTTGGAGCGTATCTGTCCATACAATGGTTTTTATTCCGCTTTTAAAGGTATAAAGCCAAATCAGCAAAATAGTAATGGTTACAGTTACCCAGAAAGGGATGTTCATATCGTCAAAAATCAAACTTTGCAACACAATCGCCACTAAATACAACCGAAAGCTAGCACCCACAACTCTTGAAAGCAAGAAAAAAGAAGCTCCAGTTTTGTAAGAAGCCTTTCCAAATCTGCCTTCTAAATAAGTGTATATTGAAGTCAAATTTAAACGATAATAAAGGGGAAGCAATACAGTTCCGATAACCGCATAACCTACAATATACCCTAGAACCACCTGAAAATAACTAAATTTTGAAGCTTCAACCCAGCCAGGGACCGATATGAATGTTACCCCGCTTAATGAGGCCCCAATCATTCCAAAAGCTACCAAATACCAAGGTGACTGTTTCCCAGCTTTGAAGAAATCGGCATTGCTTCCGCCTTTATTGGTTAAAAAGGAGACTAAAATTAAAACCAAAAAATAACCAACAATTAAAAGGAGTATGTGTAAGGGTTGCATAAGATATAAGACTACAGAGGTTTAGTGATACTTTTTTGGTAAAAATACAAAGTTTGGTTTCTCTACAATTTTTATTTTTAATACATTTGAAATCTTTGAAAAAATATTCATGTAACTCCCTAAAATATAATAAAATGCGTTTCAAATTACTCCTACTTTTTGCTTTACTTTTTGGTTCCATTGCCGGTCAGGCACAGGAATATCTTCAGATGATCGATGCCGGCACCTATAAAGTGCAGGATGTTATTGACAGTGCCGAAGCTTACTTTGCCAATAGAGACAAAGGCCGCGGAACTGGTTACAAACAATTTAAAAGATGGGAATACAATGCCCTTAGAATGGTTAAAGAAGATGGATATCTTCAAACAATCGAAGAGAGTTTGGATGAACTTCAACGTTGGGACGCATATTTGAACAGCACAGCTCAAAACCGTGCGGTCCTTCCAGATAACTGGCAAGAACTTGGCCCTACGGCTTGGAACGCCACTTCTGGATGGAATCCTGGAGTTGGAAGAATCACAGGCCTTGCTATTGAAGAAGGGAATATTAATAATATGATTATTGGTGCCAATACCGGCGGTGTATGGAAAACCACAGACGCAGGACAAACTTGGACTCCGCTGTGTGATTATTTTACAAACCTCTCTGTTTATTCAGTAGCTATTGACCCTACAGATTCTGATACTTACTTTTTTGGTTCAACAGCCGGAAGAATATTTAAATCTACGGATGCTGGGGCAACGTGGAATTTGCATGGGCAAACAGGAAGTAGTAATGTAAATAAAATTCTTATAAACCCTTCTAATACAAACATAATGTTTGCAACTGCAGAAAATGTTGGTATTTATAGATCAATTGATGGCGGAGCGAACTGGGTAAAAATTGTTTCTGGAGACAACAGAGGCTATGATGTAGAATTTAAACCAGGAGATCTATCGGTAGTTTATGCTTCTGGTAGTGGTTTTCATAAATCTATTGATGGGGGTGCAACATTTACAACCATAGGCGGATTTACAAACGGGCCTAAAATGATTGGAGTTTCTGCTGATGATGCAAGCGTAGTGTATGTTGTAGAGGCAAATAGTGGTAGGTTTGGAGGTTTTTATACCTCAAGTGATAGTGGTGGTAGTTTTACAAAACTGAATCACGGAGGTCTTAACTTCTTTGGATACAGTACCAGTGGAGGTGATAACAGCGGACAAGCTCCTCGTGATATGGGTATTGCTGTAAACCCTACCAATGTAAATGAAGTACACATTGCAGGGATTCTTACTTGGCGTTCTATGAACGGAGGAACCAATTTTACGTGTACCTCAGATTGGATACCTGGAAATGCTGCTTCAGCAAATATTGGATATTGCCATGCCGATGTGGATGACCTTCAATTTTATGGAACAACATTATTTGCAATAACTGATGGAGGCATTTATAAGGCTACAAACACCGGTACAATCAATGCAAACTATTATGAAGATTTAACAGATGGTCTAGGAATTCGCCAATTCTACAAAATTGGAGTTTCTCAAACTCCAGATGTAATTGTCTCGGGAGGTGCACAGGACAACGGAACCTCTTTTTACAGTGCCGCAACCGGATGGAAAGATTGGTTGGGTGCAGACGGAATGGAATCATTTATTGACAAAACTAATAGCAATACATTTTACGGAACAAGCCAAAATGGACAATTATATCGAACTAACAACGGCGGTAGTAGTTACACAGGTCTAAATGAGCCAGGTAACGGCTCTGGAAACTGGGTAACTCCTTTTGAGCAGGACCCTGTTCTCACAACAACTATATATGTGGGTTATAATTTTGTATACAAATCCAGTAATTCTGGAGGATCTTGGACTTCTATTTCACAAAATTTTGGAGGCAATTTGGATAATTTAAAAATTTCCCCTTCAAATAATCAAGTGATGTACGCCTCTAGAGGCCCTGTATTATATAGAACTGGAGACGCGGGAGCTACAAATTGGGTGCAAACAACAACCCCGGGTGGCGTAATCAACTCTATAGCTATTAACCCAACAAATCCAGATAAAATAGCCGTAGCAACAACAAGTGGCAATCATGTATTTATTTCCAATGATGGTGGAACCACTTGGACAGACTATAAATTGAACCTTCCAAACTTTAGCGCTTTGGCGGTGGTTTGGGATGATAATAATAAAAATGGACTTTATTTAGGAATGAATTACGGAATCTATTACATAGATGACACATTCACGGATTGGCAACCATACAGCAACCTTTTGCCAAATGTAATTATAAACGAATTAGACATCAATAATACAACCAATATGCTATATGCAGCAACTTATGGAAGAGGTCTTTGGGTCTCACCATTGGTTGATGATATTGTAGGTATTGAAGATGTGATTTCTGAAAGCAGTATGAGCATATATCCAAACCCAGCAACTTCAGAATTTACAATCGCTTTGCCAAAATCAATGAAGGCAGAAGTACGTGTTTTTGATATCACTGGTAAATTGCTTATTTATGAAGCGGATGCACTAATTGCAAACAAGCATACTGTTAACGTTTCATCACTTTCTTCAGGCACTTATTTTGTGCGTCTGAATACTGAGGAAGGAACTGCAACCAAAAAACTTCTTATAAATTAAGAAGCGCTTTATATTAGGAATGCTTCAGGAAATCTTCTTTTTCTGAAGCATTTTTTTTATCTTGGCGGCAGGTAAAAACACTATGGAATTTTCTTCAAAACTTCTTGAAAATGCAGTGAATGAAATGTCCCAACTCCCCGGAATTGGGAAACGGACTGCCCTGCGTTTGGTGCTTCATTTATTGAAACAACCCAAGGAGCAATCACAAAAATTAGCTTCTAGTTTGCTAAAAATGCGCAACGAAATAAATTTCTGTGCAAACTGCCATAATATTAGCGATTCAAGACTTTGCGAAATTTGCGCCAATCCACGACGTGATGAACAATTAGTTTGTGTTGTTGAAGACATTCGCGATGTAATGGCAATTGAAAATACCAGCCAGTATCGTGGCCATTACCACGTTTTGGGTGGAAAAATTTCTCCAATGGATGGCATTGGCCCGGGAGATTTGACTATTCCTCCTTTAGTTGAAAAAGTAAAGGCTGGAAAGGTCCGAGAACTTATTTTTGCACTCAGCTCTACAATGGAAGGTGACACCACAAACTTTTATATATATAAACAAATTGAACCTTACAACATAACCACCACAACAATTGCACGTGGAATTTCGGTAGGCGATGAGCTTGAATATGCAGATGAGGTTACTTTGGGACGGAGTATTTTGCACCGAATTCCTTTTGAAACTTCCTTAAAAAGCACTTAGACAATGAAACTCTCCGTTGTTATTCTTAATTATAATGTGCGCTACTTTTTAGAACAGTGCATCCGTTCCGTTCAAAAAGCTCTCGAAAATTGGGATTCTGAAATTATTGTTATAGATAACGATTCCAATGACGATAGTTGTCAAATGGTAAAAACCCTTTTTCCGAATATCATTTTGATCGAGAATAAAGAAAACGTGGGGTTTAGCAAAGCAAACAATCAAGCAGTTGCAGTTGCTAAGGGCGAATACGTGTGTATTTTAAACCCTGATACCGCTGTTTCCGAAGATACTTTTAGGCAGGCAATTGAGTATTCAGAAAGAATTGAAAACATTGGAGCACTTGGGGTTTATTTGATGGATGGGACAGGAAATTTCCTTCTCGAAAGCAAACGCAACCTGCCAACGCCTAAAGTTTCATTAATGAAACTTTCTGGCTTTTCAAAGAAATACTATGCCCACCAAATTTCAGAAACCCAGCAAGGAGAAGTTGAAGTACTTGTAGGTGCCTTTATGATCCTAAAAAAAAGTATTTATAACGAAGTCGGCGGGTTTGACGAAGATTATTTTATGTATGGTGAAGACATAGATTTTTCCTATAAAATTACCAAGGCCGGTTATCAAAACCATTATATGGGAAGCACTACTGTACTTCACTACAAAGGTGAAAGTACCAAAAAAGACGATGTTTATTTTGAACGTTTTTACGGTGCTATGCAAATTTTTTACAGAAAGCATTTCAATAAGAATTTTCTCCTTGAAAGCTCAGTTACAGCGGGTGTTGCTTTGGCAAAAGCGGCACGGAAAATTACTACTGATAAAAAAATTGAGCCACTTCCAAAACTTGAGCGAAATTATTTCTTCACAGAAAATATTGAGCTGCTCGAAAGACTTTCTGCAACCACAGCTACAGTTTTTCAAATGGTTTCAAAAAACATGCATTCTCAAATTTCTCTCAAAAACAGTCTGCTTGTCTTTGATGCTGATTATATTTCCTATAAAGAAATCTTCAAACTCATGAAACAATTAAAAGGGCAAAACAATCTTTTTCGCATACGTCCGCCAGACTGTGAGTTCATAATAGGAAGCGACCAAAGCGATGAAAAGGGCGGTGTGGTTGTTTTTTAAGAAATTTGAAACCAAAGACGAACAAATTTTAACTAATTTTGCAAGGTTTTAAAACTGTGCTTACCAAATTAGACATTGAAATAGTATTATGGCAAAATTTGAATTGAAACTACCTAAAATGGGCGAAAGCGTTGCAGAAGCAACACTAACCAATTGGCTAAAAGAAGTAGGAGATACCATTGAAGCTGATGAGGCTGTTCTTGAAATCGCTACCGATAAAGTTGATAGTGAAGTACCCAGCGAGGTAGATGGAGTTTTGGTTGAAAAACTTTTTAACGTTGATGATGTAGTGCAAGTAGGGCAGACAATCGCCATCATAGAAATTGCTGGCGGTAGTAATGAAACTGAAAAAGCTGTTGCCGATAGCACTCCTACGCCTGAAGTTGTGAAAGAAGTTGAAAAACAAGTTGAAACAGCCAAGCAGGTAACACAAGCGCCCATTGAAAATACAGGTAGCCGTTTCTATTCGCCATTGGTTAAAAACATTGCAGCTGCTGAAGGTATATCACAAGTAGAACTTGACGGTATTTCCGGAACTGGCAAAGATGGTCGCGTTACCAAAAACGATATTTTGGCCTATGTTGAAAATCGTACTTCTGGAAAACCACAAACACAGCAACCACCACAACCACAGCCTGAAACAGTTGTTGAGGCCAAAAACCCTGAAACTGCAAAGGCACAATCCACAGAAGAAGCAAAGCCAAAAGCTTCGGTTTCTGTAAGTGGTGAAGATGAAATTATTGAAATGACCAGAATGGGCAAATTGATTGCCCACCACATGGTTGAAAGCACCCAAACTTCCGCACATGTTCAATCGTTTGTGGAGTGCGATGTTACTAACGTATGGAACTGGAGAAATAAAGTGAAAGGAACTTTCGCTAAACGCGAAGGAGAAAACCTCACTTTCACACCAATATTTATGGAAGCCGTTGCAAAAGCACTCAAGGATTTTCCAATGATGAATATTGCAGTAGATGGCAATAACATCATTAAACGTAAAAATATAAACTTAGGAATGGCGGCAGCATTGCCAGATGGTAATTTAATAGTTCCTGTAATCAAAAACGCAGATCGATTGAATTTGATTGGAATGAGTAAAGCCGTAAACGATCTTGCTAACAGGGCTCGTGAAAATAAGCTGAAACCAGATGATATTCAAGGAGGAACATACACGGTTACCAATGTGGGGACTTTCGGAAGTATAATGGGAACTCCTATAATAAACCAACCGCAAGTCGGTATTTTGGCCTTAGGCGCCATCCGTAAAGTGCCCGCAGTTGTTGAAACTCCTGAAGGTGATTTCATCGGAATTCGTTTTAAAATGTTCCTTTCACACAGTTACGACCACAGAGTTGTGAACGGTGCTTTGGGTGGGCAATTTGTAAAACGTGTTGCTGATTATCTTGAAGCTTGGGATGTTAATAGAGAAATTTAATTTCAAATATAATTAAAGGAAAAGGGGATTTTGAACTAAAAATCCCCTTTTCTTTTTTCATATACTTTTTCAAAACTTCAATTAAAAGTATCTTTGCCAAACAAAACAAAACAATGGAACTTAACTTAAAAAAACCAATCTGTTTCTTCGATCTTGAAACAACTGGAATCAATGTTGCAACAGATAGAATTGTTGAAATAGCAATCTTAAAAGTATTCCCAAACGGCAACAAGGAAAGCCACACTTGGCGCGTAAATCCAGAAATGCCCATTCCATCAGAAACTTCTGCAATACACGGAATTACTGATGAAATGGTTGCCAACGAGCCTACTTTTAAGGAATTAGCTTCCAAAGTGTATGCATTGATAAAAGACAGTGATTTGGGTGGATTTAACTCCAACCGTTTTGATATTCCGTTGCTTGCCGAAGAAATGCTTCGTGCTGAGGTGGATTTTGATATGAAAAAAGCGATGTCCGTTGATGTTCAGACCATTTTTCACAAAATGGAAAAACGTACTTTGGAAGCAGCCTATAAATTTTATTGTGACAAGGATTTAAAAGACGCTCACAGTGCTGCAGCCGACACCAATGCCACTTATGAGGTTTTAAAAGCACAGCTGGATAAATACAGCGAACTTGAAAACGATGTAAACTTTTTGGCAGATTTTAGTTCACATAAAGATCATGCAGATTTTGCTGGTTTCATAAGTTATAATGAAGATGGTGTTGAGGTTTTTTCTTTCGGAAAATATAAAGGTAGTTTGGTTACTGAAATTATGGAAAAGGACTCAGGATACTGCGGTTGGTTGTTAAATGCTGATTTCCCACTTTATACCAAAAAAGTGTTGACTCGAATCCGACTTCAAAAATTAAATACAAAATTTTAATAGCGAGATGAAAATAATTTGCATTGGCCGAAATTATGCAGACCATATCAAAGAACTTGAGAACAACAAGCCTTCTGAACCAATTATCTTTTTAAAACCGGACACCGCAATATTATTAAAAAAGCAACCGTTTTTTATTCCAGATTTTTCAGATGATGTGCACCACGAGGTTGAATTATTAGTTCGTATCAATAAAATCGGGAAGCACATTGACCAAAAATTTGCTCATAAATATTATGACGAAATTGGACTGGGAATAGACTTCACTGCCAGGGATTTACAAACAAAATTAAAAGAAAAAGGGCTGCCATGGGAAAAAGCAAAAGCATTTGATGGAGCTGCTGTTGTAGGAAAATTCTTAAAAAAAGAACAATTTGAAGATATAAATAATATAGAATTTAGCTTAAAGCGTAACGGAAATGTAGTCCAAAAAGGCAATTCTATGCTGATGATGTGGAAAATTGATGCTTTAATCGAATATATTTCAAAATATTTTACGTTGAAAATTGGGGACATTATCTTTACAGGAACTCCTGCGGGTGTTGGGAGGGTTGAAACCAATGATGTTTTAACGGGGTTTATAGGTGAAACAGAAATGTTTTCCATAAAAATAAAGTAGAATGACAAAGTATTATGCAAAAGAGAACCTATATGAAATCGCAGATGGGGATCAAGATTTCTTAGGAATATTGGCGCAGACCTTTTTGGATGAAATTCCGCCAGATTTAAATTCTATGGAAGAGGCTATCCAAAACGAAAATAGGGAGTTGGCATACCAATTTGCCCATAAAATGAAACCAAACATTGAAATGTTTGGCATTGACGCTCTTAAAGATATTACCAGTATTGAGGCATGGTCCAAAACATCTAAAAATAAAGCTTCGGTTCTTCCACATCTGGAAAACGTGCTTGCTACATTGCACAACGTTTTTGATGAGTTGAGGCAAGATTTCCAATTATAAAATGCTTGCAGAAATTATTACCATAGGCGATGAGATTCTCATAGGCCAGATTATTGATACAAATTCAGCTTACATTTCAAAAGAGTTGAACAAGATAGGTGTCAAAGTTTATCAAATAACTTCGATTCAAGACGATAAGAACCACATTTTACAAGCTTTTGAAGATGCAAAAAAACACGCCGATCTAGTTATAGTTACTGGTGGATTGGGTCCCACAAAAGATGATATTACCAAACAAACCTTCTGCGATTTTTTTGATGATACTTTGGTTGAAGATCAAAATGTAGTCAAAAACGTTAAACAACTTTTCAAAAAATACCAACTCAACAAACCTTTGCCAGCCAATTTTCAACAGGCGATGGTTCCTTCCAAAGCAACCATTTTAGCAAACCTTCACGGCACTGCTCCAGGAATGTGGATGGAAAGTGATGAAACAGTATTTGTCTCCTTACCTGGTGTTCCTTATGAAATGAAGCACTTGCTACAGGAAGAAGTTTTGCCAAGAGTTGTAAAGAGATTTAACCGCCCACATATATACCATAAGACACTTTTAACCTATGGTCTTGGCGAAAGCGCCATTGCAGAAAAAATTGCCGAATTGGGAAAACAGCTTGCCAGTAAATATTAAACTTGCTTATCTACCTTCTTTGGGAAAAGTACGTTTAAGATTGTCATCCAGTGGTAATAATGAGGCAGTTTTACAGGAAAGTATTGATTCAAGAATGGAAATTTTAAGTGAAATGCTTTCAGATATTGCTATAGGTTATGAAGATGAAACATAGCATTGTTGGTAGAATAGCACATATTCTTAATCAAAAAAACCAAACTTTAGCTCTTGCGGAAAGTTGTTCTGGAGGAGCTATTGCTGAACAGATTACTTCTGAGCCTGGGGCGTCTTCATTTTTATTGGGAAGTATTGTTCCGTATAAAACGGATCTGAAAATGAAGATATCTTGGTGTTCCATCTTCTTTAATAGAAAAATATTCTGTTGTAAGTATTGCAAGTAGCCGAAGCATGGCGGTAAATTGTTGTAAGCTTTTCAATACAGATTATGCCATTGCAACTACGGGAAATGCAGGGCCAACAAAAGGATATGGCAGATGATGAAGTTGGAACTGTATGTATTGCAATTGCTTCACCAAGAGGAATGTGTTTTCAGAGAAATTTATCTTTGGAAATGACACGATATCGGTTATAGAAAAGACGATAAACAAAGCTTTGGAAATGCTTCAAAAAGAAATTTTAAAAAACTGATTTTGTTTTGTTGTACATCACAAAAGAATTACTTAAATTTGCACCCTGTTTTAAAAATAACTAATAAAGTTAAGGAAATGTCAAGAGTTTGTGAACTTACCGGAAAAAAAGCAATGGTTGGAAACAATGTTTCTCACGCGATGAATAAAACCAAAAGTAAATTTGATGCTAAATTTGTTAAAAAGCGTTTTTATATTCCAGAAGAAGATAAATGGGTAACCCTTAGTGTTTCTGCTTCTGCTATTAAAAACATTAATAAAAAAGGAATTTCTGCGGTTCTTGAAAGAAGCTAGCGAAAAAGGCTTTTTAACTAAATAATTGCAATAATTAATAAAGTTATTACAATGGCTAAAAAAGGAAATAGAGTACAAGTAATTTTGGAGTGCACAGAGCACAAGGAATCTGGACAACCAGGAACTTCTCGATATATTACTACCAAAAATAAAAAAAATACACCGGATAGAATGGAGTTGAAAAAATTCAACCCTATCCTTAAAAAAATGACGGTTCATAAAGAAATTAAATAATTAAGTTCATGGCAAAGAAAACAGTATGGCAAAGAAATCAGTAGCATCTTACAAACAGGTTCAAAACGTTTAACCAAAGCAATAAAAATGGTTAAATCGCCAAAAACAGGAGCATACACTTTTGCTGAAGCTATTATGGCTCCAGAAATGGTAAATGATTTTTTGAACAAAAAATAATATTTATAAAATTTGAATAAAAGCCACTTTTTTACGAAGGTGCTTTTCTGTATTTTTATCCATTTCTAAATTAAATTAAAAAGCAGTACAATTTGACTACTATAACTCGAACAATGAGTTTATTTAAAAAAATATTTTCAAAAGAAAAAAAAGAAACTTTAGATAAAGGGCTTGGAAAAAACCAAAACTTCCTTTTTCGATAAACTATGTAAAGCAGTTGCCGGGAAAAGCAAAGTTGATGATGATGTTTTGGATAATCTGGAAGAAGTTTTGGTTTCCAGTGATGTTGGTGTGAATACTACTCTTAAAGATTATTGATAGAATTGAAGCACGTGTTGCAAAAGATAAATATTTGGGAACGGAAGAACTAAACAATATTCTACGTGAAGAAATTGCTGGTCTTTTAAGCGAAACTAGATTCCGGAAATGATACTGATTTTGAAGTTCCTTCATAATAAAAAACCTTATGTAATTATGGTAGTTGGCGTGAATGGTGTTGGAAAAACCACAACTATTGGAAAACTTGCTTATCAATTTAAAAAAGCGGAAAAAAAGTTGTTTTGGGTGCAGCAGATACTTTTAGGGCTGCGGCGATTGACCAATTTCAAATATGGGCAGACCGAGCAGATGTTCCAATTGTAAAGCAAAATGGGCAGTGATCCTGCTTCAGTGTTGCTTTTGATACTCTGCAAAGTGCCGTAAATCAAAATGCTGATGTTGTTATTATTGATACGGCTGGAAGACTTCACAATAAAGTAAACTTGATGAATGAGCTTACAAAAGTAAAGCGTGTAATGCAAAAAGTTATTCCAGATGCACCACACGAAGTACTTTTGGTTTTGGATGGTTCTACTGGTCAAAATGCCTTTGAACAAGCAAAACAATTTACCGCAGCAACGGAAGTTACTTCACTTGCAGTTACAAAACTTGACGGAACTGCAAAAGGTGGTGTAGTAATTGGTATTAGTGATCAATTTCAAATTCCTGTGAAATATATTGGAGTAGGTGAAGGAATGGAAGACCTTCAAGTGTTCAATAAATTTGAGTTTGTAGATTCATTTTTCAAATAGATGGAAGAAAAAGAATCCCAGAAAAAAAGCAAATTATTTGCGTATATTTTATGGGCAATGGTTGGCTACATTGGAATATTGACTGGGTTCCATTCTTTTAAAATCATTGAGTATTTTATTAAACCCGTCACAAATCCATTAATGCCTTTGAATTTTTATAAATACATTGCTTTTCCTTATTTATCTATTATCCCTTTTCTTTTGGTTTTGTTTTTTTTTGGAATCTATTTTATTAAGAAGCAATTTGTAACAAAAGGATATGCTATATTTTATGGCGTTTTAATTCTCCTCTTACATATTTTTCAGAATAGTCTTTTTGATCTTTTTGATAGTTTTAATCCTTATGGAGGATAAATAACCACGAATTCACGAATATTTTTAAAAATATTCGTGAATTCGTGGTTATTTTCTATGGACAAAAACTAACGACTACTGTTTATTAAAGCGTTTCTTTCAACCAACTAAAAAACTCGCGTTGCCAAACAAGTGCATTTTGAGGTTGAAGCACCCAATGGTTTTCTTCGGGAAGATAGAGGAGTTTACTTTTTAATCCTTTTAATTGCGCCGCCTGAAAAGCACCCAAGCCTTGTTCAATAGGTACGCGATAATCTTTTCCTCCTTGAACGATCATAATAGGAGTGTCCCATTTATCAACATAAGTTATTGGGTTGAATTCATTGTATGCTTTCTGGGCTTTTTCGTTGTTTTTATCCCAATAGGCCCACCCATATCGTGATCTACAAAAAATAATTCCTCTGTAGTTCCATACATACTTCGGGTATCAAAAACACCGTCGTGGGCAATAAAGGTTTTAAAACGTCCATCGTGATTTCCTGCCAACCAAAATACGGAATAACCGCCAAAACTTGCCCCAATAGCTCCCAATCGATTTTTATCTACATAGGGTTCTTTGGCAACATCGTCAATTGCATCCAGATAATCCTGCATTGCGCTTCCGCCCCAATCGCCACTGATTGCTTCATTCCATTTCACGCCGTGACCAGGCATTCCACGACGGTTTGGCGCCACAATAATGTAACCTTGAGAAGCCATTAGTTGAAAATTCCAGCGCGTAGAATAAAATTGAGAAAAAGCAGATTGTGGTCCGCCCTGGGCATAAAGTAAGGTTGGGTATTTTTTGTTTTTGTCAAAGTTTGGTGGAAAGATTACCCAAACCAACATTTGCTTATTGTCTTTGGTAGTAACCATTCTTTTTTCAACAGTTGGCAAATCCAGCTTACCGTAGAATTCATTATTTACTTGAGTGAGTTGTCTAAACGTTTTACTTTTTAAATCAAATGAGAAAATTTCAGAAGCGTGGTTCATGTCCGTACGGGTAACAATCAACTGGCCGTTATTTTCGGCTACAATGTCCCGTTACGTCAAACTGACCTTGGGAAAGTTGTTCCACTACTGGCATTTTTTTTGTTCTTCCTGGATAGTCTACCTTAAAAATTTGCTTGGTTCCATTTACCGGTGCAGTAAAATAAATATCCTTATTATTATTTGCCCACAGAAAACCGTTTACCGTGCCATCCCATTGTGAAGTAAGGTTTTGTTTAACGCCACTCCTGAAGTACAATAATATCGTTTTTATCAGCTTCATAACCTGGTGTTTTCATTTGTAACCAAGCCAGCGCGCCTTGTTTTGAAAATGCTGGTTGGGTGTCGTAGCCTTTGTTTTCCTCAGTAATATTTTCAGTTTTTTTATCGGCCAAATTGAATTTATAAATGTCAGTATTTGTACTAACGGCATATTCGGTTACCTGCCAATTTCTTACTAACGTAATAAATGTTTTCACCCTTGGGTCCCCAAATATAATCTTCATCACCTCCAAAAGGTTTTTGCGGTGTGTAGTACGGTTGGCCGGGGGTAATATCGGTTTCGGCGCCGGTGTTCACATCCTTATAAAAAACGTGATTGTAAGTTCCATCGTTCCAAGTATCCCAATGTCGATAATCTAACGAAGTATAAACGTAAGCATCACTTTTTGGAAGATCATTGTAGATGTCTTTTCCCGTAACATCCTTAACGTGAACGGCTTTGTCCATCAAAAGATATTTTCCATTTGGTGAAAGATTTTTGTCGGTTACTTTTGCTTCCTCTTTTGAAATTTCAGTGAAATTACCACCCGTAATCGGCATTTTGTAATATTTGGAATCAAAACTATTCTCTTCAATATTTGGAGTGGATACTTTATAAAAAAGTTCTTTTGACCGTCTGCCGAAACTCCAATTGGGCTTACTTTTTTTACCTGCCATAAAAGCTCTGGTGTCATTGTTTTTTGTGCAAACAAAAAGCCGGCGCAAAGAAAGGCCAGCAGGAAAGATAATTTTTTCATTTTATTTATTTTTTTAGAATTGTAAAGTTACTTAAAAAAAGTGGCAGTTTTCAGTTGCAGTAAGCAGTAATGCGAATTCGTTTTTTTCATGGTATCTTTGCACACTTTTAAAATTGTTAATCGAATTTGGTTAATCGTTTCGTAGATGATTTATCAAGTAAATTAAAAAGATTCCCGCCTTCGCTGGAAATAAATATGCGTACCAAAACCTTAAAAAAGAATAAGATAAACGTTGTAACCCTAGGTTGCTCTAAAAATGTGTACGACAGTGAAGTGTTGATGGGCCAATTGCGCGCCAACAATAAAGAAGTGGTGCACGAAGAGGAAGGAAATATTGTAGTAATAAATACTTGTGGTTTTATTGCCAATGCGAAGGAAGAAAGCATCAATACTATTCTTGAATACGTTCAAAAAAAAGAAGAAGGTGACAGTAGATAAGGTTTTTGTTACGGGTTGTCTTTCCGAAAGGTACAAGCCGGATCTTCAAAAGGAAATCCCGAATGTGGATGAATATTTCGGAACTACCGAACTTCCTGGGTTGTTGAAAGCTTTGGGAGCCGATTACAAACATGAACTTATTGGCGAACGTATAACCACGACCCCAAAAAATTATGCCTATTTCAAAATTGCAGAAGGTTGCGACCGTCCATGTTCGTTCTGTGCCATCCCTATTATGCGTGGAAAACACCGAAGCACGCCAATGGAAGATTTGGTTATTGAAGCTGAAAAACTTGCCGCAAAAGGGGTGAAAGAACTGATTCTAATTGCGCAGGATTTAACGTATTACGGACTGGATTTCTATAAAAAACGAAACCTTGCAGAATTACTTCAAAAACTTGTAAAGGTTGAAGGTATTGAGTGGATTCGTTTGCATTATGCATTTCCAACGGGTTTCCCGATGGATGTTTTGGAAGTGATGCGCAACGAACCAAAAATTTGTAATTATATCGATATTCCATTGCAACACATTTCAGACCCTATTTTGAAATCCATGCGCCGCGGAACAACCAAAGCAAAAACCACAAAATTGTTAGAAGAATTTCGTGCTGCCGTTCCCGAAATGGCAATCAGAACTACTTTGATTGTTGGCTATCCTGGAGAAACAGAAGAAGATTTTCAAACTTTAAAACAATGGGTAAAAGACATGCGTTTTGAGCGTTTGGGCTGTTTTACGTATTGCCACGAAGAAAATACCCACGCCTATAATCTTGAGGATGATGTGCCTGAAGATGTAAAAATGGACCGCGCAAACGAAATTATGGAAATACAATCCCAGATTTCTTGGGAATTGAACCAACAGAAAATAGGAAAGGAATTCCGAGTTGTGATTGATAGAAAAGAAGGCGGTTATTTTGTGGGCAGAACCGAATTTGATAGTCCCGATGTGGACAACGAAGTGTTGATAAATGCCGAAGATGGTTATCTGCGCACCGGCGAATTCTTCAATGTAAAAATTACTGCTGCAGAAGACTTCGATCTTTATGCCGAGGTAATCTAATTTGTCACACGGAGCTTTCCAGCAATAAGCGCAGTGAAGGGTAGCTGTTTATTAAAGGACTAAATATACATTTGGTGTATAATTCAAAGGAGTAACTTTTCACAAATATCTTGCTGAATTGTTATCTTTGAAAGAAACACACAGCTATGAGAAACTCCCAACGCTTCAAATTTCCAAAAACAGTACTTTTCGGGATAACCGTACTTTATATAGTGTTGATGCTGGCAACATATTTTCTGTATTATAAGGAACCCGTAATAGTCTGTGCCCAGCGTATGCTGACTGCCCAAGTACTGGCCCTGCTTTTTCAAGTAATTCTCAATTATATAAACTACCATTCCAAAAATAAAATTGTAATTTTGGCAACGCTATTTGTTAGCAGCCATGCTTTTTGTTGGCGCTACTTACCGCTTTCTTTAATCTCGGCATTATATGTGCAAACTCTACGGATTTTAAGCATACTCCCAAGTTTATTAACCTGAAACCTATAACTTGAAACAGCTTTTAATAATCGGACATACTTTTCCCGAACCCAGCACTACTGCGGCAGGAAGCAGGATGATGCAGTTGGTTGCATTGTTTCAGGAAGAAAATTACCAAATCACTTTTGCGAGTACCGCGGCCATTTCTGAAAAAACTGCAAACCTTGAAGCACAAAATATTTCAGTAAAAAGTATTTTGCTGAACGATGCCTCTTTTGATGAATTTATAAAAGAATTAAATCCTCAAATCGTAGTTTTTGACCGTTATATTACCGAGGAACAATTTGGTTGGCGGGTTTCTGAAACATTGCCCCGAAGCCTTAAAAATTCTCGATACAGAAGATCTTACATTTTTTGCGAAAGGCTAGGGAGGAAGCCATTAAAAAAGATAAGCCCATTTCCGAAGCAAATCTTTTTACTGACACCGCGAAACGCGAATTGGCAAGTATTTTACGCTGTGATCTTTCGCTTATCATTTCTGAATATGAAATGGAATTGCTTCAAAATACTTTTAAAATTCCTTCTGAAATAATTTATTATTTACCTTTTTTGGTTGAAAATATTTCTGAAAAGGAATAATCTTCTTCTTTGAAGAACGACAAAACTTTATTGCCATTGGCAATTTTTTGCACGAACCCAATGTGGATTCTGTTTTTCAGTTGAAAGAAATTTGGCCAAAAATAAAAAAACAACTTCCGAAAGCCGAACTTCATATTTATGGCAGCTTATGCGCCGCAGAAAATACTTCAACTTACATAATAAAAAGGAAGGTTTTATGCATTAAAGGCTGGGCGGCAGATGTGGAAACCGTGATGAAAAATTACCGGGTTCAACTGGCGCCGCTTCGTTTTGGTGCAGGATTAAAAGGAAAACTTTTAGACGCGATGCGTTTTGGTCTGCCAACGGTAACTACTGTGATTGGCGCGGAGGGAATGAGTGGAAAACTTCCTTTTGGCGGAACGATTACATCTTTAAAAGAAGAATTTATAATTGCTTCCCTAAAATTGTATTCCGAAGAAAATCTTTGGAACAATGCACAACAGAACAGTTTTAAAATCATTGAAAAACGTTTTCAAAAAAAATTGTTTTCTGAAGATTTCAAAAAACAAATCTCTATACTTTCAAAAAATCTTGAGAGAACACCGACAGGAAAATTTCATGGGCAGATACTTCAGCATCATACTTTGCTAAGCACAAAATATTTAAGCAAATGGATTGAATCGAAAAATTTTCCATAATAATATTCCATTTAATTTTTAATCACAAAAAGCAAGGGTGATTTGCTATATTTTGTTGTTGGTTACAAGTTTGAATTAAAAGTCGCCTATTGCACTCTGCCTCGTTGCAATACAGCCTCAAAAGTCTCTCCAGAACGATAGCTTACGGGTTTTCCAGGAACATCCGCATATAAACGAAACCGTTTCGACTTTAATCTTACAGTACTACCGTCAACTGCTTCCACGCGATAGATGGCAAAACCAATTAAGGCTTTCTTTCTATTGTTTGCGGGTACGCAATCAACAATCTTTCCAGTAACCGCAGCACCTTTACGAATTATAATCCTGTTGTCTACAACCACATCCTCATTGCAGGTGAGCCGAATAAACGTTCCGTCACGTTCCTTTTCCTCGGAAGTAATATCTTCCTGTAACGTCACGAGGATTGATTTTCCTGCGGGAACTTCGGCAGGGGTTTGTGGAACTTTGCGTTTTTCCTCAATATTTTTACTGTGCTTGCTTTGTTCGGTATTTTTTGACTTATTTTCGGGTGGGTCGTTTGCAACCTTTTTTACTTGTTTGACTTTTTCTTTCGGTTTCGGTTTCGATTTTGTTTTCACCTCGGATTTCTCAGCTATACGTTGGTACATCTCGCTTGGTGTTTCCTCAAAATTATCAGTAGGTTGCTGTTCCTCATCCTGTTGAATCTCCTTCAAAGGCTCTTCCCAAGTAACAACAGGGGTTTCAGATATTTCTTCTAGGTTGCTACTATCCGAACCTCCATTCCAAATCAATAAGATCATACACAATAGCACCGAGACACCAAGAATCAGGTAAGACCTATTAATTTTATTAATTGGGGGAACTTTGAATTTTCCCGAGGTAGGAACTTTGAATCTACCCGAGATTGATTTTGCCCGGGACAAAATTTTGCTGACAGAGATAATTTCATTTTCTTTTTGTGGTTTAGTGAATACTTGTGACGCTCGAAGCACCTTAGTAAGTGTGGACTGATCGAGCAGAGCCCCGTCAAGACATTTCTCAATAGCATGTTTCATTTCCCGGGCTGAATGGTATCTCTTATTGGGATCACGTTTTAGCGCCTTTAAGATGATTTTCTCAAGGGAATTAGGAACCGTAGGATTTTCCCGTAAGATAGGTTCTGGCTGTTTTTCTAGCTTGTCCTTCATCAATTGATAATCGGTGTCGCTATGAAAAGGTGTAATACCGCAAAGTAATTCGTAGAGAATATTACCTACGGCATACACGTCTGTTCGCTCATCGCCTTCGTGTCCCTGAATTTGTTCTGGAGCCATATATTCTAATGTACCTACAGATTTACCGTGGCTGGTAATGCGCTGTTTACTACGCATCCTCGCAATACCGAAGTCCATGATTTTTACTTCACCTTCTTCATTAATCATCACATTCGCAGGTTTGATATCACGGTGAATGATTCCTTTACGGTGCGCATGGTATAACCCATCAAGCATTTGTACTGCAATACTTGCCGCAAGCTGATGGGTAATTTTTTTATGGATAAAGAGCCAGTCTTCGAGGGTCTTTCCTTCCACGTATTCCATGACCATCCAATAAGTATCTTCCTTAGGAATGAATGAGTAAAGATGGGTAATATTGGGGTGATTCAGTTTAGCTAGTGCAAGAGCTTCTGCTTGAAAGCGCTCTCCCAAACTATCTTCTTCTGATCCTGTATTTCGGTGCAATTGTTTTATGGCGACCAATCTATCAATCATAGTATCTTTTGCCAGATATACCATTCCCATTCCGCCTTCGCCAAGCTTTTGGATAATTTCATATTGACTTCCTAGTACGCTCATTATATTATGTTTTGTTCTTTTGTCATCGAAGGGGTCGATTGAACTACCGATGAAATATCTATTAACAAAGCAGAGAAGTTGTCAGAGACATTACGAGACGTTGCTGTCGAACTGAGACATTCCAATACAAATTCAGGTTGTTTCATCAAAAGTAAGTCTTTGATATCTTCCTCACTTAGCGCATCATAAACCCCATCGGAGCATAGGAGTAAACGATCACCTTCACTTATCGCCCATCCCCCAGAGGGTATCTGAGGTTCTATTGTTGGGGTAGTGCCCAATGCTTGTAATAAGACATTTTTCATTGGATGTTGATCCCTTTCTTTCTCTGTAATCTCACCACTTTCATACATTTGATTGACTAAAGTGTGGTCTTTACTCAGCTGTAATAGCGTACCATTGCGTAACAAGTAAGCACGACTATCCCCAATGTGTCCTATATAACAAACATCCTGCTGTATAATCACTGAAGTGGCCGTGGTGCCCATTCCCTTTTGTTCGGAATTTGAATTACCGGCCTCAACAATCTTTTGGTGCGCCTCCATAAATGCATTGTGAAGCAGTTTTTCTAAATCATTCTGTTTCCAATTTTTCAAGCAGTAGTTAAGCAACACATCGCAAGCCATCTTACTGGCAACTTCACCTGCATTGTGCCCACCCATACCATCTGCAACCACGGCTATAAGATTATGCTTGTCATTTTCTGGAAAAGAAAAGGCGATGGAGTCTTCGTTGTGGTCACGTACCGGGCCTGTTTCTGAAACTGCATAGACTTCACAAAAATTTCCTTCATTGCTACGAATACTCTTAGTTGAATCTGGTGACTTATTCTTGTTTTTTGAAAATAAAAACCTCATAATAATTGTTGTTAAATGATATGCTACTGTATTCGACCGTTTGTGCATTCAGAATTGGTAGAAAAAATAACAGTAACCATTTTAAAAAAACTGTTAGTTGAAAAAGGATTGCTATTTAATTACTTGTTGACGCCCCATTAACTCCATTACGTATTTAATTGGAACAGCAAAACTAATCGAGGTGCCTGGCTCCCATTTGCCAGCGCTGTACACACCCACTACACGCCCCTTCTCATCAAACATTGGCCCACCACTATTTCCGCCACCGGTAGAATTGATAGTAAGTTGATAATAGTCGCCGAACATAGATTTATAGTCATCAATCTTGCTGTTTTTTTCAGAACCACGTACCAATCGTCCAACGTTTCCTGTACTAACAGTGGGAACGGGGACGGATGTAATATTTGCATTGGTATTAAATACATCTTGGGAATTCTTTAGTACAAGTTGCACCGGTGCAATACCAGGATATCCCATAACAATTGCAGGATCGCCTGGCTGAATTTCCTCATAACTGTCAAAAAGTTCGACTTTTGGTAAAGCCTCAGGCAAATCAATTTTAATCATAGCTACATCGTGTGTAGACGAGATACGGACAATCTTAGCCGGTGTTCTTTGTGAATTATTGGCAAATGTTACGTCAAGATATGTATTCACACCTGTGTATCTTTTATCATTGCCAGGAACCCATTCACCGACCATTCCCTGTGTAACGGGTTTATCCCAAGCGGGTGCGTATTTTCCATTCTGATTGGGCTCTACAAGCACACCTGGAAACGCATAATCTTGAAAGTGAAAACTTGTAAGCCAATTGGACGCCACGTGTCTATTTGTAGCAATAAAACCCCTTTCGTCTACCACAAAGCCACTGCCACTGCCAGCGCTCGCGATAAGATCAAGTTCTATACCCTGAGCATTCCCAAGTGCCTTGAGATAGTCGCCCTTTGTTACTAACAATGGCACGATTGCTCCCTGATCATTTTGACTATAAGCAGCACGGTATCCCGTAATTTGTTTATTTTGAAAAATAGGATAATAAACATGATACATTTCCTCGCTAGATGCAGTACTTGTTAGTTTCCAGGCCATCTCTATAAATACCACTTTCTCTTGGTTAGCCTTCGCTATTTCGGTAGGAGTAAAGGTGGTTTTAGGATCCTTCACATGGACGATTTCTTTAACTTTTTGATTTTTAAACAACAAATAGCCCCCAGTTGAAACTAATAACAAGATTGCAATTATTGTAATCACTAGACCCGTCTTACTTTTCTTTTCAGATTCGCGAATCATGTGCTGCATGGTATTCTTGCCGACGCCCTCTTTTACAGGTGGGGTTTTTTCTGAAGTTGCCTTTTGAGAATCAGTAGCAGTATGCATCTTCGTTTCTTTTGCCACGATTGGATCAATGACACGGGTCTTTTTAATATGCGACTGCGGTCGAGGATCAAGATCAAATTCAAAGGAAGGCCCTTCCTTCCCAAGCTTTACAATGTCACCAGCAAAAAGCTCGGTTCTACCGGTAGTAAGTACATCATTTACAAATGTTCCGTTTTTGCTCTGGCTGTCATAGATGAAAAAACGCTCAGGATTTGTGCTATCCTGAATAATACGGCAATGGTCTCGACTTATGGTATCTTCCTTAACAGGGTCGAAGCTTACATTGTTCTCCATTCCACGGCCTATACGAATTTCAGGAGTGTTAGCAACTGAAAATTTTTCCACTTGACCTTTTTTGGAACCTGCGATGTGGCGAATTAACAAGGAAATTTTTTGATCGTTCATTGTGTGTGATTTAATTGGTTAAAATTATTTAGTAAAAAAGCTGGTTATTACCACTTTATAATCATTCATCGAATTATTAGAAAAATGTCATCATTCAAATAAAATTTATTTTTAAATAGTATGATTCAGACAGTTGCTATAGGTATTCCTTTTTCCTCTTTATATTTTATAAGAATGGGTTTTAAGAATAGCAATAATAATTTTTTGATCTTGCCCTTTCTTACAATACTTGCTGTCAGGGATAAGGGAAAAAATTACTGAAAAACAAGATGCAAGAGCTTCGGGCTGTGCTGCGGAAGTGAAGGAAATAATGTAGCTTTGAAAGAAACAATCTACTACGAAGTATTTATATAGTAGGTGATTTAAAAAAATGAAAAGGAGCTTTTTAAAAAGCAGAATGAAGGAAATTAGCAATTTCTATGGGTAATCTTGAAGTTGGCTTCATTAGTATCAATCAAGAAATCCAGAATAAAGTCCTTTTAAGTTATTTATACTAAAAAAAACACCGTCACTTTTAGTGGCGGTGTTTTTTTATGATTTGTTTTAAAAAAAATCTACCTTTTAATAAAACGTTGGGTTTTTGAGGTATTGTTGTCGTGAATTTTAAGAATGTAATTTCCAGATGCCAAATTTGTAACGTTGATGTAGTTTGATTCTAATTGAGAATCCATCACTTTTTTACCTTGAACGTCAAAAATGGAATATGCTGGGTTTGTAAAATCTTTTAAATCACCAAGGTTTAATACTCCTTGTGTCGGATTGGGATAAAGAATAAGATTATTGGCTATATTTTCATCAATACCAATAACCGTAGAGCCTTCTACTACCGAGATTACTTGATCTACAGCTACATTCTCTAAGATATCTACAATACCTGATGGCCAAGTAATAGTAAGTGTAGTAATCTCTGTATCTACGCCTACTCCAAAATGTGTGTTAAGGGTACTCATATATTTAAAGCCTTCACCACTTCTTACTTCACGAATTTGAGATCCTAAAGCTGAGGTTATAGCAACCCGAGCTCCTATGCCATTAATGTTACTTTCAACACCGATTGTATTAATGGTTATCCAATGGTTTGAGTTTGCATCATTATAATAAATATTCCCACCTGTAAAAGAATCGATAAACCCATCATTGTTTAAATCGCCCAAGGAGCCATTGTTGTTTGGTAAAGCATTTGGTATTAATGTAAAGGTTAAGTCCCCATTATTTAAAAGGATATTTCCATTAGAGGCAATATCTGCATAACCATCATTATTAAAATCATAGGTGCAATTTTCAATTCCAGTAGTAGATAATGCATTTATTCCTGTAGTGGCAGAAATATCTGTAAAAGTTCCGTCGCCATTATTTCTATTTAATTTATGGGTGAAACTACCAGAACTACTTCCTATAAATACATCCAAATATCCATCGTTATCAAAATCTGCCCAAGCAGAAGACCAAGTTTGCATATTGTCCTGTAATCCTGCAGCTTCCGCTACTTCCACAAAATTACCAACCCCATCATTTTGATAGAGTTGATTTTCACTTCTTTCATTCACGTTTCCATTTACATTACATTTTGCGATAAAACAATCCATATCGCCATCATTGTCATAATCTACCCAAACCGATCCGTAATTTCCACCGGTAGGATAGTCGCCTATATCTCCTTGATGAAAGGTGAACGTTCCATCTCCGTTATTGATATAATAAACGCTTGGAGCAACATCATGACACACAAAAGCATCTAAATGGCCATCATTATTGATATCTACAAAGTTGGAACGTTGCGAAAACACATATTGTGGAAAGGAATATTCATCATAACCGTCACTATTATTGGCTCTCATAAAAGTAACACCATTGGCTCCGGCATAAAGTAAATCTGTTTGGCCATTTTTATCATAATCTGCAGCAGCAAGGCTCCAAGAGGGCGTATTGTCTGCGGGAGATGTGGTAATGTTTCGCTCTATAAAACTACCGTTTGGTCGTTGATAGTAAATTTGAATATTGGTAGCAGTTACTGAAACCAAATCATCTAAAAAATCACTGTTCATATCAACTACGGCGCGCTCTGATCCACTTGTTGAAATAGGAGCTGCGGTAAATGATACTTGGGCATTTCCTACTCCGAAAAATGCCAGAATTAAAAAGAAAGTAACTATTTTTTTCATAATAAATGGGTTTAATTGGTTAATTACAAGGTTCTGTTAGGGAGTTAATCCATGCTTCTAGAACAGGAAGAAAATTCTCATCTGCTAATGTTCGCCCATTCATGGGCATTTTATATTCATCTAAAGTCGTTAACGCTCTAAAGTATAAAATTGAATTTTCTGCATCTCCAGGTATAATGAGTTTTGAACCATCATATCCAGGAATCTGTAGATCGGGTTCCACACAAATGCCTAAATTTTCAGGGTTATTACTTTCTCTAAAAGCCAATCGCAACGAACGCGCTCCACAATGACCGCCATAAACGTGGCAATGAGCACAATTTATATCAAAATAGCCACGTACCCTTGTTTCTAAACTCTGTGAAACATCTTCCCAATCTGTCACAGTTTCAATAGAAGCAGGAAGCGTGTTATCTGCAATGTATCCAATCTCTTTCCATTTCTCAAGTTGATTTTCCATACCATCTGCATAACTATAAATAGAATTCAGATTTTGAGGTTTTGGAGCAATTGGAATAATCACATCAAAAGACTTATGGCAAATAAAACATTCCGTTTCTGAAGGAATTCTATAATTTACAGATTTTGTCTCCCCGTTTTCAATCCATTCAAAAGGAACATTAAAGCCATATCCTGTAGTATTGAGTATAGCTTCTTGCTGGGCTTCATCCCAAATATAATCTGCAAAAACCCAACCCTCTGCTTTTTTTATCAATAAACGGGTTTCAATGATTTTTGTAGTATTAGTAGGCAAAACATTATTATAATAAAAGGTTTTAATTAAAACAGTCCCTATCGGAAAATCTAAGTTATCACCATCAGACACGTAGGTTGCTGAAACATTATAAGGCATCCACACAAAACGCTTTTTGTGTGCATAATCTGTAAACAAAGTGTTTATGGGTTCATAGGGCAATACACCGTATACGGGCGATAAATCTGCTAAGTTGCCTTCATAAAAATTATAATCAGAAAGCTTTTCATAGGGAACGGCATTAATATCAAAACGTACAGGGCTAAAAGGCAAAACAGTAATGGTAACAGTTCCCGTGGCACAGCTTTGTCCCGTAAAGTCACAAACGGTGTACTCAAAAGTAACTTCACCTACAAAAGTAACCACAGGGCTATATTGTACCGTATCGTCAAGAATATTTGCGGGCGTTCCATTATTATTTATAGTCACAGTTCCACTTTGCGGAGCAGTAAGTGAAATTTCACCATCTGTGGGAACATTGGAGTCATTCGCAAAAACTGGAATTTCTATCACGGCATTCTGAAAAACCTCCCCAGCATCCGCGTTGGCAACAATATTTAAAGGAACATAACTAGAACTTTCATCATCTTTACAGGCATTGAGGAAAAGTATAGAAAAGAACAAAAGAGATATTTGTAAAAAAAAGGATTTCATAATGATATTGGGGTAATTAATATAAATAAGCGTTCAAGTTTTATTGAGTGGCAATAAATGTAAGAAAAACTTATTGTTTTAAAACAATAGTTGGGTAAGGTTTTGAAAATTAGGAAGCTAAAATTTTATACTTTGAGTTATTGGGGCTGTTAAATAGCTATCAAAATAAAATTGATACCCAGCAACGTACTTCTCAAAATAATTAAAAGCCATTTTTAGGAGGAGAATAAACTGTTGACAACTAAGGTGGAAACCATGATCGCGGTGGTGGGGAGGTTGGGGGTTTTTGTTTTATATTTGAAGGTAAACAATATAACGCTATAATGGGAATAAATACAATATAGTATTTATCCGCATGTTGTGCTTCATTATCACAAACCGCTAACCAATGATAAAATTCTTTAGAAAAATACGCTACGATCTAATGGAAAAAAATAAAACCGGAAAGTATTTAAAATATGCCATTGGAGAAATTATACTTGTTGTTATTGGAATTTTAATTGCGCTTCAAATCAATAATTGGAATGAAAAGCAAAAATTAAATTCAAAGACAAAAGAATATTATGTGCAGTTATTAGACGATTTGAAAAGCGATATTAAATTTTCAGAACACATCCTTGAAGAATCTAACGCTTACTTAAAAGAATATGAAATATATACAATTCATATTATAAAGAGGATATTAAATCCAATTCAATTTTATGAACAGATTTCAAAACTCGACCTAAATAACTGCCCCTTTAACATTTAATATAAGTACGATAGAATCACTGCAGAGTACTGGTGATATTGGATTAATTCCTTCCAATATAAGAAATAGATTAATCGACCTAAAACGGCTTCAAAACCTTACCATAAAACGCTTTGAAGATACAGATGATGGAAAGAGTGACATTACTCAAAATTTAAGCCTTTTGTTAGGGTCAACAACACTTCCTAAAAGGCTAGTGTATCAACCTAAAATGAAGGCGTTTTTAAATATTGATGAAAATTTAAAGGTGCTGATTTTGGTTTACGAGGGAATACATCGTTGGAAAAGTATATCTCTAAACGAAACCAAAGCTAGGTTAGAAGAAATGCAAAAGGATATAGATACTATTATGAAACTAATTAATACCGAATTAAAGAAATAACGAAAGAACAACAACGTATATGATCAATTGCTAAACCACGCAACTAACCATGCACTAACCGTTGTGTGCAATTTGAAAAACCGAACTAAATGGAGATAAAATGTTTAGACATCAGGGTAAAAGCAGAACATTAAAACACAATCTGCAAATTGCCACGATTTTGTCCTTTGTTGCTGGAATTGTGAATGTTACAGGTTTTTTAGCTTTTAAACAATTGACAACAAACGTAACTGGCCATTTTGCTCTTTTTATAAGCGATGTTGCTAATTTTGAGGTTTGGAAAGGAACCATTTATTTTCTTTATCTTTTTTCCTTTCTCTTTGGTTCTTTTTTGTCAAGTTTCTTAATTGAAAAATTCAAAGAAAATAGAAAACTTAATGTTTTTGTCATACCAACAATAATCGAATGCTTAATTTTATTATCAATTGCTATCATAAGTAATATTGGAGAAATAGAATATCCTGACTTAATTGTTTGTTCACTACTCTTCGCTATGGGACTTCAAAATTCTTTTGTCACAAAAATTTCAAATGCAGTTGTTAGAACAACACATCTTACGGGATTGTTCACAGATTTAGGGATTGAATTATCGCAACTGTTTTTCCCTGAATCTCATCCATATAGAGAAAAACTTAAAGCGACTATAAAACTCCGGATTTATATAATTTGCTTCTTTTTTCTTGGCGGAATAATCGGCGGATTTCTTTACTCAAGACTTGACTTGAGATTAAACACGCTTATTTTAGGAGCAGTAATTTTGTTAACTAGCCTCTTTTATGACGATTTAAGGTATAGATTCATCAGAAATAGAAGGAAATATAAACAAAGAAAAAAACTGCACACAACACCCTATAAAATTAACAGCTAACCAAATGATAAAATTCTTTAGAAAAATTAGACAAAACCTGCTGACTGAAAATAAATTCGGCAAGTATTTACTTTATGCTGTTGGCGAAATAATACTTGTAGTTATTGGTATATTGATTGCGCTCTCAATAAATAATTGGAACCAAGAGAAGCAACAAAAAAAAGTGTTGAATAATATTTATGCAACCATACAATCAGATTTACAGCAAGACATACAAAACATTGATAAAATTGTCAATTCTTCGCAATCTATAGAAAAAGACTATTTGGCGATTATTAATAAAACAAGAAAAAAAGAAGACTTTAAAAATTGTAAAAATTGCATTTATGTAAATTTAGGATTCCCTGAAATTAAATTAAGAAAAAACGGGAGTGAACTACTACAGAATTACAATCAACAAAACAACATGTCCAGTGATTCTTTATCAATTAAATTAAACAGTTTGTATATAGATTTAACGAATAACATTTCTGTCAATTTAAAAGAATTAACCGCAAACACAGATTCCTTTTTAGAAAATATAAAATACACGCAACCTTGGCTTGCTGATCTTAACTTTAATGGCCCTACAAATTATAGTGATGGTTTCATAGAATATGCCTTGACCGATATTGGTTACAGAAATACTTCTAAATTACACTATGAAATGTATTACAAGAGTTATATTCCACACTTAAAAGAGTACAGAACCAAAAGTCTGGAAATCATCGATTTAATAGATGAAAAATTAGTAGATTAATAAAATATTTTAAAAAATAACGAAAACACAATAATGATATAAGTAATTGCTTTGGAAAGTTTTTGTTTTCTAAATTAGTTGCTTAATCACGCCACTAACCATACACCAACCGTTGGGCATAATTTGTAACAATCGTCAATATCCATCGTCTTTTTCGTAAAATACTTTATGGACAAAAAAATCACAAAACTGATTCTTATTTTAACTACTTTGATTTCATTTAGTTGTCATCAAAACAAAAACTTATTGATTAAAGTTAATCCCGCCGAAAAGGGATTCTCTCAAACGAAGTTAGATTCACTAGGTAGCTATTTGGAGAAGACAAATTCTGAAGCTTTGATGATTCTGACAGATGGAAAAATTGTATATGAGTGGGGAAATACAGATAAAAAACTACTTGTTCATTCTATTAGAAAAGCTTTGCTAAATTCTCTTTATGGAATCTACATAGACAATGGAACAATTGATACAACTATGACCATTGGCCAACTCAAAATAGATGATATTAATCCCCTGACAGAAACAGAAAAATCAGCAACCATAGCAGATTTATTAAAATCTAGATCTGGTATTTACCATAATGCAGCTGCAGTTTCAGAAGGTATGTTGGCGTCAATGCCTGAACGTGGTATTCACAAACCAAATGAAGAATATTACTATAACAATTGGGATTTCAATACACTGGGGTTTATATTAGAAAAACAAACGGGAGAAACGATTTTCGATCTATTTAATCAACACATAGCCCAACCTTTGGGAATGAAATATGCGAATAATTATATAACAGTTAAAAACCCTGACGACAACTGGACCATACCAAATGTGGACGGATTTTATCAATATGAAGAAGATAAATCAAAGTATCCCGCATACCACTTTAGATTATCAGCAAAAGATTTAGCTCTTTATGGACAACTATATTTAAATAAAGGCAAATGGAATGGCAAGCAAATCATCCCCGAGGATTGGATTGAAATTTCAACTAAACCATATTCAATTACAAATGAAAATTACGGGATCGGATATGGTATGCTCTGGAATGTCTTAATTCCAAACGAAAACAGAAAAACTAAATCATTTTTCCATACAGGTGTTGGAATTCATATGCTTGGAGTTTACCCCGAATCTAATCTGGTTCTGGTGCATCGAGTAAATACAGAAGAAGAATATAGATTCCATCAAGGAAATTTCTATCAAATGATATCAATGGTTTGGGATTCAAAAGAAAAATAAAACTATGCCACACAATATGTATAAGTAATTGCTGGTTCTCGCCTACTTCTAAAAAATTGCTACACACAGTTCGCCTCGCTCGTATCTCACGGATTTTCTATCTGCCTGCAGTCAGACTTGGTTTTTATTTGCTAAATTAGGTACTCTTAAACTCGCAACTCAATATTATATATATAAGTTGCATACATACTGCACTCATGAAAAAGTTACCATTAATCAACTTTATTCTACTAATTTTAATTATTGCTTATATTTTATTTTCATCCTTAAAAGGAATTAGATTTGGAAGCGATAAAATTTTACCAGAAATTACAACTGAAAGGCTAAACATAGTAGGAAAGGACGGCAACAAATATATAGTGCTGAGCAATCCAGAAAGGCAGGCGGTGGCAACTATAAATGGTGAGCCCATAAACCCTGAAGAAACCGAACGGAATATTGCCGGCCTATTGTTCTTTAACGAAGACGGTGACGAAGTGGGTGGTTTGGTTTATGGTATAGACAGTACCGACAGTTACCAGCTTCTAACTTTTGACCAACGCAAAAACGACCAAATAATGGCCCTTAGAAAAGACGAATATCTAGAAAATGGCGCTTGGAAAAAGCAATATGGACTCGTGCTTCAAGAGCGTTCTGAAAAACAAGCGAATATTATTATTGCGGAACTTCAAGAAATCAATAAAATAGGGGATTCGCTGCTGCGTGAAAAAAAGCTCACGGAATTTTATGAAAATCCAGAAAACCTTGCACCGCAACGGCTTTTTATAGGAAGAACTTTTTCTGAAAAAGTAGGATTGTATTTGATGGATAAAGACAATAAACCAAGATTGCAAATTTACCTGGACAAAGATGGAGAACCCCATATTGAAATTATAGACAAAAACGGGACCGTTAAAGCACTTGAATAAGAAGTATAATGGCATAATTATCTGTCATTATAAGTTCCTGAATAAATGATTTTACGTTGGTAGTAAATAGGTCGGTTTTTAATTATATTTGGGTTTAGCAATGTAAGTGTGAAAAGTGGATTGGCCAGGAACGGTATTTTCGCCACAATATTTCCAAATAAAATACAAGAATGAAAAAAACCTTACTTATTTTACTTCTATTTATCCCAAGTTTAATTTTTGCCCAAATTAATGGTTATGAATCACGAAGCATCCAAGGGTTTGAGGTTTACGTGGAACAGGATGCATTAAACAATCATCCGCAAGAGACAGATCAGGCTATTGACCTATTAACCGCCAAGCTAACAGAGATTGTTGCCTTTGGATTAAAAACAGAGATACTGGAAGAACTGCGACTGGTAAAAATATTTGTAGATTGGAATACCACCAATGGTTCAGCCGTATATCATCCCTATTTACAATGGTTGATTGATAATGGCTACATCGTGGAAAAATGGAAATCCATAGAAATTTCCAATATCAATAATTTCATCAATTGGACGGAATTAAACCAACCGCTTATGATTATGCACGAAATGGCACATGCATACCATCATAGGGTTTTGGGCTTTTCGTATGCGCCCATTACGCAAGCATATAACCATGCAATGCAAAATAACTTGTATGATTGGGTGCTATACCACGCTGGGAATGGAGTTTACTATTACCGGGAAGCATACGCTGCTAGCAATGAAAAAGAATACTTTGCTGAACTGACAGAGGCTTATCTGGGAGAGAATGATTTTTTTCCCTTCATCCGCGAAGAATTGGAATTACATTACCCACAGGCATATAATGTTTTGGTCGACGTTTGGGAATTTGAAGATATCATGGGGGTTGAAAATAATAACTATACCGATATGGTTCTTTATCCCAATCCAACCAATGGCATAATTACCATTAAATGGAATAATGTATGGCGGCCAAAATTAATAACAATTAGCACCATAGAGGGAAAAACCTTAATAAAGCATGACACAAATAGGGTAGGAGATACAACGCTTAACCTTTCTAATTTAGCTGCTGGAATTTATCTTCTTGTATTAGATGACGTTAAGACATACAAAATAGTTAAATCGTAGTGATTACGGCTGCAAACTATAGCTTAAACACTACAAATAAAACCACATCATTTTAAGGCCGCCCAGCTGCCGCCAGACTTTATCACAGAGACCCAACCTTGCCTTTGCAGGAGCGCATTGCTGTGCTGGAGGAGGAGAATAAACTGTTGACAACTAAGGTGGAAACGCTTATGGCGGTGATGGGGAAAGGGTAAAGTTGTATATTAGCAGAGACATGGAAAATAAACTGCATGTTGATATACACTAGTTATGTGCCATTTAAAAATTCAGTAATGTATCGGGCCATTGGAGCAAAGTCTTGCTTTTTATGAAAGGCAGGTTTTCAGGCGGGCAATACGCGAACTTCAGGAAATGGGAGGTAGGTCTGGGCTTGGGAAACTTTGGAAAAGTTTTGAATGGAATGGCAAACTGGAAAATTAAAGTAGGTTTGTAAAAGCCCAAAAACGCCACATAACACCGTATATAAGCTATGGCTTGGTTTATCCTACTTTGAAAATCTACAGGAATTACAAAAGTTAGTTTATATTTGGAAGGGTTCGTCAAAAACGCCACAGCCCATATGCCAAACCGTTACCTACAATTAGAAAAACCTATGGATGAAGAAAAAATAATTCGAACAGAGCCAAAGATTTTATGAATGGAAAATAGATGGTTCTGACAGATTTAATCCTATTGAGGACTTTCGTTTAATCAAATATCGATTAGACGATTTTTACACCATCAATAGTAAAGCCATTTTTTTAGACGAAATACAAACAATTGTAAAAACCAATTTACAAGAACATTAGAAATAGAGCACACGGAGGAAAACCAAAAGAGGGTTGTGGAGATGAAGTAATTGCAGAAAAACTACTCTTTTATATAAAGCAAGAGTTAGACACTTTACCGGTTATTGCACATCAAAAGTTTGAATCTAACGACGAATATATAAGAGAGAATGTATTTATAAGTTACAGTCATTTTGACAAAGAATATCTGGACGATATACAACGTCATTTTAAACCATTTTTGAATAAAATCAATTTTTGGGATGATACAAAAATTCAACCAGTGACAAGAATGGAAAAAAGAAATTGAAAAGGCTATTTCAAAAACTAAAGTTGCAATTTTATTAGTAAGCACGGATTTTCTAGGTTCGGAATTTATTACAACTAAAGAAATTCCACCATTACTAGAAGCTGCAGAAAAAAATGGAGCTGTTATTTTGACTGTAATATTAAAACCTTGTCTTTTTGAGGAGTTTGATGAACTAAATAAATTTCAGGCAATGAATCCACCTAGTAAACCAATTAGTAAAATGGATATTAATGAAAGAGAAGAATTATTTGTAAATCTTGTTAGACAAACAAAAAAAGTATTAGAATAAAAACTGTTAGCTAACACCGTATAAAAAAAATTGCTAGTTTTAGCTAAACCAAAGTTAGTTGCTCGTTTGCTAGCTTCTGATTTTCCTTCGGAAAATCCTCGCACACAAACACGCAACTTTCCTTATACATAAACGTTGGCAACAAGCTGAAAAAAATCTGCGAATGAAAATTAAAATTCTGATTTTACTAGTAATTAGCGGAATAACTAAATCGGGTTTCGGACAAAACTCAAATTTGGTAATTCAAGTTAATGATAAATTGGTCATTTCTGAAATCGGCGGAATGTATATGATTTTTGAAAAAGAAAACGGTGAAATTGACAGCGCACAAATCGGTTATGTTCCAGGAGATTTAATTATAAGCGATTATGCTTGGAAAAAAATAAATTCTGATTCCACGAAACGAATAACTCTGAAATTCAATTATTACTCTTATCGAAAAGACGAACAAGAAATCGGAAATTTTCAAGTAGAATTGTCAAAGAATATATTGGAGCAGCGTTATGTGATTTTAAACATTTACGACTTTAGGAATCGAAAATATAAACGTTGGTATCAATATTTGACTGACAAAGAATTTTTGGCGGAATTTAGATATCCAAATAGCGGAATTTACGTCCGACAAGAATAAAAGCCAGTTGCCAACACCGTATATAAGCTATGGCTTGGTCAGTCCACACTTGGAAAATCCTGCGGATTTTCCAAAGCCAGTTTTTATCAGGAAAGGTCTGTGCCGAGACACGCCACAGCTCATATACAAAAACGTTAGGCACAATTAGAAAACCGAACCGACCAAGTAAGAACCAACAAAAAAAGAAAATGAAATTTTCTATCTACTCACTAATTCTTTTTGCTTTTACAATTGTCAGCTGTAATAGCCCAAAATCTGAAAACGAAACAGTAAAAACGGAAAAGACAACCGAAAATTTTCCATATATAACTTATGCCAAAGAGAATTTATTTCCAGGAGATGGGAGTTTATTGAGAGTCGAAGATGGCGTTTCATTGGAAGATGGTCGTGTTGTTGTAGTTGACCAAGCAAATGGACTTCGTTTAATCGAAAAGAATGGTTCAAACCGACCTTTTGGAAATTTTAAAGATGCTAGCTTCATTAACAATCCACCAGAGCAAATGGCAGGACCAAATGGATTAGTTTTAGAGCACGATGGCAAACATTTATTAATGTGTGATGTTTCGGACGGAAAAATTTATAGAACAAATATCGCTTCGGAAAAGACAGAAATGATTTACGACCATAACTACGGTGTGAATGCAATCTATTCTGATAAAACTGGCGCATTATGGTTTACTCAATGTGCTGAAAACACAAATATGGGAGAAATGTTTATGGCATTAAATTTATCCGTGCCAACTGGAGCTATTTTTAGAATGGCTGACCTCAAAAGTAACCCAACCAAAATTGCTGACAGTCTTTATTTCGCAAATGGGATTACAATGGACAAAGAGGAAAAAACTCTCTATGTTTCAGAAACAATGATGGACAGAATAAAATCCTTCAATGTGGATGTTAACAATGGTGAAATAGAATATTCTGGTATTGTGGCAAACGTTGGAACACCTGACAATATCCTTATTGATGACAATGGAAATTTAATCGTTGCATCGCCAGCAAATAATCAAGTAATAGCCTTCAATTTTAAGAATCATTCTCAACATATAATTTTTGATGCTTCAACAAATAAAAACCAAGAAATAGCAAATGAATGGTTTCGTAGAAGTCATTTAGGATTACCAAGAGCTGAATTAGTCACACCAAATTTATTTCGTCCACTTCCGGGATTACTGACTGGAATGTTCTTTTCTAAAGATGGTCAAACCCTTTACATAGCGAATTTAGGGAATGACCTTGTGAAATTGGAATATAAATAACTGTGCCTAACACCGTATATAAACTATAGCTTGGTAAGTCCACCCTTAGAAAATCCTGCGGATTTCCCAAAGCCAGTTTTTATTTGGAGAGGTTCGTGCCGAAAGACGCTACAGCCCATATACAAAACGTTGGCAATAATTTAAAACTAAAACTTTCATATGAAAAACATAATCTACATTTCACTACTTCTTATCAGTTATTTAAGCAATGGACAAAATGGTATCTTAAATGATTCTATTTTAAAACCTGGAATTTATTTAACAGTTGACCAAATTGTAAATAACCGTCCTATTCCAGCTCCGAATCTCATCTTTGAAAAAGATAGTGTTCATACTATGGTCAATTGGAAGAATACAGACATAAACATTTATCATTTGAAACTTTCTTGGCAACAAGCCGAGCAAACCACAAAACAGGGAGGAATATTAGGTTTTTGTGATGGAGAAAACATCTATTTATCTTCAACATTTAAAAAAAGTGATAGAGGACGATCATTTTACAAGGCTGAGAAAATTTGTCATTTCCTGTATTATGAAGGTATTAGTTTAGTATACATAAATTCTCGCCCAGATCCTTTTGACAACTCTAGTCATTATTCACAAAGTATAGTCGATTTAAATAAAAAAGAGTTGAACATTGACGTAAATAACTCTAAGTTTAAAAAAATCATTTCTGACAATCCTAAATTACTTGATGAATTCAAAAATGATGATGATAAATCCACAGTATATAAAGAGTATTTAAAAAATTATTGTAAAGAATAAAACTATTGCCAACAATGTATAACCGCAATTACGGCGGATTCGACTACGTCCGAATCCACGCGTAATTGCTACCGTCGGTGCTTATCCGAAAAACATTAAATTTAATCCCGCAACTGCGGTTATACTAAACGTTAACATTTATTTAAAAACTGAGAGCAATATATAAATCAATTATATGAAAAACGAATTACTAGTATTACTTGCAGTATTAATACTAAGCGCTTGTAATAACAACACTAAATCTGGTATAACCCAACAACCTACTCTGGCTGATTATTCGGTTGGTGAAAAATGGGTATGGAAATACAAAGGTGTTACAACGGAAGGAGAAGTACGCTCAAATGGAACAGATACAAGAGAAATAGTCAGTTCTAATGGAGTTTTAGGTATGACAATTGGTAAGGACACCATTCCCGTTACCGAAATTGTTAAACCAGAAGAAAGCGAGACACCAAAGTATGACTGGCCTCTCGAAGTGGGTAAAAAGTGGAAGTATGAAAACAATTGGACAAGCCAGGACGGTACAACAGGAAAACAAAGCCAAGATGCTGAAATACTATCATACCAGGAAGAATCGGTAGAAGCTGGAACATTTATGGCCTACACAATTAAATACACTGGTAAAACTACCAATTCCAGGGGATATAGTGCAGATGAAACAGAAGTTTGGTTATATGCTCCTGCTGTAAAAACTTTCATAAAACTTACTCAAGCTCAAGGTGATTTTCACTATGTAGAGGAATTGATCGAATACTCAAAACCAAAATAAAAAAACAAATGCTAACAATGTATATAAGCCATTAAACAGGCTCATATACTTGACCGTTGGCGATAATACGAAAAATGACAATAGTTTATAACATAATCATAGCCATTATAACTTGGCTAATAATCTACTTAAGTGAAAAACGAAATATTTATAAGTGTTGGATTACACCATCAAAAAAAAGAATAAAAGAATTTGTAAAAGGGTTTTCCTTGATGGCACTCTTATGCATTATTACCCAGTTAATTCTTTCAAACTTGAACAATTTATCGTGGGAGTATTCAAACGAATTGAGTTTGCATAAATTAATTTCTTCACTCTATTTTGATCTGAATTCAGTTGTTTTCGAAGAATTACTATTCCGAGGTGTACCTCTGTATCTTCTAATAAAACACTTGAGCTCTAAAAACGGAATCCTAATATCAGCATCTCTATTTGGAATTTATCATTGGTTTACAAACGGAGTTTTGGGTAATCTTCCCGCAATGGTATTGGTTTTTGTGGTAACGGGATTTATGGGTTATGTATTTGCTTTTTCATTTAACAAAACAAAATCTTTAGTTCTACCGATTGGACTACATCTTGGATGGAATTTGACGAACCACAATATATTTTCAAATGGGCCGAATGGAGTGATTATTTTTCAAGTAACAGAAAAAGCTGAATTGTCAAGTTCAAATCAGATAGTTTCGTTTCTATTATATATAATAGTGACTGTTATAGTATTGTTTTTTGTAAAATCAAAGTATGTCATTGAACATAAAAGTACTATCGCTAACAACGTATATAGCTCATAGCTAATCAGTTGCTTAATCGAAGTTAAGGCATATTTGGAAAGTCGCCAAATTTTTAAATTTGACGATTTCCAATAAAAAAGATAAATAGTAAAATTTAAAAATCTGGCTTGTGCTTAATCCGAAAATAATTTTCTAATTTGCACGCTACGAGCCATATACAAAACCGTTGTGAGTAATAAAAACTAACCATTTAAGAATTACAAATGAAAACTGATATTAGATATTTATTTATAAGGTTCGCAATTGCTTTTCTAATTTATTGCAATGCAAGTATGGTTGAAGGACAGGTTAATCCTTCTAATTTTGAAAGTAAAATTGATTCTTTATTTGCAAATTATTCAAATGGTATAACCCCAGGAGCTGTTGTAGGTATTATGCTTAATGATTCCGTGATTCTGACCAAAGCTTACGGAATTGCAAATTTAGAGCATAATATCCCTAATACTGAACAAACCAGTTTTCATATTGCATCTCTAACTAAACAATTTACAGCATTCGGAATAAGTAAATTAATAGATGAAGGGTTGCTTTCTTACACAGACGATATAAGAAAATACATTCCAGAGCTTCCTATATATGAGAAAACTATTACTATAGACCAGCTACTGCATCATACTTCTGGAATAAGGAGTACTAATAGCTTAAGACTGCTCCAAGATGATTTTTACGGTAAAGCGTTAACTCAAGAAAATGCCTTATCGCTTATTTATGCCCAAAAAGAATTAAATTTTACTCCAGACAGCCAATTTGGTTATAGTAATTCAGGGTATATTTTACTCGCCACAGTAATTGAAAAAATTACTAAAAAATCTTTTGGTGAATGGCTTGAAGAGAACGTATTTAAACCTTTAGGTATGAATCACACAAAGGTTATTGATAACTATTATGAAATTATTCCAAACCGTGCTGAACCTTATCAAAAATCAGAAACCAATCTGTATCAGCACACTTGGGGAAGTCTTTGGAATGATTATGGAGCCTCGGGGATTTATTCAACAGTTCCAGATATTTTAAGATGGCAGCGGTTTACCCATACTCAAAAACAACTTTTGAGATTAAGTACTTCCAAACTTAATGCGTCAAGCAATTATGCCCTTGGTGTTAATGTAATAAAAAATGAGAAGAACGAAATAGAAGAAATATCGATGGCCGGATTTGGATTTGGCTACACATCGTTTTTAGCATATTTTCCTAAAACCAAATTGGATGTAGTGGTAATCGGTAACATTAAGGACCCAGCACTCTATGAAAAGGCTAACGAAATAAACAGCCTTTTTAAAACCAATAACATAAAACCTGATAACAATAAACTTACTCAAAAGGTAGAAGTACCATTAGCAACTTTAACAAAATATGCTGGGTCCTATACTATGAATAATACAATTGCAGAATTTATTCTTGAAGAAGGAACTTTATATGCCGTGAACCCAGCTGGGAAAGATGCATTGACACCGATAAACGAAACTACTTTTAGTATACCGAATACCCCTATAGAATTCATATTTGATGTAGAAGAAGAAAATATGATATTTAAAATGCCAAATGGACAAATTCTTTGTCCAAGAATTGAAGATAAAAATGAAACCATTTTAAAAAACTTAAACGAATACACAGGCCAATTTTATTCCAATGAACTAAATGTATTTATTAATCTAAAAATAGAAGACAATGCATTAATCCTCTATTCGCCAAAAAACAAGAGAATTATTTTATCTCATTCTGAAAATGATTCTTTCAATAGTAAAGACTGGAGTTATCATCTAATTCAATTTTCGCGAGATGTTAACACAAAAATAATTGGCATAAAAGTTACTAATACAGATAAGCGCGTACAAAACTTAAAGTTTGAAAAGAAGTAAATACTACTCACAACAATGTATAACCGCAATTTGCTTCGCCAGTTCGCACTGCGTGCTCGTGTCGGCTTGGTGCGTACTTGCAAAGTTAAGTGCTAAACACGCAACTAATCATACACAAACCGTAAGCGGCAATGGTTCAACAATTCTCCATCAAACCTGAAGAAAATAGAAAATTATAGAATACAATTTATTCGGAACTTTATTTAACTTGATTAATAAACCCTTTTTTGTTTACATTCTGTAACATATGAACTTGGACGTTCGTCTAAACGAAAACTGGTAATATTATGAATCAAAACAAAAATTCCCCAATAAAAATTGGCTTGGCACTTGGCACAACCCTAGGCATAGTGGTAATTAGTATTGGCATCATACGATATAAAACAGGTATGATTCTTCGAAATGAACAAACTTTGAATTATGTGTATTGGACAATATTTGCATTGTCTATATTTTTAGCGGTTTCCCGATTTAGAAAACTTTATGGTTCCTCTTTTTCATTAAGTCAAACAGTAAAGATTGGCATTTTAGCAGGACTATTGAGTGGAGCTTTATATACAATATACATTGTGATCCTTAACAATTATCTTGTTCCGGATCTTTCTGCTAAAATAGTCCAATATTATAAACAAGAATTGGTCTTAAATACCTCCGGATTGTCCAAAGAAGACATTCTCGATTCTATCGCTGTGACAAAATTAAACCCTGCTATCAGAGGCATTATCTACATTTTAGTTTGTATGGCTTTCGGAGCTCTATATTCCATATTGAGTACCATAATACTAAAGCGACTCCATATGTTCCGAATTAAATAAAATTAAAAACCACAGCCCACAATAATCCACCCATCCAAAACCGCACCCAGCGGTTTTTTCATTAAATCTACCGTTCAACTATACTAACAACGCCTCAAATCCCCCGCTGTGCAGTAGCATATTGCTTCGGTGGAGAAGAATTAATAGTTGATAACCAAGGTGGTAACGCCTATAGTGGTAGTAAGGAAGGGTTAAAATTGTATATTAGCAGAGCCATGAGAAAATTTAAGGGTATGTTGATATATACTAGTTGCAAGCAATACAAGAAAGACGAACATTTTAATTGAAATTTAGGGAAAATGACAATCAGACAAGCAGAAATAGAAGATATAAAACAAATTCAGGTGGTAAGAAATTCTGTAACAGAAAATACGCTGTCAAACCCGAATTTAGTAACGGATGAAGATTGTGCGGAATTTATAACCAAACGCGGAAAAGGATGGGTTTGCGAAATTGATAAAAAAATTATTGGTTTTTCAATTGTAGATTTAACAGATAACAACGTTTGGGCACTATTCTTAAGACCGGAATTTGAAAAGCAAGGTATTGGAAGAAAACTTCACGATATAATGCTTGACTGGTATTTTGCGCAAGGAAAGGACTATGTATGGCTAGGCACTTCCCCCAACACAAGAGCGGAAAATTTTTACCGAAAATCCGGTTGGTCTGAAAACGGAACCAACGGCTCCCACGAAATAAAGTTTGAAATGCGGAAAATTCAATACTATAATAGGCCTCAATAGTGTTTCACTTTGCCATCAAACAACATCCATCAACCTGTAATGAATCCCACAACCCTTCGACTATTTTCAGTACTTTTGTAACCCAATGAAAAAGAACAAATGAACTTTAAAATAGCCTCAGAATTTCAACCTGCCGGAGACCAACCCCAAGCCATAAAAGCCTTGGTGGAGGGCCTAGATGCTGGTGAAAAATACCAAACATTACTGGGCGTTACTGGCTCCGGGAAAACCTTTACCGTAGGCAATGTGGTGCAGCAGGTGCAAAAACCAACCCTGGTTTTGGCACACAACAAAACCCTTGCGGCACAGCTATACACAGAGTTTAAAAACCTCTTCCCCGAAAACGCGGTGGAGTATTTTGTTTCCTATTATGATTATTACCAACCCGAAGCGTTTATACCCAGCAGCGGCACCTATATAGAAAAAGATCTTTCCATAAACGAAGAGATTGAAAAAATGCGGCTTAGCACCACCTCGTCCTTGCTTTCGGGCAGGAGGGATGTGCTGGTGGTTTCCTCGGTTTCCTGCCTGTACGGTATCGGAAACCCCGCGGAATTCCAGAAAAACGTAATCAGTTTGGAAAAAGGGCAGATCATTTCCCGCACCAAATTGTTGCACCGTTTGGTGCAAAGTCTCTATTCTCCGCACCGAGGCAGAATTCAACCACGGCCGTTTCCGCATAAAAGGAGATACGGTAGATGTTTTTCCAGGCTATGCGGATGATGCTTTTAGAATTCACTTCTTCGGTGATGAAATTGAAGAGATAGAAGTTTTCGACCCATTAAACAACAACATAAAAGCGAAGTACGACCGACTGAATATTTATCCGGCAAACATGTTCGTGACCTCTCCCGATGTGTTGCAGGGCGCCATCCGAAGTATTCAGGATGATTTGGTAAAACAGGTTGATTATTTTAAGGAAATAGGAAAACACTTAGAAGCAAAACGCTTGGAGGAACGCACCAATTTTGACCTGGAAATGATTCGCGAGCTTGGCTATTGCAGCGGTATTGAAAACTATTCGCGTTACTTGGACGAACGATTGCCGGGCACGCGTCCGTTCTGCTTGTTGGATTATTTTCCGAAAGATTATTTAATGATTGTGGATGAAAGCCACGTTTCCATCCCACAAGTAGGTGCTATGTACGGCGGTGACCGTTCCCGAAAGGAAAATTTGGTGGAATACGGGTTTAGACTGCCAGCTGCCATGGACAACCGTCCATTAAAGTTTGAGGAATTTGAAGCGCTTCAAAACCAAGTGATCTATGTAAGTGCAACGCCCGCAGATTATGAACTGGAAAAAAGTGGTGGCGTATATGTGGAACAGATTATTCGCCCAACTGGTTTGTTGGATCCGCCAATAGAAGTGCGTCCTAGTCTAAACCAGATTGATGATTTATTGGAGGAAATCCAGCTTCGCATAGAAAAAGACGAACGTATTTTGGTGACCACGCTTACCAAACGCATGGCGGAGGAATTGACCAAATACTTAACCCGCGTGCAAATTCGCACCCGTTACATTCACAGTGATGTGGATACGTTGGAGCGAGTAGAGATAATGCAGGATTTGCGTCTTGGATTGTTTGATGTATTGGTGGGAGTGAACCTTTTAAGGGAAGGGCTCGATTTACCGGAAGTTTCCTTGGTAGCCATTCTGGATGCAGATAAGGAAGGGTTTTTAAGAAGCAACCGTTCGTTGACCCAAACCGTGGGTCGCGCGGCACGAAACTTGAACGGTAAGGCTATCATGTATGCGGATAAAATCACTCGCAGCATGCAGGAAACCATTGACAGTACAAATTACAAAAGGGAAAAGCAGATTGCCTACAACCAAGAGCACGGCATCACGCCAACGCAGATCAAAAAGTCTTTTGAAAACTCATTGACCAAGTCAAAACAGGCCGCTTATACTTTTGAAACTGCAGAAACCCTTGCTGCAGAATCAGAAGTGGAATACTTGACCAAAGCACAAATAGAAAAGAAAATCCGTGATACCCGCAAAGCCATGGAAACAGCTGCCAAAGACCTCGATTTTATGATGGCCGCCAAGCTGAGGGATAAGATCAAAACGTTTCAGAAACAACTTGAAGAAGTTTGATTAGAGCCAAGAGGCAACCTTAATCAGCCAAGCTCAAACCGAGAACCGACAACTGAAAACCGATATTTTACAATGTCTTTAACGTACCTTACATTACCTATTTTGTACTTTGCCTGTTATATGTTACCTGCGCAGACCATCAATTTAGACAATAAGATAATTCCTAAAAGCATCAAACCGGAAGTGATTGAGGCCCTTAGTTTTTATCCTGAACTGTACGAGACTGAAATTGAATTTAAATTTAAGGACAATATCAAAAAATCTACAATGCAGGCCCAGCCTCGGTTTGCAAGTTTTTTTAAGGCGAAGGAGAATCGTGAATATATAATTTTGATAAGCAGAAATATTCAGATTGAAGGTGAAAAATTTACAATGGAAGATATTCCTTCAGATGTAAAAATAGGGTGGATTGGTCACGAACTGGGACACGTTATGGATTACCGCAAACGTACCAATGTGGGTATGTTGTTTTTCGGGCTGAAATATCTTTTCTCTTCGGCACATATTAAAGAAGTTGAGCGTGCGGCTGATACCTATGCTATAGCCCACGGAATGGGCGACTATATTTTGAAAACGAAAAATTTTATTTTGGACAATGCCAATCTTTCAGAAAAATACAAGGAGCGAATCCGCAGACTCTATATTTCGCCCGAAGAGGTAATGGCACTCATTAATAAGAATAAAGTCGAGGAGGAGCCTGAGATTGTTGGGGAGAACGGGTAGTTAATTGTTTAATTGTTGAGGTGTTTAATTGTGGGGGTGTTTAATTGTTGAATTGACCTTCGGCTACGTTCAGGGTGACAAGATTTATAATTTGTACTACTCCACTTACTCACTTTGAGTTTTTACAAAAGCCTCCCAATCTGCAAACTTTTCTTCACCCATAACCTTTTCCATTTTTACCTGTCCGCCCTTCTTTTTGTTTTTTGCATTCCACTCGTGAAACATATCTGGTTTTACAGTAGAAACCTTTACGCCCTTTAAGGCTTTTGAACGAGCAACAGCATAATTATTATTTGCTTCTTTTAATGCATTGTCCAAGGCATCCGCTATTTCTTCGGTATTGATTTCGGTTTCCGTTCCTAAGTACCAATGATGATAAAATTCGTCGTTAATTTTAACTGCTGCCAAAGTAAATTCAGGTATTTTAATATCAAATTTCTCTTCCATTTCACGTAAAGCGACTTCCATTTTATTTACTGAAAGTTGTGAACCCACTACATTCAAAAAGAATTTGGTGCGTCCCGTGATTTTAATTTCGGCATTTTCAACATTGGTAAATGCAATGGTATCACCAATTAAATACCGCCACGCGCCGGAAACGGTGCTAATGATTAAAACATAATCTGTATCGGTCTCAACCTCTGCTAGCGTTAGGGCAGGGGCTTCTTGCGAAAGGGAACCATCCTCATTTATATATTCAGGTTTGAAAGGAACAAATTCAAAATAGATACCATTGTCGGTCACCAATTTCATGGAAGTAGTATCGGGTCTATTCTGAAAAGCCAAAAACCCTTCCGACGCCAAATACGTATCAATAACGGTAATGGGGTGTGCTAATAATTGATTAAAACTTTTTTCGTAAGGTTGAAACGCAACACCGCCTGAAGTGTAAACTTGCAGGTTTGGCCATATTTCGTGAATGTTTTTTACGTTGTGATACGCAATCACCTTTTTCATCATCAGCTCCATCCACGAAGGTATGCCGCTAAGCGCGCCGATGTCCCAATTTTTGGCATTTTTAGCAATAGTTTCCACTTTTTGGTCCCAATCTTCCATTTGTGCAATCTCCTCACCGGGTTTATAATATCCGCGAAACCAAAATGGAATATTACTTGCACTTATGCCACTTATTTCACCTTCCAAAAATTGATCTTGCGCTTCAAGATTGGTACTGCTGCCAAGCATCATTATTTCTTTTTCATAAAATTCTGATTCAATTTCAAAATTAGTTAATGCACCAACCTGCTTTATTCCTGTGGTTCTGATGGCTTCAATCATTTCATCTGTAACCGGAATACGTTTCGATGTTTTTCCCGTAGTACCGCTGCTACGAGCAAAATATGTAGGTTTCCCTGGCCAGCTTATGTCCTCTAGTCCGTCTTGGGTTTTCCGCCACCACTCAGCCTCCATTTTATGATAATCGAAAAAAGGCACTTTTTCAGCAAATGCTTTTTGAATGTCTTCAGCTTCCAGAATTTTTTTGAAACCATAATATTTTCCAAAGGCCGTATCCTTTGCCTTTTCAAGCTGGCTTTTTAAAACCTCAAGTTGCGCCTCTACTGGAGATTTTTCTGAAACGATTGCTCCACGTAGATCTATCGCCGTTTTTATAATTGAGCCTAATATTGCCATTTTTATTTTTTTTGTTCAAACTACAATTTTTGATTTTTATTGAAAGATTATTTAAATGAATTTTAACCTTTTCCTTTTGCGCTTCAATATTGGTATCTTTACAAAAAAAAGAAATGCACCACCCAGATTCCGTAAGATTAAACAAGGCCATAAGCGACAGCGGCTATTGCTCCCGCCGTGAAGCTGATACTTTAATTGAAAAAGGACGCGTAACAGTTAACGGTGAAAAAAGCGGACTTGGTGATCGTGTGATGCCAGGAGATGAGGTATGTGTTGATGGCAAGCCCATAAAAGAGAACGTTGCAGAAATTTATATAATGCTGAATAAACCGGTAGGAATTACTTGTACTACGGACACTCGTTTTGATGATAACGTTATAGATTTTGTAAACCATCCCGAACGTATTTTTCCTGTGGGAAGATTGGATAAACCTAGTGAAGGTTTACTTTTACTTACTAATGAGGGTGATATTGTAAACAAAATTCTTCGGGCTGGAAACAAACATGAAAAGGAATACATTGTAAAAGTAGATAGGCCTGTTACCGATGAATTTGTGAAGCGAATGGGCTCGGGTATCCCTATTTTAGACACGGTAACAAAACGTTGCACGGTTGAAAGAATAAGTAGGTTTGAATTTAGAATTATACTGGTGCAGGGGCTTAATAGACAAATTCGCCGGATGTGTGAATATTTGGGTTATGAAGTAGTTGCCTTGCAACGAACACGAATTATGAATCTTCAATTGGGCAGTTTGCCCGTGGGGCAGTGGCGAGATCTAACCAAGGAGGAACTTAAAATCTTAAAAGATTCCGTAAAGGATAGCGATGGATTGCCAAAGGTTTATCAAAAAGACGGTCAACAAAAAGCGGTAGAAACCGTAAAACCAGAAAAGAAAAGGCAAGAAGAGCGGAAATTAAAAAGAGAACAAAAAAGCACTGGAGGTAGAAGGAGAAGAGGCCCTAATTAAACCCATGAAAAAACCGCGCACCGATTGAGTAGCACGCGGTCATTTTCAACTAACTAACCAAATTAAATTTCAATTATGAAATCTCAACCATTTTCTTCAATGCTTTCTTTTCTTCCATTTTTGGAAGGGTAACCCGCAGGACCCCATTTTCGTAATTAGCTTCAATATCCTCAATTTTAATGTTTTCAGGTAGTTTGAAAGAACGCTCAAAACTATTGTAATTAAATTCCCTTCTTTTAAAATGGAAATCTTTGTTTTCCTCTTTCTTCTCTTCTACTTTTTTTGAAGCTATTTTAAGTCTATCTTCCTCAACCTCAATGGTAAAATCTTCTTTCTGCAATCCAGGTGCAGCTAATTCGATTACAAAACTCGGGAAATTTTCTATAATATTAACTGTGGGAATGCTAAATGTTTCATAATTATGATTAAACGTATCCAACTTGCTGTCAAAAAGGAAGTTATCCAAAAGTCCTGGCAACCAAATACTGTTTTTATTAACTGTTTTCATATCAAAATATTGTTTAAGTTTTTAACTAATTTAAATAATTCTGAAATTGGAAAGTCAATAACAATTCCATTAATATAAATCAGTCATTTTGGCTGGAATAGCAATCATTTTTATGACGTTCTGTCTGTTGGTGAATAATAGAATATTTAATTCAATTTTAAGAGTATTGAAATACCCTTTCAGTATTTTTAAAAAACTAACCAATTGTTATGAAAAAACTCTTCATTCGTATTTTCGATTTTTTCAATACCGTTGAAAGCAAAATAGCTTTCTATCCCACATTACTCGCATTCTCGGGGTTTCTTTTTGCACTTTTAATGATTTTTCTGGAACAACAAGGAATCTCCCGAAAAATAATGGATGTTCTCCCATTATTGATGGTTGAGGATGGAGATACCGCTTTAACGGTGTTAAGTGCGTGTTTGGGAGGTCTTATTTCATTGATGGTTTTTAGTTTTTCAATGGTTATGTTATTATTAAGCCAAGCGTCAAGTAACTACTCACCTAGATTACTTCCCGGATTAATAAGTGACAAAAGACATCAACTGATTCTGGGTGTTTTTCTAGCCACCATTCTTTATAATATTTTCACCCTTTTTTCCATTGAGCCAAGTGAAGATAAATATACTCTTCACGGTTTTTCTGTGCTCTTGGGTATTATTTTCACAATAATATGCTTAGTGGCATTTATATATTTTATCCATAATATTTCACAAAGCATTCAGATTAATAATATTTTGGAAAATATTTTTGGTAATGCAAAAAAGCGCTTAAAAAAATTAATTAAATCTGAAGAAATTCATAATAAATCGTTTCCGAATATAGAAAACTGGTACGAATACAAAGCAGGGCGCAGCGGCTATTTTCAGAATATTTCAATATTAAATATCTTGAGGATTTGTGAGGATGAAGAAACTAAAATTTATATAACAATTCCCAAAGGATTTTTTGTTTTGGAGAATTCAGTTTTTATTAAATCTGAAAAACAATTGGATGATAAAGTCCTGGGATCCATAATTTCAAACATTAGTTTTGCACGTGGCGAGTTGATACAAGACAACTATATTTTGGCTTTTAAACAAATTACTGAAATTGCTGTAAAAGCAATGTCCCCCGGAATAAATGACCCCGGAACAGCAATTAATGCCATTGATTATTTGACGGAACTTTTTGCCTTGCGCATGCAAAAACGCGATAATGGAATCATACAAAAAGACGAAAAAACAATGCTTAGAATTGCTGTTGTTAGCTTTAAAGAACTTATTTATAATGTTATGGCTTCACTGCGAACTTATTGCAAGCACGATCCAATTATGGTTGAAAAGTTGTTATGGATGCTGGAGTATATTCAAAAACAGCCTGCTGCCGAAGAAAATTACCATGTTATTATTAAGGAAGAAATACAAACACTTTTAAAGCAAGCAAAGCAATCTATTGACTCTGGAAAGGATGTGGTTGTTATAGATAAAATGGCTTCGGACTAATTGTAGTATATTTTAAAAATATTCAATAGTTCCTCAGAAGATATTAATTTTTCTTCGGATTGTTTCATTTTTTTCAGAATTTGATCAGCAACAATTGGGCGAATACCCATTGTAAGCCCAAAATTCTTTAAGGCCACTATTTCAGATTCATGTGCTTCATTATCTATGTTCATCATTAAAATTAATTTATAGAAATGCGTGATTCGCTCCACTTCACTATACAAAGGCTGCGAAGGCTGGGGATTTTCAAAAAGATCAATAAGTTCTCTGTTTGAAATACCCATTCGTTTGGCCAATTTTTTAATAAAATCTACTTCGGAACTTTTAATTTTCCCATCAGCCAGAACCATATTTATTAAATCACTGAGTAAAGATTTGGGATTTTTTTCCATAGTTATAGTTCAAAAAAAAGACCCTAGCAATTTGCGAAGGGTCTTTATATAAATTCCTATTTTTAAGAAAGTACTGCTTTAACTTTATCGGCAGCCTCTTGAAATTCAATAGCACTTTGAACGTCCAAGCCACTGTCATCTATCAGTTTTTTTGCTATATCTGCATTGGTTCCCTGTAAACGTACAATAATTGGAACATTGATAGTTCCCATGTTTTTGTAGGCGTCTATAATTCCTTGTGCCACACGATCACAACGAACAATTCCGCCAAAAATATTAACCAAAATTGCTTTTACATTCGGGTCTTTCAAAATTAATCCGAAAGCAGCTTCAACGCGTTCGGCATCAGCAGTTCCTCCAACGTCAAGAAAGTTGGCCGGCTCACCACCAGCTTGTTTAATAAGGTCCATCGTTGCCATAGCAAGTCCGGCGCCGTTCACCATACAGCCCACGTTTCCGTCTAGGTCTACATAGTTAAGTCCTTTTTCTTGAGCTTCAACTTCCACAGCATTTTCCTCGCGTTTGTCGCGCATTTCCATATAATCTTTATGGCGGAAAAGCGCATTGTCGTCAATACTTACTTTGGCATCAACAGCAATTATTTTATCATCACTGGTTTTTAAAACCGGGTTTATTTCGAATAGTGAAGAATCAGATTCGTTATAAGCTTTATAAAGCGCAGTAACGAATTTCGTCATTTCCTTAAATGCCTTTCCGCTCAAGCCAAGGTTGAAAGCAACCCTTCTTGCCTGAAAGCCCAAAAGCCCAACTGCTGGATCAATTTCTTCGGTGAAAATTAAATGTGGCGTTTCCTCTGCAACAGTTTCAATGTCCATCCCTCCTTCGGTAGAATACATAATCATGTTTCTTCCTGTGGAGCGGTTCAACAGAACACTCATATAATATTCTTCTGGCTCACTATCGCCGGGATAATAAACGTCTTCGGCAACCAAAACCTGATGTACTTTTTTTCCTTCCGCAGAAGTTTGTGGCGTTACGAAGTTCATCCCGATTATTTTACCCGCAATATCCTCAACTTCCTGTAGGTTCTTTGCAAGTTTTACACCACCGCCTTTTCCACGACCACCGGCGTGAACTTGGGCTTTTATCACATGCCAGCCTGTTCCGGTTTGTCTCGGTAAGTTTTTTTGCAGCTTCCACAGCCTCTTTTGGAGTGGTTGCAACGATGCCGCGCTGTATTTCAACGCCAAAACTGTTTAAAATTTCTTTTCCCTGATATTCGTGTAAATTCATAGTAGCGGTTTTGTACTTGTTTATGGATTGCAAAAATAACAAATGTTACAGGAATGGACTAATGTTTTTTAAGGCTTTCGTTTTGAAACTTACGTATGAATTATGGAAACCGAAAAATTAAGTAACTATTAGTGAAATATTTGACTGAGACATCCCTAATTTTGCGCCTCAATTTTTTAATTTATTCTTAAGACGATGAAAAATCAAGACCTTTTGGCAATTGCCAAAGAATTCGGAAGCCCTGTTTATGTTTATGATGCCGCAAAAATTGAAAAGCAGTATAAACGGTTAACCAGCGCTTTTGATAAGGTGGAGAGTTTGAGAATAAATTATGCCGTAAAAGCGCTTTCTAATATTTCAGTATTGAAATTACTCATTAATCTGGGAAGTGGTTTGGATACCGTTTCCATACAGGAAGTAATGCTAGGCATGGAGGCGGGTGCAAAACCTGAAGATATTATTTACACTCCCAACGGAATTTCTTTGGAAGAAATAGAAAAAGCCGCAAAACTCGGAGTGCAAATTAATATTGACAACCTTTCTATTTTGGAGCAATTTGGAACCAAGCATCCTAACACTCCTGTTTGCATTCGTATAAATCCGCACGTTATGGCTGGTGGAAATGCGAATATTTCTGTGGGCCATATTGATAGTAAGTTCGGGATTTCCATTCACCAAATGCCTTTGCTGAAACGCATTGTTGAAAATACAGGGATGAACATCAACGGAATCCATATGCACACAGGAAGTGATATTCTGGATATAGACGTTTTTCTTTACGCTTCGGAAATACTTTTCAATGCTGCTGAAAATTTTGATAATCTTGAATTTATAGACTTCGGAAGCGGTTTCAAAGTTCCTTACAAAGATGGCGATATTGAAACTAACGTTGAGGAATTGGGCAAAAAACTGACCAAACGTTTCAATGATTTCTGTAAAAAATACGGCAAAAAACTCACTTTGGCTTTTGAACCCGGCAAATTTTTGGTAAGCGAAGCTGGACAATTTTTGGTTAAAGTGAATGTGATAAAACAAACCACTTCTACCGTTTTTGCGCAAGTAGATAGTGGTTTCAACCATTTAATTCGCCCGATGCTTTATGGTTCACAACATGAAATTTCAAACATTTCCCGACCACACGGAAGGGATCGGTTTTACACCGTAACCGGTTATATCTGTGAAACTGATACTTTTGCAAACAATCGCAGAATTCCAGAAGTTCACGAAGGCGATATTCTTTCATTTCATAATGCCGGTGCATATTGTTTTACGATGGCGAGCAATTATAATTCACGCTATCGCCCAGCAGAAGTGCTTTGGTATAAAGGAAAGGCACATTTAATAAGAAAAAGAGAAACCTTTGATGATATTTTGAAAAACCAAATTGTTGTTGATTTGTAGTTTTTTTTCGAAATAGTATAAAGGAAATAGTACTTTTTAAATAAAACACATAGATTTGTTTAGATTCAAAAATTTAAACATACAATCTTCCGTTGAAAAATACTTTCCCTGATTCCACTGAACAACATTTTGATACAATAGTTATAGGCAGTGGCGTTGGAGGACTTTCCGCAGCTATATTTTTGTCCCGTGCTGGCCAAAAAGTTTTGGTTTTGGAGCAGCATGATGTTCCAGGCGGTTGGTGCCATAGCTTTTATTTAAATGGCCATCGTTTTACGCCAGGTGTTCACTACGTGGGACTTTTAGAGAAAGGTGAATCCACAGCACAACTATATGAAGCCCTCGGTATTGCAGATGATCTTACTTTTTTCAGAATGAATCCTTCTGCTTACGAGCATGCATATATTGGAGAGGAACGTTTCGACTTTCCCGGAAATTTTGATGATTTAGTAGCAACGCTTGTTGAAAGATTTCCGAAGGAAGAAAAAAACATAAAAAAATACTTAAACCTGGTAAGAAATGTGAGTAGGGAATTGCAATTACTTCCTGATGTAGAAGGATTTTGGCAACATCTTACTATCCCTTTTCGCACTAAGAATATGGGGAAATATGCACTTTTTAGCCTTAAAAGGGTTATTGATTGGCACATTAAAGATCCACTTCTTAAAAAAATTCTTAACATTCAGTTTGGTGACCATGGACTTTCTCCTGCAAAGGCAAGTTTTCCATTGCATTGTGCGGTTATGGATCACTATTTCAACGGTGGATTTTATCCGTGTGGAGGTGGCGCAGCCATTGTAAAAGCAATGACAACTGCTATAAAAAAGAATAATGGTATAGTAAAAACACAGCAGACGGTTAAAAGAATTCTATTGGAAGGTGTAAAGAAAAAAACCGCTATTGGTGTTGAATTGGAAAGCGGGGAGAAGTTATATGCCAAACGAATAATTTCCAATGCAGATCCAAACACTACCTATCAAAAACTGATAGGTGAAGATAATTTAAGCAAAAAATTAAGAAAAAAACTTAATAAAACCGATTATTCCTGCACTTCCTTAATGCTTTTTCTAACATTAGATATGGATATGAAAGCCGCGGGATTCGATTCGGGAAATATTTGGTTAATGCCCAACGAAGATTTGGACACAGTATATGAACGGATGATGATGCCAGATATAACCAATGATCAAGCATTTGAAGGTATGTTTATAAGTTGTACAACATTAAAAGACCCTTCCAGTTTTGATGGCAAACATCACAGCATAGAAGCCATAACTTATTTGGATTATAAAACATTTGAAAAATTCAAAGACGAAAAAGATCCACGTTCCTTAGAATACCTTCAATTTAAAGAGCTGCTTACTGAAAAAATGATAAATACATTGGAAAAAGTATTGCCTAATATTAGAGAACATATTGTTCACAAAGAATTAGGAACACCAATAACCAATGAGTTCTATATAAATTCAACAAGAGGAAGTGTTTATGGAACAGAGAAAAAACTTACCCAAATAGGTCCATTTGCTTATAAAGCGAAAAGTGAAATAAAAAATCTATACTTATGTGGAGCTAGTATAGTAAGCCACGGTGTTGCCGGAGCTGGTTATTCTGGACTTCAGACCGCTGGTGAAATTTTGAAAATGAAGCAAAAGGAACTTTTAAAAACGGAGACCCAACAAGAAGTTACTATTTTAGAAGCAGAGAATAATGCAGATTACCCTAAATGGCTGAATAGTAAAATAGAAAGTAGAAAAAGGAAAAAGGCAAGTGGTTAATATACTAACTTACTAAAAAATTATATAATTTATAATTGTATTGTTAAAATTTAGTAGAAGATTCTGATTTTTGGTTTTTAAAATAAATATTTTTAAAAAGGGAATTTCTCAATTATAATACTATCTTTGCAGCTTATATTAATTTTTATTTAAATACAATGAACAAAGGAACAGTAAAATTCTTCAACGACACCAAAGGATTTGGTTTTATCACTGAAGAAGGAACAAACAAAGAACATTTTGTACACGTTACAGGCCTTATCGACGAAGTTCGCGAAGGTGACGAAGTAGAATTTGATCTTCAAGAAGGAAAAAAAGGATTGAATGCGGTTAACGTAAAAGTACTTTAATACACACAATTTTTTTAGACAAAGCCTCCCAATTTGGGGGGCTTTTTTTTGCTCTATTTTTACGCAAGAAACTTTTATTTTGAAATTTGTGATGACAAATAGTTGATTTTAACGATTTTATTATAAATTTATCAAACTAACTAAATCAAATTTCAAAATGAAAAAATCAACACTACTTTTGATTGTGTTGTGCATGTTTACTATTCAGTTTTCGGCGCAACAAAAAAACTCAGAAAAAGAAAAGGAAGCAGCGCGATTGGCTACACAGCCATCTTCCATTTCGCTTCAAGAACTCATTGAACAGAAAAGCAGTTCGTATGTAATTACGAATGAAAACACAAGTAAAAAGAGTGGCATTCGACACGTATATTTACGTCAAGCTATTAACGGTCTGGAGGTTTACGGAACGGAATCGAGTATTCATTTTGATAAAACTGGCAAGGTTTTAACCCAGCATAATAATTTTTTAGGTGATGTAAATGCTACCTTAAAAAATAATTCGCAAGGGATAGATGCCCGTGCTGCTATTACTTCGGTAGCGAATCAAATGGGATATAAAGTTTCCAACCTACAAGAAATTAAAAGTATCGGCGGCAAAAATAAAGCCGCCGTTTTCAATAAGGCAGGAATCTCTTTAGTGGATATTCCAATCAAATTGATGTACTATTATAAAGAAGGAGTTGGGACTCAATTGGTTTGGGAGCTTTCAATAGCTGAAACAACTTCTTCAGATTGGTGGAACTTCCGCGTAAATGCTTCAACCGGAAAAATAATCGATAAAAACAATTGGACCGTTTCCTGTAATATTATGGACGGCCATAACGAACATTTTCATGGGGAGAAACCGTTACAGTATTTCAACTATTGTTGGCCCACTCAATGAAAATGAAGTCCGCAATAAAAATAAAGAATACTTCTAAAACTATTGTTTCTGAAGTTACACCGCTTTGGTAGGTGGCTACAGAGTATATGCAATGCCGACGGAATCACCAAATCACGGGCCACGTACTTTGCAGCTTAATCCAGATAATGCAACGGCCTCTCCTTTTGGGTGGCATGACACCAATGGTGCTGCGGGCCCGAATCTACACTAACAACTGGTAATAACGCAGATGTGCACAAAGGCTCAGACCGCCCAGATGGAACTGCTTCATTGACGTTTGACTTTGCAATTGATTTAAACCAAAATCCTGCTTTAAACACAGCTCCATATATAACTAATTTATTTTATTGGAATAATATAACACACGATGTATTGTATCAATATGGTTTTGATGAAGCCAGTGGTAACTTTCAAGAAAACAACTACGGAAATGGCGGGGCCGGATCAGATGGCGTAAACGTCAATGCACAGGCATCTGGAAATTGCAATGCCAATTTTGGTACTCCTGCCGATGGTTCAAACCCTACGATGAATATGTATTTGTGCAATAATTCATCTCCATCCCATGATAGTGGTCTTGATGCTGGAGTTGTTGTACATGAATATGGTCATGGTGTTTCCAACAGACTTACTGGAGGCCCAGCAAATTCTGGCTGCTTAGGCAATGGCGAACAGATGGGTGAAGGCTGGAGCGATTTTTATGGTTTACTTCTCACTATGGAATCTGGCGATACAGGAACTGATGCAAGGGGAGTGGGGACCTATTTATTAGGACAGCCTATAACTGGTCTCGGCGTGCGAACCCAGAAATACAGTACAGACTTTGCGGTAAACAACCATACTTATGATGATATTAAGACTAGTACCGCTGTGCATTACAGAGGTGAAGTTTGGGCGACCATGCTGTGGGACATGACTTGGGCAATAATAGGAACTGATGGCTTTGACCCCGATGTTTATAATGGAACAGGAGGAAACAACGTAGCTTTAGCCCTTGTTACAGAAGGTTTAAAACTACAACCATGTAGCCCAGGCTTTGTGGATGGTCGCGATGCTATTTTGGCTGCGGACCAAGCATTATATGGTGGTGCACATATTTGCGAAATATGGGAAGCATTTGCGAGAAGAGGTTTGGGCTTTAGCGCAAGCCAAGGTTCTTCAAGTAGCAATACAGATGGTACAGAAGCTTTTGATTTGCCACCCTCTTTTTCAAGTTTTGATACTATTGATGAAGTTTGTCTTTCAGATGGAATTCAAACTGGACTTTCTGGCGGAAATCCAGCAGGAGGTATGTACGGCGGTCCAGGTGTAACCGATGACGGAAACGGAACAACGTTTACATTTGATCCAACCGTTGGAGGACCAGGTTTAGTAACCGTTACTTATACTGTTAACGATTTTTGTTCTGGCCTATCAACAGTGCTTACCGACGATATTAATGTAACCAACGACCCCCCAACAATTATATGTGTTGGCTCAGGAATTATACCCATGACGGGCTCACAATCTAGCAGTCCGGGAACCGCAATTCCGGATAATAACCCTACAGGTGTTACGGTAACGATGAATGTTACTGAAGATGTTACTATTACAGATTTGGATGTAAACTTAAATATATCGCATACTTGGGTAGGTGATGTTATTGTTACTATAAAATCTCCATTGGGAACAATGGCTACAATTGTAGATAGACCTGGAAGGACAACCACGGGATTTGGATGTGCAGGAGATAATATTGTTGCACTTTTAGATGATGAAGCTGCAACTGCTGTGGAGATTGAATGTGCAGGATCCGTACCAACAATTAATGGTTCATTCACACCAAACAATCCGCTTTTCAATATTTGATGGCGAAAGTACCATGGGATTATGGGAGCTTACAGTTTCTGATGATGCTGCTCCAGATGCCGGTACAATTAACAGTTGGGGAATAGATTATGATTATGAAGTAACAGCTCCCATTTTAGATGTTACTTTAGATGGAACCGGAAACGCAACTGTAAATGCAGAAGATTTATTGTTTAGTGTTACCGTTGATTGTGGAGGCTATACAGTATTGGCAGGAAGTCCATTGGCTTCAACGGTGAGTTTTACATGTTCAGATACAGGCTTGAATACTGTTCCAGTTGAGGTAACCAATGACAGCGGTGCGACTTCAACATGTTCTGCCATTGTAAATGTTATTGGCGGCGGCGGCGGAGGCGGTCCATTTACCTGTCCTGGAGATATTACGCAAGACAACGATCCCGGTATTTGTGGTGCTGTTGTAACGTATACAGTTGCTTCACCTTCAGGTTGTGGTGGTTCTGGGCCTTTAGCCAATGGAATTGCTACTTTGGAATTGGTTTCATCAGCAGGAGGAACTGGAAACAGATCTGGGGTTAGTTATAATCCTACTACTGATCGTTACTATAGTGTAAATGCAGGTAGTTCTTCTTATCCAATAGATTGCTTTGATGGAACAACTGGTGCATTGATTAGCAATTTAACAAGCGGTTTTGATTATAGAGGAGCTTGGTGGAATCCTTCATTAAGTCAATCTGAAGGAAATGGGTTTGATACAAGTGGAGTGGTTGTTACTAACTTATCTGGTGATTGTCCAGATGGGACAACAACCCCAGTTTTTCCAGCTAATCAACCCGACACTCAATCGGCAGGTGATTTTGATTATGACAACAGTGAAATAATCTACTATAATGCAGGTTCCATCACGCAAGTAGACAGAGCCACAGGAACGACAAATGCAACACTGGCACTTTCTGGAATCCCTGGAGGCTCAGCCTATGCATTATATTCTGTAGGATATACTGGAGTAGCTGGGTATGAATATGCAGTTTATGATAATACAACGCAATCCGTTCATTTATATGATAGAGGAACTGGAGCTTATGTAGGGTCAAGCCTTATTGGTTTAACAAGTGGGGTAGTAGGTTTTGCTTATGAAAATGGCCAAGCCTGGATTTACTCAAACGACAGATGGAATGGCTTTACCATTTTTGGTGCACCAAGCGGAACCATCACTCAAACAGCAGGTCTTGCCAGTGGTGATACCTTCCCAGTAGGAACAACTACCAATACTTTTGAATATGACGATGGTATTAACCCAGTGCAAACCTGTTCTTTTGATGTAACTATTAATGATACTGAAGATCCAGTAATTACTTGCCCAGGAGACATTACTGTCAATAATGATCCTGGAGTTTGTGGTGCAGTTGTTAATTATACTGTTACTGCAACAGATAATTGTAGTTCAGGAGGACTTGGGTCACAAACCTTTTCATATACTGGCGCAATTGATTCATTTGTTGTTCCAGCCGGTGTTACCGATATTACAATTCAAGCTTTTGGGGCACAAGGTGGTGGAAGTAATGGAGGCGCAGGTGGCCTAGGAGCTTCCATTTCTGGAGATTTTAGCGTAACTCCAGGTGAAACTTTAACTGTTGTTGTAGGTCAACAAGGCCAATTACAGATTGGCGGTAATGTACAAAATAGCTCTGGTGGCGGAGGCGGAAGTTTTGTTTACAATGCTTCGGACGTTCTCTTTGTTGCTGCCGGTGGTGGTGGTGGAAAATGTAATTATACAGGCTCACAACCGCTACACCCAGAAGCTGCTGGTCAAGCAGGAACTTCTGGAGGAGCATCTTCAGATGGCAACCCTGGTGGAACAGCTGGAAATGCTGGAAATGAGGGAACTTGGAGTGGTGTTCCTGATGCTGGAGGTGGAGCAGGATGGCTTTCAGTGAGTGGAGGGCCTTACGGAGGATATAATGCGCCTACTTGGGCTGGAGGTGCTCCGTTTTGTGGCGGTGGCGGTGGCGGCTGTGGCGGCTTTGGCGGCTTCGGCGGCGGCGGCGGCGGCGGAAACCATTATGGCGGCGGCGGCGGTGGAGGCGGCTACTCTGGTGGTGGCGGCGGAACAGATCCAACCCATGGTGGTGGTGGTGGCTCCTTTAATGGAGGAACCAATCCTGTAAATAATAGTGGAGTTCGTGCTGGGGATGGTGAAGTTACCATTACTTGGAACGCAACATTGGTCCCTAACCAAACTGCTGGTCTTCCTTCAGGAAGCACTTTCCCTGTGGGAACAACCACAAATACATTTGTGGTAACCGATGCTTCAGGAAACACAGACACGTGTACATTTACTGTAACCGTAAACGATAATGAACCTCCAGTAGCCAACTGTGCTGCTCCATTCACCATCCAATTGGATGCCAATGGAATGGCTAGTATTACGGCTGCTGACATTGAAAACGGAAGCACCGATAATTGTGGTGTGGCAAGTACTTCGATAGATGTTACCGACTTCACCTGTGCGGACGTAGGACCAAACACGGTAACCCTAACGGTAACCGATGTAAACGGAAATTCTTCAACCTGTACAACAATCGTAACAGTGGAGGACAATGTACCACCAGTGGCAAATTGTGCCGCTCCGTTCACCATCCAATTGGATGCCAACGGAGATGCAAGTATTACGGTCGGCGACATTGAAAATGGAAGCACCGATAATTGTGGTGTGGCAAGTACTTCGATAGATGTTACTGACTTCACCTGTGCGGACGTAGGCCCGAACACGGTGACCCTAACGGTAACCGATGTAAACGGAAATTCTTCAACCTGTACAACGATCGTAACAGTTGAGGACAATGTACCCCCAGTGGCAAATTGTGCCGCACCGTTCACCATCCAATTGGATGCCAACGGAATGGCGAGTATCACGGTTGCGGACATTGAAAACGGAAGCACGGATGCCTGTGGCATTGCGAGCACTACGATAGATATTACCGATTTTGACTGTAGCAATGTAGGCCCGAACACGGTGACCCTAACGGTAACCGATGTAAACGGAAACAGTTCAACCTGTACAACCATTGTAACGGTTGAGGACAGCATTCCGCCTGCAATAACCTGCCCTGGCGATATCACGGTAAACTCAGACCTGGGCAACTGCTCCGCCATTGTATTCTTCCCAGTACCGATCACTTCGGACAACTGTGGCGTGGCAACGGTAGTGCAGACTATGGGCGACCCAAGTGGCAGTGCCTTCCCCGTTGGAGATACCACCATAGAGTTCACGGCGACCGATGTAAACGGGAACAGCAATACCTGTAGCTTTATAATTACGGTTGAAGATAATGAGGCGCCGGTTATGGTCTGCCAAAACATCACCATCCAGTTGGATGCTTCAGGGAACGCATCGATCACTCCGGCCGACGTTGACGGCGGCTCTACGGATAACTGCGGAATAGCAGGTCTATCAGTAAGCCCGAGTACTTTTGACTGTAGCGATGTGGGCGATAACCCTGTGGTCCTTACGGTAACCGATATCCACGGAAATTCCAACACCTGTACGGCCATCGTAACGGTAGAGGACGTGACCAATCCCGTTGTTGTTTGCCAAGACATTACCGTTGAACTGGATCCGGTGACCGGCACCGTGACCATTACGGGAGCAGATGTAGATGGTGGCAGCACCGATGCCTGTGGCATCGCAAGCTATGATCTTGACATCGACACCTTCGACTGTTCCAACATCGGCGACAACACGGTAGTACTTACCGTAACCGACGTCAACGGAAACAGCGATACGTGTACCGCCATTGTAACTGTAGAGGACAACTCCAACCCAGATCTTGTTTGTCAGGACTTTACGTTGGAACTTGGAGCGGACGGAACGGCTACCCTTGATCCTAGTGACGTGATAGCGAACAATACCGATAACTGCGGCATCTTTACGGTAGCTGTGGACATTACCGAGTTCAGTTGTGCCGATATAGGGACCCCTGTGACGGTTCAGGTTTTCAGCCAGGACAACAACGGCAATATATCTACTTGTACGGCAGTGGTAACTGTAGTTGATTTACTTGCACCGGTGATTACCTGCCCTGCAGACCAAACGGTTGATCCGGGCGCCGGCAACCTGTTCTATATCCTGCCGGATTACTTTGCAACGGGAGAGGCTACCGCTATTGATAACTGTACAGACCCTGTTACCATAACCACACAGGATCCAGCTCCGGGAACAGCGCTGCCTGATGGTGTTTACACGATCACGTTAACAGCAACGGATGAGTATGGCAATACAGCTACCTGTGAGTTTGAGCTTACGGTTACCACTGTATTGGGTGCGGGTGATAATAATGCCAATATTGGAAGCGTACAAATGTATCCAAACCCCGCCAAGCATACGGTAACGATTGGAAACCCAGCAAGTCTTTCTCTTGAAAATCTAAGGATATTCGATATAAGGGGAAGAATGGTTAAAACCATTGACCTAAGAAATATGGGAGCTGAAAAGGCTATCGATGTTTCTGAAATGGCAGCTGCAACTTATCTTGTAATTATTCAAGGTGAAAATGGGCAGACAACCAAAAGGCTTATTAAAGAGTAAGCAATAGGTTTTAATTTAAAAGAAAACCCTTCCGATTAAATTCGGAAGGGTTTATTAATTCTAAACGTTTGCTTAAAAAAGCAGTTTTAGCTTAAAAGCCATTTTTTCATCTACGTAGTGCTACGTAGCAAATATTATAACTAATTGGTTGTTAATATATTGACTATCAAATATTTTTATGTTCTTCCAGTTGATTAAAGACTACATTTAACAGGTTATGAAATCTCTTGTAATTAAAAAAATAGGGGCTTTCAAATGTTTTTTCTTTTTTACCAATTTCATCTTTTTTTACTACTAACGAATCAAATTTTCGATTATGAAAAAAATTACTTCTCTCTTCGCCGTGTTCTTTTTTCTTGTACAGTTTACCTTCTCCCAGACCCAGATTGGGCAGGATATTAACGGGGAAGCAGCTCTAGATCGATCTGGATATTCTGTAAGCATGAGCAGCGATGGTAGTATCGTTGCCATTGGAGCTTATGGAAACGACGTAAATGGAAGTGCTTCCGGACATGTACGGATATATAAAAATATAAATGAGGTGTGGACCCAAGTTGGCGCAGACATAGATGGGGAAGCGGCTGGAGATCACTCTGGCTCTTCTGTAAGCATGAGCAGCGATGGCAGCATCGTGGCTATTGGAGCTCCTTATAAGGATGGCAATGGAACTCCTCTTTCCGGACAAGTACGGATATATAAAAATATAAATGAGGTGTGGACCCAGGTTGGTTCAGACATAAACGGGGCTTTTTTTGATAAATCTGGCAATTCTGTAAGCATAAGCAGCGATGGTAGCATCGTGGCCATTGGAGCTATTGGAAATGGCGGAAATGGAACTGATTCTGGTCACGTACGGATATATAAAAATATAAATGAGGTGTGGACCCAGGTTGGTTCAGACATAAACGGGGAAGCGGCTTATGATTACTCTGGCGGATATGTAAGCATGAGCAGCGATGGTAGCAGCGTGGCCATTGGAGCTTCTGGAAACGACGAAAATGGAGCTGATTCTGGTCACGTACGGATATATAAAAATATAAATGAGGTGTGGACCCAGATTGGGCAGGATATTAACGGGGAAGCGGCTGGAGATTTTTCCGGTAGAGTAAGCATGAGCAGCGATGGGAGTATCGTGGCTATTGGAGCTTCAAGAAACGCCGGAAATGGAACTGATTCTGGTCACGTACGTGTCTATAAAAATATAAATGATATATGGACTCAGGTTGGCGCAGACATAGATGGGGAAGCGGTTGAAGATCGATCTGGCACTTCTGTAAGCATGAGCAGCGATGGTAACACCGTTGCTATTGGAGCTGATAGGAACGCCGGAAATGGAACTGATTCTGGTCACGTACGGATATATAAAAATATAAATGAGGTGTGGACCCAGATTGGAACAGACATAGATGGGGAAGCTGCTGAAGATAATTTTGGATATTCTGTAAGCATGAGCAGCGATGGTACTATCGTTGCCATTGGGGCTCCTATTAATAATGGAACCGGTTCCGGCTATGTGCGGGTGTATAACATTCCGCCTCCCAACACAGCCCCCACGGCAGTTTGCCAAAGCTTTACGGCACAGTTGGGGGCAGATGGCAGTGTTACCATACAGGCAAGCGATTTAGATGGGGGGTCTTCGGATGCAGAAGGACCAGTTACTTTATCAGTTAGTCCAGATACATTTGATTGTAGCCATGTAGGCGCCCTCCAAGTAGTAACATTAACAGTTACAGATTCGGAAGGTCTAACAGATACGTGTACCGCCATTGTAACGGTGGAGGACAATACAAGTCCAGTGCTTGTATGCCAAGACTTCACTATTGAGATTGGAGCAGATGGAACAGCCACTCTTGACCCAAGTGATGTTATAGCGAGCAACGACGATGCCTGTGGCATCCTTACGGTAGCTGTGGACATCACCGAGTTCAGTTGTGCAGATATCGGAACCCCAGTAACAGTGCAAGTGTTCAGTCAAGACAACAATGGCAACCTTGCCACTTGTACGGCTACGGTAACAGCAGTTGACCTGCTTGCACCAGTGGTAACTTGCCCAGCAGACCAAACGGTTGATCCGGGAGCTGGTAATTTGTTCTACATTTTGCCTGATTATTGGGCAATTGGTGAAGTAACAGCAATTGATAATTGTTCCTTTCCACTTCCTATAACCACACAAGATCCAGCTCAGGGAACTCCATTGCCTGATGGTATTTATACAATTACCTTTACGGCAACGGACGAGTACGGGAATGTGGGAACTTGTGAGTTTGAGCTTACTGTGGAGAGTAGATTGGGAGTTGGCGATAACAATGCTATTGGAAGCGTACAAATGTATCCAAACCCCGCCAAGCATACGGTAACGATTGGAAACCCAGCAAGTCTTTCTCTTGAAAATCTAAGGATATTCGATATAAGGGGAAGAATGGTTAAAACCATTGATCTTAGAAGTATGGGAACTCAAAAAACAATTGATGTTTCTGAAATGGCAGCTGCAACTTATCTTGTAATTATTCAAGGTAAAGACGGACAGACAACCAAACGGCTTATTAAAGAATAAGCATTAAATTTTAATTTAAAAGAAAACCCTTCCGATTAAATTCGGAAGGGTTTTTTATATTGTAAATGTTTTAATGTAAAAAAATCTTAAAGATTGGAAACCTCTCTTTTGGCAATTTCAAATTCTTCCACCATATCTTTTAGAATTTGAGCAGCAGGTTTTATATCGTGGATTAATCCAGCAATCTGACCAATTTCCAGTTCTCCTTCATCTAAATCGCCTTCAAACATACCGTGTTTTGCACGGGCACGGCCCAAATGTTTTATAAGATCTTCTTTAGTAGGATTAGTAGTATAAAGCTCCATTACACTTTCAAAGAATTTATTTTTAAGCATTCTTACGGGAGCCAATTCCTTTAAAGTAAGTTGTGTATCGCCTTCTTTGGCATCAACCACCATTTGTTTAAAGGCACGATGTGATGAAGCTTCTTCAGAAGCTACAAAACGGCTTCCCACTTGTACACCATCGGCACCCAATACCATTGCGGCCAACATACCACGACCTGTGGCAATTCCACCGGCGGCTATCAAAGGAATATCCAGCTGCTCTTTTACCATTGGAATCAAGGTGAGAGTTGTGGTTTCTTCGCGGCCATTATGACCACCAGCTTCAAAACCTTCAGCAACTACTGCATCAACGCCAGCTTCCTGGGCTTTTAATGCGAATTTTACACTGCTCACCACGTGAACAACGGTAATTCCATGCTCTTTAAGTTTTGAAGTATAGGTTTTTGGATTTCCTGCTGATGTGAAAACTATTTTTACACCTTCTTCAATAATGATATCGATGATTTTATCAATATCTGGGTAGAGCATCGGCACATTTACGCCGAAAGGGTTATTTGTCGCTTTTTTACATTTCTGAATATGCTCACGAAGAATTTCAGGATACATAGAGCCTGCGCCCAAAAGACCCAAACCACCAGAATTGGAAACAGCGGTGGCAAGTCGCCAACCGCTGTTCCAAATCATTCCAGCTTGAATTATAGGGTATTGAATATTAAAAAGTTCGGTAATCCGGTTTTTCACTATTCTTTAATAATTTTATAACTCGTTGTTTTGTTGTTTGATGTGATTGAAGCAATATACATTCCAGAAGCAAGCCCAGATACATCAATACGGTTCTTCAAAGTAGAAATGTTTGCTTGAAGAATTCTTTTACCTAAAATATTGAAAAGGGTAAATTCAGCATTTTCAGAATTTTTTGGGAAAGAAATGTTTATTTCTGTGGTTACAGGGTTTGGATATAATGCAAAATTAGTATCAAGCATTTGTTCCTCAATACCTATAGTTAAAAGAGCGTTTAATGCATCGCCAAAATCTGGAACTCCATAACCGTATTCGTCAGTAGGATTGTTATATCTATCGGCAGATTCACGAATGGCCTGCATAACTACATCATTTTTCAAAGTTGGAACCGCACTCCATAAAGAGGCAACTGCTCCAGCTGTAATTGGTGAACTAAAAGAGGTTCCACTTGCGGTAGTTACGTTTCCGTTTTGGCTCACTATAGCTGCATCCAAACCTTTGGCCATTACATCTGGCTTGATAACACCTGAAGCATTAGGTCCACGGGAACTGAAAGATACATAGTTTTCATTAGCATCTACTGCACCAATAGTTAATGATCCTGGTGCATCTGAAGGAGTAGCTACAAATCCAAAATCATTTCCAGCATTTCCGGCAGATACTACATTTATCATTCCTTTATCAAAACCTATATTAGAACCACGAGCAGCGATGGTAGTTAGTCCGTCCAAGTCTGGGTATTCGTGGTCAAAGGTAGTATTGTCAAATGTTTGGTAACTTAATGACGTATTTGTTACATAGACTCCTAAACTATCGGCGCGTTCCAATGCTTCAACCCAAAATGCTTCTTCTGCAGGAGATTCGTTATTATTGTCTTCTGTGATATACAAATAATAAGATGCATCAGGAGCAGTACCAACAAACTGACCGTTCAAAAATCCTGCGGCGTCACTAAAAGTAGCAGCGCCGTGGCTTCCTGATCCATTTGGGTTTACAGCTCTATCAACAAAATCATAGTATCCTAATAGACGGCCTTCATTCCTTAGCGTTGCATAGGCAGGGTTAGTCAATACTCCTGGATAACCATTGTCCATAAAAGCCACTATAATATCTTGGCCAGTATAATCATTTTCGTGAAGGTAATCCACATTTATCATTTCTGTCTGGTTGGTTGCACTTCCGTAGTTATAAACTGGTCTTGAGGGAAATTGGTTTTCAACCTCGAATTTATCTTTTGTAAATTGTTTTCCTCCTGGTCTGTTTAAGCTTTTATCAGCAAACTCTATATCGGTTACAAATGTAAGATTCAAAAGGTTGTTGATGTTATTTTGTGTTCCACGTACGTAAACAGCATTCAGCCATTTTGATTTTGCAAGGACAGTAATTCCTGTAGAAGCATCAATAGCAGCTTTTTGAATTTCGTTCAATGGCACATCTCGATCATCTATAGCGATGCCTTGTGCATTTTTTCTATCTATGGCCGCTTGGGTCATAATGGTTATCGGGGCTGCCAAAGCTGCTGAAACCACAGCTGGATCTTTTGCTTCCAGAAACACAAGGGCATCTTCGGTTTGAGCAAAACTAAGGGTTGAAACAAAAACAAGAACTAATAGGGATAATTTTTTCATCATTTATTTTTTTTTAAGAAATTACTCCACTTCCCAATAACTCAGAACCGTTGTACCAAGCAACAAATTGGCCTTCGGTTATGGCGGATTGTGGGTTGTCAAATATAATATAAAGTCCGGAAACTGTACAATGTAATATAGCTTTTTCTAAAGGTTGTCTGTATCGAATACGTGCCATGACCTCCATTTTTTTGTCTTCAGCAAGTTTTAGGTCTTCGCGAATCCAGTGAGTTTCTTCCTTTTTAACAAAAAGTCCACGGCGATATAGGCCGGGATGATTCTTGCCTTGGCCAGTATAGATTACGTTTTCATCTACATCAGTATCAATGACAAAAAGCGGTTCTTTTTTTCCGCCCACTGCCAAACCTTTGCGTTGTCCATTAGTAAAATAATGTGCTCCATGGTGGATGCCCACTTGCTTACCATCGGTTTGCGAATATGTAAGTTTTGCTGAAAGATATTTCAGTTGTTCTTCTTCGGAAGAAAAAGTAGGGACTTTTAATTTATATCCTGAAAAACTTGCTGGAACTTCCACAATTGCACCTTCTTTTGGAGCCAATTTCTGTTGAAGAAATTCTGGGAGCCTCACTTTTCCGATAAAACACAAACCTTGCGAATCGCGTTTTTCGGCTGTAATTAAATTTTGCTCAGAAGCAATTTTACGAACTTCTGGTTTTAACAATTCCCCAATAGGAAAAAGTGTTTTTGAAAGCTGCTCTTGCGAAAGCTGGCACAAAAAGTAGGATTGGTCCTTGTTAGGATCTTTCCCGGCTAGCAATTGGTAAATTTGATTACCATCTTGCTCAATAATTCCTTTTCTACAATAATGCCCAGTTGCTACAAAATCGGCGCCCAAACCTAACGCGATTTTCATAAAAACATCAAACTTTATTTCACGATTGCATAGCACATCTGGATTTGGTGTGCGGCCCATTTTATATTCGCGGAACATATAATCAACAATGCGTTCCTTATATGCATCGCTTAAATCTACGGTTTGAAAAGGAATGCCAAGTTTTTCGGCAACGAGCATTGCATCATTACTGTCCTCCAGCCACGGGCATTCATCAGAAATAGTTACAGAATCGTCGTGCCAATTTTTCATAAAAAGGCCTATAACGTCATAACCCTGCTCTTTTAAAAGATAGGCTGCAACGCTGGAATCTACGCCTCCGCTGAGTCCGACAACTACTCTTTTTTTCATAAAAAATTTCTATGTGTAAAGATAAAATGAATTTATAAATATAACTGTCGGGAGGTTAAGATCTTCCTTACCCAATCCATAAGCTATTTATCTTTTTTTGGATACGTTTCTTCTAAAATCACTTTTCCGTTTTTGTAGTATTTCCAAAGTCCGTGTTTTTTGTCATCCTTATAAAAACCTTCAATTACTACATTTCCGTTGGAATCATAATATAGTGCAGGACCTTGAAGCTGGTCTTCTTTATAAAGTAGTTTTTTAAGCAATACACCATCGGGTGAGTAATAATTGTCTTCACCTTCTTTTATTCCGCTTTTATAAGTTGTTTCCTGTGTAATTTTTCCGTTAGGGTAGTAGGTAATCACTTTTCCTTCTAACTTACCGTTTGCGTATTGCTCACGTGTCATTACATTGTTGGATTTTTCGTGGTAATAGACCCATTCACCAATGCGGTCTTTATCCTTCATTCTTCCTTCACTTACCAGTTTTCCTTTAATAGTGAAGTATTTTACATCTGCTATGTTGTCTTTTCCTGTGAAATTTTTAATAACCATAGGCTGGTTTTTGCAATCTTCACAGTAAAACTTAAACTCACCAACTTCCTTTCCATGTTCAAAAGTACCCTGGTAGCGAAGCTGATTGGTTCCATCAAAAGTCTTTTTCCAAACGCCATGACGTTTTCCCTGAGCATCCATTTGGTTTATTTCGTTTTGGGAAAAAACCATAGGTGAACAAAAAAATATTCCAAAGAAGAAAATTATAGCAGTTTTTTTCATTGTATAATTACTTAAAAAGCAAACGTTGAAATTCAAATTCTATTTTTCAAACCATGAGATTCCTTAAAAAGGATTAACGTTTTCCGGCTTTTTTCTGTTGCTCAGCTTGTTCCATCATTTCAGACATTTTTCGCTGAAACTTGTTTTGTTTTTTTGGTGTGGCTTTTTTCACCTGAATTTTAGCGTGAATTTTGTCCTCATCAATGATGAAATTCTTTATCACAAGCATAATGCCAATAGTGATCAAGTTTGAAATGAAATAGTACAATGAAAGTCCACTCGCGTAGTTATTGAAGAAAACTAACATAAACAGTGGTGATAAATACATAAGGAATTTCATGTTCGGCATTCCTGGCTGCTGTTGCTGTTGCATGTTTTGGCCCATGGTCATCATCATATAAACAAAGATGGCGATGGATGCCAGTATAGGAAACAAACTCACGTGGTCTCCGTAAAATGGAATGTGGAAAGGTAATTCCGCAACTGTATCATAGCTGGAAAGGTCATCTGCCCAAAGAAAGCTTTTCTGCCTTAGATCAAAAGCAGATGGGAAAAATGTAAAGAGCGCATAAAATACAGGAATCTGCAATAGGGCAGGCAAACAACCCTTCAGTGGACTTGCGCCCGCAGAGTTTTGGAGCTTCATGGTTTCCTGTTGAATTTTAAGCTTATTGTCTTTGTATTTCTCTTTTATTTCGTCCATTTCTGGTTTCAATACCTTCATTTTTGCCTGTGCCAAATACTGTTTGTATTGAACAGGTGAAAGCAGAAGTTTTATAAGAATTGTCAAAACAATGATCGCAATTCCTGCTGGAAGGAAGTCAGTTAAAAAACCAAATACCGGAATAATGATGTATTTGTTTATGATTCCGAAAATTCCCCAACCAAGTGGCATGGCCTCATCAAGATTACGGTCGTATTTTTTAAAAATTTGATAATCAGACGGGCCGTAATACATATTCATATTGTAGGCCAACGCGCCATTTTTAGGCTCTAAAAGCATTTTTGCGCCGTACTGCTTTGTGAAGATTGTATCTATTTCTTCATCTTTTACTAAATCTATAGAGGTAAGTTTCACTTCTTTAAAAGGTGTGTCCGTAAGCAACATTGAGCTGAAAAAATGCTGGCGGAAGTTCATCCAAGTAACATCTTTTTCCAGTTCCTCATCTTCTCCGGTTGGTGAAAGTTTGGAATGTTTTTCATCGTCATATTCATAGGTCAATCGCGAGTAACGGTTTTCATAAGAAATACTTTTCGCATGGCGATACCCCTTTAATTGCCAATCCAAATACATTGGCTGCGAAGTATTGATAACACCGTCCAACCCTTGGCTGTTGATGCTGAAATCCATCATATATTCACCTGGATGTAATGTATATCGGTATTCAATAAACCCGTTTTCAGAAGTTTTCAGCTTCATAGAGAGCACTTGGTCTTCACCATTTTTGCTCAGTGTAGGTTCAAAATATAGGTCTTGAGAGTTTAAGGTTCTGTTTTCTGCTGAAAACTGAAGATTTAATGAAGCGGTTCCGTCTTTTATCAAATAGATGGGAACTGAGTCATATTTATGGAAATCTTTTAATAGTGCCTCAACAATGTATCCACCTTTGTTACTGATCTCTAACTTTAAAACATCATTTTCCAAAACAGTTGTGGCATCCGTTGCTGAAGGAAGTGTTCCCGAATAAGCAAAAGAACCGAGTTTGTTCTTTAAAACTTCTAAAGCTAATGAATCTCCGGGTTTCACAGAATCCATCGTATCAGAAGTTGCCTGGGCAAGTGTAATGTCTTGTTTGGTTTTTTCAGCTTGCGCCTCTTCTTTTGCCGCGGCTTCGGTTTTGGCTTTTTCCGCTTGAAGTTCTTCCTCTGTAGGTTTGTTGAGGTAAAGCATCCAGATTAGGATTCCTCCGATTAATAAAAAGCCTATGAGTGAGTTAAAGTCAAATTTCTTTTGTTCCATCTTTTATTTCTTCTTTTGAAATAATTCAAAAGTGTGTTATCGTTAATTTTAAGTTGCAGGGCAATAATCCCGCCTTTTTTAGTATTGCGTCAAATTGTCCTATTTCTTTTTCAGGGAGTGCTCGTGTACAGCTTTCACAAATGCTACAAATAACGGATGCGGATTGGCTACGGTACTTTTATATTCAGGATGATATTGAACCCCAACAAACCAAGGGTGTTCTGGTATTTCTACAATCTCCACTAAGCCAGTTTCTGGGTTTAGCCCTGTAGCTATTAAACCTGCCGCCTCAAATTGGTCACGGTATTCATTGTTATATTCATATCTGTGTCGATGGCGTTCCTCAATGGATTTTGATTTGTATATTTTGCTAACAATACTTCCTTTCTTCAAATCACACTTCCATGAGCCCAAACGCATAGTACCGCCCATATCGGTAATATTTTTTTGATCCTCCATGATACTAATTACAGGATTTGTAGTCTGCGAATTCATTTCGGTACTGTTGGCATCTTTCAGTTTCAGCACGTTTCTTGCGAATTCTATTACTGCCATTTGCATTCCCAAGCAGATCCCCAAGAAAGGTAAATTGTTTTCGCGTGCGTATTTTACCGCAGCGACTTTCCCTTCAATTCCACGTTCCCCAAAACCGGGAGCCACTAAAATTCCATCGAGCTTTGACAGTTTTTTACCGATGGTCTTGGCATTTATATGTTCGGAATGGATGAATTCTACTTTTACTTTCACCTCGTTTTCCGCACCTGCATGGATAAAAGATTCAAGAATGGATTTGTAGCTGTCTTGCAATTCAACATATTTTCCTATAAGCCCGATATGAACTTCGCCTTTTGGATTTTTATGTCTTTGAAGGAATTTGTTCCACTGTTTTAAGTCTGGTTTTTTGGAATCCTTCAGATTTAATTTTTGAAGTGTCACCGTATCCAAACCTTCTTCAAGCATCATATTTGGCACGTCGTAAATGGTGGAAGCATCAATGGATTGAATAACCGCTTCTTCCTTAACATTGCAGAAAAGTGCAAGTTTTCTTCGTAAATCATCCGAAAGTTCGTGCTCGGTTCGGCAAACCAAAATATCTGCACGAATTCCACTTTCCATCAATGTCTTTACGGAGTGTTGTGTGGGTTTTGTTTTTAATTCGCCAGCAGCGGAAAGGTAGGGAACAAGCGTTAGGTGAATTACCAAGGCATTATCATCGCCCATTTCCCACTTCATTTGACGAACAGCTTCAATGTAGGGCAACGATTCAATATCGCCCACGGTACCACCAATTTCGGTAATGATTATATCGTAATCGCCAGTATTTCCGAGCAATTGTACGCGTTCTTTAATTTCGTTTGTGATATGTGGAACAACCTGTACGGTTTTTCCCAAGAATTCACCACGCCGTTCTTTTTCAATTACACTCTGGTAAATTCGTCCTGTGGTAACGTTGTTGGCCTGTGAAGTATTAACGTTTAAGAAACGTTCGTAGTGACCCAAATCAAGATCAGTTTCAGCGCCATCATTGGTTACGTAACATTCGCCATGCTCGTATGGGTTCAGTGTTCCCGGATCAACATTTATGTATGGATCTAGTTTTTGGATGGTCACACGATAGCCTCTGGCCTGCAATAATTTAGCCAGCGAAGCTGCTATGATTCCTTTACCTAAAGATGATGAAACCCCGCCCGTAACGAAGATGTATTTTGTAGTACTCATGATTGCCTTTGCTGAAATAACTATACGGGATGCAAAGGTACATTTTTATTGTGGAAAGGAAAGGAGGAAATACCAAAAATCAAATTCAAAAAAAATTTGATAAATTTTCAAAATTTAGTGCCTGCTGCTACTTTTAATAAGCTTCTGGAGCAATCCTTCAAGTCCATTTAGTTTTAACTCATACATTTCAGCCATCATACGTCCCAATTTTCCCTCGGGGAACCCTTTCTGTTTAAACCACACAAAATAATATTCGGGAATGTTTGCCAAATAATAGCCTTCATATTTTCCGAAAGGCATTTTGTAGTTTGCCAATTCAATCAAATGGTTTGGATCTGGGCTACTTCCAAGATTCATATTCGGCGAGTTTTTGGGCGATGAATTTCTGCCAGAAAGCTTCTTTTTCCGCATTGCGGGAATGATCGGTTTCTGCATCGAACTGTGTTTGCATAGCGCGTCTATTTTGCTCAACTTCTTGATAGATGCTTTCTATTTCAGACTTTATTCTTTTAGAGAATTTTCTTCCTGCTAAATTCTCTCGAAGCATTCGCGCATGCAATTCCGAGATATCAAAATGGGCCTGTTCGTGTTTTAAAATATGTGGAGTGACTCGTTCTGGAATATGCCAAGAGCTCTCTGGGGTAAAAAAGCTTTCCACAGAATATTCCACGGTCATTGTTCCATTTTTTATGGAATAGGAATATTGAAAACTGATGCCTGAATTGGTAACAGCAACAAAACTGGCGCTGCGTATTGGTTTCCCACGAAAATCTTCCCAAGTGAGTTTTTGGCTTTCATTCCAAATAATCTTTTCCGTATTATGCTGCGGAATAGAAAAAAAGAAAAATAGCGAGAAGAAGAATAGTTTCATAGTAACAGATAATCAAAAATAGTACCTTTTTTAATTCCTCTATCAATAGAGGAGTTAATCCCAATTAAAAATAATAACCTTTTCAATATCTGGGTGAAGGCTGTATAGCACAGGGCAAGTTCTTCCTATGTTTTCAAGTATTTTTTGAGACTTATCGTCTATTCCTTTAGGGAAATTCAAAATCACTTCAATTTTTGAAATACGTCGCGGATCTGACAGCCATAGTTTTTGTAACCATTGCTGTTGTTCCGTCCATATTCACTTGCATATCTCGGGCCTTAATGCCCATAACAGTAATCATGCAGTTAGCAAGTCCGGTGGCCACAGTATCTGTGGGCGAGAATGCTTCGCCTTTACCATTGTTATCAGTGGGTGCGTCTGTTATAAATTTGTTGCCAGATTTTAGGTGTTCGTTCTCGGTGCGAAGGTTCCCCAGATAAGTTACTTTAGAAGTGCTCATTCTACAACTTCAAATTTAAGTTCTTCGTTATACTTTAAAATATATGCTGCTTCATTGCAGTACCCTTCTGTTTTTGATTTTTCGTAACGGAATTTATTTTCAATATATACCGTTTCGCTTTCGGGCATTATGGCATCGTAAATATCTTTTTCTGAAGCCAAACGAAGTAACACATCGTAAGTTACATCGAACCCACGAATGGCGTATCGATTTGGTAAAATACCATATTTATTTTTATAGCTTATCAAAAAGGGATTGCGGTCATCTTCAGCAATATCTTTATTTACTGAAGGGAAAGTGAAGTTCAGTTTAGCCAAACGCATGCTGGAAACTTCATGCCATTCATAAGCTTCGTTTCTGTTTAAAGTGAACAAACGCATTCTGTAATTGTTTGGCATTGCAAAAAGAACATTTACAGCACTGCTCACCAACACAGGGTTTTGTGATTCAAGGATTACCCAGTTTTCCATACCCTCAGAAGATACCGAAGTTATATCGCTTGCTTGAAGGTATCCGCCACCCCGAGGCGAAATGGTTTTAGCCGTTGGTATTGCGGCTTGAATCATTTCGCGTTGTTTTGCTTTTTTGGAATCTGAAATAATGATAATATTTTTCCCAGAACTGTATTGTTTTAAATAGCGAATCATTGTTTTCTGAAGTACGGCATCTGTTGGAATCGTTTGGAAAAGATTTTCATTCATTGCCATTTCTCTATTGCTCAAAGGCGAAAAAACTGGAATCTTTTCGTTTTTCAACATATCTGAAGCTTTTTCCACATTTTTTTGAAGCAATGGGCCAATAACGGCATCTACGTTTTTGAATTCGCTTTTTGTTACAATGGAAGCAACTTTGCTTTCACTATTCTCTGTGTCATAAACGTTCATTGTTACTGAAATTCCTTTATCCTTTGCAAATTCAGCAGCCATCAGTGCGCCACTATAAAAATCAAGAGCCACGCGAAGGGTTGGATCCTTTTTTAATAAATTATTGTCGTTACTTGTTGTATCACTTTCACTACGCATTAAGCGGAAGGGGAGCATCAGTGCTACCGTTTTCATCTTCTTGTTGTCAATTCTATTTTCAAGATTGACTACAGAAATATCTTCTTGTGAAATTGTGGTTTCTTCTTTTGGAATTTTCAAAATCATACCTTCTTTCAACCCGTCCTTTGCGTAAGGGTTCAAGGTGATGATTTCTTCTTCGGAAAGACCGAATTTTGCTTTTAATCTGTAAAAACCTTCCTTTGGTTTCACTTCGTAATACTGAAAATTATCATCGTCAATTTCAGCGTTTTCCATTACTGTTTTATCGGGGACGATTAGGGTAGTGCCCACGTTAAGTCCTTCGCCCAAATCTGGATTCAAATCTTCAAGTTCAGTAATGGAAAGGCCAAATTTTCTGGCGATGCCGAATTTGGTTTCCTTCGCCTTAACGGTATATTTTTGGGTACCGGGTAATGTATTTTCGCTATTGGTATTAGTATTTACAGTATTATTGGAAGCCGCGGGAATCAACAATCGCTCTCCTTTTCTGAGGCCGCGGGAATACAATTCCTTATTTAACTTTTTAATAGCGTCAACGCTTACGTTGTAAAGTTGCGCAATTCCATACAGCGTTTCCTTCTTTTTTACTTTATGGTCGCGGTAATTATTATTGTTTGTCCCCGAACTTATCACGCTGCTTGAGGGAATGATAAGTACACTGTTAACCTTCAATTCATTTCTGGAATCTGGGTTAAGGTTATAAATGGTTTCTTCGGAAATATTATATTTTTTTGCAATGCTATAAACCGTTTCGCCTTTTTGAACGGCGTGGCTTTTGTACTGTTGCTGTGCGGCAGAGCCACAACTAACCATAAAAAGGAAGGTAACCGAAACGTATATTAAACACTTCAACATAGAGATAATCAATTTTTTAGATTTGCTAAACATAGTCTCGATTTCATTTTGTTATTCCCACTCGATAGTCGCGGGCGGTTTTGAGCTGATGTCATAGACTACTCTATTAACGCCTTTAACGCGGTTTATTATATGGTTGCTCACTTCCTGTAAAAATTCATAAGGAAGGTTTACCCAATCTGCTGTCATTCCATCGGTGGATTCCACGGCGCGTAAAGCAACTACTTTTTCGTAGGTTCTTTCATCTCCCATAACACCTACGCTGTTTACAGGCAATAAAATTGCTCCGGCTTGCCAAACTTTATCGTAAAGATCCCATTTTTTCAAACCATTGATAAAGATGGCGTCCACCTCTTGTAATATACGAACTTTTTCTGCTGTAATATCGCCTAATATCCTGATGGCCAAACCTGGACCCGGAAACGGATGTCTTCCCAATAATTCTGGATCAATACCCATTTCTTTCCCCACGCGTCGCACTTCATCTTTGAATAGCATACGCAACGGCTCTACAATTTTAAGTTTCATAAAATCGGGTAAACCGCCCACATTGTGGTGGCTTTTTATAGTAACCGAAGGTCCGTTTACCGAAACACTTTCAATTACGTCTGGATAAATGGTTCCCTGTGCAAGCCAATCCACGCCCGTTAACTGATGTGCTTCATCATCAAAAACCTCGATAAAAGCATTGCCTATGGCTTTGCGTTTTCGCTCAGGGTCGCTCTCGTTTCGTAATGCTTCCAAAAAGCGTTTCGAAGCATCCACGCCTTTTACGTTCAACCCCATATCCTTATATTGGTGAAGCACGTTTTCAAATTCGTCTTTTCGAAGCAAGCCGTTGTTTACGAAAATGCAAAAGAGGTTTTTACCTATGGCTTTATTCAGAAGAATTGCAGCAACCGTAGAATCTACACCACCGCTCAAACCAAGTACAACCTTGCCGTCGCCAATCTGCTCTTTTAAGGTTTCGACAGTTGTTTCCACAAAGGCTGCAGGTGTCCAAGTTTGTGGCACTTCAGCAATATTTACAAGAAAATTTTCAAGCAATTGTTTGCCGTGGGTTGTGTGATATACCTCTGGGTGAAATTGGATTGCGTAAGTTTCCTCGCCTTTAATTCGGTAAGCCGCGTTCAATACATCTGCGGTACTTGCCAAACGCACTCCGTTTTCGGGAAGTTGCGCAATGGTATCGCTGTGGCTCATCCACACGTTTGTATTTTCTGGAATATCCTTAAAGAAATCCTCTCCTGATTTTATCATTGAAAGTTTTGCCCTTCCGTATTCGCGAATGTTTGAAGGCTCCACGCTTCCTCCACTGAAATGTGCCAAATACTGTGCCCCATAACAAACTGCCAAAAGTGGTTTATGACCGCGAATCTCTGAAAGATCTGGGTGGGGTGCATCTTCCCCGCGAACGGAAAATGGACTGCCCGAAAGTATTACGGCCTTAAATGGGTCAAGGCTTTCCGGTATGTGATGGTAAGGGTGAATTTCGCAGTATATGTTCAGTTCCCGCACGCGTCTTGCGATCAATTGGGTGTACTGCGAACCAAAATCTAAAATGAGGACGTTGTTTTGCATAGGCAAAAATACTTTAAATATATAAGTTGGTTAAATGGTTGTGTAGAATTTTTTTAAGGGTTTTCAACAGCACAATTATAACTCCAAAACAGTAAAATTGGAAGCCAGCGGATCCAGATTTTCTTTCAAAATATCAAGCAATTCTTCACCATACTCTAAATAAAATTCTGAAAAATTAAGTTGGCGTTCCTGTAAACTGTGGTTTGGGAAAAGGTGGTCTTGAATGTTTTTTAAACGGTTTAATTCGTCGGAAAGGTTACGTTTTTGCGCTTTCAGTAGGCGTTTTTCAAGATTGTCCAATCCATTTAACTGTTTCTTTTCTTGTGCGCCTACGGCTCCTAAAAAAGAAACATCAGTTTTTTCGGCCAATTGGTATAAATCTTTGAATTGCTTTTTCAAAAATTCTTTTTGTTGCGAAAAGTCTATATCTATTTTTGAAATTTCATATGTATGTCGAGTAATCAACTCATGTTGTGGAAGAAATAATTCTTCAATCCCAGTACTGAGTTTTTGTAGTTTTTCAGAAAGCAATTTAGGAACCAAAAGCACTGAATTTCGAAGCAGGAGAATAGGGAAGGGGATTCCCACTTTATTAAAATAATCCTTCAACTGAAACCAATATGCTAGCTCGCCACCGCCACCAATGTAACAAAGATTAGGTAAGATTTCTTCCTGATATAACGGACGCAATAAAGCATTGGGAGAGAATTGCTGCGGGTTTTCGTTCAGTTCTTTTAAAATTTCTTCTTTTGAAAAAGAGATGTCAGTTTCATTCACAAAAAACCGCCCGTCTTTTTCAATGATTCGTTCCCGAAGGTTTTCTTTTAAATAGAAAAGATTTATTTCACGAGGATGCACTTGTTCCGAAAAGCCTAAATCGGTTAACTTTTTAGTAGTTTCCGAAACTTTTTTAAAACTGAGGTTTTCCGTCAGTTCCTTTTCTGCATAGGGAATAAAACATTTTTTTAATTCTTTGTCATTGCCATCAACAATCACCAAGCCGTGATGATAGAAAAGGCTGTTTGTTAAATAGCGAGTAGCATCTGCTAAATTGTCGTGTTTGGTATATGCTTCAGAAAAATAGCTAATCAATTGTTTTGCATTTTCGCTTTCACCAAATTCCTTTTTTAGTTGCTGTTTCACTTCTTTTAATCCTTCGGTGGAAAGTTCACCCACAGCACCAGAAGATTTTCTGTTCCATTTAACCTTTTTTCCAAAAAGATTAAAATAATTGATTTCCTCAAAATCGTGGTCTTCCGTCGCCATCCAATAAACAGGCACAAAATGTTGGTTGTGATATTCTTTATTAAGTTTTTCACAAAGGTTTATCGCAGAAAATATTTTATATAAAAAATAAAGTGGTCCTGTAAAAAGGTTAAGTTGGTGTCCTGTAGTTATTGTAAAAGTATTGTGTTCCCGAAGCAAATCAATATTACTCAAAGTAGATTGCGAAAGCGAATTATCACCATACTGAAACATAATCCGTTTTGACAATAAATGCCTTTTTTCATCCGCAAAATCTTTTTGTTTTTCTGCAATTTGGTGTTTAAAATTTTCCAAGTTTGGGAAGCGATTGTAAAAGGGTTTTACTGATTTATCTTCAGAAAGATAATCACATATCAATTTGGAAAAATAACCTGTATTTTTATACGGAATGGAATGGTTTGGCATCGGTTCTTCAAAAAGATTCAAACAAAAATACAGTATAATTCATAATTCAGAATTCACAATCAAGAATTTGGTAAAACTTTAGTAGTTTTAGACCACTTTTTAAATAACTTATAATGACGCGTTATTTCACTCTTTTATTTCTAGTTTTTCCTGTTTTTATTTTTGCACAACTTAAAGCACCTTCTGAATTTTTGGGATATGAAATCGGCACCGAATTCTCTCGTCATGCCGATGTTGTATCCTATTTTGAGCACGTGGCGGCAAATAGCCCAATGGTGAAATACTTCGATTATGGGAAAACCAATGAACGAAGACGATTAACGTATGCCGTAATCTCTTCTGAAGAAAACCTTGCAAACCTTGAAAAGATACGGACTGATAATTTAAAGAATATTGGTGTTTTGGATGGCGTTTCTTCCCCTGAAAAAGCTATTGTTTGGCTCAGCTACAATGTTCATGGCAACGAGGCCAGCAGTAGCGAAGCTGCTATGAATACCGTTTACAAACTTATTGCCGAACATTCCGATTGGTTGAAAAACGTAGTTGTTATTATTGATCCGGGCGTGAATCCTGACGGACGCGATCGTTATGTAAATTGGTATAATCAGGTGAAAGCCTCACCTTATAACCCCTCGCGCGATGCCGTTGAACACAACGAGCCTTGGCCTAGCGGAAGACCAAATCATTATCTTTTTGATCTTAACCGCGACTGGATGTGGGCAAGTCAAGTGGAAACACAACAGCGCTTAAAAATTTACAACCAGTGGATGCCGCAGATACACGTAGATTTCCATGAGCAATTTATTAATAACCCTTATTACTTTGCACCGGCTGCTGAACCTTTTCACGAAATTATAACGCCTTGGCAACGTGAATTCCAAAATAAAATAGGGAAGAACAACGCCAAGTATTTTGATAAAAATGGCTGGCTGTTTTTTACACGTGAGAGTTTTGATCTTTTGTATCCCAGTTATGGTGACACTTATCCGCTATTCATGGGTGCTATAGGGATGACTTATGAGCAAGCAGGTCATGGAATGGCTGGATTGGGAATAATTAATGATGAAGATATTGAACTCACCCTTGTTGATCGTGTAGCACATCATACCACCACAGGACTTTCCACTATTGAAGTGGCTTCACAGCAGGCTACTTCGTTGAATACGGAATTTAAAAAATTCTTCAAAAACGATAATCTTAAGTACAAAAGTTTTGTACTAAAAGGCAATCCAGATCATATTAAAGCACTGACCGAAATGCTGGATAGGCACGAAATAAAGTATGGCTTTGCAACTGGAGGAAGTGCAACTGGTTACAACTATACAAATAATAAAAACGGTACTATAGATGCTAAAGGCGCTTTGGTCGTTAGTACCAATCAGCCAAAAGGCAAAATGGTACAAGTGCTTTTTGAACCTAATGCCGCGCTTTCAACTCCAGTTACTTATGATATTACTGCTTGGAGTCTTCCGTATGCTTTCGGATTGGAAGGGGTGGCGAGTGCTACTTTAATTCCTGCAAATGCTACTGCTCCAGTTAATAAAGTATCCAATGTTTCTTCTCCAAATGCTGCGGGTTATATTGCCAAATGGAACAGTTTACAGGATGCCGAATTTCTTTCAGCCTTATTACAAGCAGATATAAAAGTCCGCTTTACTGAAAATGAGCTCAGCTTTGGTGGTAACAGTTTTGGTCGTGGAAGCCTTATAATTACACGTAGTGATAACAAAACGAATGTTGATTTCGACAAAACGGTAATTAAGATTGCTAATGAAATGGGGCGTGAGCTATATGCTTCACCAACCAGTTTTGCAGATAAAATAACCGATTTCGGTTCGCAATATGTGCATTTAATCAAAAACCCACGTGTGGCAATGCTTCAAGGAGAAGAAACTTCCTCTTTAAGCTATGGCGCACTTTGGCACTTTTTTGAAACCCAGTTGAATTATCCAATCACTTCAATCAATACAGATGATATTGGTAAAGTACAATGGAGTGATTATCAAGTATTAGTATTGCCAGAGGGAAATTACAAATCCATTTTAAATGAAGATGGTTTTAAAAATCTTGAAGAATGGATAAACAAAGGTGGAAAAGTGATTACCATTGGCAATGCTGTTGCTACTTTTGAAGGCAAAGAAGGTTTTGATTTAAAAAAGAATGGTGATGAAAAAGCAGAAAAAGAAAAAGACACTTTAGGAAATATGATTCCATACGCACAACGCGAAATTGAAAGCACCAAAGATTTCATAACTGGAAGTATCTATAAAGTTAACTTAGATAACACGCATCCCTTGGCATTTGGTTATGGCGATAGCTATTATAGTTTAAAATTGGGCAGTGATTCCTATAGCTTTTTAAAAGAAGGTTATAACGTAGGCTTTATTAAAGAACCCGAAAGTGTTTCTGGATTTTCAGGGGAAACTGCCATAGCTTCTCTAAAGAATTCTATTGTATTTGCTGAAGCAAAAAAGGGCAGGGGAAGTATTATTTATATGGTGGACGATGTTAGCTTCCGTTCCTTTTGGCAGAACGGAAAACTGTTTTTGGCGAATGCCATCTTCTTCGTAAATACTTCGACTGGGGGGTACTAAAAATCTTGGTTTTATGAGCTATTTCAAAAATGATGAGAATTTTATTTCCCTTCAGAAATTTCAACAGATACATCCTCTGTTTTAATCTCTGAAAGCAGTTCCAATTTTCCCGCTACAAATAGTGAGTCAACCGTTTGTAGATTTACCTTTTCCCAAGGTTCCGCTTTATAATTTTGATAATCCACAAATCGCAAACCTGAAACCTTTCTAGGATTATAGGCCTTTCGGAAGCGAATTCCGCCTTCACCTGTATAAAATTTATAGGCGAAATAATCAATTGTAAAATCACGCTTGTTTATCCAATACAGATAAACATCCTCGTGGTCCTTGCCTCCACCGTCTTCATCAAAAGTTACTTGTATTTCAAAATATTTTTTACCTTCCATTTCGGCTTCACCAATTAATTCTTTTTTAACTGCAGGGGCATTCAATCCGAATGGCAACTGTACGAAATATACAACCGAGTTAACCGAATTGGAATATTTTGTAGCTGTAGAATCCGGCAACTCTATTCTCTGCGCGTTTACAAACCGATTAAATTCATCATTGCTCAGCACATCGTTTACTTCCCCAATGGAATCGGTGTAGGTTCGGCTATATTCAAAAAGCCCATTTTTTCTTTTGCTACTGTATTTGAAGTTTCGGAAAGTAAAATTTATAATTGCATTATCATAAACATTTCCTCCAGCTTCCGCAATGGTTTTATCAATAATCTGTTGGGCAGTGAAAGGTTTTTCTTCTTCCTTGCAGGATATCAATATAAATAGGAAGCTAATTATTGTTAGGATGCGCATTAGGTTGGGTTTTATCAAAGATACGATGTATGTTGTCAATTGGCGCCTAATATAAATGAATTTGCTGGATGCTTTTTATTTAGTAAAAATTGAAGCTAAAATACTTTTAGATACGTAAATCTATTTAACCCTGCTTTAATGCCTATTTTTGCCGTCTATCATTTATAGGAAAATATGAGGTTTTTAAGTAAAAATTCAAAAGACAAAAACAAATCTGAGGTAAAAGTTACCATGCTTCAGGCTTTTAAAACGATCATCTGGCCAAGGCGAAATTTAGTTTTTATAGGATTAATATTGATAGTCATTAAAAGTCTGTCGGGTTTGGTTTTACCTTGGCAGAGTAAAGTTTTGCTTGATGAGGTCGTTCCCAATAAGGATATGTCACAACTATATACTTTGATTGCAATAGTAATTGGCGCCATAACAGTACAAGCAATAACCTCCTTTTTACTTACTCGAATATTAAGCGTACAGGCGCAATATTTAATAAGTGAATTGCGGGCGCAAGTTCAGAAAAAAGTGCTTTCGCTACCCATTAGTTTTTTCGATAACACAAAATCTGGTGCCTTGGTTTCACGAATTATGAACGATGTAGAAGGCGTTAGAAATCTTATTGGTACAGGCTTGGTACAATTGGTTGGTGGTACATTTACGGCTGTTGTTTCCTTAGTTATTTTAATTAAATTGAATGCTTGGATGACGCTTTTTGTATTTGTACCACTTTCTATATTTGGGATTGTTGCCTTAAAAGCCTTTAAGTTTATTCGTCCGATTTTTAGAACGCGCGGTAAAATTAGTGCCGAAGTTACCGGAAGGTTAACCGAAACACTCGCTGGGTGTTCGTGTTATAAAAGCATTTAATGCCGAAGAACAAGAAAATACAGTTTTTGAAAAAGGGGTTGAAAGATTATACCAAAACGTAAAAAAGAGTTTAACGGCAACCGCTTTAATGACCAGCTCTTCCACGTTTTTAATTGGCGTGGCAACCACGGGAATTATGGGAATAGGTGGTTATTATATGATGCTAGGCGAAATGACCACAGGAGATTTTCTATTCTTCACCCTAATCCTTGGGTTTATGATTGCGCCCATAATTCAGATGAGTAATATTGGGAGTCAGTTAACAGAAGCATTGGCAGGTTTGGATAGAACGGAAGAGCTTATGAATATGACTGCCGAAGAAGATAACCAAAACCGAACGATTCAATTGAATACCCTAAAAGGCGACATTGAATTTAACGAAGTTTCCTTTTCGTATGAAGAAGGCAAACAGATTTTGCACAACATAAATTTTAAAGCGCCCGCAGGTTCCGTCACCGCTTTGGTGGGAAGTTCAGGTTCTGGAAAATCTACTATTGCGGGGCTTTCAGCTACCTTTTTAACGCCACAATCAGGGAAAGTTACTGTTGATAATCAAGATTTATCAAAAGTGAAATTAAGTAGCTACCGCCAATATTTAGGGGTGGTTTTGCAGGATGAATTTTTATTTGAAGGCACTATTCGGGAAAACATTATGTTCCCAAGGCCAAATGCCACGGAAGCTGAAGTACAAAACGCTGTAAAGGCAGCCTATGTAAATGAATTCACAGATCGATTTGATGATGGTTTAGAAACCTTAATTGGCGAAAGAGGCGTAAAGCTTTCAGGTGGACAAAGACAACGATTGGCGATTGCCCGTGCTATTTTGGCAAACCCGAAAATCATCATTTTAGATGAAGCTACTTCCAATTTAGATACCCAAAGTGAAGCTTTAATCCAGAAAAGTTTAACAGAATTAATTAAAGACAGAACTACTATAGTTATTGCGCACCGTTTAAGTACCATTAGAAAGGCGGATCAAATTTTAGTTATTGAAGCTGGACATATAGTAGAACGCGGTACCCATGACCAATTGATTGCTAACGAAGGTAGGTATTATGAATTGTATACATATCAGGCTAAGATTTAAGGGTCTCTTTCTAAAACGTCTAAAGGTTATCGATTATAATTAAGATGCATTTTGTGCACTTTATTAGGATTTATTGTCTAAAGATAAATGTGATCTTTTAGAGATTGTGTGCACTGTTGGGTGTAGCTCTCCTTAACAAAACTATAGAATACTAGGAGGAGAATACCAAAAATAAAATTATAATTTAAAGATAAAATATTTCATCACTAAACAATTATCAATATAAAAATGATTTAAGCTCTATCCTTTAGGTTTTAAGGAAAATAGTCTTATTCAAAAGAAATCTATCTTTGCAAGATGCAATCCAAAATTCTTTTTATAACGCCACCCTTCACCCAGCTGAATACAGCCTATCCGGCATCGGCCTATTTAAAAGGTTTTATGGAAGATCACGATATAGCCGTGCAGCAATGCGATTTAAGCATAGAGCTTTTTACCGCCATTTTTACGGGGGATTTTCTTCGTGCTTTATTTCAAGAAGCACAGGAGTTAAAGCATTATGATTATCCGCAGGTTCGTAAAATGAAGTCCCAGTACATTGCTCGGGTGGATGTGGTTATTGCCTTTCTTCAAAAACAGGATATTGCAACGGCGCATAAAATTTTGGAGCCTGGTTTTTTACCGTTGGGCCATAGATTGTCCAAAGTAAATACCGATATTAAATGGGCAGCTGGCGATCTTGGCATTATTGATAAAGCAAAGCATTTTGGAACGCTTTTTATTGAGGAAATAGGTGATTTTATTCACGCCAATGTAGATGAGTTTTTTGCCTTTACGAAATATGCCGAGCAAATTGGTACCTCTGCAAGTAGCTTTAATGAGATTGATGAGTTTTTAGGCTTTCAGCCAACGCTTATTGAAGAGAAAATGCTGGATATTTTAATAGATAAGATTAAAGAAGTGAAACCACTTTTGGTTTGCTTTACCATTCCTTTTCCTGGAAATTTGTTTGCGGCCTTGCGCTGTGCCCAGTTTACAAAACAGTTTTTTCCAGATATTAAAATTGCTTTTGGTGGCGGCTATTGCAATACCGAACTGCGCTCACTAACAGATCCACGAATTTTTGAATTTGTGGATTTTATTTCCTTGGACGATGGGGAAGGGCCTTTGCTTAAATTGGTTCAGTATCTGGAAGGGAAGGTTTCCATAAATGATTTGGAACGGACGTATGTCTTGGAAAATGATGCCGTTGTTTATAAGAATAAAATCCCCAACACCATTTACCATCATAGAAACTTACCGGCGCCCGATTATTCTGGTCTGCCTTTTTATAAATATGTGTCCTTTTTAGATGTGGTAAACCCTATGCACCGTATGTGGACGGATGCCCGATGGAATAAAATGACCATCTCGCACGGCTGTTATTGGAAACAATGTTCGTTTTGCGATGTGAGTTTGGATTATATCGGAAATTATCAAAATACAACAGCAGAAGATCTGGTAGATAAAATTGAAAAAATAATAAAAGACACCGGCATTACAGGTTTTCACTTTGTGGATGAAGCTGCGCCGCCTAAAATGCTTCGGGCTTTATCGCTTGCTTTGATTAAACGGAATGTAAAAATTACGTGGTGGACGAATATTCGTTTTGAAAAGACTTTCAGCTTTGAGCTTTGTGAATTAATGGCGAAATCTGGTTGTATCGCCGTAACGGGTGGTTTGGAAGTTGCTTCGGATAGATTACTCGCCAAAATGAAAAAAGGAGTTGATATTGCACAAGTAACGCGCGTTACCCATAATTTTTCTGAAAATAATATTATGATCGCACGCCTATCTGATGTATGGATTTCCCACCCAAACGGAACAGGAAACCATTGATTCGCTGGATGTGGTAAGGCAATTGTTTGAACGCAATTGTATTCAGTCGTGCATATTGGCACCAGTTTACTACTACTGTTCACAGCCCCATTGGTAAAAATCCTGAGGAATTTGGAATAACTGTTACAGGACCTGAGTTTGAAGGTTTTGCCCAAAACGATTTATGGCATGAAGATCCCCAAGGCGCCGATCATCCAAAATATACCAAAGGATTAAACTTGGCATTGCACAATTATTTGAATGGAACTGGGTTTGATGTGCCGTTGCAAAACTGGTTTGACTTTCCGGTACCTGCAACGCAGCATCCTGCGGATTTGATTGATGGGTTTTTAGGGGAGGTTGTTGGGGTTTAGGCCTGGGCTGTTGAATCTAATATTCTTGTTTTAAGGTTTTTGCAGCGCAGGGTCTTGTTTCTTAAATTTAACAAATCATCAACAAACGAAACTCGCCATCTTTTTCCTTTGGCGCACGATGAAGACAAGGGGGAACTTTGCTTTCAGGATGATCAATCGCCAACCTCCATAAATGTCCAATGCCTAGGCTGAAGGGTTGTGCTTCTGGTAAAGCTTGATAGTGTAGATCAAAAAAATATTCACTTAAAAAGGTTTCAAAATTAGCATCGTCTGCGCCACCATATAGTTTTTTGAGTTCGGTGCGTATTTCAGGAATAAGCACTTTTTGCTTGCCTTGAGCATTGGGTAATATATCACTCGGGGCGCCATAATAGGTACATAGAAAGGTATCGGTGGGTATGGGAGAGCGATCTACGTGAAAAGAATAAACATCAGTCGGAAAAAAAGGAAAGGCATCATCCCTTTCATAGTATTTTATCACATTAAGTGTTGGAGATGCGCCATGGGCTGTCAACAGTTTTAGGTCATTCAGAAGTATTTCACGAGCAAACTGCCCCTGCTCACTCAAATCTAGCTCAAGAAGCTCTTCTTCAACAATTGTTGCAATATTTTCATTTTCGTTTAGCACTATTTTTTTAACAATCTCAGAGAAATCACCTGTTAGTTTCCGATTCCAACATATAGCGTTTATCTCTCCTTGAAATGGTATGGAAACCAAGTCTTGAAAATTTGCGACACGCTGAATTTGATTTGCAGAAGAAGTTAAAGGTTTCATTGGGGCGAAGATAGGGTATGGCGGAATTTTTACAGTTTAATGGTAGCTACTCATAGTGCATCATAACATTAAAAACGAAAATGATTTTAAAGAAGTATTTTTTTATTTTTCATTAAATCTATTCAAATTCTATTTTATCTAACAAAAGTTTGAACTTCTCCTTTTTTTTGTTTCCTATTAAAAAAGTGATTTCTTCAATATGATCTTCTGAAAAATTTGGTTGATCAAGCCTTCTACCTCTAAAAGAAGGGAACATATCTCTTAAGGAAATTTCTATTTCTTGCCATTCTCCAGAGGTTGCAAAAGATTTTATATATGAGTAATAATCTCCTGAATTGGATTTTATCCTAAATTGATAATTTTTGCCATCACCCCGAAGTTTTAAAATAACTTTAGTGTATTCCTTTAGTTGTATTCTTTTAAACCTATACCGAACAGAAGAGAACCCGCCATTGTTTTCTAATGATATACTGCCTTCAAAAACGCCATAACCGTTGGCATTTAAATTAAAAGTGCCTGATGAACGTCCTCCCATCACAACATCATCCACAATTATCCAGTCCTTAATGTCTGACTTTTTATTAAAATCAAAAATTACTTTTGAAGCCATAGAAGAAAATAAAATCAACATACAAATCAAGAATTTCATTATAACTAATCTTTAAATTATTGGAAACAATCATAGCTATTTCAGAAGTTGCTTGTTCATTGCTAGATCTAGTTCTTACATATAAATATAAGGAATCTTTAGGAGTTGACATTAATAAGATTTTATTGAATTAGACGTACAGAATTATTAATTTCAACAATCATTTAAAATTGGAAATTCTTCCTTGTTAATAATAGTTCACCATCTACCATCCTAAACCCACAGCCCATTAATCACTACTCAATACTAACTCCCTCATCCAAACCCTTCGTTGCCTCATTCCTTGTTTTACATTCCGGCTATGTGCGGTAGTTTTACTTCAAGTTTAACACTAAAACCACATATTATGAAAACACTTTTCACATTTTTAGCAGTAGTGTTGCTGAGATACAATGCAGAGTTTATCCGCTTGGTAAAAAGTAGCAAATAATTCTGAACTATAGTTTTTAGTTGGTTTGGTTTTTTTAAAGGAAAGGGGGCGAGAGCGTTCTTTCTTTTTTAATAATTTACATAAACCCATCCAATAAAAGGTTCTGGATATTTAGGGTTGTTTAAAACCAAAACATAATAATAGGTTCCTACTGGCACGTTGCTTCCTGTAAAGAGTAGGCCTTGTGTAGCCACACCATCCCAAAAACCGTCAGCGTTATGGGCGGTATGTATCAGGTTGCCATCGCGGGAATATATATTTAATTCAAAGTTTTCGTAAATATTGAGCAAGTTGCTTATTTCAAAAGTATCGTTTATACCATCCCCATTAGGCGAAAAACCTTGTGGAATAAACGGCGCACATTTTTCTGTGGTCAGTAAAAAGGAAGCTGTGGCAAAGCAGATATCGTTTTCCAAGCGTACATAAATAGTTTGTGGATCGGTTCCGTTCCGGTATTGTGTTGGATTAGGGATGGGATTGCTGTTTCCCAAAGCACTTTCCATAGTTGTAAAATATTGTACCACATCCTCTGCCCCAGTTCGAATTAAATCATCCTGAACTGTCAAATCAAAAATAGCTGTATCAAAACCTGTATCGCACTCTAAAAGATTTGGCAGCTTTGGAATAGGAGGAATGCTTTCAAAAGAAATGGTTAGCGTAAAACTATTGTTATCCTCCCGGAGTTCTTCGACATCACCATTACCATTGCCGTTATCATCCACTACAGCTGTGATAGTAAAAGTATTTGGCAAACTGTCTGGCAAAAGGATTTCTAATTCACCATTTTCACTACCGCCAATTGGAATATTTTGCCGTGTTTGCGAAAGCGCTAACAAAACCCCATCTGTATAAAACGCTACTGAGGTATTTGCTGGTAAAGGTGCCGTGGCTTCTAAATTATAAACCGTAAATGGAAGTAATAATGCCCTATCGCGACAGGCAGAAATTTCTGGGAGTTCTATAGTGGCATCAGGCAATGGACAGGGGAGTACTTCCACAGTAAAACTGTCTATAAGAAAGCAATCAGGGTTTGAAACGCGGATATAAATAGTCTGTGGGTTTTCAGTATTTTGAAAGCTTTCAGGGTTGACAATTGGATTGGCATTGTTTTGCGCATCTACTTCCGTTAAGTGAAAACTCAAATCATAAATAGGGTTTATTTGTGAAGTGGCATCCGTTAAATCAAAAAATTCTTCGCCAATGACATCACAGGTTTCCAGATTATGAAGTCCAGTGATTATAGGGTTTACAAGCAAATGAATTTGTGCTTCGTCTTCGTTGTTTTCTTCATTTATTTCATCGACTATTCCTGTTCCGTTGCCAGTATCGTCCACAACAGCTTTCAGAATAAAATCTGCTTCAACATTGTTGGGAATCGTAAACGTAATGCTTCCACTTTCCTGTCCGTCAATAGGAATTACAGCCACGGTTACACTTTGCGCCACTAAGGTTTCGTCTGCATAAAAAGCAATAGGTGTTCCCGCAGGTAAAACATCGGTACTATTTAGATTGTAAACTGTATAATCTATTGTAAGTTCCCGATTGCCACATTCTGTACCGCCAATTATAGTATCCATGGAAATGGTGGCATCGGGTAGTTCGGTATTCAGGACAGTGATGATGTTATTCACCATTACAAAATCCTGTCCGCTGGTTAGTTGAATAGTAGCCGAAATATCCCCCGGATTTATATAATTTGAAATAGAATAGAAGTCAATATCCATATTGTACAACACATCGCTACCCGTAAAACTATTGGTACCGTTGAAGGCATTGTCTGCAGGGTTTAGCGGTGGATTGCTAAGAATATTCCCGTTTATGCGAAGGGTTTCGTTTACCGAAATTCCGCGATCACCTTCCCAAGCCAAGAAACCAATCTTAGCGCCCTGAGTGTCCAGGACCATGAGATTGTCCAGTGTAATATCCAAAGTTTGACTTTGGCTGGAAACACTCTCTAACCCATCAAAAACATTTACTTGATTGTTGGAAAGGGTAGCATCCTCGTAAACCACTGTAACCGCCCAACCCCCGAAGTTGGTTCCCGATCCTGGCGGACTGCAATAAGCAGGAATTACAAGGGTAAGGTCTAAATCTGAAAGTGTGTAATTGCCATTTCCCGTAGTTTGGATTTGTTCGGTAATATCTGCAAAAGCAGCAAAATAGATATAGTCCTGTCCGCCGCTATTATAGGTAACGTTGAAAGTGCGTTCCGCTGTGATGGGAACTTGATTAAATGTAACATTAAAATCCCCTGGGCCAGAACCCGCCCAATAAAGATAAGCTGCAATCACTTCTTGGTTTGGCTGTAGCTGAAAATCGGCACTGCTGCTGGTGAGAATAAAACATTGTCCACCTTGACCGTTTTCTTCAACGTTTAAGGTGTTTCCAAAAGCAGTATAATCGTAATGACCGTTGAATTGGTGGTACAAGGAAATGTCTTGTGAAAAGACTACACTTGAAAGTAAAAAACCGATTATGAAAAAATAATGCTTCAAAAAAACAGCGGGGTTGATTGCCTGCTAAATATAGGCAAAAAATCAACGATGGATTGCTTTTTTACAAGTCTCTTTTCTTTAGAATGGCATAAGACCAGTAGATAAAAAGGGCTGTCCAGATTAAAACAATCAATACATTCAGCCAAGTTACGTGGTAATCTTTTGTGAAATTTTCACCCAACTGATTGGCGGCAGATTGTATAGCGCCCAAACGGCTCATCGGTTCTTTGATGAGGTTTGCCATTGCATTTAGCGGAAAAAATTGTGCAACATTGTCTGCAATATCTGTGTCTTTAAAAATTTTCCATTTCATCAAACCGTAAAACAACCATTCCACAATTTGCCAAACTATTAAAAAGCCAAGCGCAAAGGCAGAACGTTTCACCAAAACCCCCAGAAAAAGACAGAAAGAGAAAAAGGCGACAAGTTTTATAAAATAAGCGCCAATGTATTCCATATCGCTGAAGATGATTCCTATTTCATTGTAATCTGAAAAGAAAAGTCCTAAAATCAACGAGACACCAAATATAAAAACCGTGGATATTACGGCGAAAAGCAAGACCGTCAAAAACTTTGAAAGTACGAATTCCTTTTTGCTGAGGCCGTCAATAAGGTTTTGTTTTAATGTTCTGTAACTGTATTCATTGCTCATCATGGATACAATTACGATGGCTAAAAACAATTTCAAAATAGCTGCCACATAGGTATTGAAATGCCAGATATACGGAAAGTTGAATATTCCCTGATCGGCAACCCGAAAGTGAAAATCGCCAAAGTTGAACTCAATCGAAGCAATCAAAGCGATAAAGGTAATTAGCACAAAATAAATAATGGAAATAACCTTTGCCGAACGGTTATAGCGCAGTTTCTGAAGTTCTATATTTAATAATCGTAGCATTGCGGTTAGTTTTGTTTGGTAAGTTCAAGGAATTGTTCTTCAAGACTTTCCTTGCGTTTCACAAGGTGGCTAAGCGTGATGCCTTTTTCAAAAAGCAGTTTGTTCACTTCCGAAGCATCCATCGGGGCGTTGAGGTAAGCGATTAAATAACCACCTTCGTGGTTTACGGTTCCAAAGGCGGAATTTCCTTCCAAAGCATGTTGAAGCGCTTCCATATTGTTGCTTTGCATCGTCAAGAAACCGTGACTGGCGTTCATTCCGTCCACACTGCCGGAATAAAGACTCACCCCTTTCCGAAGAATAACTACGTGTGTGCATACTTTTTCAACCTCGTCCAACAAATGCGAAGCCAATAAAATGGTTGTTCCCTTTGAAGCTATCACTTTTATGATCTCCCGAATTTGATGAATTCCCTGTGGGTCCAAACCATTGGTAGGCTCATCTAATATTAATATTTCTGGGTCGTTCAACAGTGCCGAAGCGATAGCCAAACGTTGTTTCATACCAAGTGAAAAAGTGCTGAACTTGCTGTCCTTTCTATCCAAAAGCCCTACAAGCTCCAATTTCTGTTTAATCTTTTTTTCCGAAACCTCTTTTATCTTGCATACCAGTTGCAGGTTTTGTACGGCGGTCATGTAGGGGTAAAAATTAGGGCGTTCAATAATGGCGCCCACTTTTTTTAAAGCGTTGTGCGTATCGATGTTGCCATCAAACCATTTAAAGTCGCCCGCGGTTTTGTTTACCACATTTAGCACAATGCCCAGCGTAGTACTTTTTCCGCTTCCGTTTGGGCCGAGGATGCCGTAAACGTTACCCTTTTCAATTGAAAAGGAAAGATTGTCCACTGCGGTAAGCGAGCCAAATTTCTTGGTGAGATTGTTTATTGTGAGAATATTTTCCACAGGATTGTTTTTGGAAGTTGTTGTTTGTTTGACGAATGGGTTAGGGTTTTGTTACATTTTAGCGAAAAGCGAAAAGCGAAAAGCGAAAAGCGAAAAGCGAAAAGCGAAAAGCGAAAAACTGAAAAGTGAGTTGGTGTGTGAAAATCTTTTAGATGAAAGAATAGATCTCTTATGTACTGCTTAAGTTGTTTTATACCTTGGTTCTTTGTTGTGCTTTCGTTATTTTTCATCTAATTCTTTTGTAATAGCAATCAAAATATCTTCCGCTTGCTCTTTCAAATTCTCATTTCCTATTTTTTGTAAGGAAGCCAACTCATATCTAATAACCACTTTATTCATAAGTTCGAGACTCAATTTTGGGTCATTGAAAGTTTGATTTAAACCATTTTTTAGATTATTGTTTTTTAAATATGTTATGTTTTCACGACCTCCAGTTTTTTCTAGAAAATTGTTCATCCCATTAGTATATCCAAAGGTAGCATAATCACTATTTTTTGCGAGTGTCGGAACTATAAGTAGGTCTATAAGATTTGTGTTATTGTTTTGGGTAGTATTCATAAAAGTTAAAACAGATTGATTAAATTCTAATAATTTTCTTATAAGAACTTCATTTTTCAGAATGTTTATTTCTGAAGAATTTATTATTTCTGATAGGCTTATGTTTTTATTTATAAAAGTAGTTCTAACAATTAAATCATTTAACATTGGATAGATGCTGTCCATCTTATTAAAACCACCATTATTTTCATAATGATGAATAATATTTTTTGAATCTTCGATTATCAAATTCTGAAAATCTATATAATTATCTAGAGTTTTAATTTGTGCTTTAAGGTCATTTTTAATGTTTTGTAAATGAGTCGTTTCCTGTTTTAATTTTTTTTGATTATCGTTCCAATTATTAATTGACAGGGCTATCAAAATTCCAATTACTACTAATATGATTTCTCCAATGGCATATTTTAAATACTTTCCAGTTTTTCCTTCTGAAAGTAAATTTTGTCTAATTTTTCTAAAGAATTTTATCATTGGTTAACGGTTTCTGATAATGAAGCACAACTAGTATATATCAATATGCGGTTTATTTCACATGTCTCTGCTAATATACAAATTTACCAATTCCAAACCCTTATCGCTCGTCGCTCATCGCTTTTAAATCAAACTTCCAACTTCGTATTTCGCAATTCCTACTTCGTATTTTATTACCTTTGCACTTCATTAAAAAATAAAACAATGCAAGACGGTATTTACGCAAAAATAACGACAGAAAAAGGAGAAATTCTGATAAAACTAACGCACGACAAAACCCCGGGAACGGTTGGAAATTTTGTGGCTTTGGCAGAGGGCAATTTGGAAAACGCCAGCAAAACCACAGGGTACACCCTATTACGACGGCTTAAAATTTCACCGTGTAATTCCAGATTTTATGATTCAGGGTGGTGATCCAAAGGGAACAGGTTCCGGCGGGCCGGGTTACGATTTTGAGGATGAATTCCACCAAGACCTTCGCCACGACACTCCGGGTGTGCTTTCTATGGCAAATTCAGGCCCAGCTAGTAATGGCAGTCAGTTTTTCATTACCCACATTGCCACGCCTTGGTTGGATAACAAACACACCGTTTTTGGAAATGTAGTGGAAGGACAGGATGTGGTTGATAGTGTTGCCCAAGGCGATACTATGAAAAAGGTTGAAATAATCCGCGTTGGTGAGGAAGCAAAAAAGTGGAACGCCGTGGAAGCTTTCAGAAGTTTTACCGGTGAAAGAGAGCAGCGAATTGCAAAGATGAAAGAAGCTCAGGAAGCCGAACTTAAAAAAATCTCAGAAGGTTTTGATAGAACCGATAGCGGCTTGCTCTATAAAATAATCCAAAAAGGAAACGGAAAGAAAGCCGAAAAAGGAAAAACTGTTTCCGTTCATTACAAAGGCGCACTTACAGATGGAACCGAGTTTGATTCATCATACAAAAGAAAACAACCAATCGATTTTCAATTGGGCGTTGGGCAAGTAATCTCTGGTTGGGATGAAGGCATCCAATTGTTGCAGGTAGGCGATAAGGCACGTTTTGTGATTCCTTCGCATCTTGCTTATGGCGAGCGCGGTGCTGGCGGAGTTATTCCTCCAGGGGCTACCTTGATCTTTGATGTGGAATTGATGGATGTAAAATAGTTAAAAAACACTTTTAATAAATTCACAAAACGTCTCGAGCTATCGGGGCGTTTTGTACTTTTAACACATGGATTTAGAGAAACTAAAATACCCAATCGGCACCTTTGATTGCCCTTCAAACATTACTTCGGAAAAATTGGAAGCTTGGATTTCTATTTTGGAACATTTTCCGAACAGGTTGACCAATTTGGTCAGTAACCTTTCAAATGACCAATTAAACACACCTTATAGACCAGAGGGCTGGACGGTGCGGCAGACAATCCATCACGTTTATGATAGCCACCACAATGCCTACACACGTTTTAAGTGGGCATTAACGGAAGCTTTGCCAACCATAAAAGCGTATGATGAAAAAGCATGGGCAGAAACTGCTGACGCCAAAAACGCCCCGATAGATTTGTCTTTAGCTGCAATAAGCGCCTTGCATGCAAAATGGGTTTATTTGGTAAAGGGATTATCTCAGGAACAATTGCTTAAAGAATTTCATCATCCAGCACGAAATCGCAATTATACACTTGCGGAAACAGTAGGTAGCTACGCTTGGCACAGCAACCACCATTATGCACATATTGAAAATCTGCTAAAAAGGGAAGGGTGGAAGTGAACAATAAACAATTAGCAATTTCACAGTTAACGGTAAACAATTCCACAATTAACTAAGATTCCTTCCATTTAATATTACACCCAATACTCGGTTTTTGATCCTTCCGCTGCGGATTGTTGTTGAGTAGATTATCAATTGCTTCACGAAGGTCGCGACCGTTTACAGGGATACCGTTTCCAGGGCGACTGTTGTCTAATTGACCCCGATAAACAAGTTTTAATTCATCATCAAAAAGGTAGAAATCTGGCGTGCAGGCAGCATCGTATGCTTTTGCCACTTCTTGGGTTTCATCATATAAATAAGGAAATGGGTAACTATGCTTTTGAGCTGTCCGCCACATTTCTGCAGGCGAATCCTCAGGATATTCTTTAACATCGTTACTGTTTATGGCCACAAAACCAAAACCTGTAACGTGGTAATCATTACACAATCGAACAAGTTCTTCGTTTACATGTTTCACAAAGGGGCAATGGTTGCAGATAAACATAACTACAGTTCCTTTTTCGCCACGGACTTCTTTTAATGATACAAGTTTATTGGTAACTGCATCAATTAGTGTAAAATCGGGTGCTTTGGTTCCTATCGGAAGCATTTTAGATTCTGTTCTGGCCATTTTCTTTTTTCTATATGGGTAGTAAACTATGGTTTAAAGTTACGATATTTGAGTGGTTAATAAGTTATAAAGTTATTGGGTTACTAAGTTATTGGGTTATTCACTTCTAAACTTTTCTATTAAAGAATTTATAAAACTTTGCAGTTGCAGAATATCTCCATTAACTTTAAGAATTAAAACCAAAAATTATGAAAAATTCATATTCATCACTCTCCGTGGCCATTGAAGATTTACAAAAACAAGGTTTTACAGAAGATTTTAATCTTGTGGGTGAGGGCGTAGAATCCAAAAGCCTAAAGAAAAAATGGAAAGCCGGCGAACTGGACGTGGTTGATTTTTACCGTTTTGAGGGAATGACCAATCCAGGCGACAATACCATACTTTTTTTAATTGAAACCAATGATGGTATAAAAGGCCTTTTAGTGGATGCCTATGGTGCCTATCAAGGCGAGATTTCTCCTGAAATGATTAAAAAACTTTCCATTCACCATGACGAATAACCTTAGTTGGCCTGATTTTGATAAGGTCGAAATGCGCGTGGGGACCATAATTGAAGCCAACGATTTTCCTGAAGCGCGAAATCCGTCCTACCAGCTTTTAGTGGATTTTGGAAGTGAATTGGGGCTACGCAAAACTTCAGCACAGATTACTTCGCGCTACTCAAAGAAGGAATTGATAGGTAAACAGGTAATTGCAGTGGTAAATTTTCCAAAAAAACAGATAGCAAATTTTATGAGCGAATGCCTTGTTTTAGGCGCTGTGGAAGGAAAAAATGTAACCCTGTTGCGGCCAGACAAGAATGTTGAAAACGGTTTGCGAATTTTATAGCAATTTTTTTTGTAATACCTTGGCCAAATCAATCCGCTCCATTATGAAAAAATACTTACTTTTTCTATTGTTTCCTTTATTGCTGAATTCCTGTAAAAATAATTCAGAAAACCAGCAACCAGATACAGAGACCGCTGGAGAAAAATTCGAAAAAATTGATCAACTGCAATGGCTTTTGGGAACTTGGACTAATAATACAGAAGAAGAATTTTCTCAAGAAACTTGGTCAAAGGAAAATGAAAGTAGCTTTACGGCATTTAGTTTTACACAAAAGGGAAAAGAAACAGTTTTTGCAGAAACTATGGCGCTTGAACAAAAAGGAGAAAACTTATTGTTGACAGTAGCAGTCGCAAATCAGAACGATGAAAAACCGGTTACATTTAAAATGATTTCTTCTGAAAAGGGAAAAGTTACATTTGAAAATAAAAACCACGATTTTCCGCAACGAATAATCTATACAAATCCCGTTAAAGATTCCCTCCATGCTTGGATTGAAGGGACTGTAAATGGTGAAACAAAAAAGGTTGATTTTTACTTCTCAAAGCAATAAAAATCTAAGATTGCTTTTCTGAATAGTCTTTCACTTCTTGCACGGGCATAATAGTTATATCGTATATTTTCCAATGAAATTCCTGCAGTTTTTTCAACCCTTCTTCAATTGATTTTGGAACGTCTGTCCCGGGTTTTACAATAACCTGAACATCGCCAAAATAGACCTGTCCTTCTTCCCGAAACCGTACTTTGGCATCTTCGACCCAATCCCATGATTTTACGAAGTTTTCTACTTTTTCTACTAGTTCATCAGTCTTTTCGTCTTTAATGCGCAACGGCTTTCTATCCATTAAATCTTGCACGGCATCCTTTAAATTGGTATAGCCATCCTTTAAAACAGAGAAGGAGATAAACAGCGCCGCACTGGCATCTGCCCACCACCAACCCATACCAAGCCCCAAAATTCCTGCCATAGCTGCAAAACCAGTCATATAATCAGCTTTTTGCGCATTGGCATCGGTATAAAGAATTTTATTGTGAAGTTTTTTTGCTAAGGGTAACTTTTTGTACCCTAAATACATTGCGGGTAGCGAACTATAAACCAATACGGCAATCATTACCCAGCCCATCCAAACTTGATTACCGAATAGTACGATGCTTCCAATAGTAGGGTGTTCTGCTTTTATAAGGGTAATAGACGAATCTACCAAAAGAAAAAGGCCCATTCCAAACAGTGCAATACTTCCCGTTAAAAATGCAATGCTGAACACGCGGTGAAAGCCATATTGAAATTTTTTAGTGGGTTTTCTATTATAAATACGGGCAGCTATCAAAAATGACATTGCCGGAATTATGCTAAGGGCGTCTTCTAACCAAGCGGTTTTCATTGCCTGCGAGGAGCCCATAACCAGATACATAAGTACAACTACGGTTGATAGATATACTATGGTAATCCATTCCATTTTTTTTGCTTTTTTCAGTTTTTCCTTTAAATCGTCGGGAAGTTCAAAAGCTTCTGATCTCATTGTTTTTTGTTTTTGGTGATGAATTTTTCTAGATGAAAAAGTAAGCGGTTTTCGCCTCGGGGAATAAAGAGAACGTGCTTGTCATCATAGGGTTTAGTCATTCCTACTTTCTTTTTCCAATTCGATTTTTTTTCAAAACCGCCAAGTACTATATCCAATTGATAATTTTCGAGTTTTTTCACCAACTCCGTTTCATTGTCGGCAATAAATTGGGTCTGCATTCCTTCCTTTTTAGCAAAATTCTCTACAAAGTTTTTTTCGAATGAAGTAGTGATAGAATCAGTATTGGGAACAATCCCAACACGCAAGGAAGATTTTTTTGCATTTTCGAAAGAATTGTTTGGATCTTTTGGGAAGCTGCAAGCGTTAAACAAAAACACAAGCATCATTAATATTCCGAAATGGGTAAATTTCCGCATGACTTTTTCTTATAAATTTATAAAGAACCATCCAAAGGCAATTATAAAATTTTGCTAAAATGCGAGAAATCATATTTTATATCAATCAGAAAGGCTGTAAAGACTATGCTTCTGCATCCAGCGTATCCGTCACAACATAATAGCGTGGATCTTCAATTGACTCCTCAATTATTGTTTCAAACTCAGGGTTCCATTTTAAGAGAAGTGCCTTACAATCGGGGCTTAGGTGCGTTAATTTTATTTGCTTACCGCTTTCCAAATATTTATTGGCGATATTTCTTACAGCTTCCACACCGGAATGGTCTGAAATCTGGGACTCAATAAAGTCGATTTCAATAGAAACTGGATCGGTAGAAACATCAAATTTAGTATTGAAAGCTGTTGTGGATCCAAAAAATAAAGGTCCCCAGATTTCATAAACTTTAGTTCCGTCTTCCTTTATTCGCTTTCTTGCACGAATCATCGTGGCGCTTTTCCAGGCAAAAACAAGTGCGCTCATAATGACCCCCACAAATACAGCTATTGCCAAATCCTGCCAAACCGTTACAGCCGATACTGTAATTAAAACGATTGCATCTGAAAGTGGAATTTTATTCAAAATTCTAAAACTGCTCCACGCAAAGGTGCCGATAACCACCATGAACATTACGCCCACCAAAGCTGCGATAGGAATCTGCTCAATCAATGGTGCGCCAAATAATACAAAACAAAGTAAAGCAACCGCTGCAACTGTTCCTGAAAGCCTACCGCGGCCCCCCGAACTTACATTAATGATTGATTGCCCAATCATTGCACAACCACCCATGCCTCCGAAAAGCCCGTTCAATATGTTTGCGCCTCCTTGGGCAACGCATTCGCGATTACCGCTTCCGCGAGTCTCGGTCATTTCATCAATTAAATTTAGTGTCATCAACGATTCAATCAACCCTACTGCTGCCAATAAAAATGCTGTGGAAAGTATTAAATCCCAATGTCCATTCAAAGTATCTAAAAACCCAAAAATCTGGGTTTGGAATACTGGCAGCGAGCCCTTCAAGCCACTTCCACCGCCATCGCGGATAAAAGAACCAACGGTACTAACGTCGAGATTTCCGAAAATGGTAATTGCAGCAACCACAATAATGGCAATAAGTGCAGCGGGAATTTTCTTGGTTAGTTTTGGCAATCCAAACATAATACCCATTGTAAGTCCCACAAGTAAGAGCATAATCCACAAATCTCCTCCTGTGAGCCATTGCGGAACCGTGCCGCGACTTTCCTTAAAAAGCCCTAATTGTGAAAGAAAAATAACGATTGCCAAACCGTTTACAAATCCCATCATTACAGGATGCGGAATAAGCCGAACAAATTTTCCAAGTTTAAAAAAGCCCGCCATAATTTGAATTGCACCAACGAATAAAAGTGTTATAAAAAGCCATTGCAGTCCAAGATATTGCACGGGTTCGGCTAATGTTAATCCAACTTCGTTTCCTACCTGAATCAAATGAACCATCACCACGGCCATAGCTCCCGTTGCTCCAGAAATCATTCCAGGGCGTCCGCCGAAGAGGGCGGTTACGAGACCCATAATAAAAGCGCCGTAAAGTCCCACTAACGGGTCAATACCTGCAACAAAGGCAAATGCCACTGCCTCGGGCACCAACGCCAATGCTACCGTTAATCCAGATAGGATATCATTTTTTGGATTTTGGGTGAAATTTCTGAAAATCTTTTGTAACATCTTCTTCGTTTTAAAAAAGCGGCAAATATAGGGTTTTCAAATTTGTTAGCTAATATGCAGTCGAAGCCATTAGATAGCAATCTTAAGAAGTTTTTGAAGTTTTGACTTCCTTAAAAATTTTCCAGGATCGAAATTTTAAAATAGCCGTTGCGCACAATAAACCTGAAAGCATAGCTCCGGCAACACCCACTAGTGTGATGTCCTGACCTGTTAAAAACAATCCTTTTATTTTTGTCTTCGGCCTTAAAAATGGAAGCGTAAAACGTTCCGGTGAATGGGCCAAGCCGTAAATTTCGCCACTTTTATAATTTGTGAAATTTTCTGTGGAAAGTGGGGTTGAGACTTCGGAAGCTACAACGGTTCCTTCAATTTGCGGAAAAAACCTGTAGAGAACTTTTAGCATTTCTGTTTCAAAATTCTTTTTTAGTTGAAGATATTCATCGCCCCTTTTCATCCAGTTCGAATCTTTATATCCTTCAAACCAATCCATGTTTCCAACTGAAATTGCCTGAATGGTTGCGGTGCCAGGATTTTTCGTTTCCCAATTTGGATCCTTTGCTGAAGGGAAGGAAATGTAGGCAAAATTTTCGGGAGCATTTTCCAAGGTAGCTTCATCAAAAATTGTATCGATACCGTCGTGTTTATAATACCACAGATTGTGTTTCGGAAGGTTCAAAGCTCTGCTGGATTTGTTCAAACCCAAATACAAACAAATATGGGCACTGGCAGGTTGTACATTTTTTAGATTGAAATTGCACGTTTTCCGGTCTGTTTCAGAGAGTAGGTGGTTGAAGGTATTGTTTACCCCCACATTACTTATTACACTTTTACACGGAATGAATTTTTCCCCCAGTTTGATTCCTTTCACACGGTGGTTTTCAATAACTATTTCAGTAACATCGGCATTTATAAAAACTTTGCCGTCATTTGCGGTAAACACCTCAAGGGTTTTTTCACAAATTTGATCTGCACCGCCAACGGGGTAGTAGCCACCTTCCAAAAAATGTCCGATTACCATTGCGTGCGCCCCGAAACTACTATTTTTGGGTGAAAGGCCATAATTGCCACATTGTGCGCAAAGCACAGCAATTAATCTTTTGTTCTGGGTTATTTCACTTAAAACTTCCCAAGTTGTTCTTTGTGAAAAGTTGGAATATCTTTTTCTGAAAACCCAACCCACTGACTTACTAAACCAAGGCTCGAAGATTTTTTCAAAGAAAAAAGCACTTGCCCGTTTGTTGGTATTTGTAATGAGTTTTAAATAGTAGCGAATCGCTTTTTCTTCTTCGGGAAAATAATTGACGAGCTGTTTTCTGAAGTTTTCCTTTCCCGCTTTAAAAATATATTCAGTGCCTTCAATATTTGCAACATCATAAACATCGCCCATGGATTCCCACTCTAGTTTTCCATCCGTCAAAAAGTTAAAAAAACCTCGTAATGAAGAGTCTTTGGCCATATTGCCAACGTAATGAACGCCAACATCCCACTGAAAACCATCTTTTCTTTTAAAACTGTGTGTGAAACCACCAGGGACATAGTGGCGTTCAAAAATGGCAACCTTTTTTCCTGACTTTGCAAGCCAAGTTGCAACGGTTAAACCGCCCATTCCGCTACCAACAATAATATGATCCAATCCTGAAAAATCTAGATTGGGTTTATAGGGTTGGTATAGTTTTTTGACCATTTAAGGGATTTGTATTAATGGGTTTAGGAAGCGAAAAATAAACAAACTAATTGAGCTTACGATAGTTCGTAAAATAAAAAAAACCGGCTGCGGTTTTGCCCGCGCCGGTTGTGTGTTCAAGAATTGAACGTTTATATATCGTCAAATTCGATATCTGTAAAGTTACTAGTGTCTGTTTTGTCTTTTTCTTGGGTTGGTTCTGTAACTTGTGGCAGATCATCCGTTTCTTTTTTGTAATCTTTTTGGTGACGTTCGCTAATTACTTCTTCACCTTTTTCGTCAATCACATAGTTTATCATTTCATTCAAGGTGTCCTTAAATTCGCTGAAATCCTCTTTGTAAAGGTAGATTTTGTGTTTTTTGTAATGGTAGGAACCATCGTCATTTGTAAATTTTTTACTCTCGGTAATGGTAAGGTAAAAATCCCCTGCCTTTGTGGACCTTACATCAAAAAAGTAGGTGCGTCTTCCGGCGCGCATAACTTTTGAAAAAATTTCTTCTTGCTCCATCGTATAGTGGTCACTCATAATTTCTGTTTTTGGCTTTCGTTTTGCCAAAAATCCAAAAAAAATCCAAACCAACCAAAGTAAACTTACATTTCTTTTTCCAAAAGCTGTTTTGCGTACAGTTCCTTGTAATAACCTTCGGAATTTACCAATTGATTGTGTGTGCCTTGTTGAATGATTTTTCCTTCTTCTAAAACAATAATCTTGTTTGCATTTTTAGCCGAAGAAATACGGTGGCTAACAATAATGGTTGTTTTATTTGCTGATATTTTATTTAGATTTTGAAGAATTTCTTCTTCAGTTTCGGTATCTACTGCTGAAAGACAATCGTCAAAAAGAAGTATTTGTGGGTCTTTAATAATGGCCCGCGCAATAGAAACACGCTGTTTTTGACCACCACTTAAGGTAATTCCGCGTTCGCCCAAAATGGTGTCGTATCCTTTATTAAAACCGATGATGTTTTTATGAACGGCTGCTTTTTTGGCGGCTTCAATTACTTCTTCTTCGGAAGCATTTTCCTTTCCAAAGCGAATGTTATTGCTAAGCGAATCACTGAAAAGAAAAGCGTCTTGGGGAACATAACCAATGCTGTCGCGTAAATTATTCAGATTTACTTTTCTGATTGGTGTGTCGTCAATTTTCAACATTCCTTCTTCAACATCGTACAGTCTTCCAATAAGTTCTAGAATGGTTGATTTTCCCGAACCAGTATTTCCAATAATGGCCAAAGTCTCTCCAGGATTTACGGTAAAACTAACATCTTTTAAAGCCTTAATTCCAGTATCTGGATAAGTAAATGTTAGATTGTTGAATTCAATGTTTCCATTAACTGGCGTACTATCTTCAACTAAATTTTTAATAGCAGGTTCTGTTTCCAAAAATTCATTGATCCGTTTTTGTGATGCTTCCGCCTGCTGAACCATAGAAGTTACCCAGCCAACAACGGCAACAGGCCAGGTGAGCATATTTACATAAATTAAAAATTCCACAATAGTTCCAAATTCGGCTATTTCACCATTTATGTAGCGCGTACCTCCAATATATATAACTAGGATGTTGCTAACGCCAATAAGAAGCATCATTAGCGGAAAAAACAGCGCTTGTACTTTCGCCAAATCTATATTTTTCACTTTACTGCCTTCGGCGAGTTCCTCAAAATTAGTATTGGTGCGCGGCTCTATTCCGTAAGCTTTTATTACAGCGATGCCACTAAAACTTTCCTGCGTAAAAGTTGTAAGTTTTGAAAGATATTGCTGTACAATGGTGGTTCGATGGTTGATGAGAACACTCAGTTTATATATAGCCAAAGAAAGAATTGGTAATGGAGCTATAGCATATAAAGTTAAAGTGGGTGCCTTGTAAAACATATAACTTACCACCACAATAAAAAGTGTAATCGTAGTGATACTGTACATTAAAGCTGGTCCAACATACATTCGCACTTTGGAAACATCTTCGCTAATTCGATTCATTAAATCACCAGTTCGGTTTTGTTTATAGAAACCGAGAGAAAGTTTTTCGTAATGTTGAAAAATTTCATTTTTAAGATCATATTCCACATAGCGGGAAACCACAATAAAGGTTTGCCGCATCATAAAAGTGAAAAATGCCGAGAGCAATGCAGCGCCCAGAAGCAATAATATATTTATAAGTAGTTCATGTTTTACAAAAGCAAGATCCGCTATTTCCCCATTCATATATTGTTTCACGACAGTCACAGAATCGCCTATTTTCATTGGTACGGCCAATTTGAAAACAGTAGCAATGATTGTTATAAACACACCCAACAACAGACGTCCTTTATATTTTAAAAAATATTTATTGAGATATTTTAATTCTTTCATTTTATAAAAAGAGTATTTTTTTAAATTCTTAATTTAACAGCCGATGTTTTGTGAAATCAACAACAAACAATTACTTTTGCACCGCCTTTTTAGAGGATGAACAAAATAATTATAAAAAAGCTATGGTAACTGAAGTAATTAACACAAACGAACTTCACAAAATGGATCCGGTTTTCGGGCAAATGTCTTTTGACAATCACGAGCAAATCGTTTTTTGCAACGACAAAGATACTGGTTTAAAAGCAATAATCGGCATCCATAATACCGTTTTGGGGCCAGCTTTGGGCGGTACCAGAATGTGGAATTACACTAGCGAGTGGGAAGCTTTGAACGACGTACTTCGTCTTTCACGCGGAATGACATTTAAAAGTGCTATCACAGGATTGAACCTTGGCGGTGGAAAAGCAGTTTTGATTGGTGATGCAAAAACACAGAAAACTCCTGAGTTGATGCTAAAGTTTGGTGAGTTTGTTCACTCCTTAGGTGGAAAATATATTACCGCCGAAGATGTTGGCATGGCAACTTCCGATATGGATTTGGTGCGAACAGTTACGCCTTATGTTACAGGTATTTCTGAATCTAAAGGTGGTGCGGGCAATCCATCTCCAGTTACCGCTTATGGTGTTTTTATGGGGATGAAAGCTGCAGCAAAATATAAATTTGGCAGCGATTTACTTGAAGATAAAGTAGTTTATGTACAGGGAATTGGGAACGTTGGTGAAGCTTTGGTTGAATATTTAAGCCAAGAAGGTGCCAAGGTATATATTGCTGACATCAATCAAGAGCGATTGGAAGAAGTACGCGACAAGTACAGCGTTGAAATTTATGGAGGTAGTAACCTTTATGCAGAAAAAATGGACATCTATGCTCCATGTGCTTTGGGCGCGACTGTGAATGATTTCACAATAAACCAATTAAATACTAAGATTATCGCTGGTGCCGCAAACAACCAATTAGCTGAAGAACAGAAACACGGAAAGATGCTTCGCGAAAAAGGGATCGTTTACGCTCCAGATTTCTTAATAAATGCTGGCGGAATCATAAACGTTTATGCAGAACTTGAAAATTACGACCGAAAGGAAATAATGCGCAAAACTGAAAACATTTATAAAACAACGCTTGAAATTTTGAAGAAAGCTGATACAGATAATATTACAACCCACCAAGCGGCTTTCAATGTAGCCCAAGCTAGAATTGATGCAAGAAAAAACGAAAAATAGATTTCTTTTTTCTTAAAACACTATCTTTGCAACGCACAGGAAAATTCTTGTGCGTTGTTTCTTTAAACTAGTTCTTTCAAAAAAATATATGCTTACAAGAAGACATATCCGAGTAAAAGTTTTACAGTCCGTTTACGCATATAACCAGCGTGAAAATCCTAACATCGATTCTCAGGAAAAATTTTTGCTACACAGTATAGATCAGATGCTTGATCTTTATTTATTGCTTTTGCAATTATTGGTTGCACTTCAGGAACAAGCAGATAGTTATCTTGAAATATCCCAGAAAAAGCATCTTGCCACAGTTTCAGAAAAAAATCCAAGTAGAACGTTTGTTAATAACAAATTAATAAAGCTAATAGCCAACAATACTACTTTTTCTGACGTAATTAAAAAGAAAAAGCTTGATTATTGGTCCTTGGACAGTGAATATGTAAGTATCATTTTAAAAGAATTGCGCCAATTGGAGTGGTATGAAGCATATCTTTCTAAAAAGGAAACCACCTTTAAAGAAGACCAAGATTTTGTGGCCAAGGTTTTTAAGGAAGTAATTGCGCCCAATGAAAAGCTTTATGAATATTTGGAGGATAAACGATTGACTTGGGTTGACGATTTTCCAATAGTCAATACAGCCATTGTTAAAATGCTCAGCAAGCTTTCAGAAAAAAATGCATCCACTCTTTTGGTTCCCAATCTTTATAAGAACGATGAAGACCGTGAGTATGCACTGCAGCTTTTCAGAAAAGTAATTTTGAATGAAGACAAGTTAAATGCACAAATTGAAGGAAAGACGCCAAACTGGGACCAAGAGCGTATTGCCAACGTAGATTTAATTATCTTGAAAATGGGCATTGCAGAATTTTTATACTTTCCGTCCATTCCCGTACGAGCCACGATCAATGAATATTTAGAAGTTTCTAAAGAATATTCCACCCCAAAAAGCAGTATTTTCGTAAATGGAATTTTGGATAAAATAGTAAAGGAATTTGAGGAAAATGGGAAACTGAATAAAATTGGACGTGGGCTTCAATAAAAACAAAAAAATCGCTATTTTTGGCGTGCTAAAATCTTAAAAAATCTAAATTATCATGAAAAAATCAGTTTTAATAGTAGCAATACTATCTGTTTTTGCCTTTTCATCTTGTAAAGACAACGCCGCAGACAAAGTAAATGAAGAAAACGTTGCAACCGCAGAGGCACGGGACGCAGAATCTGGTAAATTTCCAGTAATCACTTTTGAAGAAAGCATGTTCGATTTTGGAACAATTGACCAAAATACACCTGTAGAACACGTTTTTAAATTCAAAAACACTGGTGAAGCACCTTTAATGATCGTAAATGCCAAGAGTAGCTGTGGATGTACTATTCCAGAATACACAAAAGATCCAGTTGCGCCAGGTGAGTCAGGTGAGTTGTTGGTAAAATTTAACGGAAGTGGACAAAACCAAGTTAGTAAAACAGTTACACTTACAACCAATACCAAGGCCGGCACAGAAACTTTAACAATTAAAGCTTTCGTAACCCCTAAGGCTGGTGCTGGAAATGCAAAAACGCCAATTAAAACCCCAACATCCAAATAATATATTTGGACACTAAAAATTGCTATGGAACAAATACAAAGTTTTTTACCGATTATATTATTGTTTTTGGTGATGTATCTTTTCTTGATACGACCACAAATGAAAAAAGCCAAACAGGAAAAACAGTTTGCCGCCCAACTTAAAAAGGGAGATAAAGTAATTACAACTGGTGGTTTGCACGGTAAAGTACTAGAGCTTTATGACGATGGTACCTGTATTATTGAAAGCGGTGCCGGAAAAATGAAGTTTGAAAGAGCTGCCATTTCAATGGAAAGAACAGCAAAACTTAACGCTCCTGTTAAAGAAAAGAAATAGTAAATTGTTCCTTTTTTAAATAAAAACTCCCTCACTATGTTTTAAATAGTTGAGGGAGTTTTATTATCAAGTTATCTATCAGTTTGCAGTTATTTGTATTGGGATTTGTTAATTGGATTTTCTCCATTTATTCCTCTTCCTTCTTAAATTTGGAAAGATCCTGAGCGGTAATTTGCGCAATATTCACTATAACTTCTACAGCTTTTTGCATACTTTCAACAGGAACATATTCATACCTTCCATGAAAATTGTGACCGCCTGCAAAAATATTTGGACAAGGAAGCCCCATAAAACTTAATTGCGAGCCATCTGTTCCACCACGTATTGGTTTTATAAGTGGTTTAATGCCTAACTGCTCCATTGCTTCTTTTGCAATTTTCACAATGTGCATTACGGGTTCAATTTTTTCACGCATATTGAAATATTGATCTTTTATTTCAACAGTAACCACCTCCATTTCAAATTGTTCGTTTAGCTCGTCAGCTAATTTTTGGACCATTTCTTTTCTTGCCTCAAATTGATTTCTGTCGTGATCGCGGATAATGTATTGAATTTTAGTTTCATCAACCGTTCCTTGTATGCCGTGCAAATGAAAAAAGCCTTCACGCCCTTCAGTGTGTTCTGGAGTTTCAAGTCTTGGTAATGAGTTGATATAATCCGTGGCGATATGCATACTGTTCACCATTTTTCCTTTTGCATAACCTGGGTGAACAATTTTTCCTTTTACAGTAACCACAGCGCCAGCTGCATTGAAATTTTCATATTCCAATTCGCCCACTTGACTGCCGTCCATCGTATATGCCCAATCTGCACCAAATTTTTTCACATCAAATTTATGTGCTCCACGGCCAATTTCTTCATCGGGCGTAAAACCTACACGAATTTTTCCATGTTTTATTTCAGGATGATTTATAAGGTATTCCATTGCTGAAACTATTTCAGTAATTCCAGCTTTGTCGTCTGCACCCAAAAGAGTTGTGCCGTCGGTTGTAATAAGTGTCTGGCCTTTATAAAGTAAGAGGTCTTCAAAATAATCTGGAGAAAGAATAATATCTTTTTCTTTATTTAGAAGAATATCTTTTCCATCGTAATTCTCAATAATCTGAGGTTTCACATTTGCACCCGTAAAGTCTGGAGAAGTATCAAAGTGGGAAACAAAACCTATAACCGGAACGGGATGAGAAACATTTGATGGCAATGTGGCCATAATGTATGCATTCTCATCAATGCTTACGTCTTCCATTCCAATTTGCTTCAGTTCTTCGGCAAGTTTATTTGCAAGATCCCATTGTTTTTTGGTGCTTGGGGTAGTTTCGCTATTTGGATCGCTTTCAGTATCTATGGTTATGTAGCTTTTGAAGCGGTCAATAATATGTTGTTTTTCAATCATAACTTTTCTTTTACACTACAAAATAAAGCATATTCAAAATAACAAATACATAGTTTAATGTATTTTTGCAATATATTTTTCAACTATGTACAAAACCATCATCCGTCCCATATTTTTCAGTTTTGACCCAGAGAAAATCCACCATTTTACTTTTTCACTGATTCGATTTTTTCATAAAATAGGCTTCGGAAGTATTTTCAGAAAAATCTATAAAGTTGAAAACCCAAAACTGGAGCGCGAACTTTTTGGTTTGAATTTTCCAAACCCAGTAGGGCTTGCCGCAGGTTTTGATAAAGATGCAAAGCTTTATAAAGAACTTTCAAATTTTGGCTTTGGTTTTATTGAGATAGGCACCGTTACCCCAAAACCACAACCTGGAAACGACAAACCACGCTTGTTTAGATTAAAGGAAGATTCTGCAATTATAAACCGAATGGGTTTTAATAACGGTGGAGTTGAAGAAGCTGTTGAAAGATTGAAATCAAAATGTCACCCTGAGCGCAGTCGAAGGGTTTTAATTGGAGGAAATATTGGTAAAAACAAACTCACACCTAACGAAGAAGCGGGAAACGACTATATAATCTGTTTTGAAGCTCTTTTTGATTATGTGGATTATTTTGTGGTAAACGTAAGTTCGCCCAACACCCCAAACCTGCGAGCACTACAGGAGAAGAAACCATTAATGGATTTATTGCAAACACTTCAAGATAAAAACAATTCAAAAGAAAAACGGAAACCAATTCTTCTAAAAATAGCTCCCGATTTGACCGATGAACAACTTTTCGATATTATCGAAATTGTTGAAACCACAAAAATTGACGGCGTTATCGCCACCAATACGACTATTTCCCGCGAAGGAATTTCTTCCGAAAACAAAAAAGAAATGGGTGGTTTAAGCGGAAAACCTTTAACCAATAGAGCCACGGAGGTAATTCGTTTTCTTTCTGAAAAAAGTAACAAAGCTTTCCCTATAATTGGAGTCGGTGGAATTCATTCGGCGGAAGATGCCTTGGAAAAACTTGATGCCGGAGCAAGTTTGGTGCAGCTTTACACAGGTTTTATTTATGAAGGACCAGATTTAATTAAGCAAATAAACAAAGCGATTTTAAAACGAAAATGATTGAAACCCTAATTTCATTTTCAATCGCAACGCTTGCACTGGCGATTTCTCCGGGACCGGACAATATTTATGTGCTCACGCAATCTTTGGCAAACGGCACCAAAAGCGGTATTGCAACCACTGCAGGATTAATAAGTGGCTGCATCGTTCACACAACACTTTTGGCATTTGGAATTTCTGCTATTATAACCGCTTCCGAAGAAATTTTCTATGGAATAAAAGTATTGGGAGCATGTTATTTACTCTACTTGGCTTACCGAGTTTATAAAAGTGATGAGCACATTTCGTTGACTAACAATGCTCCACAAAAATCCTACTCGCAACTTTTTAAAACAGGCGTTATAATGAATTTGATAAACCCGAAGGTGATGATTTTCTTTTTGGCTTTTTTTCCAGGTTTTCTGTGGAATGAAGACGGAAACACAGTAATTCAGTTTTATATTTTGGGATTTACTTTTATGATTGTTTCGTTTATCACTTTTAGTACAATTGCAATGGCTGCGGGGAAAATTTCAAGCTTGCTAATTGAGTGGAAAAGTATGGGGTTGTTCCTGAAATGGTTACAAATATTCGTTTTCGTGGGGATTGCAACTTTTATATTGTTGCCTTAAATTCTTCATTCTTTTTTAAAAATGAAAGATTTCTGCCTACGAAGGAATTGCTATCTTTGAGGCGATGCAGCAAGTAAAAATAATAGAATGTCCGCGCGATGCCATGCAAGGCATCAAAGACTGGATTCCCACACAGCAAAAAGTGCAATATATACAGTCGCTTTTGCGCTGTGGTTTTGACACGATTGATTTTGGAAGTTTCGTATCTCCCAAGGCAATCCCGCAAATGCAGGACACTGCCGAAGTGCTTTCAAAACTGGATCTTTCCGTAACCAAAAGTAAACTGCTCGCCATAATAGCCAATATTCGCGGAGCGGAAGATGCAGTGAAACATCCTGAAATTAATTATTTGGGCTACCCTTTTTCCATTTCTGAAAATTTCCAAATGCGAAATACGCACAAGACCATTTCAGAATCATTGGTGATACTTCAAGAGATTCTAAACCTCGCCGAAAAAAATAATAAAGAAGTAGTCGCCTACCTTTCCATGGGTTTTGGAAATCCTTACGGAGACCCTTGGAATGTGGAGATAGTAGGCGAGTGGACCGAGAAACTTTCTGATATGGGAGTGAAGATACTTTCGCTCAGTGATACTGTGGGTTCATCCACACCTCAGATTATTTCATATTTATTTACTAACTTGATACCCAAATATCCCCACATAGAATTTGGCGCACATTTGCACACCACTCTAAATGCATGGCATGAAAAAATTAATGCGGCTTATAAAGCTGGCTGCAGAAGATTTGATGGAGCCATTCAAGGTTTTGGTGGTTGCCCAATGGCAAAAGACGAATTAACGGGAAATATGCCCACCGAAAAAATGCTCAGCTATTTTACTGCTGAAAAAATTTCGAGTAACATAAACCCAATGTCTTTTGAAAGTGCGCACAATGAAGCAACTAAAATTTTTACAAAATACCATTAAATGAGAAAACTTTTACTTTTAGCTGTTGTGGGCTATTTTTTTTCGAGTTGTGAAGTTCTACAACTCTATCCGGAAGACCCAATAAAAGGCGCAGGTGCCATTACCCTTAAAATTATTCAAATCAATGATGTCTATGAGATTGCCCCTCTAAACGGTGGCGAATACGGAGGATTAGCACGTGTGGCCCATATTCGTGATTCTATCAAAGAACGATTTCCAAATACCTTTTTGTTTTTGGCAGGCGATTTTTTAAATCCTTCATTATTAGGAACTTTAAAAGTAGACGGCGAACGCGTTAACGGAAAACAGATGGTGGATGTGCTAAACGCAATGGAAATTGATTTGGTGACATTCGGGAATCACGAGTTTGATTTGAGTGAAAAGGATCTTCAAAAAAGATTGAATGAATCCAATTTTACATGGACAACTGCAAATGTGCGCCACGTAACTGAAAAAGGTCTTGTTCCTTTTGCCACTAAATGGGAATATTCTAATGTGCCCACATCCGATTTTTCAACCTTCAACGCCATTGACGCTGATGGTAATAAAATGAAATTTGGGGTTTTTGGGGTAACCCTTCCTTCAAACCCGCAAGATTATGTTTCCTATGGCGATATTTATGAGAATGCGGTAAGAGCGTATGATCTTGCTATTCAAAAGGCAGATTTTGTAGTGGGCCTTACGCACGTTTCTGTAGACGAGGATAAGGAAATAGCCAAGCGCCTTCGTTCACTTCCTTTAATAATGGGGGGGCATGAGCATTACAACATGCTGGAGAAAGAAGGCAGGACCATTATAGCAAAAGCAGACGCCAATGCAAAAAGTGTGTATGTGCATACACTTATCTATAATTTGCGTACTAAATACCTTCATATAAATTCTGAATTGGTAATGGTTACGGACAAAATAGCTTCTTCAGCCAAAGTGGAGCGGGTAGTAAGCAAGTGGACGGAACTCATGGACCAAAAGTTGAAAGAGGTTATCGAAAAACCAGACGAAGTTATATACAGGGCAAGTTCCCCATTAGATGGAACTGATACTTCCAACCGCAGCAAACAAACAAATTTGGGGGAAATAATAACAAGTTCTATGGCATATGCTTACAATAACAAAGTAGATGGCGCCATAGTGAATGGGGGTTCAATAAGAATAGACGACAGATTGGTAGGCGATATTACCAGTACCGATGTTTTTCGGGTGCTTCCTTTTGGTGGAAGCATTTTAAAGGTCGATTTAAAAGGCAGTCTATTAAAACAAATATTGGAATATGGAAAATTGCAAAGCGGAGAGGGAGCATATCTTCAACGCTATAATTTTTCCCAAAGTGAAAATGGCGAGTGGCAAATGGAAGATAAAATAATCAGTGATAATAAAACGTACACAGTTGCCATCAGCGACTTTTTGCTGAAAGGTTTGGATATTCCATTTTTAACTTCTGAGAATAAAGGAATTGTAAAAATTTATACCCCAAAAGAAAATGAAACAGCGGCAGATATTCGGAAAGCGATTATTTTCTATTTAAATTCGCTGAAAAAATAACAATGGTGAAGAAAACAGTAAAAGTAATTTTGGTTTTAGCTTTGATTGCTTTGGTGGCGATTCAGTTTATCCGTCCCGAAAAAAATAATGATGGTTATAAAAGCGTTGCATTATTTGAATCTGAAACCAAACCCTCTGGAAAAGTGGCAACAATTTTAAAAGAAAATTGCTACGATTGCCATAGTAACCAAACCCAGTATCCGTGGTATGCGGAGGTAGCTCCATTTTCGCTTTGGCTTAACAACCATATTGAAGACGGTAAAAAACATTTTAACGTTTCCGAATGGAGCAACTATTCCATTAAAAAGAAGGAACACAAGCTCGAAGAACTCGTTGAAATGGTTGAAGAAGGCGAAATGCCATTATGGTCCTATACAATAATACACGGTAACCTCTCCAAAGATGATAAAAAGTTATTGCTTCAATGGGGTGGATTGGCACGACTTCAGTACAAACACCTCTTGGAAGTTTCTAAAAAATAGCACTTTATCTTTTTTCTTTAAAAATTATTTAAATTAATTCTAAATAACCTTGTGGGGTTCATTTCTGAATTTTATTTTTGCGGCTGAAAAATCAATCTATTTTAATTCAGTCTAAATAAAATTCAATGAAAAATCTTATTTATTTATTTGCTTTATCTTTTACTGCGATTTCATTTTCGCAAACAGCTCCAGACTCAATACAATCAAACCCCCAGTTACAGCAAAATAGTGCCCAACGCATTCTTTCCGGCAATTTTGGAAAGGCTGTGACAATTGGTGGATATGGAGAAATGGTCTACAACCAGCCAGAAAGTGATAATGGCATATTGGACGTTCACAGATTAGTTCTTCTGGTGGGTTATAAATTTGACGAAAAAGTACAATTCGTTTCAGAAATTGAAGTTGAACATGTAGAAGAAATTTATGTAGAACAAGCATTTGTGAATTATGCAGTTGGAAACAACGTGAGTCTTCGGGGGGGATTGATGTTGGTTCCTATGGGTATAGTGAACGAATATCACGAACCAACAACCTTTAATGGGACCGACCGCCCTGCGGTAGATCACGATATTGTGCCAACCACTTGGCGTGAACTTGGAGTAGGAGTGACTGGCCGTTTTCCTGAAATTTCTCTGGGATATCAAGCTTATGTTTTTAATGGTTTCAAATCAACTTCATCAGATGGTGCCGACGGAGTTAAAGGATATTTAAAAGGAAAAGACGGCTTGCGCGGAGGCCGTCAAAAAGGAATAGAGTCCACGGTGGACAGCCCTACTTTTTCAACAAAATTGGATTATTACGGAATCCCGGGACTGCGCTTGGGGCTATCGGGATATTTTGGAAAAACACAAGCGGAAGACGATGTAGAAGATTTGGAAGGTGCAAATATTGGAATTTCTATGATTGGGTTCGATGCTCGTTATGCCTTCCGTAAATTCACAGCTCGTGGTGAATTTGTATATGCTTCCCTTAATGACACAGACGCATACAACACCCTAACCGGAAAGGATTTGGGCAGTGCCCTGATGGGTTTTTATGTGGAAGGAGCGTATAATTTGTTGCCATTGACAGCTAAACAAAAACTTTTTGCATTTGCACGTTATGAAAAATATGATACACACGCAAATACAGAAGGTGGATTAGTTCGCAATGATGCTTATAACCGTCAAGATATAACTGCAGGCCTATCTTATCATATCACAAATGGGGTAGTTGTAAAAGGCGATTATCAAATTAGAGACAATGCCTTTGAAGGGGCAGAGGTTGCGAACCAATTAAACTTTGGAATTGGCGTTTGGTTCTAACGGCATCCCTGCGAAGACAGGTATCTTTTGTTTTTATTTAAATATCTTTACTTTATGAAAATTACCTTCATTCTTTTTATTATAACGCTGTTCTTGTTATCTTTTTCAAATCAGGTAAGTGTAGAAAAAAAAGCGGATAAAGAGATATCAAAATTCTACGGAACTGAAAATTTTTCGAAAGAAATTATTTCAGTTCCGAAAGATTTGAATGCCAAGACTCTTTCGGAATTCGGAAAGGAAAACCTTTTTAAAATTAACTCGGAAACAAAATTTCTTGGATATGGTTATATAGGGAACGCACCAAGCAAAACCGCTACTTTTGATTATTTGGTTTTGTTTGATAAAGATTTTGTCATTTCAAAAAGCAAAGTGCTTGTGTACCGCGAAGAATATGGTGGTGAAATAGCGAGCAAACGATGGTTACATCAATTTATAGGTAAATCGTCAACTTCCAAAGAGCTAATATATAACCAAGACATCATCCCAATTAGTGGGGCTACTATTTCAGTAAGGTCTATGACCACAGAAATGAACGCCTTATTAAAAAGTATTGCAATCCTTCAAAAATCAAATATTCTATAAATGCAACTTCACGGATTCATCCATACACTTCCTGGTTACGTAAAAAAGTTTGTAGCGGCATTCGTTATTGTTTTGAGCGTCGGTTATTTCACAGGCCTCAATTTTGTTCGTCAAACAGATTCAACTTCACCAAATGGTTTGGAAGAAAATTATTTGGGCAATGAAGAGGTTGAAGATGCTGAAGTAATGAAATTCAAAAAAGGGGAACGTGAGATGCTCACCATTCTGCACACCCACATTCTTTCCATTTCCTTTATCTTCTTCTTGTTGGGTTGTCTGGTAGCCATTACTTCCCTTTCACCTAAAATAAAGGCTTTTCTAATGATAGAGCCTTTTTTTTCCATACTGTTTACTTTCGGTGGAATTTATTTTATGTGGAAAGGTGTTTTGTGGATGAAATGGATAGTTATGGTTTCCGGTGTTTTAATGACTATAGTTTATGTGACTGCTTCAGCGGTTATTTTATGGCAATTGTTTTCTTCTAAAAAAAATAATCCTTACTTAAAATAAAGTGCTTCCAAAAGTACAATACGAATTAAATTATAATTCTGAATTAATTACCGTACATTTGCACGCAATTAAACCATAACCACTTTCGCTCTTGAAAGTTAATTTAATTGCAATGACTGCACACGACAACAAAATTCTTGGGGAAGGCCTTACTTACGACGATGTACTTTTAGTGCCTGCCTATTCTGAAGTTTTACCACGCGAAGTTTCCATCGCCACAAAATTTTCACGAAATATTACTTTAAACGTACCTATTGTTTCCGCTGCAATGGATACCGTTACAGAAAGTGCAATGGCTATTGCAATGGCTCGTGAAGGGGGAATTGGCGTTCTTCATAAGAATATGACTATTGAGCAGCAAGCTGCCGAAGTTAGAAAGGTGAAACGTGCCGAAAGTGGGATGATTATCGACCCAGTAACTTTGAAAAAAGGAAATACTGTGGGTGATGCCCAAAAAACAATGCGCGAGTACAGTATTGGTGGTATTCCGATTACTGATGATGCTGGAAAACTTATAGGAATTGTAACAAACCGTGACCTTCGTTTTGAAAAAGATTTGAAACGTCCGTTGCATGAAGTAATGACTTCCGAAAATTTGGTTACAGTTGCGCAAGGAACTTCATTAAATGAAGCCGAGATAATCCTTCAACAGAACAAAATTGAAAAACTTCCGGTAGTTAGTGATGACGGAAAATTATTGGGACTTATCACTTTTAGGGATATAACAAAACTTACCCAAAAACCCATTGCCAATAAAGACAAATACGGAAGACTTCGTGTTGCCGCTGCACTTGGAGTTACCGCTGATGCTGTGGAAAGAGCAGAGGCTTTAGTAAATGCACAGATTGATGCCGTTATTATTGACACTGCACATGGCCACACTAAAGGAGTTGTTGAGGTTTTGAAAAAAGTAAAGCAAAAATTCCCAGAACTTGATGTGATTGTGGGAAACATTGCTACTGCTGATGCCGCAAAATATTTGGTTGCTGCTGGTGCAGATGCAGTGAAAGTTGGAATTGGACCAGGTTCCATTTGTACTACAAGAGTGGTGGCAGGTGTAGGTTTCCCTCAATTTTCAGCAGTGCTAGAAGTTGCTGCAGCTATAAAAGGTAGTGGAGTTCCAGTAATTGCTGATGGTGGAATTAGATACACGGGTGATATTCCAAAAGCCATTGCCGCTGGGGCTGATTGTGTGATGCTCGGTTCTTTATTAGCCGGAACAAAAGAATCTCCTGGCGAAACCATTATTTACGAAGGGAGAAAATTTAAATCCTATCGAGGAATGGGTTCTGTGGAAGCGATGAAACAAGGTTCCAAAGACCGTTATTTTCAGGATGTGGAAGACGATATTAAAAAACTGGTCCCAGAAGGAATAGTGGGACGTGTACCTTACAAAGGCGAATTGGTGGAAAGTATGACACAGTTCATCGGAGGTTTGCGAGCTGGAATGGGCTATTGCGGCTCTAAGGATATAGAAACACTCAAAGAGAATGGCAAATTTGTGAAAATTACTTTTTCAGGGATTGCCGAAAGTCATCCACACGATGTTACTATTACGAAGGAAGCGCCTAACTATAGTCGATAAGTACGCACTAGCTCACGTTTGTTCTATAAAATTAAAATGGATTATTTTCCTTCCATTTCTGGTGTTATGGTAATACCTAACTCCTGAAGAATTGGAACGGTAAGGTCATAATTTGGATCCAGATAAACCATATCCTGATTAGTTTGCATAACCTGGGTATAATTTTGTGCTTTTGCAACTTTATCCAGTGCTTGGCCTATTTTGGCATAAAGTGGCTTAAGCGCTTCCTGTTGCTTGATACTCCATTAATTTTTTTCCGTTTTGCTGAAATTTCTGGATGTCGGCATCTAAGTTCACAAGAGCAGTTTGTTTCTCTTTTTTCTGCTCAGCCGTAAAAGATGCTTCGCCTTTCTGGTATTCATCAGCAAGTTTTTTGTATTCGTCTATTTTTTTGTTTAGATCAATGTCAAGTTGTTTTCCGTAGGTTTCCAGTTCGGTTTGAACAGAAGTAAGCTCCGGCATTTTAGAAATTATATATTCTACATCCACAGCACCCACTTTTCCTTGGGCGAATGTGGAAAGAGTAATAAAGAATACGGCAATTTTTAGAAATTTCATTTTGTTTATTTTTAATTTTTTGGAAAGCAAACTTACTATAAATTTTGAAAACCACCACGTCGTCTGGTGGGATATAGAACTGTATATAGCAACGGCTAATACTTCACGGTTCGTTATAAATTTGTCCACGGGTGGGTTTCAAGGTCTCCCTTAATGTATTCATTAGGCTTTTTTCAACCACGAAAAATGCAATATGGTGCATTGGAGTGATTTCTTCGTGGCCTGTAAAAGTGTTATTTAATTTTTCCGCTTCTGCAAATTCCCTAAGATGTTTTGCGTGATGTTCTGCAATATGCTTTGCGTTTGGACCGTGGAAATCCCATATAAATTTAACTCTTTCAGTCATTTATATATTTGTGTGTGGGTAATGGCTTCTTCTTAAAAAATAGGTAGTTTACTTTCTTTTCAGTAGCTTCTGCAAATTACGGAATTTAAGAATAATTTTAAAAGCTAGAAACACTATATTTATATAAAATTCGTTTGCTTTTCAGACTTAAGTTCCCAAAGCTTTTTGTTATTTTTGCACCTTTGTCCACCAAAGCATAAGCGTAGGTGCGTCGCTTAATTAAAAATAAATAATCAACATAGATGAAAAATTTTCTTACCGTATGCATTTTGGCCTTTTTGAGCGCCACAACCGTTTTTTCACAAAATAAAAAAGAAGAATTGATGACCATAGACGGCAAGCCTGTTTATGCAAGTGAATTCGAGCGTGTTTACAAGAAGAACCTAGATCTTGTTCAGGACGAATCGCAAAAAGATATTGATGGTTATCTACAACTTTTTATTGATTATAAATTGAAAATAGCCGAGGCCCAAGCACAAGGTCTTGACAAAGAAGAAAATTATTTAAAAGAATTTTCAAAGTACAGAGATCAACTTTCAAGAAATTATCTATTTGAAGATAAGGTTACTGAAGAACTTGCTCTAGAAGCCTACGAACGTAGCAAGCAAGATGTTGATGCTTCTCACATTTTGATCCGTGTAGATTATGAAGCTTTGCCACAGGATACTTTGGCAGCCTATAATAAATTAAAAGGTATTCGTGAAAGAGCATTAAAGGGCGAAGATTTTTCAAAACTTGCAAAAACCTATTCCGAAGAACCGGGCGCAAAAGAAACTGGAGGTAATTTAGGTTATTTCTCTGTATTCAACATGGTTTATCCTTTTGAAACTGCTGCCTATAATACCAAGGTTGGCGAAATTTCAGACATCGTGCGTACAAGTTTTGGGTACCATATTGTGAAGGTGAATGACAAAAGAGCACGAATGCCAAAAATATCAGTCTCGCATATTATGATTTCCGATAAAAAAGGTGCGCGTACATTCAATCCCGAGGAACGCATTAACGAAATCTATACGATGTTGAAACAAGGTGAAAATTTTGAAAGCCTTGCCAAACAGTTTTCTGATGATAAAAACTCTGCTATAATGGGCGGTAAATTGAAACCTTTCTCAAAAGGCGACCTGCGTGCTCCAGAATTTGAAGATGCTGCCTATGCCCTTAACAAACCTGGAGATTTGAGTAAACCTATAAAAACGGATTTTGGCTGGCACATTATCCGCTTGGATGAAAAACATCCAATAGAAACCTTTGAGCAGCAAAAACCAGAACTTGAGAAAAAAGTGAATGAAGGTGATCGTTCAAAAATAGTTACCAGTGCTACAAATAAAAAGATAAAGGAGAAATATGGCTTCAAAAAAGAAGAAAGCTACTTACCTTATTTTGATACCTACCTTGGAGATGATATCTTGAAAAGAAAATGGGTTATGACTCCAATAGCTCCTGCTGATGACAAAACACTTTTCGTTATTGGTGAAAAAAAATCAACTTATACAGATTTTGCAAAATACATAGAGGAGCGTCAAAAAACCACGCGCCCATACAAGCAAAAGGAAACGCTCTTAGTAGATTTTTATGATGAATTTGAAACTGAGGAACTGAAAGATTACTTTAAGGAAAGACTTGAGTACGAAAATGAAGACTATGCTGCCATTCTCAATGAATATCGCGATGGGCTTTTGATATTTGATGTAATGGATAAAAACATTTGGCAAAAGGGCAAAAATGATTCTATAGGTATTCAAGAGTATTACAATAAAACCAAACAAAATTACCAATGGAAACAGCGAGTAGATGCAGATATATATGCAGCTACTTCAGAAGCACTTGCACAACAACTAATAAAAATGTTGGGAGAAGGAAAAACCGTTGAGGAAATTAAAACCGCATTGAATACAGAAGATAAAGTAAATGTTCTTATTACTCCTGGTGTCTTTGAAATTGAACAACGCGAACTTCCCAAAAATCTTGAAATCAACAAAGGGGTTTCAAAAATATACCCAAGCAATGATTCATTCGTCGTTGTGAACATTAAAGAAATAATTCCTCCAGGACCAAAATCATTAGAAGACGTAAAAGGAAAAGTTTTGAGCAACTACCAAAACGATCTTGAAGCTTCTTGGATGGAGAGCCTTCATTCAAAATATAACGTAGAGGTTAATAAAAAAGCCTTGAAGCGCGTTAAGAAACAACTGAAGTGATAAAGCAATTTCTTTATATAATATTGTGCTGTGTTTTTATTGTTTCCTGTGATTATTTTAAACAGGAAGCTGAGCAACAAGATGTAATTGCTCGCGTGAACGACAGTTATTTATATAAGGGAGACATTGCAAAATTGATTTCTGAAGATACTTCACCAGAAGATAGTACACTTATTGTAAACAATTACATTACCCGTTGGGCAACTCAGCAATTGCTTATAGATCAAGCAGAAATTAATCTATCATCGGAAAAACTGGGTCAATTTGACAAGTTAGCTCAAGAATATAAAAAGGACCTCCTTACCGAAGCCTATAAAAATGTAATTGTTGACAAACAGTTGGATAGCGTGATTTCGGAACAGGAATATCAGCAATACTACGAGGAAAATAAAGAAAATTTCAAACAAAAAGACCTGCTTGTTAAGCTTCGTTATATACAGCTTCCTTTAAATTATGATGGACTCGCATCTGTAAAAGAAAAATTGAATCGCTACAATGAAAAAGACAGAAAATCGCTAAATAGTCATGATTTCCAATTTGTATCTTCAAATTTCAATGATTCGGTTTGGGTTAAAAAAGACGTTTTACTTAATACTTTACCAGTATTAAAGGGCGATAGCGAACAAGTGTTAAAAAAATCCAATTTTGCACAGTTGCAAGATTCATTAGGAGTATATTTGGTGAAAATTGAAAACGTGCTTAATCCCAATGATATAGCACCTTTTTCCTATATTAAGCCAACTTTGAAACAAATCATTTTGAATAAAAGAAAGCTTGAACTCATAAAAAAATTAGAAACAGATATTACAAAAGATGCTATTGAAACAAATAATTTTGAAATCTATAAAAATGAATAAGTTTTTATTGGTATTGTTATTTTCAACTGCCGTAGTGCAGGCCCAAGTTGTTTTGGAGCCAGACAGTACAGGTGTCGTGAAAAGCAATGACTCTCTGATGGTTCAACAAGTAACGCAACGCGATACACTAAAAACTTTCAAGCGTTATAAAGCCGAAGGTGTTAGCGCAGTTGTTGGGGAATACGTTATTTTGGATAGCGATATAGACAAGGCCTACGTTGAAATGCAATCACAAGGAATGTCAATTGAAGATATTACCCGCTGCCAATTAATGGGCAAACTGATGGAAGACAAACTGTATGCACATCAAGCAAAGCAAGACAGTATATTGGTTCCAGATGCCGAAATCAATGGCATGATAGATCAACAGATGCAATATATGATAAGTGAACTTGGTAGCGAGGAAAAAGTTGCAGCTTATTACCGGAAAGACAATATTGCGCAACTAAGAAGTGAACTTTTTGAAGCCAACAAAAGCATAAAACTTGCACGTATGATGCAAGATAAAGTAATTGAAAAAGTAGAAGTTACCCCAGAAGAGGTAAGAACATTTTTCTTTTCAATCCCTGAAGAAGAGCGCCCAACTTTTAGTGCTGAAATAGAGATTGCGCAAATTGTGATCGATCCCGAAATAACCCAGCAAGCAAAAGATGAAGTTATTGCAAAACTAAATGCAATTCGTGCAGATATTATTGATAATGGGACAAGCTTTGCAACAAAGGCAGTTTTGTATTCCAAAGACCCTGGGTCTAATTCCAAAGGAGGACTTTATACTGGTGTTAAAAGAGATTCGCCTTGGGCAAAGGAATTTAAAGATCAAGCGTTTTCACTTTTGGAAGGCGAAATAAGTGAACCTTTTGAAACTGAATTTGGGTATCATATACTTTATGTTGAAAAAATACGAGGACAGGAAGTTGATGTAAGACACATTTTGATGTTTCCCGAAGTTTCACAACAATCAATAGATGCAGCTCAGAAAAAAATTGAAGATATAAAATCTCAAATTGATTCTGGAGAACTCACATTTGCAGAAGCAGCCCGAAAAAATTCTGACGACAAAGAAACCCGAAATAATGGAGGCCAACTTTTAAATCCAGTTACCTTCGACACAAAGTTTGACCTTACCAAAATGGATCCAACATTAAGTGCTCAAGTATATAATTTAAATGAAGGCCAAGTTTCAGAAATTTTTACAGACCGCGATCGCACTGGAAAAAGTAGTTTAAAAATACTTACCGTTACCAAAAAATACCCAGAACACAAAGCCGATTATTCCAAGGATTACGAACGTATCAAACAGTTAGCACTTCGCGAAAAGCAGATTAAGGTTATTAACAAGTGGCAAAATGAGAAAATAAAAGATACGTATATTAGCATCAACGAAGACTACCAAAACTGTGATTTTGCGGGTAACTGGATGAAAAAATAATAGCGAAAAAAATATGTCAGACGTAACAGCGGTAACGCAACTGGTTTCAAAATACAATGCCCTTAGGCAGGAAATAAAAAAAGTAATTGTAGGCCAAGATGAGGTGGTTGAGCAAGTATTGCTTGCCATTTTTTCAGGTGGCCATGCTTTGCTGATTGGAGTTCCAGGGCTTGCAAAAACCTTATTGGTAAACACCGTTGCAGAGGCGCTGGGCTTGAAATTTAAAAGGATTCAGTTTACACCAGATTTGATGCCGAGTGATATTTTAGGTTCCGAAATTCTTGATCAAAATCGTGAGTTTAAATTTATAAAAGGGCCCATATTTGCGAATATTATCCTTGCCGACGAGATTAACAGAACCCCTCCTAAAACCCAAGCAGCTCTTTTAGAAGCAATGCAGGAACGTGCAGTTACAGTTGCCGGACATCATTATAAATTAGATTTGCCTTATTTTGTACTTGCAACACAAAACCCCATAGAACAGGAAGGGACCTATCCTTTACCCGAAGCGCAGTTGGACCGTTTTATGTTTGCTATAAATCTTGAATATCCTTCTTTCTCTGAAGAGGTTGAGGTTGTTAAACAAACAACCTCTGGCGAAATCCAAAAAGTAAATGCACTTTTTACTGGGCAGGAAATCATAGATTATCAGCAGTTAATCAGAAGAATTCCTGTAGCGGATAACGTGGTGGAATACGCTGTTACTTTGGTTGGGAAAACCCGCCCTAATAGTTCTACAGCTACAGAAACAGTAAAAAACTATATTGATTGGGGCGCTGGTCCCCGAGCTTCACAAAATTTAATATTGGCTGCAAAATCAAACGCAGCACTTCACGGTAAATTTTCTCCAGATATTGAAGATGTTCAAAAAGCTGCAATAGCTATACTAAGACACCGATTGATAAAAAACTACAAAGCCGAAGCCGAAGGATTGAGCATTGAAGAAATTATTAAAAGCTTATATTAAATAATCTTCGTTTTTCTTTTAAAGTTTACATAGCATCTAATTGTAATATTTCCAAATTCTTAATATTACCTATTTATAATTACCAAATCAATAATTATATTCAATAATATTTAATATTTAGTGAAATATTGTCACTAAATAAGCAATTCTATTAAATATTTTTTAATTATTATGAAATTTTGTAATTTTGCATCAACAAAAAATACAACTATGGCTTTTGATATTGATATGATTAAAAAGGTGTATGCCCAGATGGCAGAACGTGTGGACAAAGCACGTGAAATCACTGGAAAACCACTTACTCTTTCCGAAAAAATATTATACTCCCACCTATGGGATGGGGCTCCCCACAAAGCTTTACAGCGTGGAAAAGATTATGTTGATTTTGCCCCTGATAGAATTGCCTGTCAAGATGCAACAGCACAAATGGCACTTTTGCAATTTATGCAAGCAGGAAAGAAAACAGTTGCAGTGCCAACTACGGTGCATTGTGATCACTTGATACAGGCCAAGCAAGGTGCTACACTGGATTTAAAACACGCCAATGAGACAAGTAATGAAGTTTTTGACTTTTTGGAATCCGTTTCAAACAAGTATGGAATTGGCTTTTGGAGGCCAGGAGCTGGAATTATCCACCAAGTTGTTTTAGAGAATTATGCTTTCCCAGGAGGAATGATGATTGGTACCGATAGCCATACAGTAAATGCTGGTGGTTTGGGAATGGTAGCTATTGGTGTTGGTGGTGCTGATGCTGTTGATGTAATGGCAGGAATGCCTTGGGAGCTAAAATTCCCAAAATTAATTGGAGTGAAGTTGACTGGTGAATTAAATGGCTGGACAGCTTCAAAAGATGTTATTTTGAAAGTTGCCGGAATCCTTACCGTAAAAGGTGGAACCGGTGCTATTGTAGAATATTTTGGACCTGGTGCAAAAAACCTTTCCTGTACTGGAAAAGGAACCATTTGTAATATGGGCGCCGAAATAGGAGCAACTACTTCAACCTTTGGTTATGACGATGCTATGGAACGTTTCCTGCGCGCTACAGACAGGGAAGATATTGCAGATGAAGCAAATAAGATTAGACCCTATTTAACTGGCGATGATGAAGTTTATGCGAATCCCGAAAAATACTTCGACCAAGTTATTGAAATAGATTTAACCACACTCCGCCCACATTTAAATGGACCTTTTACCCCAGATTTGGCAACTCCAGTTGGTGAATTGGGTGAAAAAGCAAAGAAAAATGATTGGCCTATAAAAGTGGATTGGGGATTGATTGGTAGCTGTACAAACTCTTCCTATGAAGATTTAACACGTGCTGCATCCATAGCGCAACAAGCTATTGATAAAAAATTAAAACCAAAAAGTGATTTCGGAATAAACCCAGGTTCAGAACAAATTCGTTTTACTGCTGAACGTGACGGATTGTTGGATGTTTTCGAAAAATTGGGCGCTACAATATTCACCAACGCTTGTGGCCCTTGTATTGGGCAATGGGATAGAAGTGATAGAAAAGGAGACGAAAAAAATACGATTGTACATTCTTTCAACAGAAACTTTTCAAAACGCGCAGATGGAAATCCAAATACTCACGCTTTTGTAGGTTCACCAGAAATGGTTGCCGCAATCGCAATTTCGGGTCGTTTAGATTTTGATCCTATGAATGATACCTTATTGAATGATGATGGCCAAGAAGTTAAACTCGACGAGCCACGCGGATTGGAATTACCACCAAAAGGCTTTGAAGTAGATGAAAATGGTTATTTAGCACCAAAAGAAGACGGAAGCTCGGTTGAAGTTAAAGTTGCAAAAGACAGTGAGCGTCTGCAGCTTCTGGAGCCTTTTATACCAATAAAAGATTCTGAATTGCAAGGCGTAAAATTATTGATAAAAGCTTTCGGAAAATGTACAACGGATCATATTTCTATGGCCGGGCCGTGGTTGCGCTATCGTGGTCATTTGGACAACATCGCAAATAATACGTTGATTGGTGCTGTGAATGCCTTCAACAAAAAAACTAATTTTGTAAAAAATCAGTTAACTGGCGAATATGGCGGTGTTCCAAATGTACAACGCGAATACAAAGCCAAAGGAATTAAAACCATTGTTGTGGGCGATCATAATTATGGTGAAGGTTCATCACGCGAGCATGCAGCAATGCAACCGCGATTTTTGGGTGTTGCGGCGGTTTTAGTTAAATCTTTCGCACGTATCCACGAAACAAATTTGAAAAAGCAAGGAATGTTAGGTTTAACGTTTGCAAATGAAGCCGATTACGATTTGATTCAGGAAGACGATACTTTTAACTTTTTGGATATAGCTGATTTTGCTGAAAACAAACCGTTGACTATTGAAATAGTACATAAAGACGGTAGCAAAGACACTATAAAAGCAAATCATACCTATAACGATGCTCAAATAAAATGGTACCGTGAAGGTTCAGCTTTAAATCTGATTAAAAAGCAGAACGCTTAAAATACGAGATAAATACATAAACCTAACAGGTTTTTGTGACCTGTTAGGTTTTTTTATACTTGCAAAATTCATGAAGTTTATAAGGAAACATTGGAGCAACATTTTGTTTTTTACCTTTTTGGCACTTTTAATAATTCCTCAAACACGAATGCCGATCCAGGTTTTTGTCCAGCGACTCGTCTCTTTTTCTCCTTCGGAAACGGATAAAACAGATCGGGAAATACTTCAAGATTACAATTGGAATTTATTGCGATTGAATACGGAAGAAGTAAATTTTTCACAATCAAAAGGAAAAGTTGCAATTGTAAATTTTTGGGCTACGTGGTGCCCACCTTGCGTGGCAGAAATGCCCTCTTTTCAAAAATTGTTCGACACCTATGGCGATAAAGTAGATTTCTATTTTGTCACTTCGGAAAAAGCTGAGAAGGTGGAAAAATTTATAGTGAAGAATAATTATACATTGCCTGTTTATCTCCAAGCTTTTAAAGCACCAAAACAACTTGAAACCGATGTGCTTCCAACTTCCTATTTAATTTCAAAATCTGGTGAAATCATTATCAATGAAGAAGGCGCTGCCGATTGGAATAGCGATAAAATAAAAACACTTTTAGATCAACTTCTCAATAAATAATCTCCTATAAATTATCCTTGAAAATAGTTCTCTTTTATAGACTTCATCTCTTTCTTTCCTTTCGCAATAGCGTTAATGTCTTTCCATAGTTTTGGAGTTAACAAAGATTTTAAAGGTTGTTCTAATTTAATGATTTTAGGGAAATTTTTAATTAATTTCTTGTCCCAGACCTCATGATTGTTTAAAAGATCGTCTGGATATACTGTTTTACGGCGGGTTCCTTCATCTATACCAGTGAAGGGTTCAGAAACATTTAGATAGCCATAATCATCAGTTAGTTCTTCACCGGGGTGAATATCGCGGATTGCAATTTCAAAATCATAGGCAGTGGAAAGGCAATTACTTTTAAAACTGTGGTTTACATAACGTCCATAATCCCAACAAAGCACAAAGTTTCCTTTTTTGTTTCTATAGCAATAGGTTTCTAAAATATTTTGGTAAAGCGGGTTCATTTTCTTCACCTTGGCTGGCGTAAACTCGCGATCTAAATCATCTAAAGCCCAGGTTATTGTACCGGCTGGAATAAACTCTGTAGCCACAACACCATAACCAATTTCATTGCTGATAAACTTTAGTTCTGTTTTAGGGTGTATCATAACAATTGTAATTTAGGATTAAAAGTAATGTAAAATTTCAATCCCTTTACATTTTCCAATCTATTGCATATGAATTTTTATAGCTGTTAATTTGTCGTTTTTTTCAACAGAAGATTTTAAGAGTCCACTATCTGGGAGGGATATTTTTCTTTGAATTTTTCCATCAAAACAAAAACAGTCAGCAACATTCCCAACGCATAGATACTGTCTTCAATGGGCACGGTGCCAATTCGTATTCCTAGGTTCTCTAAGTTATTGTACCACACTACTTCTTCGTGAATCCAGCTGCCCGTTAGAAATCCATTCACGATAAAAAAAGGGAATAAAAGAATCAAAAAAACTGGAAAGAAAACATTCAAAGCGTCTCGTTTATAATTGAAAACCAAGGCCAGTAATACTATGGCGTATCCAAAGTTTACCGCTGTATACCATCGATCGTAAAAATAGAGAAGAGAAGCGATCAAAATGGTTTGTAAGGAAAAGTAAACTATAGCTGTGATTTTGTTTGAAAAATAAAAATTCGGTAATAGATTTTTAAACGCATAGATTGTGAAAAGGCAAGCGTAAGGAATACAAATAAAGAAAAGCCATTCTTCAAGTGGCAGGCTACCAAGTTTCATTCCTGAAAGATATTTTTCATTGAATCCCCAAAACCCGTTCTGTGTAAAAATAATATCCCACGGAATAAAAAAAGCCATCATTATAAAGGTGGCGGGAAAAAAATACCTCCATAGTTTATAAAACTTGAGTTTTGGATGAAAGCTAAAGAGAAATGGAATGCTGAAGGAAGCAACGTCTAGCAAAAGGTAAAGATGCCACATAGCTTATTTTTTGAAATATTTCAACGGCGGAAAAAGCATTCCGAAACATTCCCCTTTATCTTTTCCTAGATGCTTGTGGTGGATTTTATGTGCTCTTCTTATGCCACGCGCATACCAGTTATTGGCATTTCTGAACATTTTGAAACGTTGATGTATAAAAATGTCATGTACAAAAAAATAGGTAAGACCGTAGGCGAAAATTCCCAGACCAATGGGCAAGCCGGCCCAAAAACCAAAATAACTCCAGCCTATAAAGCAACTTATGCTAACCAACGCATAAAAGAGAAAGAAATAATCGTTTCTTTCCCACCAACTGCCGTGATCTTTATGATGGTGATCCTTGTGCAATTTCCACAAAAAGCCGTGCATGATATATTTATGGGTAAACCATGCCATAAATTCCATAATGCAAAAAGTGGAAATAAAAATTAATATCCAAAGAACTGTAGTCATTATTAGAGATTAAATTATTTACTTAACGTAATTCTATTTCACCAAATTTAACTGATATTTTACGTAGCTCCGCGTTAAAAGTCCTATTTTTTCAATGTTAGGAACTCGGATTCGGGCATTTTTTATTTCGATGGCTGGTGTATGTTTCAGTTTCTTTAAAAGACGTTTGTAATATCTGTAGGCTATGAAAACACCAAGTTTTGCTTCTTGTGGCAAAAGAAGGATTCCAATATAACCCTTATCAAAATTTTCTTCAATTTCTTCAATTATCTTATGCTTAGAAATCTCATCCAGCGAATCTAGATTTGTATTGGGAAAGTATGTTCGACTAAGGGTTTCATAGTCTTCTTTCAAATCACGTAAAAAATTTACTTTTTGAAAAGCTGAACCAAGATTCATTGCAGATTCTTTTAGGGAATGATATTTTTCAGTATCGCCTTTCACAAATACTTTTAGGCACATCAATCCTACTACATCTGCAGATCCGTAAATATATTTATTGAATTCTTCTGAAGTGGAATACGTTCTTTTTGTAAGATCCAATCGCATACTATCCATAAAAGTGTCGATTAATTTCCTGTCAATATTGTATTTATAAACTGTATTCTGAAAAGAATTCAAAATAGGGTTGAGACTTATACGGTCTTGTAGTGCTTCTTTCAAGGCATTTTCAAAACGGTTGAAAAGAATTTCCTTTTCATATTCATGAAAAGAATCTACAATCTCGTCTGCAAAACGAACAAAACCATAAATATTGTATATGTCCTGACGGATTGAGGGCCCTAGCATGCGTGTGGCCAATGAAAAGGATGTGCTGTAGGTTTCAGTTACCCTTTTGCTACAAGATTCAGATACTATGTCAAAAAGTGCTTTCAATTTCTTTGTTCTTTTTTAATTAAACCTGCAACTAATTTTCCTGAAATTAGTGCGGGAGGTACTCCTGGACCGGGAACTGTTAGTTGCCCCGTGAAGAATAGATTTTTAACTTTCCCACTTTTCAACTTGGGTCTTAAAAAAGCCGTTTGCATTAGTGTATTGGCTAATCCATATGCATTTCCTTTATAACTGTTGTAATCAGAAATGAAATCATTGATGCAAAAAGATTCTTTAAAAATAACGTTTTTCTTCACTTCTTGGTTGGTATTTTTTTCAAACCGGTCTATAATTTTTTCAAAATACTCTTCTCTTATTTCCGGAATATCATCTAGCCCAGGGGCCAATGGAATTAAAAAAATACCTAATTCTTTACCATCTGGCGAAACACTTTTATCTGTTTTTGAAGGAAAGCTAGCATAAAACAGGGGTTCTTCTGGCCATTGTGGCGTGTCGTATATTTCTTGGGAATGTTTCTCAAAATCCACATCGAAAAACAAAGTATGATGATCTACATTAGCTATTTTTTTATCAAAACCTACATAAAAAAGTAGGGCAGAAGGCGCAAAGGTTTTCTTTTGCCAATATTTTTCAGAATACTGGCGAAATTGTTTATCCAAAAGTGTTTCTGTATGGTGATAATCCGCTCCGCTCAAAACTACATCTGCTTTAATCTTCTCTCCATTTATAATCAGACCAGCAGCTTTTCCGTTTTCAACAGATATTTTTTCCACATTTTGATCCGTTTTTATTGTCACACCAAGTTCTTCGGCAAGAGTTTTTATTCCTTCAATTACAGAATACATGCCTTTTTTTGGATGAAATGTTCCGAGTCCAAAATCTGCATAGTTCATAAAACTATAAAAAGCAGGGGTTTTAGATGGTTTTGCACCTAAAAATAAAACCGGAAATTCTAAAATCGAAACTAGTTTTGGATTTTTAAATTCACTTCGTACTTCTTTCTTGATAGTGCTGAAAAATTGGGTTATTTTTTTCATCGTAGTGAGAGTAACCAATTCTAACGGAGAAACACCCGGCCTATAAACCAAATCTTTAATGGCAATATTGTAATTGTCTATGGCTTGGTCCATAAATTTTCTGAGTTTAATTGAACTTCCAGGTTCTTCTTTTTCAAAAGTCGCGATTATTTTTTCGAATGTGTCTTCAATAGTTATATAATCGTCAGTTCCAAAATACACGCGATAGGCTGGATTCAATTTTTCTATTTTGTAAAAATCTGATGGTAATTTCCCAAAATCTGTAAAAAAACGTTCAAAAACATCGGGCATCCAATACCATGTTGGCCCCATATCAAAAGTAAAACCATCCTTTTTCATTTGTCTAGCCCGACCGCCTATGGTTTGGTTTTTTTCGTAGATAGTTACTTTGTTCCCTGCTTGTGCCAAATAACACGAAGCTGCGAGTGATGAAAAACCAGAACCAATAATTGCAATTTTTTTCATATTGTTTAACAAATTTACATTTTAATTAAACAAAAAAGAAATTGAATGTAAATTTTGGCTTTTATTTAATAATATAAGGAGCAGTAGAGGCTACAGATTTACTTAAAAGTACAGAAAACCATTTTATTTTAAAGACTTTCAATATGAGTTGTAAATTGTTTGAGATCTTTAAAGAGGAGTACGTTTTTTGTATTTTTTATGTTTTTCATAGCTTTACGACCCAAAACCCAAAGTTCGCATGGGTCTTTGGCGCATACTTCATTTTGAAAATCAATAAGATATTTTTCAAGATTGTCATTTTCTGGAAGTACCGTAAAATAGGTTACAAAAATGACTTTTGTTTTGGTGTTAAGTACGTGTTTTAAGCTGTTCATAGGTGTATTTGCGCCTAAAAATACGGTCTTAAAACCAGCTGACAGAAGTTCATAATTTGCATATAGTAAACCAATTTCATGAATTTCTTTGTAGGGTAAGTAGAGTGTAAATAATTTATTATCTCCTTTTGAAATTATTTTTTTTTGCTTGGCGGAATGCTCGATTATGGAATGTTTTATTTTTTCGGTAATAAAATGTTCGTGAGATGGATCGATGGTACCGGAATGCCACAATAATCCTGTTTCATTAAGCAAGGGAACAAAAATATCTGAAAAGACTTCGCGAAAGGATTTTTTCTCTAACATTTTTTCAAGTGTAGCATCAAATAAATCCCCGTCAAATTCGAACATTGCAGATTTAAATATATTGCCCAAGTAATCAGAATCAAGGCCATTAATGTTTTGTTTAATAAGTTCTTGAATTTGAATTGAATCTAAGCTTGCAATTTTCGAAATTTTATACCCGGCGTTATATAGGTAAGCGACATTCAATAACTTTTTAAGATTTTTGAGATCGTACTTTCTAATGTTTGTATCGGTACGGTCTGGTTCAAGAAGATTATAACGCTTTTCCCAAATCCTAATGGTGTGGGCTTTAACGTTTGAAAGGTTTTCAAGATCTTTAATGCCAAATTGTGTTCTGACCATTCAAGAATATTTTAGTATTATTAAGTGAAAGTAGTAAAAAGAAGTGAGATTGTTTATAAAAAGATAAGAAACTCTAAACAAATAAAAGATTTCGCTTTTAAGAAAGCAGCTCAGTTATAAAAAACATAAACTTTAAAAAGTACCCGGGATGGGACTTGAACCCACACGCCCTACGGACACATGGCCCTCAACCATGCCTGTCTACCAATTCCAGCACCCGGGTGGATACTTGTATATTATGCTTAAAAAGAAAATGTCTTAAACAAAAAAATTAAACGCGAAGTTTAACTTTTTTGTGACTTTACTTAATCCTTTCATTTCAAACAAAGCAAATCATCTGTTGATTTTTTAATTCACGTTGGCGAATTTTAAAATGGTTTTGTTTCAATATTTCAGATATTGCTTTGTTGCGCAAATATAAATATTTTTCAACTTTACAATATATATTCAGGTTTAATTTTCAACCCTATAATTTGGATATTATTTAGTCTTTAATTTTTATAGATACTCATATTTGGATCATAAATAGGGCTCTCTATTGCTAAAAAGTCCAAAACACTATGAAAAACATTAAGTTGGGAATGTTTTTGTTTATCCTTGAGTTTTTTAGAATCATTAGATAACCAAACAATGAATGGTATGTCCAATTGCTCTTTTGGAGCTATACTAGCTGGTATTCCGTGCATATAAAGGTTATTTTCTCCTAAAGATTCGCCGTGATCAGAAATAAAAATCATAGCGGAATTATATTCATTTAATTGTTTTAAATCGTCAATTAGGGTAGCCAGAATATAGTCAGTATATACAATAGTGTTATCGTAGGCATTTATCAATTCTTCTTGAGAACATTTAGCCAACTCAACAGTTTTGCATACTGGTAAAAACTTCTCAAATTGCTGAGGGTATTTTTTGTAATATGTTGGGCCGTGGCTGGTACTTGTGTGTAAAACAACCAGTATTTTATTTTTATCACTTGCCAATATCTGTTCTCTCAAACCGTCAAGTAATATTTCATCATACCCACACTGTTCTCCTTCGCATTGTTCTTGTAAAGCCTGTTTATTCTCGAAATTTTTGATATGAACAGGTGGCTCTCCCCAATTTGTGGATCTCCAAATTACTTCTACATTATTTCGGTATAAATAGTTTGGTAAAATTTCATAATTTTTACTACTATCCTTATATTCTAAAATACATTTAAGGCCTGCCGTTGTGTATGTAGCACACGATTCAGCTTCATAATAATTTATATTTTCAATTTTAGAAAGTAGTGGATTGGTATTTTTTTCATAACCGTAGAGTGAAAAATTTTCACTTCTGGCAGATTCTCCAATTACAAGAACAACAACCGATTTTTCACTATCTTTTATGGTAGCATTTGGCAATAAGATCTCTTTTTCATTTTCTTTATTCTTATGCTTATAAAATAATGCAATATTCACAGCATAGGACCATGGCATTGCCAAGCCACCCAAGGTTTTTGAATTCTTATCGATCCAAAGCCAATTTGAAGAGTTGGCAAAAGCAATCGATATCAGAAATATTAACGTTAAAAAAATGTGTACTAAAAATCGTTTTAGTTTTACACGAACGAATTTAATTTTAAATAATAATATACTTGGTAGTATTCCCAATAAAATTATATAAACAACTATTCCAAATGAGAAGAAGCTACTGGACTCTTCATAATTTGTATTAAGAACATTGCCAATCATTGTTTCGTCAATAATTACACCGTATGTATTTACAAAATATACTGCAATGGCATTAATGATGAAAAACAGTGCCAACAACCATTTTCCAGCAATACGCATTAGAAACAATACTAAATAGAAAAAAAAAGCATTTGCGAGTATGGCTGCGATTGTTAAACTAACCAACAGCAAAATTCCGTTTAAATTCGAAACATTAATATTGTTCCAAACGAACTTGTAAAAGGGGTAGTGATATAAAATTAAATTAATAAAGCTAAAAAGTAATGCAAAATAACTTGCTTTAATTTCTTTTGACATAAGCATTTATAATTATCAACAATGTTACAACTAATGAAAGCAATGACAAATAAAAAATTGGCAAATTGTCAGCTTCAATTTTTTTTACAATAAGAAATGACCAGATTAATAAGACTACCATAAAAATAGGGTAAAACTTTTTGTTTTTAATCCAATCTAACCAACCCAAATTATTATTTAACTTAATGCCGATAATTGCTGCTATATAACCAATAGCACTACCAATAATAACATCCAATGGAAAATGTGCACCAACAGCAACCCTGGAAAGAACAATAATAAGACCTAATGAAATAAGAAGCAGATACCATGCTACCTTATAGAATATTTTCCTCGGCATAAAAGCATATAAAAGTATGGTTATTACCATAAATGCTGTTATAGAATGCCCTGACGGTAAAGATGTTCTTCCCGAAAGTGTTTTGCCAATAATTACAAAACTATCATTTTCAAACATTGCTGCAGGTCTTGGTACAGCAAAAGTCCTTTTAAGCAGGGCTGATATCAATAACGTAATTATTGAAGATGTTAACAACCCCTGCCAAAGCTTAGGGGTATAAAAAAGAAAAATGATTATCAACGGAAAAAATATCAGCGCATCACCTAATTGAGTTAAATTAAACTGTAAGTTGGGAAATTCAGATAGTTTATCGTTTAGAAAGTAAAATAATTTTTTTTGAATCTCAACATATTCATCCACAAAATTAGTTCCCTCAGATAGGGAAAAAAACAAGAAAAATGAAATCAATAGTAATAAGGGAGGAATTAAAAACCATAATTTTACTTTTCTAAAATTATTTGTTACTGTAATGTTTAACCCAAAATTATTTGCCATCTGCAATTGTTTTTTTAAAGATATTCAAAATAATAGAACAAGATTAATTGTTTGGAATATATCAGATATTTCTACAACATTCACTTCATTATTCTTTTAATCCATATATGTAAACCAAATGGCAATTTGATAAAAATAATTTTAAATATAAAGACATTTATAAGTTCGTTTTCAAAACAGCAAATTTCAGGAACAGAGAAATTCTAGCAGCCACCATTCTGGAATCAATTTACAATCTTATACAGATAGATTATCACAAATTTTAGCATAAGAGCGTCATTCCATTTCGGAATTAGATCAATACTGTGAAAAATATTTAGCCACCTATTTAATTAAAGAAGTGGGAGAGTTATCTACTAAGGAAGAAGTTGTACTTAAATTCAGAATCGAGAGACTATTTCAGATAAATTCGATACGATTTCCAAAGATGAAAAAATTTTCTTCGGACAGCGATTAGGATAGAATGTTGCTCATTTTTGTATAGTTTTAAACCTATTTAAAACAAAAAAATCCTAACAATTATGTTAGGATTTTATATAGATTTTGTGACCTGGCTGGGGCTCGAACCCAGGACCACCTCCTTAAAAGGGAGGTGCTCTACCAACTGAGCTACCAGGTCTTCCTTTGAATGCGGGTGCAAATATACTATCATTAAATTAATTTTTAAAACGAATATCAATTAAATTTGATAAAAATTTAAAACGCTTGACAAACAGGGGTTCCCAGTTGTTTTTTTTATTTTAAAATTAGATTTAACTTGTAAAATCCCTAAAATTTCTATGCTATCTGTTACTTTAAATTAAATAAATGATACATTTAGAAATATGAAAATTGTCTTGATTGGTTATATGGGAAGCGGAAAATCTTCCGTTGGCAAAAAGCTTGCTGAAGTTTTGGGAATTTCTTTTATGGATTTGGATGATGAAATTGAAAAGCGGGAGCACATTTCAATTCAAAAGATTTTTTCGAAAAAAGGTGAAATCTATTTTAGAAAAATAGAAAAAGAAGTTTTACAAACCATTCTCATAAAGCGTGATAGTTTTGTTTTGGCAACTGGCGGCGGTACACCTTGCTATGCTGATTCTATGAATATTAATACTGGGGCAGGAAGATGTAATATCAGTATATATTAAAACTTCTCTAGATATTTTAGTTGCACGTTTGTTTTCGGAAAAAGATAATAGGCCAATACTTTCACATCTTAAATCAACTGAAGATTTAAACGATTTCATCAGAAAACATCTTTTCGAAAGAGCTTATTTTTACAATCAAGCATCGTTGACTATCGAAAATAGTGAAGAGAGCATTCATGAAACTGTAGAAAAAATAATATTGAAACTATTCTAAAACTGCCCTGTCGTTATTTTTTTCAAAAATCACTGAAACGTTTTCATTTAAGGAAGTTGAAAGTGAAATTCCTTTGAAATCTGCTTTTATAGGATATTTTTTATGGTTTCTGTCCACAAGCACCGCAGTTTTAAATTGTTTCAGGGGTACTTCCAAAAAATGTTTCACGCCGTAAATCAATGTGGTTCCGGAGTGCAGAACATCATCTACTAACAGTAAACGATTTGTTTATGTATTCTTGCTGTTTTAGGGAAGTTTTTACTTCGTTAGTGGGATGTTTTTTATCTACTATAACTTCACAAAGCAAAACTTTTATAGGTGAAATTTTTTCCAATTCTACCTTTATCTTTTTTGCTAACAAAAAGCCATTGGTCATAATGCCTGCAATCACAACATCTTTTTCATCCACATTGGTTTCGTAGATTTGGTAAGCAATCCTTTTTATTTTGTGGGCTATCTGCTTTTTGTCCAGAATAACTGTGTTTATTTCCTCCATTGAAGATTTTTTTTCAAATATAGTTATTAAGCTTCATTTTCTCCTTCAGGAGATTCCGTAAAATCATCAATATCCCTACGGTCCTTTTTGGTGGGGCGTCCAACACCTTTTTTTCTATAATAGGTTTTGGCGTATTTAAGCATTTCATTCGTTTCAAAAGCCTCTTTTGGAGTGGTGTCTTTTCTATAAATATCTACAAGCTTCGCTCCAACACGGCTTTCGGGTAGGTCTAGAACTTCAAGCTGATAGTTTATTTGTTCCTTTCGAAGCATTATAACATCGCCCGGATAAACATCACGAGAAGGTTTCACGATGTCGCCATTTACACGTACCGAACCTTTTTTGCAGGCTTGAGTTGCCATATTTCTGGTTTTTAGATACCGAGTGCACCATAAGTATTTGTCAATCCTCATATTAATAATACCAAAAACAACGTTAATGTGGTGTGCAAAAATAGTGGAAAATTGTATCTTGCGCCCACAAAAAATAGATGATGAAAAAAATAAAATTCGGAGTTGCGATTCTAATCTTTATGCTCACCATTACCGTTTCATGTAAAAAAGATGACGGATCTCCAGTGGTAACAGTTCCTCCTAGAGATAGAGGAGAGGAAGCCATACGTGCACAGGCAGAGATTGAGGAATTTTTGGAAACCCATTTTTATAATTACGAAGAATTTCAAGCTGATCCTGAAAATTTTGAGTTGAAGTTTGATACCATTGCAGGTGACAACGCTTCAAAAATTCCATTAATGGAACAAGTAACCTCGAAACAAGTAAAAGATTTGGTGGATAATACAGTTATCTATAAATTATATTACTTAAAAGTTCGCGAAGGAGGCACAGAGGAACAAGAACATCCTCATTTTTGTGATAGAACCACTAACACTTATGACGGAAGATTGCTAAATTTAGATTTGTTTGATAGTTCTGTGATACCAGTTAAATTTGAACTTGTAGAAAATCCTCCTACTTCAGGAATAATTAGAGGTCTGCAGCAAGCAATTATTGAATTTAAAGGAGCGGAAGGCGAGCCTATTGTTAATCCTGATGGCACACTCTCTTTTGAGAATTATGGTATTGGAGCTGTGTTCATTCCTTCTGGATTGGCCTATTTTCAATATCCACCTCCTACTGGTGGCCTAAATTCTTACGATCAAGTGATTTTCTCTTTTGAGTTGTTTGCTTTTGAAGTATTGGACCATGATGAAGATGGGATAGATTCATATATGGAAGACCTTAATGGTGATGGCTATTTATTTGATAATGATACAGACGCAGACGGAGTTGCGAATTATTTAGATACAGATGACGATGGCGATGGAAGACTTACAGAATACGAAATTGAAATAATAAACGGAGTTGTTACATTTCCAGATAGAAATGGAAACGGGATTCCAGATTACTTAGATCCTTCTATTTAAAAAAAAGTGCGATTATAAAGTATATAAAAAAGCCCCACTTAAATTAAAGTGGGGCTTTTTAATTTATAATAAATTCTGTATTAATCTTTTATTTCCGTGCAATAACTTTTTTAACAGCACTTATAATTGCTGAAGCATTTAAACCATATTTATCCATCAATTGCTCTGGAGTTCCAGACTCCCCAAAAGTATCTTGTGTTGCAATAAATTCCTGCGGAGCAGGATGATTCTTAGATAATACACGTGCAACACTTTCACCTAAACCACCAAAGAAGTTATGTTCTTCAGCAGTAACAACACAGCCTGTTTTTTTTACACTTTTCAAAATTGCTTCTTCATCCAAAGGTTTTATGGTGTGTATGTTTATAACGTCTGCAGTAATTCCGTTTTCATTTAAGGTTTCTGCTGCTTGTAAAGCTTCCCAAACCAAATGGCCAGTGGCGATGATTGTAACGTCAGTTCCTTCTTGTAATTGAACTGCTTTCCCTATTTGGAAATTCTGGTCAGCAGGAGTAAAGTTTGCAACTTTAGGTCTTCCAAAACGAAAATAAACAGGACCTTCATAATCTGCAATGGCAATTGTTGCGGCTTTGGTTTGATTGTAATCGCAAGTATTGATTACCGTCATTCCAGGAAGCATTTTCATCAATCCAAGATCTTCTAAGATTTGATGTGTAGCACCATCTTCACCTAAAGTAATACCAGCGTGAGAAGCACATATTTTTACATTTTTACCACTATAAGCAACACTTTGACGAATTTGATCATAAACTCTTCCTGTAGAAAAATTCGCAAAAGTTCCAGTAAAAGGAATTTTCCCGCCAATAGTCATTCCCGCAGCAATTCCAATCATATTTGCTTCGGCAATTCCTATTTGAAAGAAACGTTCCGGATGGTTTTCTTTAAATTCATCCATTTTTAAGTGAACCTGTAAGATCTGCGCAAAGCGCAACAACATTTTTATTTTTCTTTCCAAGTTCCGTCAATCCATCTCCAAAACCTGAACGTGTATCTTTTTTACCTGTATCTGTGTATTTTTTCATCTGAACTATTTTCAATTTTAATAATCTCCCAAGGTTACAGGGTTTTGTGAAAGCGCTGTTTCCAACTGTTGGTCATTTGGAGCTTTTCCGTGCCAGTCGTGCGTGTGCATCATAAAATCAACGCCGTTACCCATTACTGTATGCAGCAAAACGCAAACTGGTTTTCCGTTGCCGGTTTTTTCTTTGGCTTTCTTCATTCCAGCAACGATAGCTTTTAAATCGTTTCCTTTTTCAATATCCATTACATCCCAACCGAAAGCTTCAAATTTCGCTTTTACATTTCCCAAGGGAAGTACATTCTCGGTAGAACCATCAATCTGTTGTCCGTTTAAATCGATGGTTACAATCAGGTTGTCCACGTTATTTCCGGCAGCATACATTATCGCTTCCCAGTTTTGACCTTCCTGCAATTCTCCATCGCCGCAAAGGGTGTAAATTAAATGCTTGTCTTTGTTGAGTTTTTTTGTAAGAGCTGCTCCAATTGAAACTGAAATACCTTGCCCTAAAGAACCAGAGGCCATGCGAATACCTGGCAAACCTTCGTGTGTAGTTGGATGGCCCTGCAAACGTGAATTTAAAAGACGGAAGGTATTCAATTCTTCAATGGGAAAATATCCAGCTCTTGCCAAAACACTATAAAAAACTGGAGAAATATGTCCGTTTGAGAGGAAGAAGAGGTCTTCACCAATGCCGTCCATTGTGAAATTTTCATTTCTTTCCATCAATTCATTGTAGAGTGCCACAAAAAATTCGGTACACCCCAACGAACCTCCAGGATGCCCGGAATTTACTTTATGTACTTGCCGTAAAATATCTCTTCGGACTTGAACTACCAAATCTTCGAGTGCTTTGTAATCTGCCATAATTAGTTTTAATTTTCAGTGTCAAAAGTAAGGCATTCAGCAAGCGGTTCAAAGTTGATGCAGGTGCTTTTATTAACGATTTGAAGGTTTTGTTAACATGCGGCTTCAATTCTGAATTCAGAATTCCCAATTCAGAATTATAAAGTTATCTTTGCCCCCTCAATAAAAATTGCTGAATGCACTTTAAATTAGAAGCCACAGATTTACAAAGCAGCGCACGCGCCGCAACAATAACTACAGATCACGGAGTGATTGAAACCCCAATATTTATGCCTGTTGGAACCGTTGGAACAGTAAAAGGCGTGCATCAGCGCGAGTTGAAGGAAGATATAAACCCTGATATAATTCTTGGGAATACCTATCATTTGTATCTAAGACCACAAATGCCGGTTCTTGAAAAAGCTGGCGGAATCCATAAATTTATTAACTGGGATCGTAATATATTGACAGATAGTGGTGGCTATCAAGTTTATTCCCTTTCGGCAAATAGAAAAATTAAAGAGGAAGGTGTTAAGTTTAAAAGTCATATTGACGGCAGTTACCATGTTTTCACTCCTGAAAATGTAATGGAAATCCAACGAACCATTGGTGCTGATATTATTATGGCTTTTGATGAGTGTACTCCATACCCTTGCGAGTACAATTACGCAAAGCGATCTATGCATATGACACATCGTTGGTTGGATCGCTGCATACAACATTTAGAAAAAACACCTTTAAAGTATGATTACGAGCAAACTTTCTTTCCGATTGTGCAGGGAAGTACTTATAAAGATTTAAGAAGACAATCTGCCGAATACATTGCTTCGGTTGGAGCTGAAGGAAATGCAATTGGGGGACTTTCCGTAGGTGAACCAGCTGATGAAATGTATGAAATGACGGCGGTTGTTACTGAAATACTTCCAAAGGAAAAACCACGTTATTTAATGGGTGTTGGTACTCCTGTGAATCTTTTGGAAAATATTGCACTAGGTATTGATATGTTTGATTGTGTAATGCCTACACGAAATGGACGAAACGGAATGCTTTTCACTTCAGAGGGCATTATAAATATCAAAAACAAAAAGTGGGAAGCTGATCTTTCAGTAATTGACCAAATGGGAATTACTTGGGTAGATACAGATTATAGTAAAGCCTATCTTCGGCATTTGTTTACGGTGAACGAAATGTTGGGAAGGCAAATTGCCACAATCCACAACCTAGGATTTTATTTGTGGTTGGTTCGTGAGGCCAGAAAACATATCTTAGCGGGTACTTTTACCGAATGGAAAAAAGGGATGGTCAAAAAACTGGATCAAAGATTGTAATATGCTCAGCATACTAGATAGATACATATTAAATAAATATTTGGGCACTTTTACGCTCCTTCTATTACTTTTTATACCTATCGGGATAACAGTACACCTCGCAGAAAAGATTGACAAAATCCTTGAAAATGAAGTGCCGTTGACAGAGGTGCTTATCTATCTCTACAATTTCACTATCTATTTTGCGAACCTATTATTTCCGTTGTTTCTTTTCCTTTCTGTTATTTGGTTCACATCAAAACTGGCTAATAATACAGAGGTAATAGCCTTTTTGAGTAGTGGGGTTTCCTATTACAGGTTTCTTCGCCCTTATATAATTGGAGCAACAATTGTATGTGCGGCTGCATTAGTTTTTAGTATGTATCTTGCACCAAAAGCAAGTAAAGGCTTTAATGAATTTGCGTGGAAATATTTCAATAAAGGAAGAAGTGATAGGGAAAAAAGTAATGTCTACACTCAGATAAACGACAATGATTATTTATATGTAAGTTATTTTAATGTGGCCGAAAAAATTGGCAGCAATTTCACTTTGGAACATTTTGAGGGTAACAAAATGACCTATAAAATTGCTGCGGGTCAAATAAAATTCAACGATAAGGATAGTACATATACACTCTTTAATTACAGCAAGCGAAAAATAGGAGAAACTAGTGATGTCTTAGAAAGCCAGCACAGACTGGACACGGTTTTCTCTTTTACTATGGAAGATTTGACTCCAACTATATACATTGCAGAGACACTTAATTTTTTTGAGCTTAATGATTTTATTAAAAAGGAAAAAGCACGGGGTTCCTCATACATCAATCGGTATGAGGTGGTTCGCTACAAACGCTGGAGTTTACCGGTCTCTGCTTATATTTTAACCATTATAGCAGTTGCGGTTTCTTCTGTAAAAAGACGTGGCGGAATGGGCGTGAACCTTGCCATTGGAATAAGTATTGGTATGGTTTTTATATTTTTTGACAAAATATTTGGTACTATGGCTGAACAAAGTACCTTTTCTCCGCTAATAGCAACTTGGTTTCCAAATTTCGTGTTTGGTATATTGGCAATCTATCTTTTAAGAAATGCGAAACGATAAGCTCCTCAACTATCTTCATCTACATTTTATAGTTTTCATTTGGGGATTCACTGCGGTTTTGGGAGCTTTGATTTCCTTGGAAGCCATTCCATTGGTTTGGTACCGGATGCTTTTGGCAACGTTTATTATTTTCTTATTTATTAAATTTAGAAAAGAAAAACTGAAATTTTCTTTAAAAACATTGTCGGGTTTTGCCTTGGGCGGAATCCTAATTGCCTTACACTGGCTCACCTTTTTCGGGGCAATTAAAGCTTCTAACGTTTCAGTGACGCTTGCTGTTCTTTCAACGGGAGCTTTTTTCGCTTCCATACTTGAACCCGTATTCTATAAAAGAAAAATTATTTTTTATGAAGTATTGTTCGGCATTATTGTTATAGTGGGGCTTTATATAATCTTTGATGTTGAAGGTTCTTATACTTTAGGAATTATACTAGCGTTAATTTCAGCATTTTTAAGTGCGCTATTTTCGGTAATCAATGGAAAATTTGTGTTGAAGCACAAAGCATCAGTAATATCTTTTTATGAATTGATGTTTGGCGTGCTGGGAATTTCGATTTATTTAGCGTTTGCAGGCAAGTTTACTGCAGATTTTTTTACTGTGTCCGCTCACGATTGGATATATCTTGTAATTTTGGCTTCGGCCTGTACTGCCTATGCTTTTATTGCCTCCATACACGTAATGAAATGGATAAGCCCTTACACTGTAATGCTTACTATAAATATGGAACCTGTTTACGGTATTATTTTGGCACTCATTGTTTTGGGCGATTCTGAAAATATGAGTCCCCAATTCTATTATGGAGCAATTATAATTTTGCTTACTGTTATTACAAACGGTATCATTAAAATTACACAAGAAAGAAAAAGAAGAAGATTGCATAACACCTAAAACAAAATTTTATCTTTGTACACCAACCTTTATAAAAAGAAGGAAAAAAATTATGGAATATCTTGATTTTGAACTCCCTATAAAAGAATTACAAGAACAATATGAAAAGGCTTGCCTTATTGGCGAAGAGAGCGATGTAGATGTTACAAACACCTGTAAACAGATTGAAAAAAAACTGAACGAAACCAAAAAGGAAATTTACAAAAACCTTACACCGTGGCAACGTGTGCAGCTTTCCCGTCATCCCGACCGTCCCTACACAATGGATTATATAAAAGCCATTTGTGGGGATTCTTTTTTAGAGCTTCACGGCGACCGGGGTTTTAAGGATGATAAAGCGATGGTAGGCGGTCTTGGTAAAATAGGCGATCAAAGTTATATGTTCGTTGGCCAGCAAAAAGGATACAATACTAAAACCCGTCAATTCAGAAATTTCGGAATGGCTAACCCAGAAGGTTACAGAAAAGCATTACGTTTAATGAAGTCTGCCGAAAAATTTAACATTCCTGTAGTTTGTTTAGTAGATACTCCCGGAGCATTCCCAGGTTTAGAAGCAGAAGAAAGAGGACAAGGCGAAGCCATTGCCAGAAATATATTGGAAATGACACGTTTAAAAGTGCCCATTATTGTTGTGATTATTGGAGAAGGTGCAAGTGGAGGCGCTTTGGGTATTGGTGTGGGCGATAAAGTATTGATGCTCGAAAACACTTGGTACTCTGTAATATCCCCAGAAAGTTGTTCTTCTATTCTTTGGCGAAGCTGGGAATTTAAGGAACAAGCGGCCGAAGCACTAAAACTGACTTCTGTCGATATGAAAAAACTAAAGCTTATTGACGAAATAGTAAAGGAACCATTAGGCGGAGCTCATAGTAATCGTGAGAAAACTTTTATTACCGTTGCTGGAGCAATTGACAAGTCGTATAAAACATTAAAAATGTTATCCCCAACCGATTTGGTAAAAAATAGGATGGAAAAATATTTAGAAATGGGAGAGTTCAAAAGTTAAATTGAACTATAGCTTTGCATTACGTAAATCCGAGGTGAGAACCTTGGATTTTTTTTTGGGTTATCAACAATATATTGGAGTTTTCAACAGTTCAATTGTTAAACAATGGTTAATATCGTACTGATAAAAATCATTCCTTTCTCTTAACATTTTCTTTACATTCGCATAATGGAAAAAATCAAGCCTCAAACCAGTTTTTCAACCCGTTCTGCACAGGTCATATCACTTGAAAAAGGAAAAATTCCCCCACAAGCTCTTGATTTAGAAGAAGTTGTGCTCGGAGCTTTGATGATTGACAAAAAAGGCGTTGACGAAGTAATAGATATCTTACATTCTGAGGTTTTTTACAAACAGGCACATCAACATATTTTTGAAGCCATTCATAATTTGTTTGAAGACAGCCAACCAGTGGACTTATTAACCGTTTCTACGAAGCTTAAGAAGCAAGGAAAGCTTGATCTTGTGGGAGGTGAGTTTTATTTGATTCAATTGACCCAAAAAGTGTCCTCTTCGGCACATATTGAGTTCCATGCACGTATTATTCTTCAGAAATATATTCAGCGAAGTTTGATAAAAATTTCAAACGAAATAATTGAGGATTCCTATAATGAAGGCACCGATGTTTTTGACCTTTTGGATAATGCTGAAGCAAAATTATACGAAGTTACCCAAGGAAATATTAAACGTTCTTCCGAAACTGCGCAAAATCTTGTAATTCAAGCCAAGAAAAGAATTGAGGAAATAGCCAATAAAGAAGGACTTTCTGGAGTGCCTTCAGGTTTTGCAAAGGTTGATAAACTTACTTCGGGCTGGCAACCGAGTGATTTGATTATCATTGCTGCCCGTCCAGGTATGGGAAAAACCGCATTGACCCTTTCTATGGCTCGGAACATTGCCGTGGAACACAATATTCCTGTTGCTTTTTTCTCTTTGGAAATGTCTTCTGTGCAATTAATAACGCGATTAATTTCTTCTGAAACACATTTAAGTTCCGAAAAACTACGTACTGGAAACCTAGAAAAACACGAATGGGAACAATTAAATGTAAAAGTGAAAGGTCTAGAAAAAGCACCATTATTTATAGATGATACTCCTTCACTTTCCATTTTTGATTTACGCGCAAAGGCCAGAAGACTTTCATCACAACATGGCATTAAGCTAATAGTTGTAGATTATTTGCAGTTGATGACCGCTGGTGGAAGCCAAAAAGGAGGGAATCGGGAACAGGAAATTTCTACTATTTCAAGAAACCTAAAAGCACTGGCTAAGGAATTGAACATTCCTGTAATAGCACTTTCCCAGTTATCTCGAGCCGTCGAAACCCGAGGTGGCAGCAAACGCCCTTTACTTTCTGACCTTCGAGAATCTGGAGCAATTGAGCAAGATGCCGATATTGTATCTTTTATTTATAGACCCGAATATTATAAAATCGATGAGTGGGATGATGAAGAACATACACCAACAGCTGGACAAGCAGAATTCATTGTAGCAAAGCATCGTAATGGAGGTTTGGATGAAATTCGCTTAAAATTCATCGGCCACCTCGGTAAGTTTGAAAGTCTCGATAATTTTGATACACCTATGGAAATCCATTCCAGAATGAACGATGCGGCTAATGATGACACTTTTAAAACCAAAAATCTGCCATCACCAAACGAAGCTTTCGGAAGTTCCATGAATGATGATTTTTCCATTGAAGAAGATAATGATGTACCGTTTTAATACTCCATAGGTACTTTGGCTTAGAAATTGTCGTTATATTTATTCCCGCTAATGCGGAAATCTTATCATTTCATTTTTTCGAAATATTTATTATGCCGAAATACGTTGCAATCATATTTTTACTTCTTTTTTCAATAAAAGCTTCTGCTTCCTACATACTTATTCCTATGGATGCCGAAAGCCAAAAGGAACATCTAAAAGCATACGGGATTACCTATTGGGTTTTGGAAAAACAGCAAAAAGTAAAATGGTTGCTAAATTACAGAGGTGGTTCTTTTTTGATGCCCGATTCTCCAGAAATTCAAAAGGAATGCCAGATTCGCGGGGTTTCCTTTGAAGTGATTTCCGATAGTAAAACCGAACAAATTCTTACTGATATAAGTAGTCCCTCCAAAAATATGGATGCCGTCGTTTTGGAAAAAGCCCCAAAAATTGCAGTCTATTCACCTAAAGGAAATCTTCCGTGGGATGATGCGGTTACGATGGTTTTGACGTATGCTGAAATTCCTTACACAGTAATTTACGATGAAGAAGTATTGGGCGATCAGCTGATTCTTTACGATTGGCTTCACTTGCACCACGAGGACTTTACGGGACAATATGGTAAATTTTACCGTGCATATCGTTCTGCGCCATGGTATATTGAAGAAAAGGCTAAAGCCGAAGCATTAGCTTCAAAATTGGGTTACAATAAAGTTTCCGAAGCAAAACTGGATGTGGCAAAGAAAATACGCGATTATGTAATTGGTGGCGGGTTTATGTTTGCGATGTGTAGCGCCACCGATAGTTTTGATATTGCCCTTTCCGCTGAAGGTGTTGATATTTGCGAACCCATGTTTGACGGTGACCCAAGTGAACCCGGTTATCAAAGCAAAATAGATTACAACAGAACATTTGCTTTTAAAGATTATATTTTAGAACGCAGTCCAATGGTCTATGAGTTTTCCAGTATTGATATGACCGAAAAACGCAGAATTGCAAAAGAGTCAGATTACTTTACTTTAATGGATTATTCTGCAAAATGGGACCCGATCCCGACGATGCTTTGCCAGAACCATACTGCCTTAGTAAAAGGTTTTATGGGACAGACTACCTCCTTTGATCCAGATGAAATTAAAAGTAATGTTTTGGTAATGGGCGAAAACAAAAGCAATGGCGAAGCGCGATATATCCACGGAATAAAAGGAAAAGGGTTCTTTACTTTTTACGGTGGCCATGACCCAGAGGATTATCAACATAGAGTAGGGGATGCAAAGACTGAATTGGCGTTACACCCAAATTCACCAGGCTACAGACTTATTTTGAACAATGTATTGTTTCCAGCTGCTAAGAAGAAGAAGCAGAAAACTTAACCCTTCTTTAGACTTTCATAATAATCCTTAGGCGGCTTTACTGTAATTTCCACGCATCTGTTTAGTTGTTTGTTTTCTTCAGAATCATTTGGAACGCGAGGTTTGCTTTCACCGTAGGGTTTTATTTCAAATTCATAGAGAGCCTCTTCACCAAAAAATTCCGACAATCTATTTTTTACTGAAATGCATCTATTTTCAGAAAGTATCATATTTAAATTTTCTTCACCGTCACTATCGGTATGTCCTTCCACCAATATTGTTGCTTTATCTACTTGTCTAATCGTTTTTGCCAAAGAATCGAGACCTTGCATTGCAGTTTCTTTTAAGTCATATTTTGCAACATCAAACAGAACATCAGCGTTTATAGTAAGTTTTATAACACTGTTTATGGCTCCAATAGCGTCTAAGTCTGCTCCTGCACTTTTGCTTTTGCAGAGATCTTTTAAATCGGTAATCTTAAGAAAATAAAAAATGGTTTCATCATCGATTCCTTCTTTATTTAAATCTATGGATGACTTTCCACCTGCAATTTTTCCTGCATAAATCCAATCGATACCATTCTGTGAAATTTCCACTTTGGCGGGTTCTTTTGAAGGGCCAACTTCAAACAGATAAAGGTCATCGCCCGGCAAATTCATAAAACCATTGTCTGTAAATTCAACTGTTAAACTACCGCCACAACCCAACGAAATGAAATTTGGGGTTTGGTAATTTTTGTAATTCGGTTCGTGAAGGCACTGCACACTATCCCTGTATTTTTGAATGGGTGGGGGCGTCCCAACTTTGTATTCAATTAGTTTATCAGCAAAGGAAATCTTTCCGAGAGGAAGATAGATAGATTCGTACCTGTCTATTCTGTACAATTTCCCTGTTCCTTTTTGAGCAAAAAGAAAACCTTCTGAAATGAAAAGCACTATAAAAAGAAGAGTTACAGAACGAACCATTCGTTTATTTTTAACGAAGATACTGAAACTTCTTTAGCTGGTTTTATTACATAAAAAAACCGCCTCATTACTGAAGCGGTTTTTTAGGCGAAATAATATAGTTAATGTCTTATTTTACTTTTTTTACGATTGCGGCAAAAGCCTCTGGGTGATTCATCGCCAAATCTGCCAAAACCTTACGGTTAAGTTCGATTCCACTGCTTTTTAAACTTCCCATAAATTGTGAATAAGACATTCCATGCTGTCTTGCACCCGCGTTGATACGGGTAATCCATAAGGATCTGAAATTTCTCTTTTTTGCACGGCGGTCACGGTATGAATAAAGCATTGCTTTGTCCACAGCGTTTTTAGCAACCGTCCATACGTTTTTACGTCTTCCAAAGTAACCTTTGGCTTGTTTAAGAACCTTTTTTCTGCGGGCTCTCTTCGCAACTGAATTTACTGATCTTGGCATAATTTTAATTTTTTTGTAGCAGGCGATTCATCTATGTGAATACTTTTATTGCACTACTCCAGGGTTTAAATAATTGTTTTAACCGGTTAAGCGGTATTACTTCATTCGAAGCATTTGCTTAACATTGCTTTCGTCGGCCTTGTCCACCAACCCATCATGGGTCAATGCAAGTTTGCGTTTTTTGCTCTTCTTTGTTAAGATGTGGCTTTTAAACGCATGCTTTCTTTTGATTTTACCAGTACCTGTAAGCTTAAAACGCTTTTTAGCACTGGATTTTGTTTTTTGTTTCGGCATGTTTCCTACTTTTTATTAATTACTTCGCTTTATTGTGAACTTCAATTTCTTTTGAAAAATGAAGTGTTATTTCTTTTTAGGGGCAATGAACATAATCATTCGTTTGCCTTCCAGTTTTGGCATTTGCTCTACTTTTCCAAATTCCTCAAGGTCCCGGGCAAGTCGCAAAAGCAAGATTTCACCTTGGTCTTTATAAATAATGGAACGTCCTTTAAAGAAAACATATGCTTTTAATTTAGAACCTTCCTGCAAAAACTTTTCACCGTGTTTCTTTTTAAAATCGTAATCGTGATCATCGGTATTGGGCCCAAACCTGATTTCCTTAATGGTAACCTTGGTTGCTTTGGCTTTTAGTGCCTTTTCACGTTTTTTCTGTTCGTAAACAAACTTTTTATAGTCTATTACTTTGCAAACTGGCGGATTTGCATTCGGTGAAATTTCTACAAGATCAAGTTCTTGCTCTTCAGCAATTTCACGTGCTTTTCTTAAAGGATACACTCCTATTTCCACATTATCTCCTACAAGGCGTACTTCTTCTGCACGAATCTTTCCGTTGATTCTGTGTTGATCTTCTTTAATTACCCTTGCAGGGCCTCTACTTCTTTTTCTTCGTATTGCTATGGCTTATTATATTTTAGTTAAACATTAAATTCTTTCGATTCATTCTTTTATTTCCTGTTGAATCAATTCTGAAAAGGCTTTGGGGGTCATTGTACCCAAATCACCTTCACCGTGTTTACGTACAGAAACCGTTCCATCTTTTTCTTCCTGCTCACCAACAATCAACATATACGGGATTTTGTTCATTTCAGCCTCCCTGATTTTCTTGCCAATTGTCTCGTTCCGGTTGTCAACAAGGGCGCGAATTTCGTCATTTTCAAGGAAATTTAAAACTTTTTGTGCGTATTTTTCATATTTTTCACTTAATGACAATATACTCACCTGTTCTGGCATCAACCAAAGCGGAAAGTTTCCGCCGGTGTGCTCCAATAAAATTGCCACAAAACGCTCCATACTTCCAAAAGGAGCACGGTGGATCATAACAGGTCGGTGCATTTCATTATCACTGCCTTTATACTCCAATTCAAAACGTTCCGGAAGGTTGTAATCTACTTGTATGGTTCCTAATTGCCAACTTCTACCCAAGGCATCTTTCACCATAAAATCCAGTTTAGGGCCGTAAAATGCCGCTTCACCTTATTCGATTACATAATCAAGCCCTTTGTCATTTACCGCAGCTTATAATTGCTTTTTCTGCTTTTTCCCAGTTTTCAAGACTTCCAATATATTTTTCTGGCTTTTCCGGATCTCTTAATGAAACTTGTGTAGTAAAATTTTCAAAACCTAATGATCCGAATACATAAAGAACCAAATCAATTACTTTTTTGAATTCATCATCCAATTGTTCCGGCGTACAGAAAATATGCGCATCATCTTGGGTAAAACCACGAACACGAGTCAAACCGTGCAGCTCACCACTCTGTTCGTAACGGTATACGGTTCCGAATTCAGCAAAACGCTTTGGAAGATCTTTATAGGACCAAGGCTTACTATTATAAATTTCGCAGTGATGCGGGCAGTTCATCGGTTTTAACAAAAACTCTTCGCCTTCGTTTGGAGTTTTTATGGGTTGAAAACTATCTGCGCCATATTTTGCATAGTGGCCAGAAGTAACATAAAGTTCTTTTTGACCAATATGTGGAGTAACCACCATTTCATAGCCTGCTTTTTTCTGAGCTTTTTTTAGAAAATTTTCAAGTCTTTCGCGCAAAGCAGCTCCTTTTGGCAACCAAAGTGGTAAGACCTTGCCCAACTTTTTGTGAAAAAGTAAAAAGCTCAAGTTCCTTCCCCAGTTTTCTGTGGTCACGTTTTTTGGCCTCTTCCAATAATTCCAGATATTCGGTTAAATCCTTTTGTTTCGGAAAACTGATTCCATATATACGTGTAAGTTGTTTGTTCTTTCTCGTCTCCTCGCCAATAGGCACCGGCAATGCTCATTAGTTTTATCGCTTTTACAATACCAGTATTTGGAATATGTCCGCCGCGACATAAATCTGTAAATGTATCGTGATCGCAGAAAGTAATTGTTCCGTCTTCCAGATTTTCAATCAGCTCTACTTTGTATTCGTTCCCTTGTTTTTTGTAATACTGGAGCGCATCTGCTTTTGAAGAATCCCGAATCGAAAACTCATGTTTGCCGCGTGCTATCTCTAGCATTTTATCTTCAATCTCTTTAAGATCTTTTTCTGAAATGGTTTTGTCGCCAAAATCCACATCGTAATAAAACCCATTTTCAATAGCAGGGCCGATAGTCAATTTGATTCCAGGATATAATTGCTCCAAAGCCTGAGCAAGTATATGTGCAGAAGAATGCCAGAAAGCTTTTTTCCCTTCGTCATTATTCCACGTATATAGTACAAGGCTTCCATCCTCGGTTAATGGGGTGGTCGTTTCAATAGTTATATCATTAAACGATGCTGAAATCACGTTTCGCGCAAATCCTTCGCTAATATTTTTGGCTACGTCCATAGGCGTAACACCTGCATCAAAATGCTTTACACTTCCGTCTGGTAGGGTAATGGCTATCATATACTGAAAAATTTTAGAGTGCAAAGATACTATTACTTTCGGCGGTTTACAATATACTATTTATGGATTATTTTTATTTTTTGGACGTTACCGTTAACCGTTTTGCGGTTAACGGTCAGGCTTTCACTACTCGCTTCCCAATGTGCTAAAAGAGCGCATTGAGAGAGCTCAAACATACCGTTCAATCCTTAACGCTGTCACAATTTCAAAAATAGTATATATATTAAGGTATAAAGCAGGATAAAATTATTTTACAAGCTAAGTTATGTCTTTTCAAACGCTTAGTTATTTGGCGAAAAAATAATTCAAAATAAACGTCAATTAAGTTTGTGGGATTGAAAAAGCAATCTATATTTGCACCCGCTTAAAAGAACAAATAGTTATGTTCAGCCAAGCAAAAAACAACGCTCTTATAAATTTTTGAAATATTTTTTAAAAAGTATTGCAGGATTAAAAAAGAGTTGTACATTTGCACCCGCTAAAACAATGAGTGACTACAAAACACGATTTGAAAGCGAGCAAAAAAAGAACAAAAGTTCATTGAGATATTGAAATTGACAGCGTAGACCGCCACTTGAAAGGGTGGTTGGTCAACAAAGAAAACTAAACTAAGTGAGAATCCCTGAGATTTTTTTGAGAGTCGGGCTCTTTTGGTGTATGGTCGCAATATTATTGAAGATTATACGATGAAGAGTTTGATCCTGGCTCAGGATGAACGCTAGCGGCAGGCCTAACACATGCAAGTCGAGGGGTAGAGGGTGCTTGCACCTTTGAGACCGGCGCACGGGTGCGTAACGCGTATGCAATCTACCCTTTACAGGGGAATAGCCCAGGGAAACTTGGATTAATGCCCCATAGTCCATATTGAGAGCATTTGATATATAGTAAAGATTTATCGGTAAGAGATGGGCATGCGTCCCATTAGCTAGTTGGTATGGTAACGGCATACCAAGGCAACGATGGGTAGGGGCCCTGAGAGGGGGATCCCCCACACTGGTACTGAGACACGGACCAGACTCCTACGGGAGGCAGCAGTGAGGAATATTGGACAATGGGCGGGAGCCTGATCCAGCCATGCCGCGTGCAGGAAGACTGCCCTATGGGTTGTAAACTGCTTTTTTACGGGAAGAAACACCCCCACGTGTGGGGGCTTGACGGTACCGTACGAATAAGGATCGGCTAACTCCGTGCCAGCAGCCGCGGTAATACGGAGGATCCGAGCGTTATCCGGAATCATTGGGTTTAAAGGGTCCGTAGGCGGGCGTCTAAGTCAGTGGTGAAATTCTGCAGCTCAACTGTAGAACTGCCATTGATACTGGTCGCCTTGAATCGTTGTGAAGTGGCTAGAATATGTAGTGTAGCGGTGAAATGCTTAGATATTACATAGAATACCGATTGCGAAGGCAGGTCACTAACAATGCATTGACGCTGATGGACGAAAGCGTGGGGAGCGAACAGGATTAGATACCCTGGTAGTCCACGCCGTAAACGATGGATACTAGCTGTCCGGCGCACATTGGTGTGCTGGGTGGCCAAGCGAAAGTGATAAGTATCCCACCTGGGGAGTACGTTCGCAAGAATGAAACTCAAAGGAATTGACGGGGGCCCGCACAAGCGGTGGAGCATGTGGTTTAATTCGATGATACGCGAGGAACCTTACCAGGGCTTAAATGTAGTCTGACAGGGGTGGAAACACCCCCTTCTTCGGACAGACTGCAAGGTGCTGCATGGTTGTCGTCAGCTCGTGCCGTGAGGTGTCAGGTTAAGTCCTATAACGAGCGCAACCCCTGTCGTTAGTTGCCAGCGATGTAAAGATGGGAACTCTAACGAGACTGCCGGTGCAAACCGCGAGGAAGGTGGGGATGACGTCAAATCATCACGGCCCTTACGTCCTGGGCCACACACGTGCTACAATGGCAGGTACAATGGGCAGCCACGCCGCAAGGCGGAGCGAATCCACAAAACCTGTCTCAGTTCGGATCGGGGTCTGCAACTCGACCCCGTGAAGCTGGAATCGCTAGTAATCGGATATCAGCCATGATCCGGTGAATACGTTCCCGGGCCTTGTACACACCGCCCGTCAAGCCATGGAAGCTGGAAGCACCTGAAGTCCGTCACCGCGAGGAGCGGCCTAGGGTGAAGCTGGTAACTGGGGCTAAGTCGTAACAAGGTAGCCGTACCGGAAGGTGCGGCTGGAACACCTCCTTTCTAGAGAAAGACGACCGAAAATTCAACAAGAGAAGGCTCTTATATTGAAAAGCGAAGGGGTCTTGCTTGGTTTAGCTGTCAATTTTATAATATTATGGTCAACAGGTCAAGTCTCAGTATATCAAAACTGAATACTGAACACTGAACATTGGGGCCGATTACAGAGTCCCATAGCTCAGCTGGTTAGAGCGCTACACTGATAATGTAGAGGTCGGCAGTTCGAGTCTGCCTGGGACTACGATCGAAATCGAATCTTAAATCGAAATCGAAAGTTGAAAAGAATATTTCTTCGGAAATATACGTTCATTAAATACATATTGAAGGAAATTCTAGAAGCGAGTTGGAGGGTTGTGTCACTCATAACTCATCACTCATAACTCATCACTAGAGAAATGGGGGATTAGCTCAGCTGGCTAGAGCGCCTGCCTTGCACGCAGGAGGTCATCGGTTCGACTCCGATATTCTCCACCAGGGACAACAACCGTTGTCTTCCATTAGCTGCCCGTTATCCGGGCCTGGGAGATACGGGGGTCCGGACAGTTCATTGACATATTGGAAATAAAGAATACGAGAAAAGTAATAATAAAGAGGTATGCTTCGGGCATACCAAAATATTTGAATAACTCATTAAAAGAGCAAAAAGTACAATAAGCAAAATAAGGGCGTATGGGGAATGCCTAGGCTCTCAGAGGCGAAGAAGGACGTGATAAGCTGCGAAAAGCTGCGGGGATTGGCACATACAAGTTGATCCGCAGGTATCCGAATGGGGCAACCCACTATGTTGAAGACATAGTATCCGCAAGGAGGCAAACCCGGGGAACT
>CAWBKZ010000003.1:0-67500 GCA_963789545.1 uncultured Flavobacteriaceae bacterium | reverse complement strand
GCCGTAGTAGCCAAAGGACTTCCCTCATTACAAGTTATACATCCCGTCGGGATATTGTTTTCATTACATTTTTTTAAAGCGCCAATTACATAAGGCGTAGTTCCTGATGCCGCAATTCCAATTACAATATCTTTTTCTGAAATGTTTTCTTTCTGAAGATCTTCCCAGCCTTGATTTTTTGAATCTTCAGCAAATTCTACTGCTTTTCTGATGGCTGTGTCTCCACCTGCAATTAAACCAATAACCAGGTCATGAGAGACCCCAAAGGTTGGTGGGCATTCGCTTGCATCAACAATTCCCAAACGGCCGCTGGTGCCGGCGCCAATATAGAAAAGCCTTCCTCCATCTTTCAATTTTTCTACAACTTTTTCTGTAAGTTTTTCAATCTGCGGAAGTGATTTCTCAACAGAATAAGCAACAGTTTTATCTTCGTTATTTATGTTTTGAAGCAATTCAGAGACGCTCATTTTTTCCAAATGATTGTATTTTGAATCGGACTCTGTTGTTTTATGAAAAGCCATATTGTAAATTTATAAAAAACATTCCCCTAGCCTCGTTAGGAGGGGTAATTAATTACGTAAAATGAATAATATAGATTACTGTACAATGTAATTAAGCGTAGAAACTTCTGAAACTCTAAAATAACCCAATGGAAAATTATCAGGATTTGTTTCATTTATAATATTTCCACGAACGGTTGCAGGCTGCGTTTCAAATGGGCCACCGCCTTGGTCGCTGGTTTGCTGTAAAAGTATAAACATAAAGTTGTAATACGCTTCACTTACGCCATATATATTAAATTGCACCTCGTCTGCGGGAGCTAAATCTTCGACTAAATAATATCCGAAAATGGTATTACCATTAAAAAATTCGTCATTATATACATCTAATTCATCGCCTCTTTCTGATAGTCCTTCAAAAAAATAAAAATTTCTTTCATCAGCTGGATCTGTAAAAAACGCCTTCAGTTCAATATCTTCCCCCGTAAATCCTCCATCATCGCGTTGTTCAACAAATTCCAATGGTGAAACTTTATACAATTGCTCAGTTGCGCTATATGTCTCGCCATTATAGATAACTTCTAACCTGTAATCTTTTCCAGTTTCTATAGGGAAAGGTGCCGAATAATTACCATTGTTAAAATATTCGAGATTTATAATATATCCTTCTTCAGTAATTATTCTTACTTCAGCATCATCAATAACAGTATTTTCATTTCCGAAAAATGGCTTCGTAGTTGTCAATTTCACTCTTGCTTGAACTTGATCTTCGTTAATGTTTTTGTTACAGTTAGCTTCAATTACCAATCTAGGCGGAGCTGTATTAAGCTCTACGTCAATAACATCTTCACAAGAAGAAAAAATTCCGAAGAAAATCACCAATAAAAACAACTTCTTCATGATCTTAAAATTTAAAGTTATAGGTTACTGAAGGGATTATCCCAAAAATTGAAAGTCGAACGGCCTCGTTTTGACCAATATCCGTATTCTCTCGAAAAGAAATTGAGGCGGCATTTTTACGGTTGTAAACGTTGTAAATACTAAAAACCCATTCACCTTTCCAACGTTTTGTGCTTTCAGGTTTTGGGATCCAAGTTGCTGAAAAATCCAGTCGGTTGTATGATGAAAGTCTACTGCTATTTCGTGCTTCATAAACTGGTACAACCACACCATTGTATTCATATTGCCCTTCTGGATATGTGGTTGGAATTCCTGTTTGAAAGATAAAATTTGCACCAAACGACCATTTTTTTGAAAGTTCGTATTGACCTGTTATTGAAATGTCGTGTGTTTTGTCCCAAGGCGAATTATACCATTCGCCATTGTTTATTCCACTTTCAATGGAAGTTCTTCCAGGGGTTCTTTGTTCGCTTTTTGAAAGGGTATAGGCCACCCAACCTTGAAATTTTCCAGTATTTTTTCTGAAAAGTATTTCCAGTCCGTATGCTCTTGCTTCACCATTTAAAAGTATTTGTTCCACAGCCTCATTGGCGATCAGGTCCGCATCGTCTACGTAATCCAATCGGTTTTTTACTTTTTTGTAAAAAGTTTCTACTTCCAGAGAATAATTTTTAAAATTTCTGAAATAACCCAATGCTATTTGATCTCCTAATTGCGGCTCAATATATTTTCCGCTGGGCGCATAAATATCAAACGGTGTCGGAGAAGTTGTATTACTTATCAAATGAATATACTGGGTCATCCTATTGTAACTAGCTTTTATTGAAGAATCATCATTCAATAAATAAGAAACAGCAAAACGCGGTTCCAAATTTGCGAAGGATTTTATGGTCTCACTTCTACTGAATGAAACGGTATCAATTGGCTTCGCTTTTTGATAAATGTTTAAACTTTCATTATAAATTATTGGGTTGTCCTTTTCGTACAAAAACAATTCATCCTGTCCCAAACGGTTAAAAGTTGACAAACGAAGTCCCGCTTGAATGGAGATTTTATCAGAAACTTCAATTTCGGCATCTGCATACACTGCATTTTCCCAAGCGTACTTATCGGTAAGTTTAAAGGGATTGATTCCAGAATCCTCAGTAGTTGGCGTTACATCTCCCGGATTAAATTTGTAATAAATACTGTTTATTCCGTATCGCAAATCCACGTTGTTTGAAATATAATGTGTGAAATCGTATTTCAAATTGAAATTTTTAATACCGCTGTCAAAGTTGAATTCTACAAATTTTAATTCTAAACCGTAGTAATAATCTGAATAAATAAGTGACAGGTTTGAAAACAATTTATCTGAAAAAAGATGGTTCCAACGAAGGTTGAGCGTTGTATTTCCAAAGCTATTCGCAAAGCTGTCAGAGATTTCAAAAACATCCCTTCCGAAGTAACCAGATAAAAATAAACGATTGTTATCGTTAAGATTGTAGCTCACTTTTGCGTTTAAATCATAAAAATAGGCAACATTGTCATTGTCAAAAAGCGGTAAAAATAGATGCGCATAACTACTTCGGCCACCCACTAAAAATGAGGCTTCATCTTTTTTAATTGGGCCTTCCAATAATAAACGGCTTGCAACCAAGCCAATGCCACCACTGGCGTGATATTCCCGTTTGTTTCCATCCTTTTGGTAAATATCCAAAACCGAAGAAATACGTCCGCCATAACGAGCTGGAATTCCACCTTTGTAAAGTGTCAAATCTTTAATGGCATCAGGATTGAAAACAGAAAAGAAGCCGAATAAATGTGAAGAATTGTAAAGCGTGGCTTCGTCCAATAAAATCAAATTTTGGTCAGCAGCGCCACCCCGCACGTTGAAACCACTGGCGCCTTCACCAGCGCTTGTAACTCCTGGGAGTAGGGTTATGGCTTTTATTACGTCAACTTCGCCCAAAACAACGGGTATTTTTTTAATGGTACTTGTTGAAAGGGTATTTGCACTCATTTGCGAACTGCGAATATTTAGCTTTTCGCCGTTAGCTTTAATAATTACTTCGTCCAAACTTTCGGTATCGGTGACGAGTGCAAAATCTTTTTTTATGTTTTCGGAAAGGGAAATTTCAATTTTTTGTGTGGCGAAACCCACGCTGCTGTAATATATTTCATAATCTCCTTCTGGAAGTGTAATGGAGTAATAACCGTATTGATTGGTCACCGTTCCCGTCTGTAGGGAAGGAATGAGAATGTTTACACCGAAAAGTGTCTCACCTGTATCTGCTTCAGAAATAGTGCCACTGATAGTAAATTTTTCCTGTGTGAAGGCTGCAATGCTTCCAAAGAAAAGTAGAAAAGTGAGTATTTTTTTCAAATGTTTAATTATTTAATAAAAAAACCTTCAGGAATCCTGAAGGTTTTAAAACGTTTTTGGGTTTATTTTATTTCTGAAAGTATGTTATTAAATGTTTTGCTCGGTCGCATTGCTTGTGAAACCAATTTATCAGTCGGCTCATAATAGCCACCAATATTTATTGAATGGCCTTGAACTTCAATCAACTCTTTATTTATTTTTACTTCATTTTCCTTCAATTCTCTTGCGATTGGAGTGAAGATTTTTTTCAAATCCGCGTCTTTATCTTGTTTTGAAAGTGCTTCCGCCCAATACATTGCCAAATAAAAATGGCTGCCACGGTTATCAATTTCATTCACTTTTCGCGAAGGCGATTTGCTGTTGTCAAGATATTTTTCAGTTGCTTCATCCAAAGCGTCCGCTAAAATAATTGCTTTTGGATTGTCATACTTGGTTCCCAAATGTTCCAAGGAAACTGCCAAAGCCAAAAACTCGCCTAAAGAATCCCAACGAAGATGATTTTCCTCTAAAAATTGTTCAACGTGTTTTGGGGCAGAACCTCCAGCACCAGTTTCAAACAAACCGCCACCATTCATCAAAGGAACTATGGAAAGCATTTTTGCACTTGTACCCAATTCCAAAATAGGGAAGAGGTCGGTCAAATAATCGCGCAACACATTTCCTGTTACTGAAATAGTGTCTTTTCCAGCTTTTACGCGTTCTAAAGTATATTCTGTAGCTTTTTCTGGGGAAAGAATTTTAATTTCTAGTCCTTCAGTATTGTATTCGGGAAGATATTTGTTTACTTTTTTTATCAGTTCGGCATCGTGGGCACGGTTTTCATCCAACCAAAAAATTGCAGGGTTTCCAGTAGCTCGTGCGCGCTCCACAGCAAGTTTTACCCAATCCTGAACTGGCAAATCTTTTACCTGGCACATTCTCCAAATATCTCCTTTTTCAACGGTGTGCTCAATAATTACTTTTCCGGAAGCATCCAAAACCTGAACTTTTCCATCTGTTGAAATTTCAAAAGTTTTATCGTGGCTTCCATATTCTTCGGCTTTTTGGGCCATCAAACCTACGTTTGGAACGGTTCCCATAGTTGTGGGATCAAAAGCGCCGTGTTTTTTGCAAAATTCGATAGTGGTTTCGTACACACCCGCATAACTGCTATCTGGAATTACGGCTTTGGTATCGTGACTTTTTCCATCTGGCCTCCACATTTTTCCAGAATTTCGAATCATTGCGGGCATAGAGGCATCGATAATCACATCACTCGGAACGTGAAGGTTGGTAATGCCTTTGTCGCTGTTTACCATTGCCAAATCTGGATTTTCGGTCATAATTTTTTTAATGTCCTGAAGAATTGCATCTCTTTCATATTCGTTCAATTCGGAAAGTTTATTTTCCAAATCGCCTAGACCATTATTGGCATCAACGCCCAATTTTTTAAAAGTATCAGCATATTTTTCGAATAAATCCTCAAAATAAACCTTCACTGCATATCCAAAAATAATTGGATCGCTCACTTTCATCATGGTGGCTTTTAGATGCACTGAAAACAATACTTTCTTTTCTTTGGCATCCTTTACTTGTTCTTCCAAAAAGGAAACCAACGCTTTTTTGCTCATTACCGTGGCGTCGATGATTTCGCCTTTTAATACTTTTAAATTTTTCTTTAATATGGTTTTATTCCCATTGTTTTCAACTAAAACGATATTTAAAGTATCATCAGAAGTTAGCGTAAGTGATTTTTCATTGTGAAAGAAATCGCCGTGCTGCATTGTGGAAACGTGGCTTTTGCTATCGCTACTCCAAGCACCCATACTGTGCGGATGTTTTTTTGCGTAATTTTTTACGGCTTTTGGGGCGCGGCGGTCACTATTACCTTCGCGAAGTACTGGATTTACAGCACTTCCTTTTATTTTATCGTATTTCGCTTTTATTTCTTTTTCTTCGGGAGTAGTTGCAGTTTCTGGATAATCTGGAATATTGAAACCTTTCTTTTGAAGTTCTTCAATAGCTTCGTTCAACTGGGGAACGGAAGCACTTATGTTTGGAAGTTTAATAATGTTTGCTTCTGGGGTTTTTGCTAGCTCGCCTAATTCAGCTAAATCATTATTCACGCGTTGTTCTTCTTTGAGAAATTCTGGGAAAACTGCCAAGATTCTAGATGCGAGAGAAATATCACGACTTTCCAGTTTTATATTTGCTGGTGAAGTGAATGCTTCAACAATAGGTAACAAAGAATGGGTTGCCAAAGCCGGGGCTTCATCTGTTTTGGTATATATGATTTTGGAAGAGTTTGCCATTGGAGTATTTTTTTTGAAATTTTAAGGAAAGCAAATATAGCGATTTGGAAGGGCTTTTGAAAGGGAGTTTTGAAGTTTAGAAGGTTTAAAAGTTTAGCAGATTTAAGTTTAAAATATTGTAAATTTTTGACCGATGATGATATCTTATATCCCTAAAACAAGAAAAGCCATATCACTGTATAAATACATTGTGATATGGCTCCTTGTAGAGTAAACTTTTACCAACCAATCCACCGAAGTGAATTCAAGGCAAGGTTATTAAAAACTTGCGGTTGTGGCTTACTTACATGGGTTTCGATTTAGTAATTTACATCTTCCGTGAGGTTGATGCAAATTTCAAAAACTGACCCAAAAACTTTTTCTAATCTCGGTACAAATAATCTAAAGATAGTGAGTACCTCAAGCAATTAAAAAAAGCCTGTAAAGTGTTTTCTTTTTATTTTTTCAAATCTGGAAACTAACAATCGTGAGAGCGTTAGCTTCGTCAGCAATTCGGAAAAAATAGTGTAAAAGAACGTTACTTTAGTTATCAATTTGGCTGTAACACCATTTTTTTGATAGTGCTAATATATAACGGAAAATTGAATAAGCAATTAATTATAAACCTTTAAAAATCCACAGTTTGCAAACATTGTTTATTAACAATTGTTCATAAAAAAAGCCCTGTAAAAACAGGGCTTTTGATAGTTTTCAACAAAGAAAAGATTACATGCGTTTTTCTTTGATACGGGCTTTTTTCCCGGTAAGACCTCTAAAGTAATAGATACGAGCTCTGCGCACGCTACCTTTTTTGTTGATCTCAATTTTTTGTAGTGCTGGCATGTTAAGTGGGAAAATACGTTCCACACCAACGGTACCGCTCATTTTACGAATTGTAAAGGTTTTGGTAACTCCAGTTCCTTTAACTTGGATTACAACACCTCTAAAAAACTGGGTTCTTGTTTTTTCACCTTCGCGAATTTCGTAGTAAACAGTAATTGTATCACCAGCTCCGAATTCAGGAAATTCTTTTGTTGTAACAAATTCGTCTTGTACAAACTTAATTAACGCTTCCATTTTGTCAATTTGATATAGTTTAAATTAAAACAACGTTCGCGGTTTTCGCCAGAGGTTGGATTAAGTGGGTGCAAAAGTAAGGAATTAATCTTATGAAGCAAGGTTTAACTTCTTTTTTTGTGTTACTAAAGATTAGGTTTATTTTGAATCAGCAATCCATTTTTCATATTCTGCTATTGCATGATTAGTCTTTTCTATTTCCGTTAAAATACCAATATTATAATTCTTCTCATTTTTATATAACGCAATCATTTATAACTACTTCAATAAATCTGGCCGACGTTCCTTGGTACGTTTATAAGCTTGATCTTCGCGCCATTCTTCAATTTTTCCAGTGTTTCCGCTTGTGAGGATTTCAGGAACAGACCAGCCTTTATATTCCGCAGGGCGTGTATAAACAGGTGGCGCCAATAAATCATCTTGAAAAGAATCTGTCAACGCGCTAGTTTCATTCCCCAAAACCCCGGGAATTAAACGGATAACTGCATCGCAAACTAAAGCCGCAGCAAGTTCGCCGCCACTTAAAACAAAATCGCCCACAGAAATTTCTCGCGTAATGAAATGATCGCGCACGCGTTGATCCACGCCTTTATAATGTCCACAGAGAATGATTATATTTTCTTTCAGCGAAAGTTCGTTGGCAGTGTGTTGATTAAAAGTTTTGCCATCAGGTGTCATGTAGATTATTTCATCATAATCCCTTTCGGCTTTTAATTCTGAAATACATTTATCGATGGGTTCTATCATCATTACCATTCCTGCGCCGCCGCCAAATTGGTAATCGTCTATTTGATTGTAAGAATTGGTAGACCAATCACGAAGGTTGTGGGTGTGAACTTCCACAATTCCTTTTTCAATGGCGCGTTTTAGGATGGAAACTTCAAATGGGCTTTGAAGTAATTCGGGAAGCACGGTAATTATGTCAATTCGCATTATAGTAGTTCTTTTTTCATTTTGCAACGGTCAATGGATCCTTTAGCGCGTTCCAAAACGCCTTTATCCAAGGTATTCAAAGCACATTTTTTGTAGTGTTCAATAGCTTCGTCAAGCTTTCCCTGTTGTTCATACATAATTGCGTATTCATTGTAAATAGTAGATTTTGTGATGCCGGGAATATTAATTGCCGTGTCCAGCAATTCTTTTAATTCGTCATATTTCCCGAGGGTAGAAAGGAGTACGGAATAGTTGTAATAAACTGGAGGATACATCGGAGATTTTTCAAGACAAAGCTTGTAAAGGGTTTCGCCTTTTTCAAATTCTTTAAATTTTACTTCATACAGATAACCTAAGTGATTATAGGCTTTACCGAAATTTGGATCTATATCGATTATTTTTTCGAGCTTGTTGGTGGCTTCGTCAAAGGCGCCATTTTTAATATCTGTGTTAGCTCCATTAAGAAGTTCTTCGAGCTTGGTAAGATGATCCATGTTGTTAAAATTATAATGTAAAAATACGCTTATTGGTTCAAATTATGCTTTCCAAGTGTAATGATTTACATGGATGTCTTTTTTCCAACCTAATCTTTTATAAAGTGTTTGCGCGGGATTGTCTACGTCAGTTTCTAGTGTAAGGCCTTTACTGCCGTTTTTTATTGCGAATTGCTTTGCACATTCCATAAGTGCTTCACCTACACCTTTTTTTCTTGCATCTGGAACAACAAAAAGGTCGTTTAAAATATAGGTTCTTTGCATGGAAACGGAAGAAAAGCTTGGATATAACTGGGTAAATCCTATTCCTTTTTGTGAATTATCCACACAAAGTAATATAGCAGAATCTTGATTTGTAAGTCTTTCAATTAAAAATTTTCTGGCAGCTTCAGGATTTGATATTTGCTTATAAAAAACACGGTATCCATCAAACAAAGGGACAAGCTGTTCAAGATTTAGAATAGATGCAGTAATAACTTTCATTAGATTATTTTTATGTGATGTTTAACCTTTTTTAACTTTGCGTTCCTCTCTTCGTTGTTCCCTTTCTTTTATGCGAAGCTCACGTTTTTGTTCACGGGTAATTTCACTTTCTTTAAAGGCGTCTTTATAATTAATATCGTCATCTACTTCACCAGTAAATGCTTTTATCCACCCGTTCTTGAAAATATTGAGGACCGTAGGCCAGACCCCTGCTTCAACGTTATTTAGATTGCCTTCAATTGGCACTTTTGTGGCTAAGGTATCAGTTCCTTGGTTTTTGAGAATAAATTTAAAAAATCCAACAAAACCTTCCCATAAAACATCCAGAAAGCTATCGTCTTCTCCAATCAATTTGGTATTGGTCAAAAGCGGTTTTACGTAACCCACCAAATGACCATCTGCCAGGGCGACTTCACTATAAATTCCAAATGTACCTTTATCAAAATCGAGACCTGCATAATAACTTGTGAAATCGTTTAGCGCAGTGGCTTCTGCATTTTCAAGTGAAAAAGAAAGATCCATATCTGGAATTTCCTTAACCAAGTTCATATTTCCTTCCAACGAAACTTTTCCTTTACCAATTGAAATACCGCTAGCGCGAATAGGCGAGGGGAGAATACGCTCTTTTTCAACCACATTTCTAAGATTTTCTGCGGTGAGTTCCAGTTTGTCTAATTTGCAAATCAATATTGGGTTCTGCGGAAAGTTGCACGAAAGCCAGTTTACCATCGTGAACTTCAAAATGGTTGATGTCTATTGGTACAAGATCAGTAAGGGCTTTGGTCCAATCGTCAACATCGGCATCGCCTTCTGTATCTTTTTGGTCCTCAAAAACGTAGATAACCTCTGGGCTGGTCATTATTATTTCACTCACAATTTTTCCATGAAAAAGCGATTTCCATTCAATTGAAATATCGCTTTTCGGGAAGTTCAAAAAAGGAACTTGTGATTCTGCGGTACCTTTACTTAAGTACATTCCGTTGATTACATATGCACCGCGAATAAGGGCAATATCTATATCATCTACCTGCCCATAGTAGCCGGGAATGTCTGCCAATACTTTGTTTACGTAATTTTTTGCCAAGGTGGGAAGATAAAGGCGAAAGGCTATTAGCAGAATTAAGATGATAATGGGAATGGTATAACGCTTTTTTTTATAGCCTCTTTTCTTTTTTGTTTCCGACATTTTTTGAAATAAATGATATTAACAAATTTGATTGAAAGTGGGGAGATTGACAGTTAATGAAGTCATAAAAAAATCCTGTTGCCAAAGCAACAGGATTTAAGTATTCAAATATTTAAAATCTACTAGTAATAAGTATACCTTCTAACCTGAGCAATATACTTAGCCAAACGAATTACTTGATGGCTATATCCATATTCGTTGTCATACCAAATATAAAGCACAACATTTTTACCGTCTTCAGTAACGATGGTTGCGTTGCTGTCGTAAATGGCAGGGGCGGAAGAACCAACAATATCACTCGATACCAGCTCATTGCTCAAGGAATATTTTATTTGCTCAACCAAATCGCCTTCCAAAGCGTATTTCTTCATTGTAGCATTTATTCCGTCTATAGAAGAAGGAATAGCTAACTCTAAGCTTAAAACAACCAAAGAACCGTTTGGAACAGGAACACGTATTGCGTTGCTAGTAAGTTTGCCAGCCAGAGCAGGTAAAGCTTTTGCAACGGCACTTCCAGCGCCAGTTTCAGTAATTACCATATTTAACGCAGCTGCGCGGCCACGGCGGTATTTACTGTGCATATTGTCCACCAAATTCTGGTCGTTTGTATAAGCATGAATGGTTTCCAAATGTCCGCGAACTACTCCAAAAGAATCCTCAACAGCTTTCAAAATAGGAGTGATGGCGTTTGTGGTACAAGATGCTGCTGAAAAAATATCAACTTTATTCTGGGTCGTATTCGTTTTGGTTTACTCCGTGAACAATGTTAGGCACCCCTTTTCCTGGAGCGGTAAGCAAAACCTTGGAAGCACCTTTGGCTTTTAAATGACGGCTTAATGCTGCTTCATCACGGAAAGCTCCTGTGTTATCAATAACCAAAGCATCTTCGATTCCGTATTGTGTATAATCAATATCTTCTGGGTTGTTTGCTGAAATGATATGAACGGTGGTTCCGTTTATAATCAATGCGCTGTTTTCAAGATCGGTACGTACCGTTCCAGGAAAATCGCCATGAACGGAATCATACTGAAGCAAGGTAGCTCTTTTGTCCAAAACCGTTTGATCCATTTTTCCACGAACCACAATAGCGCGAAGGCGAAGCTGGTTTCCTTGACCGGTTCTGGTCATAAGTTCACGAGCCAATAAACGCCCAATACGTCCAAAACCATAAAGAACTACATCTTTAGGGACTATATTTTTGGTTTCCTTGGCGTTTTTCAATTTATCAGAAACGAATGCCAATGCATTTGAATATTTGTCGTCTTCCAAATGGAATTCATAAGTAAGTTTACCAATGTCCAATTTTGCTGGTGGAAGATCTAAAGTTTTGATGGCCTGAGCAATTTCAACAGAGTCAAAAATTGAGATTGGCTTTTTGAACGAATTCACCAGCATATTCGTGAAGATTCAAAATTTCACTCACGTTGCGGTCTATAAGTTGGTTGCGGAAAAGCACCAATTCAATGGACTTGTCGTACCAAAGGTCACTAATGATTTTAATAAATTCTACTGAGGCTTTCCTGCGATCAGTTTGAAAAGACAGTTCTTTTTCATAAACGTCATCAAAACTCATAAGGATGGATTTTTAAAGGGTTTAAATTTGGTGCAAAAATACTTATTTCTATTGGGGTGGTGAAATAAATATTGAAAATAAAAACACCGCTGAAAGTTTTGGTTTTCAGAGGTGTTTTTTAAAAATAATTCATCAATCTTTATCTAAATATAAAGGAGTTAATCGTTCCCTGCCGGATCCATAAAAGTCATTTTTATTGGCGAATGGTAATTGCGTTGGGTCATTATTCGTTTTACATCATCAATATCTTTTACAGGTTTCGTCGTTTAATTTGGGTAATTATAATTCCATCCAATTTATATTGTGCAACCTCAGGCGTTAAAGCTCTTGTTACTGTAACCCCATTTTTTAAACCTCGCTCTTTCAGCTCGGCTTGTGATGTGTTTTTTACTTCCAATCCAAGATCATCAATAGAAAAAGTTTCTAATTTTACGAATGTAACTGGCACACTTTTTTCTTTGCCGTTGCGAACAATTGTTACTTCAACTACATCATTTGGTCTTTTGGAACCTAAATAGCCCGAAGATCCGCAAATTTTGAAACTTTATAACCATCTAATTGTTTGATGATGTCACCTTCTTTTAAACCGGCTTTATCGGCTCCACTACCTTTTTCTATTCCTCCTATAAAAACGCCTTCAGTATCGCTAATTCCATACTTTTCAACAAGTTGTTGGTTTATATTGCCCACTTGAATTCCCAAAATTCCTCGTTGAACGTTTCCATATTCCATAATATCTTCAATCACTTTCCGAGCATTGTTGGAAGGAACTGCAAAGGAATATCCTACATAACTTCCTGTTTCAGAAGTAATTGCCGTATTAATTCCAATCAATTCGCCACGGGTGTTTACCAATGCACCACCGCTATTACCACGATTTACTGCGGCATCAGTTTGTAAAAAGGATTGTGGGTTACCGTCAAATTGGTTTAAATCCCGCGCTTTGGCGCTAATAATTCCAGCCGTAACTGTGGAGGTAAGGTTGAAAGGATTTCCAACTGCCAGCACCCATTCGCCAATTTTTACATTATTTGAATCACCGAAAGGAATGAAAGGAAATTCCCCGTCATCGTCAATTTTTATTAAAGCGCAATGTCTGTGTTTGGGTCAGTTCCAATTAATTTGGCAGTATATGTTTTGTTATTGTTCAGGGTAACTTCAAGGTTAGTGGCGTTTGCAATTACGTGATTGTTGGTTACAATATACCCGTCGGGTGAAATGATAACGCCACTTCCGCTGCCCATGCGTGGCCCGCGGTTGGCCTCCGCCTTGAAAATACTCCATAATATTTGTGGGCTGTGTGCTGATACTCATATTTTTTACGTGAACTACTGCGTGAACCGTTTTTTCAGCCGCTTCGGTAAAGTCTGTATTCAATTGCCGCCAGATGTGGCAGAAAAGTTGGTAGGAATAAAGTTTGAATTTTGTTGGGGGTCAAAGGAAAAGTTTCCTTTTCTTCGAAAAATTTGTAACCTCCCAAGTGTAATGGCACCTGCAAACAGCGCCACCAGAAATAAACGGAATGTCTGTTTCATTTTTAATTGAATTTTATGATTAATAAAAAATAGTTGTTTAAAATTTTCTTTTTCAAGACTTTCATTTTTAAACTTTTCTATTCTGAGAAGAACAGAAAAAAACTCTTTTTTGAAGAAACATTTTTTAAATACTTCAACAAATTTAACAATGATAAACTGAAAAAAGTATGCCATAAAGCGGTATTTAACTTCTATTTAACGTGTAAACTTTCCTAAAACCTGTGTTGGCTTTTTATATCTTTGCGCACTTATGGAATTCACTTTTTATAAATATCAAGGTACAGGCAACGATTTTGTTATTATTGACAATCGGGAAGATTTTTTTCCGAAGAAGAATACCAAGCTTATTGCAAAAATCTGTGATCGACGTTTTGGTGTGGGTGCAGATGGCTTGCTTTTGTTGGAAAAACATCCTTCGGCAGATTTTAGAATGGTGTATTATAATAGTGATGGAAACGTTAGTTCTATGTGCGGCAATGGTGGAAGGTGCATTTCACATTTCGCAAAATTTCTGGGAATTATTTCTGAAAAAGCAACTTTTGAAGCCTTTGATGGAATGCATGAAGCCACAATTGAAAAAGATTGGGTTTCCCTAAAAATGAACAATGTTGAAAAAATAAATGTTTCTGAAAAATATACTTTCTTGAACACGGGCTCTCCACACCACGTTGAAATGGTTTCAAAACTTCAGGATTTTGATGTTTTTACAAACGGAAGGAGGATTCGTAATAAAACCTACGGTAATGAAGGTGCTAATGTAAATTTTGTGGAACAGAATGATAATACAATCTTTTCTGTTAGGACTTACGAGCGCGGTGTTGAAGATGAAACCCTTTCCTGCGGTACGGGTGTTACAGCTGTTGCAATTGCAATGTTCGAAACCAATAAAACATCTGAAAATAAAGTGATACTAAAAACACCTGGCGGCCAACTGCAAGTACGTTTTGAAAAAGTTGGTTCGGGGTATAAAAATGTATATTTGGAAGGACCCGCAACACAAGTTTTTAATGGAATATGGAAATAAAAAAATTAAAAGGAGAAAATATATTCCTGCGCGCTTTAGAACTTTCAGATTTGGATTTTCTCTATAATCTGGAAAACGACGAATCGCTTTGGGAGGTTAGCAACACTGCAACGCCCTATTCAAAATATGTACTGCAACAATATCTTGAAAACAGCCATCGTGATATTTATGAGGTAAAACAATTGCGGCTGGTTATTTGTAATAGTAAAAACGAAAAGCAAGTTGGGTTTATCGATCTTTTTGATTTTGATCCCAAACACAACAGAGTAGGAGTTGGGATTGTTATTTTTTCCGAAGATGATAAAAGAAAAGGATTTGCTTCTGAAGCATTAAAACTTACCTGTGATTATGCATTTGGATATTTGAATGTACATCAAATTTTTGCTGGAATTACTGAAGAAAACACAGGAAGCATAAAACTATTTGAAAAAGCTGGTTTTGAAAGAGGTGGCGTTAAAAAAGATTGGATTTTTTCAGAAGGAGAATATAAGAGTGAATATTTCTATCAACTAATCCATAATACCCTAATTACCAATTCAAAATGTACATAAAAAAAATATTAGTGATAACTGTTTTGCTTGGTGCTATTGGAATGGGCGCTTTTGCATGGTATGTTTACGATACTGCTTTTACGGGGAATACCGCTTTCAACAATAAGGAAGCGCATGTATATATTCCGAGCAATGCAACTATAGATGATGTTGTTGAAGAATTGCAGCCACTTTTAAGAAATACCGAATCTTTTTATACTGTGGCCGATCAAAAAAAATATTCAAGCAATGTAAAACCAGGACATTTCATTATAACAAAAGGAATGACCAATAATGATATTATAAACACACTACGTAGCCGAAATATTCCTATCAGTGTAAAATTCAACAATCAGGAACGTATAGAAGATTTGGCGGGCCATATATCAAAACAAATAGAGGCCGATAGTATTTCACTTTTAAAAGCAATGCGCGATCCTAAATTTTTAAAAGAAGTTGGCTTAGATGATAAAACCGCACTTTCGCTTTACATTCCAAATACTTATGAATTCTATTGGAACAGTTCTGCGGAAACCTTCCGTGACCGGATGAAAACCGAATACGAGAGGTTTTGGAATGAATCGAGAACCCAAAAAGCAAAAGACCTTAACCTCTCCAAAGAACAAGTAATGACTTTGGCTTCCATTGTTCAAAAGGAAACCGCAAAAGTAGATGAAAGACCAAAAGTGGCAGGTGTGTATGTGAATAGATTAAAAGTAGGGATGTTGCTTCAAGCAGATCCAACAGTTATTTATGCTTTAAAACGCGAAAGTGGGGATTACAACCAAATAATTAAAAGGGTCCTTTATAAAGATTTGGAGTTGGATTCTCCCTACAACACTTATAAATATGCTGGTTTGCCTCCTGGTCCAATTACAATGCCAGATATATCTTCTATTGATGCTGTTTTAAATTACGAAAAGCACAATTATTATTACTTTGTTGCAGATGTTACCAACTTTGGGTATCACAAATTCGCAAAAAGTTTGGCGCAGCATAATGTTAACAAAGCAGAGTATGTGCGTTGGGTGAATAGTCAAGGGTTAAACAGATAAATCCCTTTGATTTTCCTGTTAAAACTATTTAAGAAACAGGGTTAAAATATGTTAACCCTCCGGAAGTCCATATCTTTATTTTTATATTTAGGAATGTATATTGTTGACTATCAAGCATACTGATGATAGTCAATCGTTCTTTGGCACAATTTTTTCATACAGCGTGGCGAATATACGTTTGCCATAACGTGTGTTTACTTATTAAGATTTTATTTCGCGCCGCATAAGGCGGTGGCGCAATAATTATAACTTTTAAAACTAAGTAAAACATGAGAAAACGTTTTATGAAATTGTCTGTGCTGCTGATTGTTGCAATATTTGTTGCAACAGCATTCTCTTCAAAAAGAGATGATTACAGCAGTTCTATATTCACTACAGATATTGTAGGGGACGTTGCCTATGTTCCTTACGAATATGAAGTGAATATGAGTTCCCAAGATAGTGTTCCCTTTCTTGGGAAGTCGTTTCTGGGTTTCTGTTATGACCTCGGCTTCAGCGAAAGCAGTGGCAATTACAGAGCCGTGAACAGATTGGGTTATTTGGGCAAATACCAGTTTGGCCGTTCTACCCTTAATTGGGTTGGAATTTACAATACATCCCGTTTTTTAAATTCCCCTTTGTTGCAGGAAAAGGCTTTTGAAGCCTTGATCTCAAAAAACAAATGGGTACTCCGGGATTATATTGATAGATTTAATGGCCATTCAATCAATGGTGTTAAAATAACCGAATCGGGCCTTTTGGCCGCGGCGCATCTGGGAGGTGCCGGAAATGTAATAAAATTTCTGGATAGCAACGGAGAAGTCGTTTTTGAAGATGCCAACCATATTCCTATAACAAAGTATATGAAACGCTTCGTAGATTACGATGTATCTGAAATACTCCCAGATAACAATGCCAGAGCGACATTATAATTATTGAAAGACCAGGTTGACAAGCCTGGTTTTTTTATTTAATATTTATTTAACAGCCTATAAATCAGATTATTAAAAAAAGATGTATATTTGCACGCTGAAACGAGGATATAATTTAGTTATCCGAATTTTAAAAATTAATGAAAAAAAAGATATATCTAATTGCAGTTTTACTTGTTGTTATTGTACTAGTAGGGACAGGTTTCATTTCAAAAGATAGCTACGATTTTTCTGCCTTTAGCACGGAAGGATTAGAGTTAGATTATAACGTTCCCACGGAAACAGAGCTTATGCCATTAATGGCTCCCGTCACTCCAAAATTTTATTTGTTTTTGGGTAAATCTTACGTAGGATTTAAAGAAGCACTGGGTTTTAAAGAATCAAGAGGAAATTACCATATCGTGAATGATTATGGCTATATGGGGAAATATCAGTTCTCCGGAGCAACCTTAAGAATGATGGGTTTTAAGAATATAGAAAATTTTCTATACGACACCCGCCAGCAAGAAACCGCTTTTTTTGCATATACTTCAATAAATAAGTGGGTACTCCGTAACGACATTAAGCGTTATGCTGGAAAAACTATTGGTGGTGTAAAAGTTACCGAATCAGGAATTTTAGCTGCTGCACATTTAGCGGGTGCAGGAAATGTGAAAAAATTTCTTAGAAGTGCTGGAGAAAATCGATTTGAAGATGCTAACGGTGCTTCAATTCGTTATTACTTGCGCAAATTTTCAGGATACGACACTTCGCACATTGTGCCAAATAAAAAACCAAGGGTACTATAAAAATTATCCCTGAATTATAAATAAGGTGGGTCTTTTATGAAGGTCCACCTTTATTTTTTTCCAGAGGCTAACAGGTGCAGTTTTTATATATTCTGACGGCAAAGAAATGTCGCAAGCCACACAAATTCTTGTTTGTTGGTTGAGGTTTTCAATCAGGCTTTGTAGCATTTGATTGTTTCGGTATGGCGTTTCGATGAAAAGTTGCGATTGATTAAAATCTTTGGAAATTTTTTCCAAACGCTTCAATTCTGCTTTTCGCTCTCCCTTTTCAATTGGCAAATAACCATTAAAGGTAAAATTCTGTCCGTTAAAGCCACTAGCCATCATGCCCAGTAAAATTGAGGAAGGACCCACCAACGGAATTACTTTAATGCCATGCTCGTGCGCATATTGAACCGCTTTAGCACCGGGATCAGCAATTCCAGGGCACCCCGCATCACTTATTACACCAATGTTAAAACCATTTAGACACGGATTGAGCATTGGAGGTATTTCTTCAGGTTTAGTGAATTTGTTTATTTCCTGAATTTTCAAGTGCGGATTGTTCTTTTTCAGGAACAATACTTTTTATAAACCGTCGAGCGTTTTTTTCGTGCTCTACAATGTACTGGTCAATTCTTTCAATTGTGTTTTTTACTGAAATTGGAAGTACTGCCAAGGGAGGAACATCACCCAATGGACAGGGAATTAGGTATAGATCTCCTTTTCTTGAAGTCATTAATATTTATTGAACGATTAGTTTTTTCACAGCCGTTTGCCCTTTTTTTGAAGTAACTTTTGCAAAATAAATTCCGGAGTTTAACATCTCGATTGAAAATGTTTTTTCATTGCTGGAAATGTTCTCATCAGATGCAACCAAACGGCCTCTTACATCAAATAGCTGAATTGTTTGAAGTGTATCATTTTTTAAACTAAAGGAAATATTATGTGAAGCAGGGTTTGGAAGCATACTAAGTGAATTTAACATTGAAAAATCTTCTGTGCCAACTATTTGTCCTCCTATAATTTTATAGATGTCGCCACCCGAAATATCTATAATATAAAGCTCTTTGTCAAAGCCTTCTCCAAAAGAAACCCAATTACCAGAAAAATCACCGTGATCCACTAAATTTCCCGCAGCATCAACTGTTCCGATCATCCCGCTGCAATAATCTGCAAAGAAGTAAAGCCCTTCAATATCGGAATAAACAGAACCTCTATAAACATAACCGCCCGTAATAGAGCAATTGCCCCCTGCATGGGTATATTCAGCCAAAGGAAAAGTAAATTCTGACTGAGGTGGGCAACCTTGCGTGTTAAATGTTTGTGTACCCTCGTAGCATCTCCAGCCATAATTTAATCCAGCTTCACCTATATTGACTCTGTTTACTTCCTCTCTACTAGACTGGCCTACATCACCAATCCAAAGGTTATTCTCTGTTAGGTCAAATGAAAATCGCCAAGGGTTTCGAAGGCCATATGCCCATATTTCCTCTCGTGCATTTGGGTTTCCAACAAAAGGATTGTCTGCTGGGATGCCATAATTATTTCCTCCAGAAGGATTGTCAACATCTATGCGTAATAATTTTCCAAGTAATAAATTTATATTTTGGGCGCGGTTTCCGGGATCACCACTGCTACCACCATCACCAGATGCAATGTACAGATAACCGTCTGGTCCAAAAGCCAAGCATCCGCCGTTGTGGTTGGAAAAAGGTTGTGAATAGCCAATAATTGGAAGCTCAGAATTTTCATCTGCTAAATCTGGATTTCCAGAATCCACTGAAAATCGAGAAATTTGTGTGTCACCATTTGGTTTGGTGTAATTCACAAAGAAATAACCATTATTTGCATAATCTGGGTGAAATGCCAAACCGAGCAAACCTCTTTCGCCACCACTTGAAATTTGCCCTGAAAGATCTAGATAAGGAGTTGTGTTAACCGTTCCATCACTTTGAATTATCTTTATTTTACCTCCCTGTTCAACTACAAAAAGCCGGTCATCATTGGCGTGTTGTAAATTTAATGGATTTGAAAAGCCACTTTTGAAAAGTTCAATATCAACGTCTTGTGAAAAACTTGAGTGTAATACAAAAAGGAATAATAGAAAGGAGAGGAATAATTTTTTCATGGCTATTTTTTTATGTGAACTACTAAAATAAGAAAAACAACCGGATATATCTGTTAAAGATGTTTTGCTATTTGTTCACAGGCTTCATCTAGCATTTTGAAAACATTTTCAAACCCAGCATTTCCACCTAAATATGGATCGGGTACATCAACGTTCTCACCAGGAAAAATTTCATCGAGAATCAATTTAACTTTTTCTCTTTGAAAATCATTTTCTGCCAAAGCCAAAACGTCTTCCTTGTTGCTGTTGTCCATAACATAAATCAAATCGAAATTTTCAAAATCTTTTGCACTGAACTGTCTTCCACGTTGATTGGTAATGTCTATATTGTTTTTTTTTCCAACAGCAATGCTTCTTTTGTCGGGTTCGTTGCCAACGTGCCAATGGCCAGTTCCTGCGGAATCAACAAATATTTTTGAAGTATCAACCTTAGATTTTAAGATACCTTCCGCCAAAGGCGAACGGCAAATATTGCCAAGGCAGACCATTAAAATTCTAGTTTTCATTTTCTAAAAAAGTTGAATTAATTCCAGATAAAGGTAAGGAATTGAGAATAGCTAGAGTGTCAATTTTTTGCTAAGGTCTTCCACATATTTGCGAAATTGCTTGTCTGTGCTAGAAAGATTATCAACGGTTTTGCAAGCGTGTAGTACGGTAGCATGGTCTCGTTGTCCAATTTGTGAGCCGATTGATGCAAGAGAAGCTTTTGTGAATTTCTTCGCAAAAAACATCGCTAACTGACGTGCCTGAACAATATGTCTTTTTCGGGTCTTTGACTGCAATGTATCAACGTCCATTTGGAAATAATCACTCACTACTTTTTGAATGTAGTCTATAGATACTTCTCTTTTGGTATGCTTAACGTAGTTGTCAACAATCTTGCGGGCAAGTTCTATTGTGATTTCTTTTTTATTGAAAGAAGAATGTGCAATTAATGAAATGATAGCACCTTCAAGCTCACGAATATTTGTTTTTATGTTATTAGCCAAAAACTCTACAATATCATCTGGCATTTCAACACCATCACGATAGAGCTTATTTTTTATTATAGCAACGCGTGTATCGTAATCTGGATGGTTCAATTCCGCAGAAAGTCCCCATTTAAAACGAGATAGCAAACGTTGTTCTATATCAATCATATCTACAGGTGCTTTATCGCTGGTTAAAATAACCTGCTTGCCATTTTGGTGCAAATGGTTGAAAATGTGGAAGAAAACGTCCTGAGTGCCAGCCTTACCAGAAAGCAACTGGATGTCGTCCACAATCAGCACATCTATTATTTGATAGAAGTGGATAAAGTCGTTACGATTGTTCTTTTTTACAGATTCAATATATTGTTGTGTAAACTTTTCCGCAGAAATATAAAGTACAGTTTTTTCGGGATATTTATCTTTTATGTCAACACCAATTGCGTGCCCCAAGTGGGTTTTTCCTAAACCAACACCTCCAAAAACAAGCAATGGATTAAAGGAAGTTCCCCCAGGTTTGTTAGCAACTGCTAAGCCTGCCGAACGGGCCAGTCGATTTGATTCGCCTTCAAGAAAATTTTCAAAATTATAATTTGGATTGAGTTGTGATTCAATCTTTACATTGCGAATTCCAGGAATAACGAATGGATTTTTAAGTTCCGGACTTTTATTTTTCAAAGGCACATCAACATCCTGCGATTGAAGATTGCTTCGGTTGGCACTTGGAATTTTTTCAGTAAAAGGTTGTTTGTTGCCGTAAGTGTTTTCCATCCTAATAATGTAAACCAATTTGGCAGATGTTCCCAATTCCTTTGTAAGTGCAACTTTCAAAATTTTAACGTAGTGCTCCTCAAGCCATTCGTAAAAAAACTTGCTGGGAACCTGAATGCTCAACGCATTGTCGGTTAGCTTTACTGCTTTAATAGGCTCGAACCAAGTTTTGTATGCCTGCGAAGTGATGTTATCTTCGATAAAAGCCAAACAATTGTTCCAAACCGATTCCGCAGTTTTGCTCATAGTTAAAATTTGTGTTTTTTTGTTTTTAAAAAGGTGTGGTCAAAAAATAGGGGTTGGAGTGTTTCCGGACTATTTCTTTACAATGCAAATATGTGAACAAAAAAGTTATAAAAAAAACCAGATTAGGGTTGAATTATTAGTTTTTTTTTCCCATACTTCTGTTTTGATAAAACTACAAAAAAACTTTCTTTTATTAACAAAAAATTTTGAAGAATACACTTACACAGATTAGAGTGCGTTATGGTGAGACAGACCAAATGGGTGTGGTCTATTACGGTAACTATGCACAGTACCTAGAACAGGGTAGAACCGAATGGCTCCGCGAGCTTGGTTTCTCCTATAAATGGATGGAGGCCAATAATGTACAACTCCCGGTTGTACATTTTAGCATTGATTATAAACGACCTGCTTTTTATGATGATTTACTCACAGTAAAGACAACTTTGAAGCAAATTCCAAATGTAAAAATTGAATTTTACTATGAAATTTATAATGAGTCCAAACAACTATTGGTTACGGCGACCACTATTTTGGTTTTTGTAAATAGCATTACAAAAAAGTTGATAAAGGCACCTGATTATTTAATTGAAAAGCTGAAAGAAGAATAGTTACTTTTCTATCCGTTTGATAGTCACTTTATAAGTGTTTTCAAACAATTCAAAAATCCGTTCCGCATCTTTTTTGCGAACTGCAATTTCGAACTCGCAGTTCAATTCCATAATTTGATTTGCAAGGTTGATGTCTTCATCTTTAATTATCCGCATAACGGTATTCATTTCGGGATATTCAAAGTTTAGGAGAAATGTTTCGTCAATAGTTCTTTTTACAATCTTGCAGGTTTCCAAAGCCATTTGAGCAGCCGTTTTGTAGGCTTGGATCAAACCACCCACACCCAGTTTTGTTCCGCCAAAATAGCGAACTACCACAACCAAAGTATTGGTTACGTCAAAAGACTGAAGTTGTCCATAAATAGGCATCCCTGCACTGTTTGAAGGCTCACCATCATCATTTGCCCGATAATGTTCATAGTTTTTGCCCAGTTGCCATGCGTAACACCAATGGCGTGCACTGTGATGCTGTTTTTTTAGATTCTCAATATGTTCTTTAACTTCTTCTTCTAAGGAAACTGGAAATGCATAACCGTAAAATTTGCTTCCTTTCTCTTTAAAAAGAACTTCTTCCGAAGGTTTTAAAATAGTTTTATAGGTGTCTTTTTCAGTTTCCAAATTTCAAGATTTTACCATTTTTCCAAAGCAATAAATAGTATCCCAAGAATAGCTAGGCCAATCCCGATCCAGTTTTTCGGCAATAATTTTTCTTTGAATATCAAAATACCCAATAATGTTGATATCATCACGATGGCCACATTATTGACCGTAAATATGCCCGAACTTTCTAGAATGTCACTCCGCAGCGCCTGCACCAAAAAGTAAACTGAAAAGTAATTAGGGATTCCCAATGCAATACCTCCCAAAACATTTTTTAATTGAAATTTAAACTTTCCTTGAATTGCCCGCACGCTCAAAAGTAAAACTCCAAGTGCCGCCGCCATCCCAAAAATTGTAGCCGAAAAAATAGGCGTATCATTTTTGGCAATATATTCACCTTCCACAAATTTAATGGTTGTATCTATAATTCCACTTCCCAAAAAAACCAATACCGGGAAAATAAAATTGGCAGGCTTAATTTTTAAACCATCCTGTCTTTTTATCGAAGCCAAATACACAGCTACCAGTGCTAAAATAATCCCTATAATTTTAAAAATACCGAGACTCTCCTTATAATATAGCAAGCCGAAGAGAATAGGAATTACAACGCTCATTTTTGTTGCAACCGATACCACCGAAAGTCCGCTGCGCTGTGTGGTTATTGCCATCAAATTAAAGACGGTTATAAACATTGCTCCCAAGCCCAATGCGAACGGAAACCATTTAAATTGGTATATTTCAGAAATATTTACCTCGCTTTGCTGAAAAAACAGACCACAGCAACAGGCTACAAAATAATTTACTACAATGGCGTGCATGGTATTGATTTTAAACCTTGAAAAAAGTTTAAAAACCACGAAAATCATGGTGGACGAAAGAATGCTGAGCGCCAGTGCTATCAAGAGATGGGATTTTTAAAGATTCGCAATGTATCGTCCTTTATTTTTTCCTCGGAAATCAAAACGCCTTTAAAAATAGGTGCTTTAACGCCTTCTCCGAAACTGTTGTTTCCGTTAAATACGAACGCTTCGTCCCACAGATTTGCGTCAATAAAGGTTTGAAGGGTTTTTGCGCCGCCTTCAATTATAACTGATTGAATGTTTCTTCGGAATAGTGATGCACAGATTTGTTGCGATATTTCTTCTGAAAAAAGAATCTTCTCAAAGTCTAAATTCTCTGAAGTTTTTGTTTCCTTTTCGTTGAAAATAACTGTCTTTGAATTTGCATCAAAAACCGACAGGTCACGGGATAGCTTCAAATTTCTGTCAATTAAAATCCGCGTTGGATTTTCTCCCACCCAATCCCGAACCGTCAATGAAGGATTGTCCTGTAGAACAGTATTGGTTCCCACCAAGATTGCCTGCTCTTCTGCCCGCATTTTATGAACCCGTTGCCTTGAAAATTCATGGGTGATCCAAACTGGTTTTGTTTCGCTCCGAACTTCTTCTTTTGGTGCGATAAAACCATCGGCTGTCTGTGCCCATTTCAGAAAAATATAGGGTCTTTTCTTTTGATGAAATGTGAAGAACCGTTTGTTCAATTCGTTACATTCTTCTTCCGAAACGCCCACAATCACATCACATCCCGCATCCATTAATTTTTTTATGCCGCGTCCCGCTACTTTTGGATTTGGGTCCAAACTACCAACAACCACTTTCTTTATTTCGTTTTCAATAATTAGATCGGCACAGGGTGGGGTTTTTCCGAAATGGCTGCACGGTTCCAAACTTACATAAATAGTTGCCTCTTTTAAAAGTTTGGAACTCCCGATACTTTTAATAGCATTCACTTCTGCGTGCGGTCGTCCAGCCTTGTAGTGCCAGCCTTCGCCAATAATTTTATCGTTGTGAACAACCACGCTACCTACCAAGGGATTTGGATAGGTAGTTCCCAGCCCGTTTTTGGCCAGTTGTATGCAGCGCAACATATATTTTTCGTGTATATTCACACGTTTGAATTTTTTAATTTTTTGAAAAAAAATATTTAAAAAATTAAGAACGTGTGTAACCACTTCGTTCTCTCGTTTTAAATATTAATTCTACATTTACGAAGAAATAATTAATATTTAAAACATTCGTTTCACCGCGTAAAAATACAAGGATTTAATTAGAATGGACACACCAATTATCCGTCTTATTGAAAAGAAGGACAATCCGCAAATAGCCAAAGTAATACGCAGTGTTTTGGAAGATTTTAACGTGCCTAAAGTAGGTACGGCATACGCAGATAAATCTCTGGATTGTATGTTTGAGACCTACCAAAAAACAAACGCCGTTTATTTTGTGGTGGAAGAAAACGACAAAATAATTGGAGGGGCCGGGGTTGCGAAATTGGACAATTATAAAGGCAATGTTTGCGAACTCCAAAAAATGTACTTTCTGCCCGAAGCCCGCGGAAGGGGAGTGGGCGCGCAAATGATGGAATTCTGCTTGGCAAAGGCGCGCGAGTTCGGTTATGAAAAAATATACCTCGAAACCATGGAGTATATGACCCACGCCCAAAAACTCTACAAGCAAGCAGGATTTGAATATATGGATTGTGCGTTGGGCGACACGGGCCATTATTCCTGCCCTGTTCATATGTTGAAAACACTATAGTTTTGACTTTAAAAAAATTAAAAACAGACTTCACAGCTTCACTCAAAGGAATATACCCTTCTGAAGAAATTCAATCGTTTTTCAACATACTTTCTGAAGAATATCTCAAATTGTCCCGATTAGAAATCGCTTTAAACCCCCAAAAGGAAATTTCAGAGAATGCCGCTGAAAAATTTCAAAAAGCAATTCTTCGCCTGAAAAACCAAGAGCCCCTTCAATATATAATAGGAGAAACAGAATTTTACGGACTCCCTTTTAAAGTGAATAAACACACTCTAATCCCTCGTCCCGAAACCGAGGAGTTGGTAGATTGGATTCTTTCAGAAAAAACTCTCAATACTCAATACTCATTACTCAATACTATTTTGGACATTGGCACCGGCTCAGGCTGTATTGCTATCTCGCTTGCCAAAAACCTTTCAAACTCGAAAGTTTCCGCTATGGATTTTTCCGAAGAAGCTTTGAAAATTGCCAAAGAAAATGCTGTTATAAACAAGGTAGAAGTTGACTTTATCCAAATGGATATTTTAAACACCAAAACACTTCCGAAGCAATATGATATCATAGTTTCCAACCCACCCTATGTTCGTGAATTGGAAAAAAAACAGATGCAGCAAAACGTTCTAAGATATGAACCAGACTCGGCTCTGTATGTTAGTAATGATGACCCATTGCTGTTTTATAGAACCATATCCCGCTTGGCAAAAAACCATTTAAACCCCCACGGCAAACTCTTTTTCGAGATTAATGAGTACCTTGCTGATGAATTGACCGAGCTTTTAAAATTTGAAGGTTTCCAAAGTATTGAAATAAAAAAAGACATCTTCGGAAAGAATAGGATGATAAAATGTAGCCTATATGAACCAGCTTGATAAAATATGCGTCTTCTGTGGAAGTAGCGACGGCAATGACCTCGCTATAACAGATGCAGCCATAAAACTGGGAGAAATCTTCGCAGAACGCGAAATAACTTTGGTGTATGGCGCTGCAAAAATAGGTGTGATGGGAACCATCGCAAAGAGCCTTTTGGACAATAACGGAAAGGTCATTGGCATCATCCCCAATTTCTTAAAGAAAAAAGAAGTAGTTCATTTAGGTCTGACTGAACTAATCACCACCCAAAACATGCACGAGCGGAAGCTAAAAATGCAGCAGGAAAGTGATGGCTTTATTGCTCTTCCTGGCGGCATGGGCACTTTGGAAGAACTTTTTGAAATAATAACCTGGCTGCAATTGGGTCTCCACCAAAAACCTATTGGCCTATTAAATATCAACGGTTTTTACAACGATCTTATAAAAATGCTCGAAACCATGGTGCGCAAGGGTTTCCTTTCCATGGACAACTACAATCTACTTTTGGTAGATTCCAATCCAAATCAACTTCTAAAAAAGATGGAGGAATTTAGAACACCGCAACTTCCAAAGTGGCTAAATTCTGACAGAACGTAAGTCGTTATCAACATTTCAAACTTCCTTTTTAACAAAATTCTATTAATAGGCTCGTTTTCTTAAATTTAAATTGTCTAACCTCTTAAATAATTGAAAATGAATTCATCAAAAAAGTATTTTGCCGAAGCTCTCGGTACTTTTGCCTTGGTCTTATTTGGTTGTGGTGCAGCCACAATTGCAAGTGTAACCCACTCCGGTCCAGCGGGTATTGGTTTGTTGGGTATTTCCCTGGCCTTTGGTTTCGCAGTTTTGGTAATGGTCTATACCATTGGACCAATTTCGGGCTGTCACATTAACCCTGCAATTTCAATAGCTATGCTAGCCGCAGGAAAACTCTCTGCCAAAGATACCATTGGGTATATAATTTCGCAATGCATAGGAGCCGTTGCAGCCGCAGGCTTACTCTATGTTTTAGCTACGGGTAGCGCTGGTTTTTCAATGCCCGAATGGGGCTTGGGTGCCAACGGCTGGGGCCCCGGTTATCTAGGGGAATATGATATGAAATCAGCACTCATAGCAGAATTCGCCTTCACCTTTCTTTTCTTGATGGTAATTTTTGGAGCCACAGCTTCCAAGCACACCTCGCCAATGATGGCAGGTATCGCCATTGGTATTTCCTTGGCTTTGATACATATGGTTGTTATCCCGATTACGGGAACTTCCGTAAATCCGGCCCGTAGTTTGGGCCCTGCACTCTTTGCTGGTGGAATGGCACTTCAGCAATTATGGCTGTTCATTGTGGCTCCAATTGCCGGAGGACTTTGCGCTGCCTTGGTGCGCAAAATATTTTTAGATGATTAATTGCTAATAATCTGTTGAAAATTTCAGTAACAAACCTCATAGTTTTTAAAAAGCTGTGAGGTTTAAAATTTTATATTTGTTCTATGAACATCGAACAACAAATCATTGCCCTTCGCAACGAGCTCCGCGAGCATAACTATAACTATTACGTCCTGGATAATCCTACCATTTCCGACTTTGAGTTTGATCAAAAACTAAAGCAGCTACAGGAACTGGAAAAGGTTTACCCAGAGTTTTATGACCCCAATTCGCCTACGCTTCGTGTAGGTGGCGAAATCACAAAGAATTTTGAAACCGTTCCGCATACCTATAGGATGTTCTCTTTGGATAATTCCTATTCCAAGGAAGACCTCGAAGACTGGGAAAAGCGAATTGAAAAAATGGTGGACGGCAAAGTAGAATTCACCTGTGAGCTCAAATACGATGGCGCATCCATCAGCCTAACTTATGAAAACGGTAAACTTAAAAAAGCTGTAACCCGCGGCGATGGTTTCCAGGGAGATGACGTTACCGCAAATGTAAAGACCATCCGTTCCGTACCGTTGCAATTGAAAGGCGATTACCCGCCATTGTTTGATATTCGCGGTGAAATAGTGCTGCCTTTTGAAGGTTTTGCTAAGATGAATGCCGAAAGGGTAGAAGCTGGCGAAGAACCCTACCGAAACCCACGTAATACAGCTTCCGGAAGCTTGAAATTGCAGGACAGCGCCGAAGTTTCCAAACGTCCGTTGGAGTGTCTGCTTTACAGTTTAAAAGGTGAACGCCTTCCCATAAAAACCCAATTTGAAAGTCTTGATAAAGCAAGGCAATGGGGCTTTAAAGTTCCAGAAGCAGCCAAACTTGCTAAAAATCTAGATGAGGTTTTGGAATTTGTAAACTATTGGGATATTCACCGCCACGAACTTCCCTACGAAACTGATGGAGTTGTGGTGAAGGTGAACAATTTGCAACAGCAGGAAGAACTCGGCTATACTGCCAAGTCGCCACGCTGGGCAATGGCCTATAAATTTAAGGCAGAACAGGTATCCACCGTTTTAAACCAAATCACTTATCAGGTGGGAAGAACGGGCGCAATTACGCCCGTTGCAAATCTGGAGCCTGTGGAATTGGCGGGAACTATCGTAAAACGCGCTTCGCTTCACAATGCCGATCAAATTGAAAAGCTTGACATCCGTGAAGGCGATACCGTTTTTGTGGAAAAAGGCGGAGAGATTATTCCCAAAATAATCGGAGTTGATTTTACGCAACGCGACCCTAATTCCAACCCCACAGAATATATAACCGAATGTCCCGAATGTGGAACGCAATTGGTGAGAACTGAAGGTGAGGCCCAGCATTATTGCCCTAATGATGAAGGTTGTCCGCCACAAATTATTGGCAGAATTCAACATTTTATTTCACGAAAGGCGATGGATATTGAAGGATTGGGCGGCGAAACCGTTGCGCTTTTGGTAAACAATGGATTGATAAATAATTACGCCGATCTTTATCTTTTGAAGGAAGAACAGATTATTCCGTTGGAACGAATGGCGCAGAAAAGTGCCGAAAATATGATAAAGGGAATAGAGGCTTCAAAACAAATTCCTTTTGAAAGAGTGCTTTTCGGTTTGGGAATTCGCTACGTGGGTGAAACCGTTGCCAAAAAGCTGGCGAAGCATTATAAAACAATTGATGCTTTAGAAAATGCTTCTGAAGAAGAATTGATTACAGTGGATGAAATTGGCGAGCGCATTGCCCAGAGTGTGGTTTCCTTTTTTGCTTCTGAAGAGAATATCGCCATCATTGAACGTCTAAAAAGCTATGGCGTGCAACTGGAAATTTCCGCAGAAAAGCTAGCCAACCAAACAGATACTCTAAAAGGAAATACCTTTGTCGTTTCCGGTGTCTTCACACAAGTTTCTCGCGATGAACTCAAAAAACTAATTGAAGACAACGGCGGCAAGGTTTCAAGCTCCATTTCGTCGAAAACCAATTATGTGGTGGCGGGCGACAATATGGGCCCCAGCAAGAAAACCAAGGCCGAAAGTTTGGGTGTTGCAATCATTTCCGAAGACGATTTTTTACAAATGATTTCTTAATTGAAAGCAGAAAAGCATTGAAAAAAGCTATTTTTGCAACTCAAGAATTGGGCATTCCATGTTGAAAAAAGTAAAACAGCATTCATTAAAAAAACACACCGAAAAAAACCTGACAGCGCGTGATATTTCTCAAAGAAATGCACCTTTAAAGTTTTTGGGGTTTTTGGTAGATGAAACTATTTTTGATGATTTTGAAATGCTTTATGAGTTTGGAAGAGAACTCGGGTTACAACGAAAAGATATAAAATTTTTCACCTTTGTGGAAACGCGCAGGAAAATTCCATCGCTTCGTCAGAACCAAATAACCAACAAGGAATTCACGTGGCGTGGCGAAATACATAATCAAAATGCACAGGAATTTCTTGATTATCCGTTTGATGTGTTGATAGGTTTTTACAAAGGAAAACATGAATATTTGGGTGCAATGGTTGCCCAAAGCAAAGCAAAATTCAAAATAGGTTTAAACGGGGCAGATGAACGACTTTTTGATTTACTTTTAACTGTTGATCTCCAAAAACCTGAAGCTTTTAAAAGTGAAGCGAAAAAATATTTAAAAATCTTAAAAAAAATAGATTGATATGAAAGAATTGATTGGAACTGGAGTTGCGCTGATTACCCCTTTTAAGAGTGACTTTTCAATAGATGTGGAAGGACTTAAAAACGTGGTTAATTTCAATATAGAAAACGGAATTGACTATTTAGTGGTTTTGGGAACTACTGCCGAAAGTGCAACGCTTTCAAAAGAAGAAAAACAAGTTGTAATCGACACAATTATTTCAGCAAACAACGGTCGTTTACCTTTAGTTTTGGGCATTGGCGGTAACAACACACAAGAAGTGATTGCTGAAATGAAAACACGTGATCTTTCCGCTTTTACAGCTATTCTTTCAGTTTCGCCATATTATAACAAGCCCACGCAAGAAGGAATTTATCAGCACTTTGAAGCTATCGCGAAAGCAGCTCCATTACCAATAATTCTATATAATGTTCCAGGCAGAACGGCTTCGAACATGCTTCCAGAAACGGTGATTCGTTTAGCTATTGATTTTGAAAAAATAGTTGCCATAAAAGAAGCTGCCGGTGATATTGTGCAGGCTATGCGACTGATTTCCGGTTGTCCAAAAGATTTCTTGGTAATTTCAGGCGATGATATGATTACGCTACCAATGGTACTTGCCGGTGGGGCAGGAGTGATCTCGGTTATTGGCGAAGGGTTTCCAAAAGAGTTTTCAAAAATGGTAAAACTTGGATTGGACAAAAAAGTTGATGATGCATATGAAATTCACTATAAAATAGCTCCAGCAATCGATTATATTTTCGCGGAAGGAAATCCTGCTGGTATAAAAGCTGTTTTTAAATCCTTGGGAATTTGCGGCGATACCTTACGGCTTCCTTTAGTGGGAGTTAGTGATGGCCTGAGAGTCAAAATAGATTCTTTTACCAAAAATTTCTGAAACCGTTCTTCTTCACATATACGTTAAATATTTCAAAAGGCTTGCAAATATTAGGCCTCAGCGCAATATTTTAGCCAAAGAATAAGTTTGTTCAATCATGTTTAATTCCCTATTTTTGCACGATGTTTTTTAAGCCCATGCGATTACCACTTTTTATATTACTCAGTCTTACAATTCTTCTTTCCTCCTGTGGCGAATACCAGCGGGTACTTCGGAAGGATGATATGGGTAAAAAATACGCTATGGCAGATTCGCTATACAAAATTGGCAAATACCGAAAAAGTCTGAAATTGATGGAGCAGATAGTTCCTTCATACAGAGGAAAGCCTCAAGGTGAAAAATTGATGTTTATTTACTCAAACACCTACTATAATTTAGAAGATTATTATTTGGCAGGTTATCAATTTGAGCGTTTTACCCAAGCATACCCACAGAGTGATAGTGCTGAAGTAGCTTCTTTTAAAGGGGCAAAAAGTTTTTATCAACTTTCGCCCAGATATTCCTTAGATCAAAAAGATACATATAAAGCGCTTGAAAAACTTCAAGAATTTATCAATCGCTATCCTAATTCAGGCAAAAGAATAGAGGCCAATACACTTGTTGCAGAACTTCAAGAAAAGCTGGAAACAAAGGAGTATGAAATAGCAAAACAGTATTTGCACGTTGAAGATTACAAAGCTGCCATTGGTGCTTTTGATAATTTTATAACCGACAATCCAGGCTCCCATTACAGAAAAGATGCTTTTTATGGAAGGTTTGTTGCAGCATACAAATTGGCTGTCAACAGTATTCCCAGTCTGGTTCAGGAACGTTTAGTTTCAGCGAAAGGATATTACAATAATTTTATGAAATATTATAAGGATACAGAGCTGGCTCCCGATGCAATAGAGATTTATCAGGATATAGAGCGCAGAACAGTGACCACAGAAACAGAAACATTAGTTAATTAATTTTATTATGGATATTAAAAATTCAGAAGCACCCATCAATACCGTTACACTTGACAAAAACTTGATTGACGAGCCAACAAACAATATTTATGAGGCTATTTCAATCATTTCAAAGAGAGCTTCACAAATAAACGGCGACATCAAGAAAGAACTTCTTGAAAAACTTGATGAGTTTGCAACTTACAACGACAGTTTGGAAGAAATTTTTGAAAACAAAGAACAAATTGAGGTTTCAAAATTCTACGAAAAACTTCCAAAACCACACGCTTTGGCAGTACAAGAATGGTTAGAGAACAAAATCTACTATAGAAACACTCAAGACGAGATTGTAGAAGATTAAAAGTTAATCGTTAAAAGATAATGGTCAATTTTGCGTTAACTTTTAACCATAAACAATAAACTTAAAAAGATGTCTGTTTTGAACGGGAAAAATATCTTGCTTGGAGTTACCGGCGGGATTGCCGCGTACAAAGCAGCTTTTTTAGTTAGGCTTTTAGTGAAAAAGGGAGCTAACGTAAAAGTGGTGATGACATCTTATGCCAAAGAATTTGTTACGCCCTTAACACTTTCAACATTATCAAAAAACGAAGTCTATTCATCTTTTACCGAAGAAAAAGATCCAGACAGCTTCAAAGAGCCCAAATGGAACAACCACGTTGCGTTGGCACTGTGGGCTGATTTGTTTTTGATAGCTCCTGCAACAGCAAACACACTTTCCAAAATGGCGCATGGCACTTGCGACAACTTATTGCTTGCGTGCTACCTTTCGGCAAAATGCCCCGTGTATTATGCACCAGCAATGGATTTGGATATGTACCAACACCCAACAACAGCAGAAGTTTTTAAGAAACTGAATAGTTACGGAAACATACAGATTCCAGCGGCTTTTGGTGAATTGGCAAGTGGTTTGGTAGGACAGGGCAGAATGGCAGAGCCTGACGAAATTGTTTCCTTTATGGAAAATAATATTTTAAAAAAACTTCCGCTTCGCGAAAAGAAATTTTTAATTACTGCCGGACCAACTTATGAGGCTATTGACCCCGTTCGTTTTATTGGAAACCATTCCAGCGGAAAGATGGGTTATGCCATAGCTGAAACAGCGGCACAATTAGGCGCTGAGGTTATTTTAATCTCGGGGCCTTCAGCTTTAAAAATAGAAAATGATTTTGTGAAAATCATACGAGTTACTTCTGCGGAAGAGATGTACAATGCAACCCATGAATATTTCGGGAGATGTGATGTTGCCATTTTAAGTGCCGCAGTAGCGGATTATCGACCTTTGAAAGTTGCTTCTGAAAAAATTAAAAAGAAAGACACGGAGTTAGCACTTCAACTTACAAAAACCAAGGATATCCTTGCTTCACTAGGCGAAATAAAGAAAAATCAATTCCTTGTTGGTTTTGCACTAGAAACGGAAAACGAGGAAGAAAACGCAAAATTGAAACTTAAAAAAAAGAATTTAGATTTAATTGTGTTAAATTCGCTTCGAGACAAAGGTGCTGGTTTTAAAACTGACACCAATAAAATTACTTTGATAGGTAAGGACAATAAAACAATTCCTTTTCCTGTTAAACCTAAAAAAGAAGTAGCAAAAGATATTATAGAATATATTATAGAACAGACAAATGCGTAAATTTTTACTTTTCTTATTATGTGCAACTACTGTGTTTTCTTCGCAGGCACAAGAACTCAATTGCACCGTTTCCATTGATGCCGAACAGACTGGACAACCCAATTTGCAAATATTCAGAACGCTGGAAACGCAACTTCGTGAATTTGTGAACAACACAAAATGGACTGATAAAGAATACAAAAACCAAGAACGCATTGATTGTAATATGAGCTTGGTAATAAGCCAGTTCGATGGGGATACTTTTTCTGGAACACTTCAGATTCAATCTTCGCGACCTGTTTTTGATTCAACCTATGATAGCCCAGTCTATAATTATTATGACAAACAAGTAAGTTTTAATTACAAGGAATACGAACCACTTAATTTCAATATGAACAGTTTTGGTTCCAACCTTGTTTCGGTAATTGCTTTTCACGTATATACAGTCATTGGTTTAGATGCTGATACTTTTGTTTTGAATGGAGGTGCACCCTATTTTGAAATTGCCAAACAAATAACAAACACCGCCGCTTCCAGTAATTTTTCAGGATGGAAATCTACGGATGGCAACCAGTCTAGGTATCGCTATAATGATGCTTTGGTTTCTTCGGTATATAAGGAATTTCACGAAGTAATGTATCAATACCATCGTGATGGGCTGGACATAATGGCTTCTGACCCAAAGAAAGCCAAACAAGAAATAGTTAACGCAATCAATAAACTGAAGGGTATTAACGACAGACGTCCAAACTCTTATTTGGTACGTACCTTTTTTGATGCTAAAAGCGACGAAATACAAGCAATCTTTAGCGGAGGACCACAAGTAGATATTACAACCTTGGTTGAAAACCTTAATAGACTTGCACCCACTAAACGAAGCAATTGGTCTGAAATCAAATTTTAATTTTTCTTTTAACAAGTTTAGAACAGTTAAATTCTTTCTCTTAACTTTATAAGTTCAAAGTTCAACATTGAAGATGAAAAGTTGAGTTTTATAAAGTCTAATACCTCACATCTAAAATTTAAAGTCTAAAAGTGATAACCAGCCTCGCAATAAAAAACTATGCGCTTATTGAGGATATTCGCGTGGATTTTAAAGAAGGTTTGACTATTATTACTGGAGAAACAGGGGCGGGCAAATCTATACTTCTTGGCGCATTGGCGCTTGTGTTAGGGAAACGCGCAGATATAAGTAGCGTGAAAGATTCTTCACGAAAATGTGTGATTGAAGCACATTTTTCAATTAAATATTACGGACTACAAACTGTTTTTGATCAAAATGATCTGGATTATGAACCACAGACCATCATTCGCCGTGAGATACTGCCTAATGGAAAATCCAGAGCTTTTGTAAATGATACTCCAGTTGCATTAGTCCAGCTTCAATCATTGGCACAATATTTAGTTGATGTTCACAGCCAGCACGAGACTTTGGAAGTTGTTTCAGAAAACTTTCAGATGGAAGTGATAGATGCCTTGGCAGGAAATGATTTGCTTTTGAAAACATATCAATCACAATTTGAGGATTTCAAAACCATTTCAGAAAAGCTTTCAGAAGTAAAACTCCAAAAAGAAAGTGCTTTAAAAGAACTAGATTATAACACCTTCCTTTACAGCGAACTTCAGCAAGCTGGTTTAAAAAAACTGAACCAGCAAGATCTTGAAGAGACTTTTGAAACGTTGAACAATGCCGAAGCAATACAGGAAGCACTTTCCAATGTGAACAAGCTTTTGGATGATGAGCAAATTGGCAGTTTGAAGACCGCAAAGGAAGCACGAATTGTTTTAGGACGAATAAAAGAATTCTCAAAAACTTTTGAAGATTATTGGCAGCGGTTGAATAGCGCTATCATTGAAATTGAAGATATTTCAAGTGAAGTTAGCACTACTGCTGAAAAAATTGAGGCCGATCCCGAAATGCTTTTCCAGGTAAATGAAAAACTCCAAACGCTTTATAAGCTGCAGCAAAAGCATTCGGTTTCCACAGTTTCAGAATTAATTGAAATAGAAGCCCAACTTGAATTAAAAGTGAATACCACTTTGGGGCTTGACGCTCAGATAGAAAACTTGGAAAAGGAGAAAAGAAAATTACGGGATTCGACCTTAAAAACAGCCTCCGAGCTTCACTCCAAAAGAATTGAAGCCATTCCCGTTCTTAAGCGAAAACTTGAAGAAATCCTTTTTCCATTGGGCTTGCCAAACGCTCAGTTTCAGTTTGAGCTTTCAGCCTCAGAAGATTTTAAAAGCAACGGAACCGATACATTGCAGTTATTCTTCACAGCAAATAAAGGGTTGGCGTTCGGACCAATAAAAAAAGTAGCATCTGGGGGCGAAATGAGCCGAATCATGCTAGCTATAAAAGCTGTTTTAGCGGAATATAAAAAACTGCCAACCATCGTTTTTGATGAAATTGATACAGGCGTTTCAGGTGAAATAGCAAACAAAATGGCAGGAATCCTTCACCAAATGAGCAAAACGATGCAATTATTGAGCATTACACATTTACCACAAATTGCAGCAAAAGGAGACCATCATATAAAAGTATATAAAGAAGACAACAACAATTTAACTACTACCTATTTAAAAGCTTTAGATAAAGAAGAACGTATCGTGGAAATAGCGCAGATGCTTGGTGGTAAAAATGTTTCGGAAGCAGCAATAGCAAATGCGAAGGAATTATTGAATTAAAATGTATCTTTACTTTTAAATTGAAAAAACGAAAATCTATTCAACCATAAAATATATTAAAACATGTCTTATAATTTACTAAAAGGAAAAAGGGGAATCATTTTTGGTGCATTGGATGCAAATTCCATTGCTTGGAAAACCGCAGAGCGTGTTCACGAGGAAGGCGGAAAGTTTGTTCTTACCAATGCGCCCATTGCATTGCGAATGGGTCAAATAAATGAACTTGCCGAAAAAACAAATTCTGAAGTTATTCCAGCAGATGCTACAAGTATGGAAGATCTAGAAAATTTGGTAACAAAGGCAACAGAAATTTTAGGAGGCAAATTGGATTTTGTTTTACACTCAATTGGGATGTCTGTAAATGTTCGTAAAGGCAATCATTACACCAATCAAAATTATGATTTTACCCATAAAGGTTGGGATATTTCTGCGGTCTCTTTTCACAAAACCATGCAAGTACTCTATCAAAAAGATGCGATGAATGAATGGGGGAGCATCATAGCGCTAACCTATATGGCATCGCAGCGTGTTTTTCCTGATTATAATGATATGGCAGACAACAAAGCCTATTTGGAAAGCATTGCACGGAGTTTTGGATATTTCTTTGGAAGAGATAAAAAAGTTCGTGTTAATACTATTTCGCAATCGCCAACGCCAACTACGGCAGGGCAGGGCGTAAAAGGTTTTGATGGCTTTATTAGCTATGCCGATAAAATGTCGCCATTGGGCAATGCCACAGCTTTAGATTGCGCCAATTATACAGTGGTAATGTTCAGTGACCTTACCAAGCGAGTAACGCTTCAAAACCTCTATAACGATGGTGGTTTTTCCAATATGGGGGTTAGTGATGGTGTAATGGAAGCATTTGTGGAAAAAAATTAATATTTATTTTAAAATTATTAAAGTTTAAATCCTGCCCATTTATTTGGGCAGGATTTTTTTTGAAATAGAGAAAGTAGTTGAGGTAAATGTTTGTTATTAACATTTTTTTAAATACTTTTAGTGGATTATTAACTAAAACTTATCAAATTATGAGAAGAAGTACTATTATTGGGTGTTTTGTCGGTTTGCTTTCGCTTACGATAAATGCCCAAGCAACTCTCCCTAAATCTCAGTCCAATTCAGGGACGACGACTGTGGAGACGCAGAAAAAAACCACAGTCTCCAAACAGGCTGTAAGTATCAATAATTCTGAGGAAGCGAAAGGGATTGTTTCTACGGAAGCTCAAAGTGCTGCCTATAAGCAGCAATTCACTCCTTTGTTTGTAGCTTCAACCTTAAAAGACAATTCTGAAGAAGCGAGAGGAATTATCGTTACTCAAGAAAACAGGGCGGTATTAAAGCAACATATTCCTTTGTTTGTAGCCCCTGTTGCTCGTACGGCTGAAGAAGAAGCTGAAATTTTAGGTGATCTTCAAAACAGAGCAAATTCAAATAAGCAGAACAACGTAGTGACACAAAACAGAACGATTCTTTCTGATATTATTCCAACTGCGGGCGCAACAGAAATTTTCAATCCTGCTGTTGGCGATAACTTCTACGATCCAGGAGGTCCAGGAGGGATGAATACAAACGGGTCTCCAGGAAATTATCCAAATTGTGGCTGCGATACCCAATCAACATTGGCGGGTGTTTCTGAAATTGAGTTCCTTGATTTTGGGGTAAATGGTAATTTCGATTATTTACGACTCTATGACGGAACAGATGCTACGGGAACTGTACTTTATGACAATAGTGCTACAGGTGCTAACAATGGTGAAAAAACGTTGGCAGACATGATTGCTTCCAACGGTTCTGCTACATTTACGTCAACAAGTGGAAATTTCTTTTTCTTCTTTCACGCGAGTACTGTTGTAAACTGGCTTGGTTGGGATGTAGAAATAGTTACCGCGTCTGGCGGTGGCGGTGGCGGAATGGCTTGTTCACAGGCACATCCATTTGGAGCTGCGGCTGCAGGAGGTTCAGGATCATCTGTTGATTCTGATTTTAAAACAGCTTCTGATATTGTGGTTCCCGCTGGAGAAGACTTTACTATAGATACCATTGAGGTTCCTTTCCTTACTTTTGCACCACTCGATCCTCCAACAACGGCAGTCGTTGTGTATCATGAAGATGCTGGCGGGTTGCCAGGAGCCGTTATTGGTACCGAGACTGTTGTTCCAACAATATTAAGTTCAGCTCCTTGGGCCAATCCAGTTGCCTTCCAGTTTATGACTAGTTTGGCATTAACACCGTTTACTTTTCCTGGTGATGCTGGTTCTGATACCACATACTGGATAGAAATCAGTATGGGTACTGCAACCAACCAACCAACAGTTTTCTGGGAATACAGCAACGATATTCCAGTAGAAGGCTTTCCAAAGGTTCAGTTTGATGCTTCAGTTGGAACATGGGCTGTTCAAGATCCTTTACAGGAAGTAATATATACCTATAGTGGCCAATGCGACCCAATTGGCGGCGGCGGAATGGCTTGTTCTCAGGCACATCCTTTTGGAGCTGCGGCTGCAGGAGGTTCAGGATCATCTGTTGATTCTGATTTTAAAACAGCTTCTGATATTGTGGTTTCCGCTGGAGAAGACTTTACTATAGATACCATTGAGGTTCCTTTCCTTACTTTTGCACCACTCGATCCTCCAACAACGGCAGTCGTTGTGTATCATGAAGATGCTGGCGGGTTGCCAGGAGCCGTTATTGGTACCGAGACTGTTGTTCCAACAATATTAAGTTCAGCTCCTTGGGCCAATCCAGTTGCCTTCCAGTTTATGACTAGTTTGGCATTAACACCGTTTACTTTTCCTGGTGATGCTGGTTCTGATACCACATACTGGATAGAAATCAGTATGGGTACTGCAACCAACCAACCAACAGTTTTCTGGGAATACAGCAACGATATTCCAGTAGAAGGCTTTCCAAAGGTTCAGTTTGATGCTTCAGTTGGAACATGGGCTGTTCAAGATCCTTTACAGGAAGTAATATATACCTATAGTGGCCAATGCGACCCAATTGGCGGCGGTGGAACATGCGTTAGCACTGCTTATGACAGTACCGCGGTACCATTTGATATTGACGGCGCTGGAAATCAAACTACCGATTGTACAAATGCTCCTAACCTGATACCCATTACTGTAGCTGATGCCGGAATTATCGGAACAGATGCTGATCTTGAAAATATTACGATAGATATAGTGCACACTTTCACGGCCGATCTTGATCTTTATTTGGTTTCGCCAAATGGAACCGAATTATTGCTTGCCAATGACCTTGGCGGTGGTATTGATAATGGCTATAACGGTACAATGTTCGAGGACGGTGGTGCCGATATTACTTTGGCGACCGCACCATTCGGCGTAGGTCCTTACGAACCGATGGGCGGTACATTCGCTGCAGCTTTTGCAGGTGAGGATATCACCGGAGATTGGAACCTAAAAGTATGTGATGATGCTGGTGGCGATACCGGACAAGTAATTCAGTTCTCTATGTCTATTTGTGTGCCAGACATTATAGTTACCAATAATGACGATTGCTCTGGTGCGATATCCCTTGCCTGCGGCGACAGCGTTACAGGTGAGACCTTGACCGCAACGGATTCAGGTGGAAACCCTGCACCGGACGTGTTCTATAAGTACACGGGAACAGGTACTCCTGAGCTGGTTACCATTTCGCTTTGCGCGGCTACCGACTATGATTCTTTGCTCCGTGTTTTTGACGATTGCGACCTTCTAAACGAACTAGCGGTTAATGATGATTTCTGCGGTCTTCAGTCTGAGGTGACCTTTTCTTCCGATGGTACCTCTACCTATTATATAATGGTGGAAGGTTTCGGCAGCAATTCCGGTAACTTCAGTCTTGACGTAAGCTGTGAGGCTCCATTGGTAAACGATGACTGTAGCGGCGCGATAGCCGTAAGTTGTGGTGATTCAGTTACTGGATCTACCGATGGTGCTACCATAGATACCGCAGCTACCTGTGGTACCCCTATCACTTCTCCTGGAGTATGGTATAAGCTGAACGACAACAGTGGTCTTCCGGGCGATATCACTTTATCGCTATGTAACGGAACAGATTTCGATTCTAAGATTTCGGTTTATAGCGGAACCTGTGCGGCCCTTGTTTGTATTGATGGAAACGATGATGCCTGTGGACTTCAGTCCGAGATTTCTTTCGCGAGTGATGGAAACACGGAGTACTACATCCTTATCCACGGCTTTGGTGGTGCTACCGGTAACTTCACAATGGACGTTACCTGTACCCCAACACCTCCGCCTAACGATATGATCGTTAACTCTATAGATGTAGATGAGATAGGCTTCCCTTATACTGATCCTGCTGTGGCAATGCCTGCGGCAACCCCAGAGAACGGGAACCCTGTTAACTGTGATCTTACCGGAGCCAACGGTGTTTGGTACAACTTTGTTGCGGGTGCCGATGGTACTGCCAACGCAATGATAGTTACTCCTGGCGGAGCCAGTTCGGTAACGTTCTATACCGCACCGGATGAAAATGCAGTGGAGACGGACCTTACTCTTGTTCCGCAACAGACCAACCAGTGTGGGCCAGGTACTTCGGCATCTATATTCACATTGGGCGGACAGGCATATTATGTGTTTGTGCTTAACAGTGGGGCTATTACTGATATCGTGATAGATGGGACCAACCTTGGCGTTTCGGACAATACCATTGCTGGGTTCAGTTATTATCCGAACCCTACCAACGGTATCCTGAACCTGAAGAGTGTTGATAATATCGAGCACGTATCGATGTACAACCTATTGGGCCAGATGGTGATCGACAACCGGGTGGAGGCTACCACTTCACAGGTTGACATATCAGGTCTTAGCACCGGTACCTACTTGATGAAGGTTACCGTGAACGGTGAGACAGGTACTTACAAAGTATTGAAACAATAACTTTTGTACTTTTAATTTTAAATGGAACCACCCGCATTTGCGGGTGGTTTTTTTATTATTGGTGTCCCAAAAAATATCGGAAATTCAATTGTTTGATGTCAATTCAAACGAAATAATTCTTTTGTAAAAATTATTTTAGTTCATTAAGTATTCAAATTCGTAATGATTTAAGAATCTTATTGTCAAAACCTTTTATATGTGGTTTTTTTAGAATAATTTTATGTTTTTAAAATCGATTACTAACTAATACTTATTTAATTATGAAAAGAATTACAATGTTATTTTTTGTGTTCTGCGGGTTTATGACCACAATGAATGCACAATTTATTCAACAAAACTCTTCGATGTATGGCTCGAGGAGTAATGGTGTTGAAAATAGACAAGAGCCAACCGCTTCAATAGAGGCATTGTTGGCAAGACTTCAACAAAGCGGAAATCAAGCGGGAAGAGATTCACAACAATTTACTGCTGCTGAAAGCCAGGTTTTAAGCGCTTATTTTAATTCGCAAAATACGGGTAATAGAGCACCACAGGCGAATCTGCTTTCTGAAGGTTTTGATGACATTCTTACTTTACCTGGAGCTGGTTTTAGCTTTGTAAATGTAAGTGATGCTCCCGGACTAACAGATTGGTTTCAAGGAAATGATGCAGTTTTTCCAGCACAGTCTGGAGGGCCAACATCTTATATTGGGGCTAACTTTAACAACACAGGAGGGAGCGTAATCAATAATTTTATGATTACTCCCGTTCTTAATTTAGAAAATGGTGATGAAATTACATTTTGGTCTAGAAGCGTTACTGGAAGTACTTTTCCTGATAGATTGGAAGTTAGAATAGATCCTACTGGAGCTAATACAGATCCTACTGGACCAGCAGATGTTGGTTCTTATACTGAACTATTACTTGAAATTAATCCAACATTGACTGTTGGAGGCTATCCTCAAGTTTGGACTGAATTCACAGCAACAGTAACTGGATTAGCAGGTGCTGTTAATACTCGTGTTGCCTTTAGATATTGGGTTACTAATGCAGGACCAGCTGGGGCTAATTCAGATTATATTGGTATAGATACATTGTCAATTGACGAAGCCGGCGGCGGTGGCGGTGGTGGAGACCCAACAGTTTATGGACTTAACTTAAGAGCTTCTTGTGTAGCTGAATTAGGTTCATTTCCATTACCAGGCCCATACGACTTAACTTCTATTGCTCCAAACACTAACCCTATTTATGGTGGTGATTTTGATGGAAGTGGAACACTATATGCTTTTAATGGTACACTAGGTACTTTATTAACTCTAGATACCACTACTGGTGCTGAGACAACTGTTGCTACTATAACGGGATTGCTTCCTTCCGAAACCTTAAGAGGAATGGCTTGGAATGAAACTAATAGCACGATGTACTTATTAGCTGGACAAGCGGAAGTAGGCTCTATTTATACAGTAGACCTAACAACAGGTGTAGCTACATTGGTAGGTAGTTCAACAATTACTGGCTGGCTTCCAATTTGGTTAGCAATAGACTCTAGCGGTAATGCTTTTATGGCAGATATTGGCTTAGACAGTCTTTTTTCTGTTGATTTAACAACTGGTACAGCAACTCTTGTAGGTGCTTTAGGTGTAAACATCAACTTTGCACAAGATGCAGACTTTGACCCAGATACAGATACATTATATATGGCTGCTTATATTGGTGGCGGTGTAAACTTTTTTGCTTCGGTAGATACTACCACAGGAGCTGCTACTACTTTAGGTTCAGTTAATACTGATTGTGCTGAGTTAGGTCTTGTTGCAATTGAAGGCACTGGCGGTGGCGGCGGCGGTGGCGGCTGTACTCCAGATAGTTTAGGTACACTTTTCGCTGGTGGAAACCAGGGTAGCCAAGGAGGAGCTGTTTATTTTGATATAACAGTAGGAACTGAAGATATTGAAATAGATAGTTTTGATATGAATTCGGCACAAACCGGCCCTTTCACTATGGATGTATATGTATTTGAAGGTACATATGTTGGCAATCAGGGCAATCCTGCACCTTGGGGTGCGGCAGTAGCTGAGGGATCAGGTACTGGAGCTGGTCTTGGAAATCCTTCCACAGCTACACTGGATGCTCCTGTTATGATGATGGCAGGTACTACATATGCGGTTGCATTGGTTTTTGATGCAACACATGCGCATTCCTATACCAATGGAGATGGAACAAACCAGAACTATTCAAATGGTGATATAACCATAGATTTGGGATCATCAAGTAATGTGCCTTTTACGAACCCTATTTTTGACCCACGTGTTTGGAATGGAAACATTGGATACTGCGTTGGCGGCGGCGGCGGCGGAACATGCGTTAGCACTGCTTATGACAGTACCGCGGTACCATTTGATATTGACGGCGCTGGAAATCAAACTACCGATTGTACAAATGCTCCTAACCTGATACCCATTACTGTTTCAGATATGGGAACAATCGGTTCTGGCGCTACTCTGGAAAATATTACGATAGATATAGTGCACACTTTCACGGCCGATCTTGATCTTTATTTGGTTTCGCCAAATGGAACCGAATTATTGCTTGCCAATGACCTTGGCGGTGGTATTGATAATGGCTATAACGGTACAATGTTCGAGGACGGTGGTGCCGATATTACTTTGGCGACCGCACCATTCGGCGTAGGTCCTTACGAACCGATGGGAGGTACATTCGCTGCAGCTTTTGCAGGTGAGGATATCACCGGAGATTGGAACCTAAAAGTTTGTGATGATGCTGGTGGCGATACCGGGCAAGTAATTCAGTTCTCTATGTCTATTTGTGTTCCGCCAGTTACCACAAATGACGATTGTGGCGATGCTTATGCCCTTGCCTGCGGCGACAGCGTTACAGGTGAGACCTTGACCGCAACGGATTCAGGTGGAAACCCTGCACCGGACGTGTTCTATAAGTACACGGGAACAGGTACTCCTGAGTTGGTTACCATTTCGCTTTGCGCGGCTACCGACTATGATTCTTTGCTCCGTGTTTTTGACGATTGCGACCTTCTAAACGAACTAGCGGTTAATGATGATTTCTGCGGTCTTCAGTCTGAGGTGACCTTTTCTTCCGATGGTACCTCTACCTATTATATAATGGTGGAAGGTTTCGGCAGCAATTCCGGTAACTTCAGTCTTGACGTAAGCTGTGAGGCTCCATTGGTAAACGATGACTGTAGCGGCGCGATAGCCGTAAGTTGTGGTGATTCAGTTACTGGATCTACCGATGGCGCTACCATAGATACCGCAGCTACCTGTGGTACCCCTATCACTTCTCCTGGAGTATGGTATAAGCTGAACGACAACAGTGGTCTTCCGGGCGATATCACTTTATCGCTATGTAACGGAACAGATTTCGATTCTAAGATTTCGGTTTATAGCGGAACCTGTGCGGCCCTTGTTTGTATTGATGGAAACGATGATGCCTGTGGACTTCAGTCCGAGATTTCTTTCGCCAGTGATGGAAACACGGAGTACTACATCCTTATCCACGGCTTTGGTGGTGCTACCGGTAACTTCACAATGGACGTTACCTGTACCCCAACACCTCCGCCTAACGATATGATCGTTAACTCTATAGATGTAGATGAGATAGGCTTCCCTTATACTGATCCTGCTGTGGCAATGCCTGCGGCAACCCCAGAGAACGGGAACCCTGTTAACTGTGATCTTACCGGAGCCAACGGTGTTTGGTACAACTTTGTTGCGGGTGCCGATGGTACTGCCAACGCAATGATAGTTACTCCTGGCGGAGCCAGTTCGGTAACGTTCTATACCGCACCGGATGAAAATGCAGTGGAGACGGACCTTACTCTTGTTCCGCAACAGACCAACCAGTGTGGGCCAGGTACTTCGGCATCTATATTCACATTGGGCGGACAGGCATATTATGTGTTTGTGCTTAACAGTGGGGCTATTACTGATATCGTGATAGATGGGACCAACCTTGGCGTTTCGGACAATACCATTGCTGGGTTCAGTTATTATCCGAACCCTACCAACGGTATCCTGAACCTGAAGAGTGTTGATAATATCGAGCACGTATCGATGTACAACCTATTGGGCCAGATGGTGATCGACAACCGGGTGGAGGCTACCACTTCACAGGTTGACATATCAGGTCTTAGCACCGGTACCTACTTGATGAAGGTTACCGTGAACGGTGAGACAGGTACTTACAAAGTATTGAAACAATAACTTTTGTACTTTTAATTTTAAATGGAACCACCCGCATTTGCGGGTGGTTTTTTTATTTTAAATAAAGTTAGTCTAAGTAATTTGTATGTTTTTTTTGTTTTAGAGTCTTTTTTGAATATCTTTAACCTAATTAAACTAAAAATATTAACTTTTTAAATCAAACGTTTATTATGAAAAAAATTACAATGTTAATTTTTATGAGCTTTTGTGCTATTGGCTTTAGCCAAAATAAAGCAACTAATGCTCCTGCGGATCAAAATTCGCAAACAGTCCAACTTCCTGCGGCTTATTACAATTCCACAGGTACAGCAGTTGGTGATACTACTGGAGTAACTTCCACAATTGAGAGAGATGATAATTTACGTGTTCCTTTTACGGGAACCTATTATTTCCAGTCTCCAGATGCAATTGTTTATGACAATGGCCCTTACTTTAACGTAGCTGGTCCTCCAGACATTAGCTTCTTGCAAGATGCTTCATTGGGAATGAGCTTGTACGGTTTTGGTGCTCAATTCACTGCTGGTAATAGTATGGCAGATGACGTTGTTCTTACAGATAGTTATGATATAACTTCTATTGACGTTTTTGCTTATCAAACTGGATCTTCTGCTCCATCTATTAGTGCATTATATCTGCAAGTTTGGGATGGTGATCCTAGTGGTGGTGGTGCTAGCGTAATTTGGGGAGATCTTACTACAGATATCCTTGATACAGCTTCTGCAACAGATGCATTTAGACAATTGGAAAGTGCTCCTGGTGATTTGTCAAGAGAAATTCAAAGAGCAAATGGACTTACTCCTGGGCTTTCATTAACACCTGGTACTTACTGGATTGAATATAGTTTTGAAGGTACTGGTGCTTCGGGTCCTTGGGCTCCTCCTATTGTAATTACAGGAACAGCAGTAACAGGAAATGCGCTTCAAAATCAAGCTGGTTTATGGGTTCCTGCAGAAGACGCTGGTGCACTTGCAGCACAAGGTATGCCTTTCGTAATGTACGGCGATCTTGTTGGTGGTGGTACCCCATGTAATGAGTCTAATCCATCAAATGGTTTTGAAAACGGTTATACTTCTTCAGCTGATACCCCTCAACATGTAGCTGCTGATTTAACTGTACCAATGGATGAAAATATGAACTTTAATAAAGCAACTGTAAACTTTATAATGCCTGATGGCGATTCAGTTGTATCTGCTGATATTACTGTATATGCTGATGATTTTTCAGGGCTTCCAGACCCAGGAAATATCATAGCTTCTCAAGCAGGTGTTGTTCCAAGTTCACAAACAGTAGTTGGAGATTTCCCAGCAGCTGGTACGCTTGATGTTTCTGAGGTTGTATTTGATCTTGCTCCAATTGCATTGGCTGGTCAATCTGGCTTTCCAACAACATATTGGGTTGATGTTTATGTTACTACTTCTGCTGGTGCTGGTGGTCCAGGATATTGGGAATTTTCAACCGCTTCTATTGTAGGTTACCCTGCTGTTTTCTCAGCTGATGGTGGAGCTACATGGAGTGTTGCTACAGGTGCTGACGATTTTGTTTATAATTTTGAAGGTGAGTGTGACCCATTGGGTGTTTCTGATAACACACTTGGTGGTTTCTCTTACTATCCAAACCCAACTAGCGGAAATCTTTCTTTGAAATCTGTTAAGAATATCGATACAGTAGCTATCTATAACTTGTTAGGTCAAAGTGTGTTGAACTCCAAAGTTGGAGCTACCACTACTGATCTTGATATTTCAGGTTTAACAACTGGAACCTACATTATGAAGGTTACTGTTGATGGACAGACTGGTACTTACAAGGTATTGAAAAACTAAATTTTATATAATCAATGTGAAAAGCCATCCATGAAAATGGGTGGCTTTTTATTTTTTTACCTATAATATTTTTGGAGTCAGTCTTTTTTGAATATCTTTAGGCTTTATTTTTCAAAACTTTAACCTTTAAATCAAAATTTATTATGAAAAAAATTACATTACTATTAGCTTTTTTTATTGGGTCTATTGGCCTAATAAATGCACAAAGCTCTTTTACAGGAGCTAACACTAGCACCCAAACTCCAGTTACAGTTGAAAGTTTGATTACCCGACTTCAAAGTATTGGAAATGTTGCAGGAAACGTAAATGACTATTTTACACCTCAAGAGCAACGTATGCTAAATGTGCATTTCAATGGGATTGATAATTTAGCTCCCGTTGTTATCACGCAAAGCAACACACAAACAATTGAGTCAGGTGCAGAGATTGCTTGTGCATCTCCAACAAGCTTCCGAAACAATAATGTTTTTAGAGCTTTTGATCTTGCAGGAGATTATGGTATTTTGAACGGTTTTGAAGTTACCGCTGTTGAATTTGCAATTGGTACTATTGCAACACCAACTGGTTTTCCAATAACTGCGAATATCTACTCTACAACTCCTGGTTCTTTTCCAGGTGGAACTTTAACTCTTCAAGGTACTGCTGTTTATAATGCAACAAATGCTGATTTTGAAACTATGATTAACTTGCCGCTTTCAGCTATGATTCCTGCTGGAGAAGCAATGGTTATGGAACTTGTTTTAGTAGACGATGGAACAGATACAAACTTTATGCGTTTTGGCTGTAATAACGATGGCGAAACCGGACCTAGTTACATTCAGGCTCCTGATTGTGGAGCAAACGATCCTACTCCTTTGTTTGACTTAGGTTTGAGCCAAGGTTTTGTATGGAACGTTCTTGGTGATGATGAGCCAGGAGGTGGAGCTGATCCAGCTGTTGTATTTGGTATTAACAACACAACTGCTAACCTGATATCTTTTGATCCAGCTGATCCAGCTGCATTTACAACTGTTGGAGCTTCTCCAGCTGCTGGTTTTGAAAATGCTGGTGCAATTGATCCTAATGATGATGGAACTGCTTATGTTCTTGACAACGGAGGTGCTTTCTATAGTGTAGATCTTGCATCTGGTGTTTACACTTCTCTTGGTAACATTGCTGCTCCTGGTGCAGAAGGTTGGGCAGGTGCTGAATTTGATCCTGTAAGTGGAACTTTGTATGCAATTTCTACTGATATTGCTACTTCTACACTTTCCACGATTGATATTGGTGGAGTTAGTGCTACTACAGTAGGTGTGACCGGAATGGCGGGTGCTATTTCCTTGATAATAGATGAGAACGGTGATGGCTACAGCCACGATATCGTTGATGATAACTTCTACTATGTTGATCTAGCTACTGGTACTGCATCTATTGTAGGTTCATTAGGTTTTGACGCTAACTTTGGACAAGGTGGAACATATATTGCAGGAGATCCTGGATTTGCTTATCTATCTGCTTTTGACAATGGCGCTTTCCAAGGACAGTGGAGAAGAGTTGATTTATTTACTGGAGCTTCAACTGTAATCGGTCTATTCAATGGTGGTGCTGATCAAGTTGCTTGGACTTCTGCCAAAGGAGAAATCCTTGGAGTTTCTGAAAACGCTTTAGAAGGTTTTGTTTACTATCCAAACCCAACTAATGGGGCACTTTCTTTGAAATCTGTAAACAATATAGATTCAGTAGCTATCTTTAATTTATTAGGTCAAAGTGTATTGAACTCCAAAGTTGGAGCTACTACTACTGATCTTGATATTTCAGGTTTAACAACTGGAACCTACATTATGAAGGTTGTTGTTAATGGCCAGACTGGTACATACAAAGTACTGAAAAACTAAATTTTTAGATTTAATACCAAAAGCCATCTACGAAAGTGGGTGGCTTTTTTTATTTAACTAACTTTGCGCAATGCAACGAATGTACTCCTTTATAATCCCCGTTTATAACCGCCCAGAGGAAATAATGGAGCTTTTGGAGAGTTTTTCAAAATTAGATTTTCAAGAAGATTTTGAAATTGTTTTGGTAGAAGATGGTTCCACGGAAACTTCTGAAAAAATAGTTAGTCAGTTTTCTGAAAAACTTACTATTTCATATTATTTTAAGCAAAACTCTGGTCCCGGTGATTCTCGAAACTTTGGAATGAAACGGGCAAAAGGCAATTATTTCATAATTCTTGATTCTGATTGTTTGTTGCCATCACATTATTTGAAAACGGTAGATTCATTTTTAAACAAAACATATTATTCTTGTTTTGGAGGTGCGGATGCAGCACATGAAAGTTTCACTCCACTTCAAAAAGCTATAAATTATGCAATGACCTCTTTTTTTACTACTGGAGGTATTCGGGGCAGTAAAAACAGTATCAATCGTTTTGAGCCCAGAAGTTTCAACATGGGTATTTCAAAAGAAGTGTTTGAAAAAACAGATGGTTATACTAAAATCCATCCAGGAGAAGATCCGGATCTATCCCAGCGCATTTTGAAAGCGGGATTTAAAACAACATTTTTGCCCAATGCTTTTGTTTACCATAAAAGAAGGATTTCTTGGAAGAAATTTTTTAGTCAAGTAAGAAAATTTGGGCTCGTCAGACCAATTTTGAACCGATGGCATCCTTCCTCGGCGAAAATTACGTTTTGGTTTCCAACACTATTTATATTATTTGTAGTTTGTTCTATATTATTTTCTCTCTTCATCAATCCTTTATTTTTTATACCGCTACTCTTATATTTAATATTGATATTAATTGATTCTTCAGTAAAAAATAGAAGCATTTATATTGGGTTGCTTTCCTTAGTAGCTGTATTTGTTCAGTTTTTTGGATATGGCATGGCCTTTCTTAAGTCCAGTTTTTTTATAAATCTGCTAAAGAAAGATCCACAGAAACAATTTCCCTCCTTATTTTTTAGTTAATTTTATTGATATTCAAACAAACTACTATGTCAAAGGGAATTTTCACAAATAATAAAAACGTAAAGGTGAACCGTTTTCTCTTCTTTCTGTTGCTTGCTACAATTTTTTGGGTTTTAACCAAGTTCAGCAGGGAATTTACTTCTACAATGACAGCCAAGATTAATTATGAAAATATACCCGAAACAGCTGCACTCTCAGAGGGTAATACAAGAGATATTACGTTCGATCTTGCTGCTAACGGTTTTGAGATTCTCTTTTATAAATTTAAGAAACCGACAATTACAGTACCTGTTGGAAAATATTATACTAAGGAAAAAGGGGGTTTTAAGATATCAAAGAGTGAATTGATGCGAATGGTATCCTCTAAATTCAATAGAAATTTAGCTATTAAAAATCTTTCTGTTGATGAGCTGAATGTTCATTTGGATCCTATTGTGCTAAAAAAAGTTCGTGTTATCGCAAAAACGGCTATTTCGTTTAAGAATGGTTTTAAGCCGATTGATAGCATAAAGATTTCGCCTGATTCAATCACAATTTCTGGCCCTTCGGGAAGTTTAAAGAACATAGAAACGATTGAAACAGAACTTATTTCTCTCAACGATGTTGAAAAGAATATTTCTGAAACAGTAAAAGTAGTCAGTCCTGGACCTGAAATAATTTCTATTAAACCAAATAAAGTTAAAGTCGAAATTGCCGTTGCAGAGTTTTCTCAGGGTCAATTCAATTTTTCTGTGGAGGTTATTAACCTACCTCCAGATATAAATATTAAAATGGTCCCGCAATCAGTAACAATTACTTTTGATGCATCGGTAAACGATTTTGCAAATATTACTAAAGACGGATTTAGGCTAGTCTGCGACTATTCAAAAAGAAATAAAGAAGAAAATTTTATGTTGCCATTTCTTGAGAAGAAGCCTCAAAACATTTATAATGTGGCTTTCGAACCAAAGAAGATCGATTTTTTTATATTAAAATAATTCTTCATTTCAGAAAACAAAAAATACCCAAGTGAAAATAGTTGGTTTAACAGGAGGAATAGGTAGTGGAAAAACAACGGTTGCAAAGTTATTTTCTGAATTGGGGGTGCCTATTTATATTGCAGATATTGAGGCAAAAAGACTAACCGATTCCTCAAAAGTGATTCGCCGAAAGCTTATTGCATTACTCGGTGAAGAAGCCTATTTGGGTTCTAAACTCAATCGTAAGTTTGTTGCAGATAAAATTTTTAATAACAAAACACTTTTAGAAAATGTTAATGCTATAATCCATCCAAAGGTTGCAGCACATTTCAAGAAATGGCTTGCAAAACAGAAAGCTTCTTATGTAATAAAGGAAGCCGCTATACTCTTCGAAAACGGCGGCTACAAGAATTGTGATTTGGTAATTTTGGTCACTGCTCCTAAACAAATACGTATTGCTCGTATTATGCTGCGCGATAAAGCATCAAAAACTGAGATTGAACAGCGTATGAACAATCAATGGAGCGATGAAAAAAAGCAAAAACTGGCAGACATAATCATTTTTAATGTTGATTTGAAAAATACCCAAAAAAAAGTTGAATCAATTCATAAATCCTTAAGCTAACTCTTATTATAGCTATTCCCATCTTTTGTTAACATTTGGTTAAATGAACGATTATCTAAATGTTAAAATCCTATTTTTGAGGTATGAATAAAAAGCTATTCGTTTTGCTCATCGCGCTAATGAGCCTTTCATTATTAGGGATAGTGTTTGTTCAAGGGTATTGGATTTCAAATGCCTACCGGACCAAGGCTGATCAATTTACTATTAACGCCAAACAAGTGCTTTTGTCAGTTGCCAAGGAAATCAAACTGAAAGAGACCGAAGCGTATTATCAGTTATATAGGCCTTATGTAGACAGTATTAAAATTCCTGATAATATAAGTATTACTGAGTTGGCGTATAAATATCAGAATAAAAACACTAATGAAACCTATATTTTCACAGATGGAATTTTGGAGCAGGATTACAAACTATCAGCTGGTCTTGTTGATCTCGATTCGGATACTATTCAGTTCAAGAAACTGACAAACCGTAAGACCAAAACCATAATTTCTGAAGGTATTGATGGGATAGTAACCCCAGGGGTACGTGAGGAAACCTTTACGAGAATGAAGGACTATGAGCAAAAACAGTTTGAAAATTTTGTGGACAACATCACTTCACTTACTCCTATATATAAAAGGGTGAATGTCAATGAAATAGCAGAATTGATTGATAATGAACTAAAAGAAAGAGGATTAAATTCAAAGTTTGAATTTGCAATTTATAGCAATAACCTCGAAACTAAAGTAAGGTCTAAGAATTTCAAATATGATGAAGCAGGCACTTATATAGTTCCTGTTTTTGAGACTGAAAATGAGACCAATTATGAATTATATGTGAATTTTTCAGAAAAAGAAAAATTGGTGCTAAATAGTATATTGGGGATGGCAATCCTATCATTGGTTTTTACGGCGGTTATAATACTTGCCTATTCTAGCGCCATATCACAGATATATAAACAAAGACAAATTTCTCAAATAAAGAGTGATTTTATAAATAATATGACCCACGAATTTAAAACTCCCATAGCAACCATTAACCTTGCTTTGGATTCACTTAAAAATCCCAAGGTTAAGGACAATAGGGAATTTTTGGATCGCTATCTGGGAATGATTAGGGAAGAGAACAAGAGAATGCATGCCCAAGTTGAAAACGTATTGCAAATTTCAAAACTTGAAAAAAACGAACTGGATTTGCCTAAGGAGCGTGTTAGTCTGCAGGAAGTAGTTGAAGAAGCTATCTCGCACGTAAGTTTGATTGTGGATGATAGGGGAGGCTATATTAAAACACATTACGGAGCACTCCAATCTGCGGTTTTGGCCAATAAATCACATCTTGGCAATGTGATAGTGAACTTGCTGGATAACGCCATAAAGTATTCTGAAGACGCCCCAAAGATTGATATTTATTCAGAAAATGTAAAAAATAGTGTTATTCTTAAAATACGTGACCAAGGAATGGGAATGACTAAACTTGTACAGAAAAAAATATTTGAAAAATTTTATCGGGAACATACCGGTGATATTCACAACGTAAAAGGCCATGGCCTTGGACTTGCATACGTAAAGCGTATTTTGGACGACCATGATGCCGAAATTTTCGTGGAAAGCGAAAAAGGAAAAGGAAGCACATTTATAATAAAACTACACTTAATATCTTAAAATTATGGAAACTGAAAACAAAAAAATCCTTCTTGTAGAAGACGATCCCAACTTTGGGACAGTATTAAAAGATTACCTTGCTATGAACGATTATAACGTTACACATGCAAAAAACGGAATGGAAGGTTTTGAAAAATTTAAAAAAGATGATTTCGATCTTTGTATCCTTGATGTAATGATGCCCTATAAAGATGGTTTCACATTGGCAAAAGAAATTCGAGAGAAAAACGAAGATGTACCCATTATATTTCTTACCGCAAAAGCTATGAAAGAAGATGTAATGAAAGGATATAAAGTAGGGGCAGATGATTACCTAAACAAACCTTTTGACAGTGAAGTACTTTTGATGAAAATTAAAGCTATCATCCAAAGAAAAGCTACTGATTCCATTGCGGACAGTAAACAGTTTGAGTTTCAAATTGGTAATTTTCATTTGAATTCAAAATTAAGGTTTTTGACTTATAACAAAGAAACCCCAATAAAACTTTCTCCAAAAGAGAACGAATTGTTACGTCTTTTAGCACTTCACAAGAACGATTTGATGCCTCGTGAACTGGCTCTTACCAAAATCTGGAGAGATGACAATTATTTTACATCCAGAAGTATGGACGTTTATATAGCAAAACTTCGAAAATACTTAAGCAAAGATGATGGTGTTGAAATTGTCAATATTCATGGAGAAGGCTTCCGTTTGGTAGTGAAGAACGAAGTTGAAAATTAGTAGTATTACAGCTTAAGATAAGTGTAAAAAAACGCCTCTAAAGGGCGTTTTTTTCTTTTATAAACTTTATAATCGTCGAAGCTTCCGTATCATAATTGAACCAGTGAATGTTTTCATTTTTTTTGAACCAGGTTTCTTGCCTTTTAGCAAATCTTCGCGTATTTTTTTTAATTTCTAAAATGGCATCTTCTTTTGAAATTTTCCCTTCAAAATATTCAAATAGTTCCCGATAGCCTACTGTTTGCAAAGCATTCCTTTCTTTGTGGGAATGAAGCGATTTTGCCTCTTCAATTAACCCAGCTTCAATCATTTGGTCCACGCGAAAATTTATTCGTTTGTAAATTTGTTCTCTGTCAGCCGTTAAGCCAATGAAAAGCGAATCAAAATCTCTATTGATAGTTTCTTTTTTTAAAAATAACGAATACGGTTTTCCAGTCGCACGATAGATCTCCAAAGCACGTATAACTCTGTGCGGGTTTTGAATATCAACTTTTTCATAATACGTTGGGTCAACTTTCTTTAATTCATTCTGAAGTGGTTCTAGCCCCATTTCTTTTAGTTCAAAATTCAATTGTTCCCTAATTTCCGGAGCCACTTCTGGAAAATTATCTAAGCCATTCACAACTGCATCAACATACAATCCAGAGCCACCAACCATTATAATAACTTTGTTTTTTTTGAAAAGAATATTTAATAAAGCAATCGCATCCCTTTCAAAGTCGCCAACAGAGTAATCTTCAAAAATACTTTTGTTTTGAATGAAATGGTGTGTGGCAACATTTAACTCTTCTTTACTTGGAACAGCTGTACCAATAGACATTTCCCTAAAAAACTGCCTTGAATCTGCCGAAATTATTTCTGTAGAAAAAGCCTGTGCAAGTTTTATGGCCAATGAGGTTTTGCCAATGGCAGTAGCACCTACAACACAAATAAGCAATGGTTTTTTAGAAGACATTAGGCTTCGTTGTTTTCGGGATGTAGCTCTTCACCGCATATGTGACAGAATTTAGCATCATCTCTATGCTTTTCAGCACCACAATTTATACATGCTTGAGTGTTTACGTGTACATAGTCTTTTCCCAAAACATCTTGCTTGCCCATACTTTTTGTGTATTCTGCACTTACAATGCCCGTTGGTACAGCAATAATGCCATAACCCATAATCATAATGATGGTGGCCAGTAATTGACCGAGCGGAGTTACCGGGGCAATATCACCAAAACCTACTGTGGTAAGTGTAACAATACACCAATAAACACTTGCGGGAATACTAACAAAACCACTTTCTTCTCCTTCTATTAAATACATCAGTGTACCGGCAATAATGGAAATAATCAAAACAGCAAAAAGGAAAACTAATATTTTAGGCCTACTATCTTTTAGTGCTTTAACCAGTTTGTTCGATTCGCCAACATAACGTGTAATTTTTAAAATTCTGAAAACTCGCAACAAACGCAATGCTCTTACGGCTAATAAGTAATGGCTTCCGGCTAAAATAATGGATATATAAAGTGGAATGGTAGATAAAAAATCGATGATTCCGTAAAAACTGAAAATATAGTTAAAAGGTTTTTTGACTGTAATAATTCTTGCAATATATTCTATGGTGAAAAAAATAGTGATAACCCATTCGCTAAAATATAGGATTTTGTGATATTTTAAATCAATCCATCGTACGCTTTCCAGCATTACCAGTACAACGCTAACCAGAATAAGCCATAGCAGAACAACATCAAAAAGCTTCCCCATTGGAGTATCTGCTTCATAAATGATTTCATGAAGTTTGTAACGCCAAGAATTTTTATGGGTAGGTTTCACTCTTTAGGTATTTGAATGACTAAAATAAGCAATGTTAGCTTAATTAACTGTATTGGCTGAAAGGTTTACCGTTTTCAGTACTTTTTTCCTTCGTAGGTAACTTTGAATAATGTGCTGCGCCTCACGGTTATTTTGCATTGGATTGATGATGGACTTTAGAATTTCCGGATTATTGATCTGATAATTCAAATTGTAAAAACCATAGCCTTTATAAACACCGTTTTCTATTAGAATCACGGAGCGTTCCTCAATATCCCTACCTCGGTCTATAATGAGCTTGTTTTGGTTTTCGTAGCTGCACTTTTCCAAAAAGGTTTTTATACGGTCGTTATATTCTGCAACAGGCTCTTTATTTATGCACGCTCCGTAGCACTCTTTTGTGGTATAATTGAAACAGTTATTTTTGGTGTTGGAAAGCCCTGTAAGCTTTTGACACAGCTGGTTTTCTTCCGTTATTTTGAAAAGTTCTGATTTTGCCTGTTGATAATTGCTGAAGGTGGTAATGGCTTTTTTCCTGCTGTCTGCCTTTTCAATCTTTAGGTTTATGTAACCGTTTTCGTCCACAAAAGATGTAAGTTGATGCGTGAAAAGATTTCGGCGTAACGATCTGTTAAACAAAGGTTTGTTTTGTTTTATTTCTTCTGATTCCTTTAAAAGTGCAATCAGTTCGCTTCCTGTTTTTTCATAAGTGACCGACTTTACTTCAAGTTGAATTTTTTTCGATTTTCGGTTGTCATTGGTAAAGTGCTGCATCAACCTTTTTTTGATGTTTTTGCTCTTGCCTATATAAATTACGTTTCCTGCTTCGTTGTGCATATAATATACACCCGTTTCAGCAGGAGTATTTTCAATTATATCAAGAAGTTTCGGTTCTAGTTGTCGCTTTGGGTCTTTTCGGAGCATTTCAGTAATAATTTCTTTTGAAATGTCTTTGGCGAGCAACATCTTAAAAAGAGCAACGGTAGCTTTTGCGTCTCCCTGTGCACGGTGACGATCGCTCAACGGAATTCCCAGAGAGCGCACCAATTTTCCCAAACTATACGATGGCATATCTGGGATCAATTTCTTTGCAAGTTCAACCGTACAAAGAGTTTCTTTTTCAAATGGATATCCCAAACGGTCAAATTCTGTTGTCAGAATTCTATTGTCGAAAAGCGCATTGTGAGCCACCATAATACAACCATCCGTGATTTCGATTATCCGCTTTGCTACTTCGTAAAACTTTGGCGCTTGCCTAAGCATTTCATTATTAATGCCCGTAAGGTTTATAACAAAGGGTTGAATGGGTTTTTCAGGATTGACTAAGCTTGAAAACTGGTCCACGATTTTGTGGCCGTCAAATTTATAAATTGCAATTTCGGTAATTCCTTCCTCATTGTATTTTCCCCCTGTGGTCTCTATATCTAAAATTGCGTACATCAAACTTTTATTCCTAATCTAAATTAATTATAATTTCGTTCACCAAAAATAGCACTTCCCACGCGTATCATATTACTGCCGTTTTCAATAGCAATCTTGTAATCCCCGCTCATTCCCATACTGAGAATTCTGAATTCTGGATTCATAATCTTGAATTGGGCGTATATTTTCTTTAATTTCTGAAATTCTTCAGAAATCTGCTTTTCATCATCTGTAAAAGTTGCCATTCCCATTAACCCAACGATTTTTACGTTTTGAAGTTTTTTAAGCTCTTCGGAAGAAAGAAGCTTTTGGGCATCTGACTCATCCATACCAAATTTACTGTCCTCTTCGGCTATTTTTATTTGAAGCAAACACTCTATGGTTCTTTCGTTTTTTACTGCTTCTTTATTGATTTCTTTTAAAAGTTTCATTCTGTCCACTGCGTGAATCAAACTTACAAATGGCGCCATATATTTCACTTTGTTCCGCTGCACATGACCAATCATGTGCCATTCCACATCTTTTGGCATTTCCTGCCATTTGGCTTCCATTTCTTGGATTTTATTTTCTCCAAAAATGCGCTGTCCTGCATTATAGGCTTCCATTAGATCATTAACTGGTTTGGTTTTGGAAACCGCTACCAAAGTAATGTCATCCGGCAATTCTTTATTGAACTTTTTTAAATTTTCTGAAATCGTCATCTCTCTTTTTCTTTTTTGTATATCAGAATTCATATATAGTAACGCCACTTCTCAGCTTCGGTTCAATATAAGTACTTTTTGGAGGCATTTTTAAGCCTTCATCTGAAATCATTTTCAGTTCCTCAGTAGTTATGGGCAATAATCCAAAACCTACGGCAAAAGTTCCTGAGTCTACAGCAGTTTTTACATATATTAAATCATTTTTCCCATGGCAGTAATCTATCCGCTGATCATTCCGAAATCCTGAATGCCGAGAAGAGGTTTTAAAATAGTTACATATAAAATTTGCGTATCTAGGGCATCTAGCGAGTTTTTGATTTCATATTTGTTTTTTCGCAGGTAAAGAGAATAAAATTCACCATCTAAATACATACTAAAATGGTGTTTTTTTGATGGTTTATAATACTCCATTCCGCGGTTTTCAATCCTGAAATATTCATCCAGCTTTATTAAAAATTCTTCTTTCTCCAAACCATTAAGGTCTTTCACCAAACGATTGAATTCATAGATTTTCAGATCACTCTCGGGAATTAAATAACTCATAAAAAAATTATAAGCTTCTTCGCCTGTATGATGAGGGTTTTCTTCTTTTAAATCCTTAGCCAATAAATAGGAAGAAGCTGAACGATGATGGCCATCTGCAATATAGAGTGCAGGCATTTCACTATAGATGTTCTGAATTTTTTTCAGAATTGCTTCATCATCTATGTTCCAAACATAATGGGTATCCCGATAAGTGGTTGTAAACTCATATTCTGCCCGGCTTCTGCATCACAGAATTTATTATTCCTTCCAATTCCTCATTGTCTGGATAGGTGAGGAGTACGGCTTCGGCATTAAAACCTACTATTTTTAAATAATCCTTGAAAATTATTTCACGAAATTCCAGCGTGTCTTCGTGCTTTCTTATTACGTCATCTTCATAGTCACGTACACTGGCTGCTGCTACAATACCATTAAATTCATGTCCATCGCGATTTATAATTTTATAAATGTAGAAAGAAGGTTTTTCATCTTGGATAAAAATTCCATCTTCTTTAAACTCCTGGTAACGGTTGCGAACCAAACCGTATCGCTCTTCTCCAGAAATTTCCTTGTGGTATTTATAACCTGGATTCACAATGTGCAAAAAAGAAAACGGATTATCCCGTAAGACGCGATTCCACTTGTGTTGCCGTGTAGCTATCATAAGAACGTGCAGCGAGAAGGCTCACTTTGTCTCGCTTTGGGCGGACTGCTTTAAAGGGGATTATTTTTGCCAAAGTTTTAGTTTAGAAGTTTAGGGATTTAAAAGATTAGTTTTTCTATGTGAATATCTTCTTTTACATTGTAGTTAAAAATCACTTTGAAAACTGCGATGAAACAACCTCAGCCTTTCTGTTTTCGCTGTAATCATAAAAACCTTCCCCACTTTTAGAGCCCAATTTTCCTGCCATTACCATATTTACCAATAAGGGACAAGGAGCATATTTTGGATTTTTAAAGCCTTCATACATCACTTTCAAGATTGAAAGACAGACATCCAGACCAATAAAATCTGCCAGAGCCAAAGGCCCCATTGGGTGTGCCATACCAAGCATCATTACAGTGTCAATTTCTTTTACGCCAGCAACGCCATTGTAAAGTGTTTCAACAGCTTCGTTTATCATCGGCATTAAAATTCGGTTTGCTACAAAGCCTGGATAATCGTTTACTTCTACGGGAACTTTGTTTAGCTTTTTTGAAAGTTCTTCCACAGTTTTAAAGGTTTCTTCACTAGTGCTGTACCCTTTTATGATTTCCACCAGTTTCATAATAGGAACTGGATTCATGAAGTGCATCCCGATAACTTTTCCAGGACGTGAAGTAACCGAAGCAATCTGGGTAATGGAAATAGAGGAGGTATTGCTGGCAAGAATAGTATCTTCTTTACAAAATTTATCCAAATCGCGGAAAATTTTCAATTTCAAATCTACGTTTTCGGTTGCAGCTTCAACGACTAAATTGGCAGATTTTACACCTTCTTCCATACTTGTGAACGTAGTAATATTAGTTAGTGTACGGTTTTTATCCGCTTCAGAAATGGTTTCTTTGGCAACCATTCTGTCCAAATTTTTGGTGATGGTTGCTATTCCTTTTTCAAGGGATGCTTGGGAAATATCAATCAAATTTACTTTATAATCAAATTGCGCGAAGGTATGGGCTATTCCGTTGCCCATCGTTCCTGCGCCTATTACTGCTATGTTTTTCATTAAAATGAACTTTATGTGATTTATATTTTTCTAAAATTTTCAATAATCATCATTGCCACCCGCAATGCCTCCGTGCCTTGCATAAGCGACACCTCTGGTGTCCTGTCTGCTTTTATAGCTTCATAAAAACTTTCCAGCTCGTCAAGTATTGCGTTGTTGGCTTCTATTTTTGGATTTTCGAAATAGATTTGTTTTTTCACACCTTCTGCGTTAGTCAATACCATTGCAAAATCGTCAATTTCCTTAGGTGCATCCTTCATTTTTACTACTTCACACTGCTTCTCTAGAAAATCTACCGAAATATAGGCATCACGCTGAAAGAAACGTGCTTTTCGCATTTTTTTAAGTGAAATACGACTTGCAGTAAGGTTGGCAACACACCCGTTTTCAAATTCGATCCGGGCATTGGCAATGTCAGGAGTTTCACTAATAACTGAAACTCCGCTTGCGCTTACGGCTTTTACAGGGCTTTTCACAACGCTTAGAATAGCATCAATGTCGTGAATCATCAAATCCAAAACCACTGAAACATCGGTACCGCGTGGATTGAATTCCGAAAGACGGTGCGTTTCAATAAACATCGGGTTGTGTATCTTGTCTTTAATTGCTTGAAAGGCTGGGTTAAACCGTTCCACTTGCCCAACTTGTCCGCGTACTTTCATCTCTTTTGCCAAATCGCGTATTTGTTCAGCTTGCGCAACAGTTTGACTGATTGGTTTTTCAATGAAAAGATGCTTTCCGGCCTTAATTACCTTTTCAGCACATTCAAAATGTTTACTAGTGGGAGTAACCACCACAACCATTTCGCTTGCATCTATAAGGCTTTCCATGGATGGAAAGCTTTTGTAGCCAAATTCAGACTCTATTTTTTTCGAAGCTTCTTTGCTGGCGTCGTAGAAACCCACAAGTTCATATTTTGTGGATTGTTGCAGCAATTTTAAGTGTATTTTTCCTAAGTGTCCAGCACCCAGAACTCCCGCTTTTAGCATTGGCGTGTGTTTTTCACAAATGTACGGGTTTCGGGGGAAGTTTAAAAGTTTATGAGTTGAGAGTTGATAAGTTGCATAGATATATTTCTTGAAATGTAAATTGTGCTTTGAGAACAAAATTGGTTACTTTGTAATTCAAAAGAAACAAACCGTGAAAGATACATTTACTCACCAAGGAATGCGAAAAAAATTAGTTGAAACCCTAATAAAGAAAGGGATTGTGGACAAAAATGTTTTGCGTGCCATCGGAAAGATTCCACGACATCTTTTTATGGATTCTGGGTTTGTAGATCACGCTTATGTTGATAAGGCTTTTCCAATTGCAGCAGATCAAACAATTTCGCAGCCCTATACAGTAGCTCGCCAAACGGAACTTCTGGAAGTTAAAAAAGGTGATAAAATCCTTGAAATAGGAACGGGGAGTGGCTATCAAGCGGCAGTGCTTTTGGAAATAGGGGCAACGCTTTATACAATAGAAAGACAAAATGAACTTTTCAAAAAGACAAAGCTTTTTCTTCCAAAGCTTGGTTACAAACCCAAACGATTGATTTTTGGAGACGGTTATATTGGTCTAGAAAGTGAAGCTCCTTTTGATGGAATTATAGTTACGGCCGGAGCGCCTTTTGTTCCAAATCCGTTATTAGCGCAATTGAAAATTGGCGGAAAATTGGTTATTCCTGTAGGTGAGAATGTTCAAACTATGACAGTCTTTAACCGTAAATCTGACACCGAATTTGAGAAAGAAGAGTTCGGGGAGTTTCGATTTGTACCCCTTTTGGAAGATAAAAACTAACGGTTTAGATAATATACTTCATTATGTTGGTTATCAGCATCTTTTTTACCTACGCTTGGAATAAATCCATGTGATTTTAATAGCTTTTTTGAGGGAATATTCCTATAATCCGTGTAAGCTTCGATGGTTTCAAAACCTCGCTGATTGAAACCGAAATCCAATACTGCTTTTAGCGCTTCACTCATAATTCCCTTGCCTTGAAATTCTGGATCGAGGTCGTAACCTACTTCGGCAGTTTTTTTATCTTCTGAAAAATTCCAGAGGCAAATTGAGCCAATCAAGATATCAGATTCTTTGGTTGAGATTCCCCAAGCAATTCCTATATCTGACTTTAAATTTGATTCCAATAATTGAATATGTGCAATTGCCATTTCTGGCGTTTGTGGAGGTCTCTTTATATATCTATTGATGTCTTTATCTGAACGGAAGTAATATACACGATCTACATCAGTTGGTGTGATTTTCCTGAGGTTTAGCCGTTCGGTTATTATAATTGGGAAGGGTATTGCCATAATTTTTTTTGCGCACTTCTATGTTATGATAAAATCCACAGAGCTTTACTGTGGGTTAATTGTTTTTTAAAAATTTAATCAATTCTTCCAAAGACTCTTTCGTGGCTTCTTCATCATATTTTAAAAGGTAATGTTTTTTGCTGATGAAGGGTATGTAGCGATAATATTTTCCTTTTTTCAGGCTTTCAACATCATAACCGTGATAGGCGTCATCGTATACTTGAATGGTCGCATTTTCGGCTATCAAATAATTGAGAATATCATCAACTTTTACGATTCTATCTTTTCCGCCCGTCATTACAAGTACTGGAACTTTTGGTTTAAGTTGAATTTCATAACCATTTGCCGGATAAAACATTGCAATTTTTTTTATATTGAGTCTCTCAAGTTCTGTAGCGTCATTTGCAAGCGGAATCAAACCCGAGTCCGGCGCGCGACCAGCCCACGATACTTCCTTCAGAATTTGGATCAATTTTTTCGTTCTGTTTTGCCCACTTTAATGCTTCTTCCAGCGTCCAAAGAATTTGTGCGGGTTCTTCTTCATCCACATCTCTTTTGGAAGCTTTATATGCTGCAGCATTATCAACCAGCAAAACCGAAATGCCTTCAGCGTTCAGCTTACTTGCTATGTTATAATAATGTGTCGTGTCTTTAAAAATTCGTAAACCTCCTGTACCGGGGAGAAAAACCGCCCATTTGGAAGCGATCATAATCTTTTGCTTTCTGAAAGTGGAAAAAGTCGGTCATCTTCGCATCTTTCGGCACTTTTTGCATTGGAATACAACTAGTGAGGAGTGAGAATACAAACAATAATTTCAATATATTTTTCATAGTTTTTTAGTTAAAGGCCCAAAATATCCAGAAACTTCAATCCAAAAATGAAGGCTCCATCGCTTCCGCCATTGTAATAGGACCGAACATAGTCTATGCGCAGTAATCTAAATTTACCAAATCCTAAGTTATCTATACCTACGGAAAATTCAGAATATGGTTTTCGTTCTTCGGTACTTAAAAAGTGTGCGCCAGCAACTAAGTTGAGGTTTAATTGATTGATTCCGGGAATTTTCCCCAAAATCCAACCGCGGAAATCGTGTTCCATATGTCCTTCAAAATAACTTTTGTTGGTGCTGAATGCATAATATGGCATCAAGTTGAAAACATTGGTGTAATTAGGCGAAGTACCCACCCGCGTTTGGTTTCCGTTAAAATGCTTGTAATCTATAAATGAGATTCCATCGCCGTTTGCAAAAGTACCTCCTTTCAGGTTGTAGTAGAATTCGCCTTTATTGCCAAGTGAGATTGATTGGTTTAAACTCGCTTCAAATTGGGTGTAATCGTAATAGCTTTCCGTAACTGCAGTTCCGTTTTCAACAGAAAGAATCAGCTCTGGATACTTGTTGTCACCAAGATTAAATTTCATATCGGGGTTTGAAAAATACTTTTGTGCAAAGTTGATTCGCGCTCTTAATTTACTTTTTACAATGTTGTGTTCTGAAATTGCAGCATTGTTGAAATCGTTTGGCGCTAAGGGGTTGTTGCTTGTATAACTTACACCATCATTTGGAATTGTAACGTAATCTGTATTGTTGAAAAGCGGCTTTCTGTTTTCATAAGCTACGGTAGCGTATAGATGCAGGCCGTTAAAAACTTCTTGGCTATAACCAATTCGCCCGAAATTAAGCTCGTAAAGCTTCATATAATTTCTTTCGAAGAAAAGGGTCGCAAAAGTATTTATGAGTGGTGAAATAGGTTCCGTTGCGTTAAACTGGGCAACACTGCTTCCGCCAGAAAGGGAGAACCGGAGTTTATCCTTCCAATTGAAATTCCGAAGGATATCTGCCGTAAACCGAAGCCTGTCTTCCGCAATACCGTAATCTGCACGAATGGCTGCGGAAAGGGTGTTCATTTGGTTATCATCATACCATTTATTAAACGTCAGTCCTGCCTTGCTGTACCAGCCCTGAACGGTATTGAAGTTTATACTTCGCAAAGGGCCTTCATAACCCATGGACCATTTTTCAAAGGAATTTTTATAAGTATAACCTGTGAGGATACTCAATATACCGGGTTTATTCGATTTAGCATCAATAGAATCCAAATAGGGTTTTGAGCGCCTTAAAATTTGAATGCTGTCTTTTTTAATATAATCCTTCAACTCTTCGTTTGTTAAAGGCACAGGCCGACTTCCTTTCCAATAGAGGCTATCTTTTTTGTTTGCTTCGGGTTTAAAGGACACCACTTCATTTGTGAAAGATTTTTTTGTGAATTCAGGCTTAAAATCATAATTGCTGTAAACGGCAATAAAACGTCCGTCGCCTTCCATGCCTAAAAACCCAAAACCAAAATCAACTGTTTGCGAAAGCTTCACCCAAAAATCGTTACTTGTATCGTATTTGTAATTCTGTTTTACTGTCAAATAACTTACAAAAGGTACTTGAATTGCAGCGCCAGTCGTTGAAAGTTCAACGCCGTAAAGTTGCCAATCGTCTTCTACGATATAAACATAGCCCTGCCAAATCCTGTCGTTGGGCCGTTTTGGGATAACCTTTATTTTATTGATGAGTTTGGGCCCTTCATAAAAAACACCGTCCAATTTGTAGTTGTAATAGCTAAGCGCATTATTGGCAATTGGCGAAACCAATGCGGCATTTAATTCAACAGTGTTTTCATAAAAAGAAATATTTGCGCTCTGCGCACTGTTAAAGCTGAAACCATTATCATTTCCGCTCAATTTGCTGGCAATGATTTTTTCAGTGAATTTATCTGGCTTTTGAAAGGCAATTTCTGAAATGGTTTCTGAAAGATAAATAATCCCAGTTCTTGTAGAATCAAGCATCCCTTCAAAGTCGCCCACTTCTTGGCCCATTATTTTTTTGGGAACATCTTTTACTTTCCAAAGCCCACGGGAGTAGAAGTCTGCAGTATATTCACTTAGTTTATCGAGGTTTTCCTTTCGTTGTTCAATGGTTTTACGGATGATGCGGTATGCGGGATCTTCAGAGGTATTTAAAACCACCTCATCAAGACTTGTGGTTTCTTCTTCCAGGGAAACATTCAAAATAAGAGGAAACGAGCTTGCGTTAATAGTTTTGTTCAAGGTTTTATAACCCAAAAACTGAAAAACTACTTTGTATTCAGCATTTTCAGAAATATTTAAGGTGTAATTGCCATCCTCATTTGTGGTGGTGCCTATGTAACTATTCTGAAGATAAATATTTACATAGGGTAGTGGCTGACCTTTGGTGTCGGTTACTTTTCCAAGTATTTGGGCTTGCAATAAATAGGTGGAAAGCAGTAAAAAGACAAAAAGTAATTTTTTCATAAAGGGGGCCAAAGGCTGCTTTGATTATTTACGAACCAAAATACCAAAAGCGTATCTGCCAGTAAAATTTTTAAGAATTAATTATTAAAAGCCTTCTTAATCCTACTAAGTTGCTTTTTGGAGTCACGTTCTTTAATTACTTCGCGTTTGTCGTATTCTTTTTTACCACGAGCTAAGGCGATATCTATTTTTGCCAAACCTTTGTTATTAGTGAAAAGTACTAATGGTATAATGGTAAGGCCACTATTTTTTACTTCTTTTTCAAGCTTTTTTAATTCGCTACGATTTAAGAGAAGTTTACGTTCGCTTTTTGGAGTGTGGCTAAAGTGGGTAGCATGACTGTATTCCTGAACGGTCATGTTTATAACAAAAAGCTCGTTGTTGCTAAACTCACAAAAACTTTCTGCAATGGAAGCCTTACCTTCTCGGATAGCTTTTATTTCAGTACCACGCAGCACAATGCCTGCTGTATAAGTATCGAGTATTTCGTACTCAAACCTTGCTTTACGGTTTTTTATTTTTACAGTTTTCTGGATTGCCATAACTGCAAAGGTAAAATGATTAATTAATAATGACTAATAAATTATTCTACCGTGAAGGTTTCTACCTTTTTGTCATTACCATGTATGGTTACTTTAAAAAGGGTGGAATTATCGCTATCGTCCATATCCTTAAATTTTTCTTGGCCAATAAGTTGGTTGACTAAGTGCGGTGTAGTGTTGCTGTGACCCGAAATGAGTACAGTTTTGCCGTCGTTTTGTTTTAAAAATTCTTCTGAATAAATAGTGTTGGGATTATAGCGGGTAGGAGAAACCTGTTTTTGCTGTGCTATTAATGAAACTGTCTGTTTTGTTCGCATATATTTCGTAACATAAATTGCATCAATTTTAATAGGCTCAAAATAAGCCGCCCAACGTTTTGAGCGCATTAAGCCGTCTATATTCAGTGAGGGATCTGGATCTTTGGGGTCCGTGCGCACTTTTTCGGCGTGGCGCAGCAGGTAAAATGTAGCGTCTATATTTACAGAAGGAACCTCTTTAATAGTTTCGGTTTTTGGGTCTTCAATTTTTTCTTCTTTTTTTTCTTCCTTTTGTTGACCGCAGAAAGTAAAAAGCGGTAGTAATAGCAAAAATATGTAGTGTTTCATTTAGTAAGTTATTAATAACAGTTTTTAAGACTCATTAGCAAAGTTATAACTAAAATGGCGGAATCTTTAGTAATTCGTTATTATAAATGAGCAGTATGCTTTTGTAATTTTATACTACAAAAAGAATAACTAATTTAAAACAAAAAACTATGAACGAAGATCAGTTTAAAGGAAAATGGAACCAAGTAAAAG
>CAWBKZ010000002.1:0-142237 GCA_963789545.1 uncultured Flavobacteriaceae bacterium | reverse complement strand
AAAACGGCTCATCTACGTGAGGTTTACGCAATTCTTCTTTTTCGGTATCTGGATTAAAACCTACAATACCTTCTTTATCCGTTGGAGCAGGAAGGTAACGGCAAACAGCATCTAAAAGAAACTGAACACCTTTGTTTTTAAAAGAAGATCCACAGATCATAGGAATAATAGACATATCCATTACCGCAGCACGAAGCGCAGCGTGCACTTCATCTTCGGTGATAGAATCTTCATCTTCCATATATTTTTCAAGCAAGTTTTCATCATACGCAGCCACTTCTTCAATAAGTTTCCCGCGAAGGATTTTTGCTTCAGCTTTTAATTCTTCAGGAATTTCAACTACATCAAACGTCGCTCCGAATGAATCATCATGCCAAATAACTGCACGGTTTTTCACCAAATCAACGATTCCTTTAAAGTCTGCTTCATCACCAATATTCAACACGATAGGCACCGCATTGGAGCCCAACATATCTTTAACTTGTTGACAAACAGCCATAAAGTTTGCTCCCTGACGGTCCATTTTGTTTACGAACCCAATACGAGGTACTTTATAGTTATCGGCAAGTCTCCAGTTTGTTTCGGATTGTGGCTCAACACCATCTACCGCGCTGAAAAGGAATACCAACCCATCAAGAACACGCAGCGAGCGGTTTACCTCTACGGTAAAATCCACGTGGCCGGGAGTGTCAATAATGTTAAAGTGATAATCTTTGGTTTCAGGAAGCGGCTCTGCGTTCTCCATAGGAAACTTCCAAGTACAAGTGGTAGCAGCCGAAGTAATGGTAATACCACGCTCCTGCTCTTGCTCCATCCAGTCCATGGTTGCAGCTCCATCGTGAACCTCACCTATTTTATGGCTTACCCCTGTATAAAAAAGGATACGCTCTGTAGTTGTGGTTTTACCGGCATCAATGTGCGCAGCAATCCCGATATTTCTTGTGTATTTTAAATCTCTTTGTGCCATTTTTTAGAATCTGAAATGTGAGAATGCTTTGTTAGCTTCTGCCATTTTGTGAGTATCCATACGTTTCTTAACAGCAGCACCCTCTTCTTTGGAAGCTGCAAGAATCTCACCTGCAAGTTTTGCAGCCATGGATTTCTCGTTTCTTTTTCTTGAGTAGGTAATCAACCATTTCATTGCAGTTGCAATTTTACGGTCTGGACGTATCTGCATAGGAATCTGGAAGGTTGCCCCACCAACTCTGCGGCTACGTACCTCTACGTGTGGCATAATATTGGAAAGTGCATCTTTCCAAAGCTCCAAAGCAGTTTTTTCTTCGTCTTGCTTTTTTTCATCTACAATGTCAATAGCATCATAGAAAACTTTGAAAGCCACACTTTTTTTCCATCCCACATCATGTTGTTTACAAAACGTGTAACCAACTGGTCATTAAACCGTGGATCTGGTAAAAGTGGTCTTTTTTTGGCCTGTCTTTTTCTCATTTGTTGTTTGTTAATGGCTAAGAATCAATTTTTCAATTTATTCTCGACCCGTTTTCATTTTTACTTCTTTGGGCGTTTTGCTCCGTACTTAGATCTACGTTGCGTGCGGCCTGCAACACCTGCGGTGTCTAACGCTCCACGAACAATGTGATACCTAACTCCTGGCAAATCCTTTACCCTTCCACCTCTAACCAATACTATCGAGTGCTCTTGGAGATTGTGTCCTTCGCCTGGGATGTATGCGTTTACTTCCTTACCGTTTGTAAGCCTAACCCTCGCTACTTTACGCATAGCAGAGTTTGGTTTCTTAGGTGTAGTAGTATATACACGCGTACAAACACCACGACGTTGTGGGCACGAATCCAAAGCAACCGATTTACTCTTCTTGGTTATTTTGGTCCTTCCTTTACGTACTAATTGTGAAATTGTTGGCATATAAAATATGTATTATTACTGTTTAAAAATAAAACACCCCTATTTTTAGGGGATGCAAATGTAGAATATTTTTTTCACTAATCAAACCATACCGAATTAATTTTCAGCATCCTTTCATTATTTTTTCATTTTAAATATGAAATGGCAAGTTGAAGCGTTAGTTTTACAAAGCAAATTCGTCCCTTTTTGAAAAAATTCCTGTACATTTTTACATACCTTAATATATATACCTGTTTTTGCTTCGGAGTAAATGCACAGGAACTCACACTTTCCCTAAAAGCCGAAAAGCCTATTTCGCAAGGAATAAAAGATTCCCTCCGAATGAATACTTCTTTTGAAGATTTCACCGCATTAAAGAAAGAAACCGATACTCTTTTTTTAAAACTGCAGCGAATGGGCTATATTGAAAGTGAGCTATTGCAACTTCAAAAAGTGAACGATAGCAGCTACCTCGCTAATTTCTTCATCGGAGAAAAATATAATGAACTAAGGGTTTTTTATCAAGAAGAAGATTTCAACAAAAAAGAATTGCAACAAGTGGCATCTGAAATTACAGATACTTATTTTATGCTTCCTTTTGAAACAATTTCCACTTCATTGCGAAAACTAACCACAATTAGGAACCAAAAGGGAAATGCATTTGCCCGTTTGCGATTGACCGAATTTGAAAAAGATGACAACAACAAATTATCCGCCACGCTATTTGTTGAAAATGGAAACATAAGAACTGTAGATTCCATCGCCATAAAAGGGTATGAAAAATTCCCGCGTTCTTTTCTGAAATATTACGCAGGGGTAAAAAAAGGGAAACTATTCAACCAAAAGAAATTAGTTGAGCAAAGCGAAAATCTAAACAGTTTGGGTTTTGTCTCGGCTATTAAACCACCAGAAGCACTTTTCCGAAAAGATTCCACAACGGTTTATTTTTATCTTGAAAAACAAAATAACAACTTGTTTGATGGAATACTCGGTTTTGCCACAGATGAAGAAACACAGAAACTCACGTTTAACGGCTATTTAAACCTGGAATTGAACAACAACCTTAATTACGGCGAGCAATTATTGTTAAACTATAAAGCGGATGGCAAGGAACAAGTAAATTTTAGAACCAAAATAACATTACCCTATTTACTGAAAACACCATTTGGGTTAAGCGGCGAACTTAAAATCTTTAAACGCGACAGCACCTTTATCACCACAGAGCAACAACTGCGTGCAACCTATCAATTAAATCCTAAATCAACCACTTACATTGGTTATAAAGGATACGATTCTAGCAACCTTCTAGATATTGCTGTGGCGGGAACACCCGTAGAGGACTATAAGTCTAAATTCTTTATTGCGGGAGCATCATACATAAAGCCACAAAACAAAAAGCTATTTCCTATAAAAACTATCATTAGTTTTGATGGAGGATTTGGAGTTCGTGATAAAGAAGGGAAAAGTGATGACCAAATACGTATTGAGACATTACTTAATAATATATTTAACCTCAATTATAAAAATTCCATTTTTGTACAAAATATAAGTAGCGTTCTTTTCAGCGACAGTTATTTGGTAAATGAATTGTTTCGTTTTGGCGGTATTAATAGCATTCGAGGTTTTAATGAGAACAGTATTGACGCTTCACTTTATTCTGTAATAAACACTGAATATAGATATCAATTTAATGATGGTGTCTATGTACACAGTATAATAGATGTTGGCTATTTTGAAAACGAAACGCTATCCCTTAGACAAAATCTATACAGTTTTGGGTTTGGACTTGGGCTTAATACCAAGGCAGGATTGTTCAAGTTTAACGTTGCTAATGGGGTCATGCAAAACCAAGACTTCAGTTTTTCAAATACCAAAATACACATCAGTATTTCCTCAAAATTTTAAGATATTCAGATTAATACACCCATCATCCCTTAATAAAACTTAAAAATTGGGAGTAAATACTTGTGTAATTAACTTTTTATTATGATTTTTGCCGTTGGCTAATTCAAATAATTTATAAAAATGAGAACAAAGTTTAGTGGAATTTTAACGCTTATACTAGCGTTAGTTGTGCAGCTTACCTTCGCACAGCAAAAAACTATTACAGGTACGGTGACAGACGAAACAGGTCTGCCATTGCCTGGTGCAAACGTTATTATTAAGGGTACTACTTCTGGTACACAAACGGATTTTGATGGTAATTATACCGTCTCAGCCGCTGTGGGACAGACGATTGCCTTTAGTTATGTAGGTTTTGTTACCAAGGAAGTAAGAGTAGGAGCTCAGAATAATATCAACGTTTCTTTACAACCTGATGCTGCGGCTCTGGATGAAGTTGTTGTTACAGGGTATTCTACACGAAACCAAACGGTACAAACATCAGCCGTTGTATCAATTTCCGCTTCGGAATTATCGCAAATGGCACCAACCACCAGTATAGACAATATGCTGCAAGGTAAGGCGGCCGGTGTGCAGGTAACTTCTGCAAACGGTAAACCAGGACAAGGAGCCTTCGTTCGTATTCGTGGAACAGGATCTCTTGTTGCAGGTGCATCTTCACCTCTTTATATTGTAGATGGAGCCCCTATTAGAGAGGTAGATCTTGCAAACGTACCTAACGAAGATATTGAGAACATTACTATCTTAAAAGATGCTGCAACAACAGCACGTTACGGTTCTCGTGGAGCTAATGGTGTAGTTGTAATCACAACAAAGAATGGTAATAGAAATAAAGATGCGGTAATTCGCTACAGTTCTCGTTACGGTACAACTTCCAGAATTAATCCAAACTTCACTTTGATGAATGCTACTCAAAAGTTTCAATATGAAGCGGAAATGTATGCATTAGGAGTATCTGGTGCTGGATCATTGCCTGGTGTTCAAACATCACCTGGATCGCCTGAGCGCGCAGAACTATTGTCTAGAGAAACAGATTGGGGAGACCTTATGCTAAAAGAAGGTGTTATCCAAAACAATAACATTGCTATTTCTGGAGGTAGTGAAAGAGTAGATTATTACTTCTCTGTAACACACGATAAAAACACTGGTATTATTGACAAACTTAATGGTTTTGAAAGATTGGGAACCCGTTTGAATATTAATTTTGATGCTAAAGAATGGTTAACAATGGGTGTTAATGTTGGTTATTCACGTTCAACTAGTGATGAGCCAAGAGATAGAAACAATACTCAAAACCCTTTTCAATCTGTATATGTTACCAATCAATATGAAACAGAGTATTTATATGATGAGGAAGGCAACATACAATTGGATGATAGCGGAAATCCTGTTTACAACCCTACTCATAGAGGCTTTGCCACAAGAGGAGCTTTGGAAACAGAAAAATCTTCAGATATTGACCAAGTTACTCTTGCTAGCGTAGATGCATTGGTTAAATTTTCTAAGAACTGGAGCTATGGCTTTACCACTTCTATAAATCACGGATTGATAAGAAGAGAAAGTTATTCTAAGCCAGGTGGTATTTTGGATATCATTCTAAACAATGCCGCAGTTGGTAATAAATTTGATGATCAACAAGACAGGTTGGATTTAACTATCAGTAACCGTTTAAACTACACACTGGCTTCAAACAATCACACTTTAAATATGTTGGGTCTGTATGAATATAACCTAAATGAATTCTACCGGACTTTTGTTCGTAGTACAGGTTTCCCTTCCCCATTGTTAAGCACACAAACCAGTGCTTCAGATTTGAATAATGGATTTACCAATAGATCTCGATTAACATTGTTATCTTATGGGGTATTTGCTGACTACGATTACAAAGAAAAATATCTTGCTTCAGCTTCTGTACGTCGTGATGGTTCTTCTAGCTTTGGTGACGATTATAAATATGGTACTTTCTGGAGTGGTAGTATAGGTTGGAACATTGCTAAGGAAGACTTCTTTGGAGTTGATGCTGTTAATGATCTTAAAATAAGAGCTGCTTACGGTTCTGTTGGTAACAGAAATGGTATTGGACGCTATGATGCACAACCAACTAACACTTTCGGAACTTATCAAGGCCCTCCAAATTCTGAATCAAGTTCTGTTCCTGATAACATTGGAAACCCAAACCTTAAGTGGGAAACCACTACAACTTCAAACGTTGGTTTGGAACTTAATATGTTCAACAAGCGTCTTCGAGGAGTTGCAGATTATTTTGTAAGAAATACTACAGACCTATTGTTCCAAATTCCTACTGCTTATGAATCAGGAACTGGAAGTGTTGCAGGAAACCTAGGAGAAATTCAAAACAAAGGTGTTGAAATCTCCTTACAAGGTGATATAGTTCGAAATAGCAATTTTACTTGGACTCTTGGAGGAAACATTATCTTCTTAGATACTGAGATAATTGAGCTTCCAGACGGAGAAGACGTAACTCCTGATACGGCTTTTAATATTCGCTATAGTGAAGGCAGAAAAATTAATGAGCACTTCCTTGTACGTTATGCAGGAGTTGATTCTCAAACTGGAAAATCTTTATTCTTAGGAGCCGATGGCAATACTTATTTTGCTGAGGACCTTCCTGAAGGCGAAAACCGTGTGTTTCAAGGTAAATCTACCATCGCAGATAAAGAAGGTGGTTTCTTTACAAACTTAAACTATAAAGGTTTTGGTTTACGTGCTGATTTCGTATTTAAAGCAGGAAACTGGATTAACAACTTTGTAAGATCTAATGCAGAATCTGATGGACAGGCTGTGGATGATAACCAAGCCGTTACAGCATTTAACTATTGGCAGCAACCTGGTGATACTGACGTAATGCCAAGTCCTATTTACGCAGCCGTTGATCAAGGTGTAAATTCTGATAGATTCTTGGAAAAAGGAGATTATATCCGTATGCGTAATGTTACTTTATCATACACTTTCCCGAGCAAATATTTGGATAAAACACCTTTACAGTCTTTAAGACTATATGCTCAAGGACAGAACCTATTGACCTTTACCGATTTCTGGGGAGATCCAGAAGTAGGACTATCTTCAGGAGAAACTATTTCATTTGCAGATTCAGTTGCTCCGGGTGAAGCTACTCTTTACAGTTATCCAAACGTTAAGTCATTCCAATTTGGTTTGGATGTTAGTTTCTAATTTAAAAAAAATTGATAAGATGAAAAAAATAATTTATAAAATTGCAGTTTTAACACTTGTTATAGGAGGTTTTACTTCCTGTGATAGTAAACTGGACCAAATACCTTTTGATTCGCTTGCAACATCACAATCCTACGTTAGCGCTGCGGATTTTGAAAACGCAGCAAGAGGTATCTATTCAACCTTAGCCGCAGGTACTTTATACGGTGGTAGTGATGCCGGTGGTATGCTAGACGCTCCTGATGTATTAGCAGACAACGTAACTATTGCTCAAAAAGGTAGAGGAAGTAGAAGATCTTTGCACAATTGGCAATATTCTGCATCTACAGAACCTTTGACCGGATTATACCAAAACGCTTATACAATGATATTTCGCGCAAATACATTAATAGAGCAAAGTGTAAATTATGAAGGTGAGAATAAAGAAAAAGTAGTCGCAGAAGCTAAGGCTTTAAGAGCTTTGGGACATTTAAATGTTGCTACGTTCTTTGCAAAACTTCCCACACAATCAGCAGATGCAAATAGTAGCCCAGGGGTTGCTTATGTAACTACAGCAGACTTTTCTATTGAGCCTGCAAGAGTAACCGTTGGTGAAACTTATGACCTGATAGTACAAGACCTTAAAGATGCTTTAGTAGATATTCCAGAATCTAATGATGTTGGTCGTTTAACTAAAGATGGTGTAAACATTTTGTTATCTCGCGTATATTTATATATGGGCCAGTGGCAAAATGCAATTGATGCAGCCAATGCAGTGACAAAATCTATAGCTCCTCGTAATAAAGTTGTAGGAGTATGGGAAGATGTAACTAAAGACGGGGTTGTTTTCTGGATTCATGTAGATCCACCTGGATTGAACATTACTCCTGGTGTAACTTGGAGCCAATTTGGTGTAAATACATTAGTTCCTGAGTATGTGGTTTCTTATCCTTTTTATCAACTTTTTGCTGATGATGATATCAGGAAAGATGCTTATACTTTTCAGGCCAGAAATGGACCTTTAAAATTTAATGCAATTAAAAAATTGTTTGCAAGAGAAGATGGTCAATTTGCAGGTCGTGTTGATATAAAAATACTTCGCGCAGCAGAGGTAAATCTTAATATTGCAGAAGCCCAGTATAACTTAGGGAATGAAGGTGCAGCTCGCACTGCTTTGGATGAACTAAGAACCAAAAGATACACAAGCCCTCCAAGCGGAGAAACAGGTACAGCGCTTCGTGATGCTATACGTCTTGAAAGAAGATTAGAATTCGCATTTGAGTGTCAACGTTTCTTTGACCTTAAGAGATGGAATCTTCCTGTAGAACGTGGTGGATTTGGAGACTTACAAGACGGAACTGGAGTTCCATCTGATGCGCAAAACTTAGCTGTTGGAGCAAAACAATTCCAATTGCCAATTCCACAAACAGCAATGGATTTAAATCCAAACTTGGTTCAAAATTCTGGATATTAATAATATAAAATTATCGTAATGAAAAAAATCAATATAATAATTACACTCATCGTTTTAGCCTTCGTTGTGGTTTCTTGTGAAACCTATGATGACTATAACACAGACCGTAAAACAGTGATAGGGTTCACCAGTGAATCTGACAATATAAATAATATCCCTGAAGGTGGCGAAAGAACCAGAACCTTTACTGATGCATTATTCGTTTCAGATATTTCTGATGTAGATAGAGAATTTAAAGTTATGGTTATTCCTACTATATTACCTGAAGCCGAACCACCAGCAACAGCTACTAATCCTGAAAACTATATCTTTGAATCAACAGTTACCATTCCTGCAAATTCTCGAAGAGGTGATTTTACTGTTACAGGTATAGACAACTCTATAGAAGATGAAAGAGGAGAGTATTTCTCTGTTGCCATTGAAGGCGGAGGAGACATTGTTTCTGGAGGTAGATTTACAATCAGACTTAGACAATAATAAGTTTTCAAAACCTATTATTTAATTATTTTAAAACATCCCTTATTTTTTAAGGGATGTTTTTTTATAACTATATTTTTTATAACACAACCCAAGCAAAATCTAATTACCTTTGAAAAATATTAAAAGCTTCTTTAAGCCTTATGTTTAAAAATCTATGAGCGATATAACAAATACCATTTTCGGAATTTACCCTGTCAAAGAGGCTTTAGCATCACAAATTGTCTTTGACAAAGTTTTTGTTCAAAAAGGAATTGATAGTGACAAGATTGAAAATCTTATAAAAGACCTTGAGAAAGCAAACATTCCTGTAAGCATAGTCCCTTTTGAGAAACTCAACAGGCTTACAAGAGGAAACCATCAAGGTATTGTGGCAGTAACCTCTCCAGTATCCTTTCATAATTTAGAAGATGTCGTTGAAAAAGCACTCGAAAGTGATAAAACTCCACTGTTCCTAATTCTAGATCAAATAACCGATGTACGAAATTTTGGCGCCATTCTCCGTACCGCCGAATGTACTGGTGTTAATGCAGTAATCATTCAAAAAACCGGTGGCGCTCCTGTTTCTGGTGATACTGTGAAAACATCGGCTGGTGCTATTTTTAAAATTCCAATCTGTAAAGTGGAACATATTAAAGACGCAATCTTCTATTTACAAGGTTCAGGAATTTCAACAGTTGCCGCAACAGAAAAAACAAATTCTGAAATTTATTCCTTGGATTTAAAAATACCACTGGCCATCATTATGGGCTCGGAAGGAAAAGGCGTTTCAAAGTCTGTTCTAAGTTTAGTAGATCAACGCGCCTCTCTACCCTTATTAGGAGAAATCAATTCATTAAATGTTTCCGTAGCTTGCGGGGCATTTCTATATGAAGTAGTACGTCAGCGCAGATAAAAGTTATTCAGGCTTTTCTTCTGAATCTTTTTTAAAATTATATATTATTCTAATACTTCTAGACTTTTGTGGAATAGTTTCCTTAACAGAAGGTTCTTCTGGCAAAGCTTTAGATAATTCTATGAAATTTCCATTTTCATCAAATTGTTTTAGAAAAGGATCATTGTCAGGATTATAATCATCACGCTCCCAATCATATTTTTTATTCTGAACTGGATTGCTTTTAAAATAGAAAGCAAAAAACAAACCAACAAAAAATCCTGAAAGATGTCCTTCCCAAGAAATTTCAGGATTTACAGGAAAAACATACCAGAGCATTCCTCCATAAAGAAATACTACGGCTAAAGCCAAGGCTGTAAGTTGAAATTGCTTTGAAAAAATTCCCTTAAAAAACAAAAATGCTGCAAGCATATAAACTACGCCACTAGCACCTATATGTATTGAAGATCTGCCAATCAACCACGTTGCAAGGCCAGTTAATAAAAGTCCAATCATTAAAACTTTCCATCGAATATTTCGGTAGAAATAAAACAAAGCTGATGATAGTACAAATAATGGAATGGAATTATTAAAAAGATGTTTCAAGCTCCCGTGAATGAACGGGCTAAAAAGTATTCCGCGCAAACCTTTCAACTCTCTGGGATACACACCGTATGAATTGAAATTCAATCCAAAACGTGATTCAATCCAAAATACAATCCAAAGCACCATCACAAAAAGTAAAGGATAGCCAAACACTTCAGGAGTAAATTTTAATTGGTTCGAATTAGACATATTGATTTAATTACAAAAAGCAATCCCTATTTCAAATTTATGATAAATTGTCAGTGAAACCGATTTATTAAAATTGTAATTTTGCAAACTATGAATGCTCCTCTTGCTGAAAGGATCCGTCCAACTACCTTAGAAGGCTATTTAAGCCAACAACATTTGGTTGGCCCAAAAGGTTCGCTAACTTCCCAGTTAAACACTGGAATGATTCCATCCATGATTTTTTGGGGACCACCCGGTACAGGAAAAACTACCCTTGCAAACATTATTGCGAATGAAAGCGGTAGGCCATTTTATGTTTTAAGCGCTGTAGATAGTGGTGTTGCCGCTGTTCGGGAAGTAATTGAGAAAGCAAAAAAAAGTGATACACTTTTCTCAACCAAAAACCCAATTCTATTTATAGATGAGATTCATCGTTTCAGTAAATCGCAACAGGATTCACTTTTGGGGGCTGTTGAAAAAGGCTGGATTACGTTGATTGGAGCTACAACAGAAAATCCAAGTTTTGAAGTAATTCCTGCATTATTGTCCCGTTGTCAGGTTTATGTTTTGGAGTCTTTCAGTCGTGAGGATATGGAAGCTTTGTTGAAAAGAGCCTTAAAAGAAGACCTTCTTTTATCAAAGAAAAAGGTGAACTTAAAAGAAACCGAAGCAATAATAAGACTTTCCGGTGGTGATGCACGGAAGCTTCTAAATATTTTAGAATTGGTAATCCTCTCTGAAAAAAGTGAAAAAATCACAATTACCAATAAACTGGTCATGCAAAAAGCACAAAAAAACACAGTGCTATATGACAAGACTGGTGAGCAGCATTACGATATTATTTCAGCATTTATAAAATCCATTCGCGGAAGCGATCCAAATGCCGCTGTATATTGGCTAGCCAGAATGATTGAGGGTGGTGAGGATATAAAATTTATTGCCCGAAGAATGGTCATTCTTTCTTCCGAAGATATTGGCAATGCAAACCCAAATGCGCTTTTACTTGCCAATAGCACCTTTCAGGCTGTTAATACAATTGGTTATCCAGAAGCTCGAATTATTTTAAGCCAATGTGCCATTTACTTGGCAACATCGCCTAAAAGCAATGCGTCCTACAAAGCCATTGGCGAAGCACAACAGCTTGTTCGGCAAACGGGTGATCTATCTGTGCCATTGTCTATCAGAAATGCCCCAACAAAGCTTATGAAGCAATTGGGCTACGGAAAGGAATATGAATACGCTCATAATTATGAAGGCAACTTCGTGGCTCATGAATTTTTGCCCGAGGAAATAAAAGGAACTACATTTTACAGACCAGGAAACAACCCAAAGGAAAACGCGCTTAAAACCTATCTAAAACAACTTTGGAAAGAAAAATATGATTTTTAATCTTCAGCTTTGTAAACCTTTAAAACACCATCTGCCTTCATGATAAGATTTCCTGAAGGATCAAAAGAAGCATCAGCAACATTTCCAGAGGTGTCCATATATTTAACGACATTATTCATTACGATTATTTTTCCCTTCAAAAGAAGTCCATCTGCAGCACTGGCAGATTCTTCATATAAGGAATAACCTTCTATTGTTTTCCGAAGTAAATAAGTTTTTCCTGAATTTGAATAGTTTGAGAATTTGGCATCTGGAAGCAAATTCCCTGAAACTCTTGAAACTTTTGGTTTTGTAAGGTCTTCCATTTCTGGATTTGGTATTGTTTCTTTATAAACCGTGGTATTGCTTGGATTATTGGCTAAAAGTACCACATCTTTTTGTTTTACGTTTAACCCTTTAAAACTTATAAATGACTTTCGAAGTGCATCTTGATAGGTTTTATCAAATTCCTTATACTTACTTTTTCCCTCTTGACTTCTATAAATTTCGTTATCGTTACAGTCTTTCAAAACTACTTGAAGCTTGGTGCCCAAAATAGTATTTAATTCTTCCACATCAGCAAAAAGACCATCGCAACGGTTAGCATTGGGAGCAGAATCAGCCATATAGGCATTAAAACCATATTTCTCAAAATAAAATTGTGTCATAGAATTAATTTGAAATTGATCTCTTCCTTTTAAAAAATCAAACTGTTCTGGCACAACAACATAACTGTAGTCGCTCAAATTTTTATTCTGTGAAATGGCATTGGAAGCCAACAATAAAATAATGGAAAATAGAAAATAACGTGTCATTCTTCGTCAATTATAATGTTAAAACCTAACTGTAAAGATACACTATTTGCTTTTGCCAAATTACTATATTTTATGAGGTTGTCCGCAGCAATATAAAAATTTACCTTGCCAATATCTGCTGATACTCCTAACCCAACATTAGAATAAGAATATGAATCGAGTGTGTAGGTTGCTTTAGCAGATAGATATTCAGTAATTCTTCTATGGTAAAAAAGAGTTCCTGCCATTTGTGGCCCTTTGGGTCTAAAAATAGAATAGAACTGAAGCCCAATGTTTTGTAAATGAAGTTTTTCTCCCCCCGTATTCAAGCAATCGCAAGCGCCAGTTGCATTAAACTTGCCAAAGCCAAAACTTAATCCTGCATTGAATTTTACAGGTCTAAACTGAGTATAACTATTATTCAGCGTGTCAATTGGTATTTCCCGCTCTACTTCATCTTCTAGATCACTATAGTATGGAAAAGTCGATTCCCCTTCATTCAATGCAGGAAAAATTAAATTTATTCCATCCAAAGTATAGGTGCCATGGGCACGGTAATTTTCCACATCTTTTTTATGAAAAATGGCACCAACATCCAATGCACTAGCCGATAGGCTCCAAGCTTCGTTTATTTCATAATTAAAACCAACATCCACTCCTACCCCTATGTTGCCGCCAAAAAAAGCACGTCCCAAAATTTCACTTGTCACCTGTCCAGCTCCGTCCAATTCTCTCAAGGAGGCATACCCTGAGGTTTCTACAGTTACATCTGCATTTTGGACAGTGTGTTCATAAATATTTTCCGAATTTTCATCGCCCAAGCGGGTTACAAAGGTTCCAGAATTGTTTACACTTCGGTAACTGAACATACTTGAATACAATTTCAAACGTGCACCAACAGTCAATTTTTTATTAAGCTTTTTGTTCAACCCAAAATGGTAAACCGTCATAAAATCGCCAGTAGTACTTATTTCACCAAAATCAAATTCATAATTTAAATAATCACGGTTTCCTTCCCAGGCAAGAATTGCCAAATCTCTTGGGAAATAGGCTATAAAATCAAATTCCTGATAGATCCCTCCAGAAAAATATATTTCATTCTTTGCGCGCCACCCAAAATTAATAAGTTCTAACTGCTGTGTGGCCGTGAAGAAATCAGTATTCTTCATTTCAAATATTTTTTTAGTTATCCGGTCGTTTATATTGTCATTTCCATCTTTAAAAATGTCATATACCGATACTCCCGACGAACCTCCATTAAAGTGTATTTGGGACAAAAAAGGAATTCCATAGTGTTTTTTTTGAGTCACTTTACTTCCAGGATTAATCATCAATGACTGGGGAACGTCATCAAAACCATAGAGTATTTGCTTATTTTGAGAAATAGCAAAGAAGCCCGAGAGGGATAGTATGATAGTTAAAAAATTTCGCATGGTATTAGTATTCCAAAAAGTAGGTGGTTTTGGATTTTAGATTCAATGTACCTTCCAAATTTTCATCGGAAGAAGGTATGGTTACAGAAACCACTACCTTATTTGCCTGTGTTAGTCTCAAGATATCTTCTCCCTCAACATTTTCAGTAAACTCAGTAATTACTGGAGTTGCTAGTGTTCCTTCTGCTACATTGGTTGCGGTTACGTAGGTTGTGTCATTCAATTCACTTAAAAATTGAAAATCTACTTGAAAGTTTCTTGGAATGCTGTTGGTAAACTTGAAATAGAACTCGGCTCTTTTTAGGCTTTCTTGAAGCGTACTATCGTCCAAAAACCTAATTTCGGTACTGTCTCGAACAGTAAGGATTTGGGTAGAATTTATGGTATCATAAAAACGGTTCGCCTGAAGATTGAAGTATATCAAGTCCAGTTCAACAACTGGCGTAAGGGCAATATCCTCGGCTTGGTCAAAATCGGTATCCTGTATACAAGCTGTAAAAAAAAGGCATACACATACCACAAAAATAGGCAGGGATAGGGTTTTATTCATAAGTGGGGATAATTTACTTGTGGTTAACGTATACTTATGGAGGATTATTACTACAAATGCCTTTTAATTTCTGAAAGTTTATTAACAGCAATATAAGTTTCAGTCACAATTTCATTTCTATAATTAAAAAACAAAGTACGCATTCCAACATTTTCTGCTCCAATAATATCAGCTTCAAAACTGTCGCCAATCATTATACTTTTTTGTGGCACGGTGGAAGCTTTTAAAAGAGCGGTTTTAAATATAACAGGATTGGGCTTCTTTAACCCTACCTCTTCGGAAGTAGTAATAGAAGCAAAATATTTTTTTATGTCGCTATTATTAAGCTTGAGATGCTGTACTTCCTCAAAACCGTTAGTAATTATGTGAAGATTATATTTTTTTGAAAGATATTCAAGAATTTCAATTGTATCTTCAAAAAGGTGGTTATCTATAGGAAGCTCCTCAATGTAGCAAGTTGCCAATATATCTATTGTTTCAAGTGGAAACTTTATATTGAAAAGATCAAAAGTCTCGGTGAGTCGTCCTCTGCGAAGTTGTTCTTTTGTAACCGTTTCTTCCCTGTATTTTTTCCAATAAATTAAATTAATGGGTTCGTATTCTTTCAAAAAATCGGTCACTGGTAAGTCAATTTTATACTTTTGAAAAACTCGTTCAAAGGCCAACGCAGAATTCTTGTCAAAATCCCAAAGGGTGTGGTCCAGGTCAAAAAAAACGTCTGTAATATTGCTATTGGTCATATCCGTCTAATTTTTCAGAAAATATGTTCCGCCAAACTTTATTGTTTTCCGTTGAAGCAAAATCTTTGTTTGAAAAAATCATCGTGAAAGTTCCATTAACTTTAGCTACAGCAGCAATGGCAGTGTTTACCGTTTTCTCAATATCTGAAGCATATTTTTTTTGAAATGCCAAAGTGGTCATCGCTGCAGAATGTATAATCAAAGGAGTTTTTATTTCATAATCCAAGTCATAAAAAAGAAAGGGAGTACAGGTGCCGGCGCGGAAGCCAATAGTATCACGAAAAACCATAGTAAAATCACGTTTCACTTCAAGTTCCACTAAATGGCGGTAAATATCGGGAAGGTTTACCAAAAACTCAGAATTCATTGTGTTGACGAGGGAACGATTAGTTATTTCTTCCATTCGTCGCTTTTCGCTTTTCTGCATTTCATAATTGCTCAATGAATTAAAAGAAAATATTAGCCCAACGTCTTTGTAGTCTGAAACAAATTTTATCAACAATTTGAATTTTTGCCTATGGGTGTTCATACTTTCGTTAAATGACAATGCATTTCCCAAAAGAAAGAAGACAGTAAGATTGAAATCACTTCGAGTGGCTTTATTGACAATCCATTTAAATGTATCTAACGGATCTCGCTTTATGCCCAACAGTACTTGTGTATGGTCAACCAAATTTCGAAATTTTCCCTTAAATAGACTATTTACAAATCCCACAAAGGACCTGAATATTCCTTTCTGCTTATACGCATAAGGCTGAGCTGCCTCAATGACTGGATGAATTATTAATTTTTTTTGTGGAAAAGGTAACTCCGGAAACGCCTCCAAAAGTTTATCCTTAAAAATGTATGCCCAAATATCAACAATAGGTTGATGAAGAAAACCTTCTTTAAATGCTAAACTTTCCGAAGCCATAAACCTCCCCACTTCATCTTTCACATGTGGAAGATATTCTTCATAACGTGTAATCATATAAAAACTAGCTGAAAAAATATCAAAGGGCAGAGCACTACTATTTGAAACAGAAAAAAACCCAAAAGTTTCACCCCATTTTTTAACTGAAAAGTCAATAGCTTCAAGGCCTTGTTGTTCCAAAAGCCCATAACTTTGAAAAAAAAGTTCGTTACCCAATGGTTTTTTTCCATAGGAGATTTTGGGACCAACATGGGCTATAAACTCTTCTATCACGGAAGTAAATACAACTTCAATCCCCAAGATTCGAAGGCAGACATGCTTAAAAATATAGGAGATTCGAGGGGTGAGTTTTTGAGTGTAAATTAACAGCATATCTGGTTACAGCATATTTTCATCTGCAAAGCTAAAGTACGCTTTTTCGGTAATTATAAGATGGTCCAGTACTTTTATGTCTAAGCTTTCGCCTGCTATTTTCAGCTTTTTAGTAAGCTGAATGTCTGCTTGGCTGGGCTTCAAAGTCCCCGAAGGATGGTTATGCGCCAAAATTATACCTACTGCCCCAAGTTGCAAAGCTTCCTTAAAAGCCAATCTAACATCTACCACCGTTCCGGTTATTCCACCCTTACTTAGTTGGGCGCTCTTTATGATCTTGTTGGAATTATTTAAATAAAGTATCCAAAATTCCTCGTGTGGAAGTTCACCAATAATGGGCTGCACATATTCGAAAACAGAGTTGCTTGAGGTAATTTTTTTTCGGTCCAAGGCTTCACCCGTTCTTCTTCTACGGCCCAGTTCCATTGCTGCAGCTATGCTTATTGCTTTGGCTTCGCCTATTCCCTTAAATTCCATTAATTCAGGTATGGAAAGTCTTCCTAGTTCACTTAGATTATTGCAAACTGAAGCTAAAATTCGCTGACTCAAGGAAACTGCACTTTCATTGCGGCTGCCGGAACCAATAAGAATTGCAATTAGCTCGGCATCACTAAGGGCAATCCGACCTTTCATTAGCAATTTTTCCCGGGGGCGGTCGTCTTCATTCCAGTTTTTTATGGAAAAGGAATTATTTTCTTCCATATTTAAGGCTTTTTATAAAGATAACGAGGAATACCGAAACGGCATAATTTTTTTAAAAACAATTTTAAGGTCGTCTATATTCAAATTTTAATGAATAAATTTATCTCTCAAAAATAAATCTAAAAAAATGAAATCACTTTTTGAAACTGAATCCTGGAAAGAAATAAAGGACAGGCTAAATAAACTGACTTCAGAAAGCCCACGGAAGTGGGGAAAGATGGATGTATCGCAGATGCTGTATCATTGTCAGCTCCCCTTAAATATTTCCCTTGGAAAAGGAAATATGAAAAAGCAGTTTTTCCCTTTAGCTTTTCTTTTCAAGAAATCGCTTTATAACGACAAACCTTGGCGTCAGAATTTGCCTACAGCAAAGTCATTTATAATTACGGAAATCAAGAATTTTGAAACCGAAAAATATGAACTTGAAAAGTTAGTGGACGAATTTCACACAAAGAAAAACAAGACACAATGGGACCCACATCCACTTTTTGGAAAATTTACCCCACAACAATGGGGTCAGATGCAGTACAAACATCTGGATCATCATTTAAAACAATTTGGCGTTTAGAATAAAATCCTTAAGCGTTTTGTTTTTTTAACCACGCTAAGGCTTCTTGGCGTTCATGAAGTTCAAAACCTTTCGTTTTCATTCCTGGAATAATTGAACCAAATGTCTCAATGGATTTTTCTAACCATTCTTTGTCTGTAACTATCGCGACAGTTTTAATGTCTCGCCAATAGTGGAGACCTACTTTAAAATCTTCCCACATAGCTTTTGCTGTATAATTCAACTCGTCAATTTCAACAAAAAACTTAATAGTTCCGTGCATTGATTTGTGCTTCTCTAATAGTGGATTGAGTTTATCGTAATCTTCTTTTGTGGTTTTCCCTGAAATAACGACTCCTAAAATATCTTCGGGAAGTCCATTTACAATGGTAAACATAACTTTGATTTTTAAATTAAACCTATTTAAAGAATAAAGTTAATTATTGTTAGCCGTTATGGTTATTAATGTACTGCTAATTAACACATTTTTAATTGCTTTTGAGTTTACCTTTTATCTTTTAAAAGTCAATTCAAAAAATATTTAAGCACATAAGAATGGGTTCGCTTAAAGCATTCTTCAAAGCTCCGCTTTAAAAATAAAAAAAGAGAAAAAAAGTTTCTTGTGCAAATATAACCTTGTTATTCCAGGATTAGGATTACCTTCGGTGATCCCCCTCAAAGCTCCACTTTGAAAATAGAAAAGGAAAATTTAAAATCTTGAGCAAATATAACCTTGTTATTCCACGATTAGGATTATCTTCGGTGATCCCTCAAAGCTCCGCTTTGAAAATAAAAAGGGAGAAAAAAGTTTCTTGAGCAAGCTCAAAACTTTTTTCTCCCTTTTTATTTATTCGTGACCGCGAAGGGATTCAAACCCCCAACCCTCAGAGCCGAAATCTGATGCGCTATTCAGTTGCGCCACGCGGCCATTAAAATTATTTTAAGACAGTCTAGATTTTACAACAGTTGAAATCGTTTTACCATCAGCTTTTCCAGCAAGCTTTGCACTGGCCAAGCCCATTACTTTACCCATATCAGACATAGATGATGCTCCAGTTTCAGTGATGATTTGATCTATAATTTTGCTTACTTCTTCCTCGCTTAATTGTTGTGGCAAAAACTGCTCTATTACAAGCGCTTGTGCCAATTCTGGTTCAGCAAGGTCTGCGCGGTTTTGTTCTTTGTAAATGGCTGCACTATCCTTTCTTTGTTTTACTTGTTTTTGAAGTAATTTTATTTCTTCTACTTCGGTTAAACCTGATTTTGAACCTGTTTCGGTCTGTGCCAAAAGTAGTGCAGATTTAATAGAACGCAACGCTTCCAAAGACTGCGTATCTTTAGCTTTCATAGCAGTTTTCATTGCTTCCATAACCTTATCTTGTAAGCTCATTTCTTAATTTTTAATAGATTGCGAAGTTACTCAATTCAGTTGAGATGCGAAATAGTAATCTTAGTTTTAATGTCATTGATCTGAAAAAAAAGGCCCAAAAATCAATTAAGAAATTTGGGCCCCTGCTTTAAGTGAAAAAATCTCACTTAGTCAACATTATCGTGCAAAAATGAATTGTTTTTTCGTAATTCAATTTCATCTTCATCTGTATTTACAGAGGTTCTTGAAATATTAGGTTCATTCTTCGGTTCCTTAAGATCAATGCCCATACGCTTGTAAGCAGGCTGTTTTTCAATCTCATCGATACGGGAAGGACTATTTTTAAATTTATAATTGAACTCTTTCATCTTCCGTTTACGTTCTTCAGTGCGATCGCTCAATATTTTTGAAATTGGGGAATTCAATGGGTCCTTTTCTTCTTGAATATCAATCTCATTTGAACTAGGTTCAGCAATCGTTCTTTTTTCAAATACAATTTCCTCGTCTTCAATTTCGTCTTCAACCACTTTTTCAGGTTTAGCGTTGTTTAACCTATTCTCAACTTCTTGATAATCATCCAAACTATAACGCTTTATTCCTTCGCCTGAAACTTCGGTAATAGGAATAACCTCTATGTGATCCTGAACTTCTATTTCCCCCAAATCAAGGAAAACAGTATCTTCTTTTTTTTCTTTTTCCAAAGGTTTTTTTGAAGCTGAATTTATGGGAAGATCAAACATTAATATTTGCTCCTCCTTTTCTTCGGAAGTACTTTCCGCGATATTCGTTTTTTCTACTTCCTGTTTTTTTGAGGCTTCAAGAATTACAAACTCATTGACATTTATTTTGTTGATTTCAACTTGGTTGAATTTATCTATGTCTTCTACAACAACTTCTTCATAAGAAACATTTAAGTTTTTAATCAATTCTGAAGTTTTAATATACCCTTTAAAAGGCAGCTTTTCTTCCACTTCGGAATCGTCAAATAGCGTATGCTTTACAACTGGAACCTCAGCTTTGGTGTTTGAGCTTAATGGTTCTTCTGGCAACCTTATGGAACTAGCTGTTGGCTTTGGAGTAAGATCATGCTCCGCTTTTTGCTCATCTTCCAACGTATGGATTATCTTTTTTGTTTCGGTATTTACTATTTCGTTTTGTTGCTCAACGTTAAATCCCGTTGCTATTACCGTAATAGAAATAGAACCTTCAAGAATTTCTTCTTCACCAACCCCCATAATAATGTTTGCACTATGGCCAGCCTCATCTTGAATATGGTCACTGATTTCACCAATTTCATCAATAGTGATTTCGTCAGATCCAGAAACGATAAGCAGCAACACGTTTTTGGCACCTTTTATTTTGTTATCATTCAACAAAGGCGAATCTAAGGCTCTACCTATGGCTTCTTTCGCTCTGTTAGCACCAGAAGCAGTTGCGCTTCCCATAATGGCGGTTCCGCTATTGGCTAGTACAGTTTTTGCGTCGCGAAGGTCAATGTTTTGCGTGTAGTGATGGGTGATTACTTCAGCAATACCACGAGCAGCGGTGGCCAAAACTTCATCAGCTTTTGAAAATCCAGCTTTAAAACCAAGATTTCCATAAACTTCGCGTAATTTATTGTTATTGATAACCACCAATGAATCCACATTTTGGCGTAGTTTTTCAACGCCAATATGAGCTTGATCATTTCTGGTTTTACCTTCAAATTGGAAAGGAATAGTGACGATACCAACTGTAAGAATATCCATATCCTTGGCCATTTTTGCTATAATTGGAGCAGCGCCTGTGCCAGTACCTCCACCCATTCCGGCAGTAATAAAAATCATTTTGGTATTGGTAGTAAGCATACTTCTTATCTCTTCCATGCTTTCCACTGCAGACTGTTCGCCAACCTTGGGGTTTGCGCCAGCTCCCAAACCTTCGGTAAGCGAAACACCCAATTGGATTTTAATTGGCACCGGACTGTTTTCCAATGCTTGTGAATCTGTATTACATATTACAAAGTCAACTCCCTTTATGCCCTGACTGAACATATGGTTAATGGCATTACTCCCACCGCCACCAACTCCAATTACCTTAATCACGTTGGACTGGTTCTTAGGCAGGTCGAATGAAATGTTGTCAAATTCTGTTTTGCTGCTCATAGTTTTATTATTTATCCAAATTTTTATTTTTTATCTTACTGAACACTTTTTATTCAGCGTTATCAAGGAATTCCTTAAACTTTTCGGCCCATTTATCAAAAAATCTTTTTGATGCTTTCGATTCCTTTTCTTTGTCTTTTTTATCCTTTTTTCCAGTTTCTTTCGTAGGTTCTGTTGTTTCCAATCTCTCTTCTTCTTGACCAGATTCCTCGTGCGGAAAACGTTTCATCAAAGAAGATTTTTCTTTGCTTTCCAAACTGTTCAGAACCAAACCAACTGCAGTTGCATACATCGGACTTGTTGTTTCGGAATCACTATCACCTGCTAAGTGCTCATTAGGGTAACCTATTCGTGTATCCATTCCTGTAATATATTCCACAAGTTGTTTAATATGTTGAAGCTGCGCTCCGCCTCCAGTAAGCACAATGCCTGCAATAAGTTTCTTTTTTGGGTCCTCGTGCCCATAATTTTTTATTTCCATATACACCTGCTCTATGATTTCGATAACACGTGCGTGGATTATTTTTGAAAGGTTTTTTAAACTGATTTCTTTAGGTTCCCTTCCTCTTAAGCCTGGAATTGAAACTATTTCATTGTCTTTATTTTCCCCAGGCCAAGCAGATCCAAATTTTATTTTTAGTAATTCCGCCTGCTTTTCAATAATGGAACAGCCTTCTTTTATGTCTTCAGTTATCACATTTCCACCAAAAGGGATTACTGCTGTATGGCGAATGATGCCATCCTTAAAAATTGCTAAGTCAGTCGTTCCGCCGCCTATGTCTATCAAGGCTACACCTGCTTCTTTTTCCTCTTGACTCAAAACGGCTTTTGCCGAAGCCAAAGGCTCTAAAGTGATCGCGGAAAGTTCAAGTCCTGCGCTTTTTATACATCTTCCCACATTTCTTATAGAAGAAACCTGCCCAACAACCACGTGGAAATTAGCTTCCAAGCGTGCGCCATACATTCCGATAGGTTCTTTTACTTCGGCCTGCCCATCAACCTTAAAATCCTGTGGCAAAACGTGTAATATTTCTTCACCAGGAAGCATTACCAATTTATGAACTTGATTGCAAAGCCTGTCTATATCTTCTTCTTGAATAACATCTTCACCATTTGGACGAGTAATGTAATCACTATGCTGAAGGCTTCTTATGTGCTGGCCAGCAATACCAACCACCACTTCTTTTATTTTCATTCCCGAAGAAGTTTCAGCATCCTGAACCGCTTGCTGAATAGACTGAATGGTTTGGGTAATGTTGTTAACGACACCTCGGTGCACACCTAAGCTTTTCGCTTTTCCTATTCCCAATATTTCCATTTTGCCATAATCATTTTTCCTACCAATCATAGCAACTATTTTGGTAGTTCCAATATCTAATCCTACAGCAATATTCTCGTTTTCCATGGTCTTACTTTTTTGTGGCAATTACCTGATTGTCATATTTCAGATTTACCATATTGTATCCATACAGCGTACTGTCCTGTTTTGTTTTTTTATAAAATGCTTTAAAGTTTTGAAACTTTTTATCGATGTTCTCTGGTTTCCCAAAAAGCACTTTAAAATCCATTTTTCTGAGCTCTAATTCTATTTCGCCATTCCCTTTTCTGTTTAAACCTACCACGCTGTTTTTCATAAATTCATCCTCATTTATTCTAAGCAGCAACGAGGTAACTTCAGTAAAGTTATTTTTTGAAATTCCCGAAATTATGGGCACTCTTGCCGAGTACACATCAGACAACGGCATCTTTTTGCCATCAGCATCCAGGTAATAATCAGGTGAAGCAGACACTCTGCCCACTGGTTTGCGTTGTTCAATTTTTGCCCCCAACGTACCATCCACTGATACAAAGACTTGAGCATCACGAATCATAGGGTTTTCCAGCAGTCTTTGCTCCATCTTCTTCAAAACTAAAGTTTCTTTGCCTATGCTCGTAACCTTATCATGATTTAGTATCAACAATTTATTAACTGTATTATAGGTGATAAAAGGGCTGTTTTCATCTACAAATTCTACGTCAAGTTTCGTGATTTTTCTGGCATCATTACGCTTTTTGGTAAAGCTGAAAAGAAACACCATCAAACTAAGCAGAAATATAAATTTTATGATTTTGAGACTACGCTTCATTTTTTAATTTTTTGGTTAACTTATTCACTTCAGCGCCAATGTCACCAGCTCCTACCAGCAATTTTATTCGGCATTTAGATTGCAACAATACTTCAGGCAAAGCAGATTTAAACACAACTCTTTTTCGATAAGCATCTATCTGATTTAATAGCCATTTTGAGGTAATTCCCTCTATAGGTTCTTCACGTGCGGGATAGATATCAAGCAGTACAACCTCGTCAAACTGGGAAAGACTTTTTGCGAAATCTTCTGCAAAATCGCGTGTGCGGCTGAAAAGGTGTGGCTGAAAAACAATCTGTTTGTGGTCGTTCGGATACATTTCATCAACCGCTTGAAAAAGTGCATCTATCTCTGTAGGATGATGTGCATAATCATCTATCAAAACCAATTCCTCAGTTTTAATTTTATATGAAAAGCGACGTTTAACACCTTTAAAATTTGCCAATGCTCTGGGCAGGCAATCGGTCGGGGAGCCTGCTAAAATTGCCATGCCCAAAGCCATAATGGCATTTGTAAGATTATGTCGCCCAGGAAGATTAAAAGTTAAATTCTCCAATATTCCGTTTGGGGTTTTTAAGTCAAAAAGGTATGCGCCATCTATAACTTTCACATTTTGCGCTTCGTAATCGGCCGGTTCTTCAATCGCAACGGTCATTCCATCTAAAGGAAGATTCTTTTTAATGAAAACATTTCCCTCTTTTTCAACCAATAGCGCAAACGTTCTAAATGCGTTTTCTATTTCTGTAGCATCGCCATAAATATCTAAATGGTCTGCATCCATTGAAGTCACACAAGCAATATCCGGACGCAGCTGAAGAAAAGAACGGTCAAACTCATCTGCTTCAACTACTGTTATTTCATTACCATTGTAAATAAAATTTGAATTATAATTTTCCGCAATTCCACCCAAAAATGCAGTTACAGGCATATTACATTCAGCCAATAAATGCCCTAAGATTGCCGAAGTAGTCGTTTTACCGTGTGTTCCTGCAACAGCCAAACAAAGCGTGTTTTTTGAAACTTCGCCTAAAAGTTCTGCGCGTTTCACTATGTAAAATTCTTCAGTAAAGAAATAGTTTAAAATCTTATTGTTCTTCGGAATTGCAGGGGTGAAAACCACCAAAACATTATCTTTTGCAAGGACATCTTTTTGAATCTCAGAAATGTCCTCAATGAAAGTAACCGGAATTCCTTCTGTAATCAATTCATCCGTCAAATCAGTTGGAGTCTTGTCATAACCAAAAACATCCTTCCCTTGCATTTTTAAATAACGTGCAAGCGCACTCATCCCTATGCCACCAATACCGACGAAGTAGAAAACTTGTATGTTTTTAAGGTTATTCAATTTTCAATAATTTTTCAATTTCTTCAACTATATCTTTTGTGGCGTTAGGTTTCGCCAAATTCTTAATATTTTCTGAAAAGGTTTTCTGATTCTCTTCGGAAGCAATTAATGCTGAAAATTCCTTTTCAAAACTGGTATCCAAATCACTTTCCTTAATTAAAAGTGCAGCATTTTTTTCTGAAATTGCTTTTGCATTTTTGGTTTGGTGGTCTTCTGCAACATTAGGCGATGGTATGAAAACAACAGGTTTTCCAACCAGACACAATTCCGAAACGGATAATGCGCCAGCTCTTGAAATAATAAAATCAGCAGCTGCATACGCCAAATCCATACGGTTTAAAAAAGCATGAACTTGTATTGTTTCATTTCCTTTGTTTTTATAGGTTTTTTCGTAATATTTTCCACATTGCCAGATTACCTGCATCTCGTTCTTTTCGAAAAATGGCAATGATTTTTCTATTAATTGGTTGATGCGTCTCGCGCCCAAACTTCCACCTAAAACCAATACTATTTTCTTTTCTTTTTGTAAATTGAAGAAAGCAATGGCTTCTTCCCTTTTCGAAGAAATGTCCAGCAAATCTTGCCTAACTGGATTGCCGGTAAGTTTAATTTTTTCAAAAGGAAAAAATTTTTCCATACCTTCATAAGCCACACATATTTTTTGAACTTTACTGCTCAACCATTTATTTGTGATTCCCGCATGACTATTCTGTTCCTGAATCAAGCAAGGAATTCTTCGTAAGGCTGCCATTCGTAATAATGGGGCGCTGGCATAACCGCCGGTTCCTATCGCAACATCTGGTTTATAATTTTTCAGAATTTTTTGGGATTTCCACAAACTGGAAATGAGTTTTAATGGAAAAACTAAATTCTGAAGCGATAAACTTCTTTGCAATCCTGAAATCCAAAGGCCTTTAATTTTATAACCTGACTGGGGCACTTTCTCCATTTCCATTCTATCTTCTGCGCCTACGAATAAAAATTCAGCATCTGGGAAACGGCTTTTTAACTCATTTGCAATGGCAACCGCCGGGTAAATATGACCTCCGGTGCCGCCGCCGCTTATGATGAATTTGTGTTTCAAAAGATTTCTAATTATTCAATTTTGTATTTCGTATTTCGTATTTCGTATTTCTAAATCGCTTCGCTTAAAATATCTAATGGGTTTTCTTCCTTCTCTTCCTTGACAGGAACTTCACGTTTTGCACTTACACTTAAAATCATTCCCAATGCTAAACAAGTCATCCAAATAGAGGTTCCACCGCTACTTATTAATGGAAGGTTTTGTCCAGTTACAGGGAACAGTTCCACGGCAACCGCCATGTTTATCAAAGCCCTGAAAACTATGGGCATACCTACGCCTATGACCAGTAATTTTCCAAAAACGGAAGTAGATTTATGCGCTACAACCACTATTCGGAAAAGTAAAAACAGATATAAAACCATTAAGAAAAGTCCACCAATAAGGCCAAATTCCTCAACAATTATGGCAAAAATAAAATCTGAGGAAGACTGCGGTAAAAAGTTTTTTTGAACACTTTTCCCAGGACCCAAACCTGTTACACCACCAGAGGCAATGGCTATTTTCGCCTTTTCTATTTGATAGTCCGCTTCGGTGTCTTTATCATCACTAAAATTTTCCACCCTACTAATCCACGTGTCAACACGATTGGGGAAAACACCAGGAAATGCTTTTGCAGAAATAACAAATAGTGTGAGGAAAATCAATCCGGCTCCAAGTATAATTCCTAGATAGCGCAATGGATAGCCACCTATAAATACAAGCATGACAATCATTGAAAAAAAGATTGCAGTGGTGGAAAAGTTTGCGGGTAGTATTAATGCAAGTACAATGAAAACGGGCACCCAGAGCGGTAAAATTGTTTCTTTAAAAGTAACTGCTTTATCCTTTATTCGTGAAAGATAACGCGCCACATAAGTCATCAAAACAACACCTGCCAACGTGGAAGTTTGAAAAGTAACTCCAACAAAAGGTACACGGATCCATCGACTGGCATTTGCGCCTTCAATAGTGGTTCCTTCAGCCATTGTAATGATTAAAAGCAGAATTATAACAGGAATCGCAATTATAGAAAGTCCTCGAAAATAATTGTATGGAATTTTATGAACCCCATACAAAATGGCAATGCCCAAAACCAAATGTGCAAAATGTCTTAATAAATACGGAAGTGTGCTTCCATCTCCATATAGGTAAGCCAGATTACTACTTGCGCTGTAAACCGGCAAAAAAGAAAATAGTGCCAAAAGGCCTGCTATTCCCCAAATTGCTCTATCACCTTGTATGTATTGAAAAATGTTTTTCACTTAATTTGATTTCTTATTTTTCGTATTTCACATTTATAAATTTCTAACAGCTTCCTTAAACTGTCTGCCACGATCTTCGTAGTTTTCAAATAAATCAAAACTTGCGCAGGCTGGGGAAAGCAGAACTGTGTTGTTGCGCTCAGCCAATTTGTATGAAATTTTTACGGCCATTGCCATTGAATCTGTTTCAATAATAGTATCTACAATGTTTCCAAAGGCATTTATAATTTTTTGATTGTCTACACCTAGACAGATTATGGCTTTTACTTTTTCATTTACCAAAGGCAAAAGCTCGCTGTAATCATTGCCTTTGTCCACACCGCCAAGAATCCAAACTGTTGGATTTTCCATACTGTCCAAAGCATAGAAAGTAGCATTTACATTCGTGGCTTTGGAATCATTGATGTACATTACATTGTTGATTTTCAAAACTTTTTCCAGTCGGTGCTCAACACCTTGAAAACCTTCCAAACTTTCACGAATTGTTTGCTTTCTTATTCTCAATAATGTGGCTACCGTTGAAGCGGCCATTGCGTTTTTTACATTGTGTTCCCCTTGTATTCCTATTGTTGCGATTGGCATATTGAATTCTTTAGTATTTACTTTTATTATTATTTCGTTGTTTCTTTTGAATGCTCCCTGATTCAGTTCTTTTTTTACTGAAAAAGGCAGTGGCTGCGATTTTATTGGGTTTTGTGCAAGCCATTTAATTATTTCAACATCATCTGCATCATAAATAAAATAGTCCTGTGATGTTTGGTTCATCGTTATCCGGAATTTTGAAGCGATATAATTTTCATATTTATAATCATATCTATCCAAATGGTCCGGACTTAAATTGGTCAAAACTGCTATATGCGGTGCAAAGGTTTCAATTCCATCAAGCTGAAAACTACTGAGTTCAAGCACGAAATTTTCATACTTTTCCTCAGCCACCTGCTCCGCGAAACTCTTCCCGACGTTTCCTCCCAAAGCAACATTCAACCCTCCGTTTTTTAGCAATTCATAGGTTAAAGTTGCAACTGTTGTTTTTCCGTTGCTCCCCGTAATTCCTACGATTGTCGCCTTTGTATACTTTGAAGCGAACTCAATTTCAGAAATTATCTTCACTCCTTTTTCGTGCAATTTTTTAACGATTGGCGCCTTATCGGGAATTCCCGGACTTTTCATTACTATAGCTGCTGAAAGGATTTTTTCTTCGGAATGACCTTCCTCTTCCCATTCGAGCCCATTATTTATAAGAACTTCTTTGTACTTCTCTTTTATTTTTCCGAAGTCTGAAACGAATACTTCAAACCCCTTCTTTTTTCCTAAAATGGCTGTTCCAACTCCGCTTTCGCCTCCTCCTAAAATCACCAACCGTTGCTTCACTTTATCTAATTTTTAGTGTGACGATTGTTATAATTGCCAAAAAAATTCCCACAATCCAAAACCGAGTTACAATCTTACTTTCGTGAAAACCCTTTATTTGGTAATGATGATGTAATGGCGACATTCTGAAAATGCGCCGGCCCTCGCCAAATTTTTTCTTTGTGTATTTAAACCAACCTACTTGTAAAACCACCGAAAGATTTTCCATTAGAAATATTCCACAGAGAACAGGAATCAACAATTCTTTTCGAACTGCAATTGCTATTACTGCTATAATTCCGCCAATGGTCAAACTTCCCGTATCGCCCATAAATACTTGTGCGGGATAGGCATTGTACCACAAAAACCCGATAAGGGCCCCTACGAAAGCGGTGATGAAAATGGTCATTTCACCCATATTTGGGATATACATAATATTTAAATAGTCAGAAAAAATCACGTTACCAGAAACCCATGCAAAAAGCGCGAGTGTAACTCCAATAATTGCCGATGTTCCCGCAGCAAGCCCATCTATTCCATCCGTTAAGTTTGCACCGTTTGAAACTGCTGTGATTATAAAAATTACGATAGGAATGAAAATTAACCATACATAACTTTTATAATTTTCACCCGCCCAACCAATTAATTCGGAATAGTTAAATTCATTTTCCTTTACAAAGGGAATGGTTGTGAGCATCGCCTTGTCCTTTACATAAAATTCATTGGTTGGCCCTTTGGCGATTATTTCTGTTTCTGCACCCGGATTTTCAATATTTCGCTGAACCACGATATCTGGATGAAAATACATTGTTGCTCCCACGAAAAGACCCAAGCCAACCTGTCCAATTATTTTAAATTTTCCCGGCAATCCTTGTTTATCGTTTTTAAATTTTTTGATGTAATCATCAATAAAACCGATGATTCCCATCCACAGTGTGGTTACAATCAAAAGGATTACGTATATATTTTCCAGCTTCGCAAAGAGCAGAACAGGAATCAGCGTAGCGAGAATTATAATAATTCCGCCCATTGTAGGCGTTCCCGCTTTTTCGTTTTGTCCTTCCAAACCAAGATTGCGGATAGTTTCTCCAACTTGTTTTTTCCGTAAGTAATTGATTATTTTTTTTCCGTAAACCGAAGCAATAAATAGCGAAAGAATAACCGCTAAAATAGCCCGAAACGTAATGAAATTAAACAATCCCGCTCCTGGCACATCGTATGCTTTATCCAAATATTCAAAAAGGTAATACAGCATTGGCTATTTGTTTAGGATTGTTAAAAGTTGGTTGACTATTTTAAAATCATCAAAATCGAAACGCTCGCCATTAATTTCCTGATAGGTTTCGTGGCCTTTTCCGGCAATCAAAATGATGTCATTTTCCTTTGCCATTTGGCACGCGGCTTTTATCGCTTCCTTTCTATTTGTTATCGAAATTGTTTTTTTGTAATGCTCGGCAGGTACGCCTGTTTCAATCTGTTCAATAATTTTTTCGGGATTTTCGGTACGTGGATTGTCGCTTGTAAAAACAACCTTTGTACTCAATGAAGCGGCGATGTTTCCCATGACGGGACGTTTTTGCACATCCCGATCGCCACCGCAGCCAACAACTGTTATAACTTTTTCATTACCGGTTCGAATTTCATTTATCGTTTCCAAAACATTTTTTAAAGCGTCGGGAGTGTGAGCATAATCTACAATTGCTGTGATTTTTTTTTCAGAAATTAAATATTGAAACCTGCCATCCACACTATCCAAAGTGCTCATAATTTGAAGGATTTTGAGATCTTCCAAACCTAAAAGCTGCGCTGTTCCATAGATTGCCAGTAAATTGTAGGCGTTGAAACCTCCAATCAATTTTACCCACAATTCTTGATTGTTTATCTTCAAAAGTTGACCTGTGAGTTGGCTTTCCAAAACTTGAGCTTTATAATCTGCATAGGTTTTTAGAGCGTATGTATTCTTTGCGGCTTTAGTATTTTGAAGCATTACCACACCATTCTTATCATCTACATTTACCAAAGCGAAAGCTGTATTGGGTAATTCATCAAAAAATGATTTTTTAACATCGCGGTACTCGGCAAAATCTTTGTGATAATCCAAATGGTCGTGGGAAAGGTTGGTAAATACGCCTCCTGCAAAACGCAAACCTTCTGTTCTTTTTTGATGAATCCCGTGAGAACTCACTTCCATAAAACAGAATTCAACTCCCGCATCTACCATTTCTCGCAGATACTTATTGATAGTTAAAGAATCTGGTGTTGTATGCGTAGCTTTATATTCAATATCGTTAATCATTATTTTTACGGTAGAAAGTAAGCCAGCTTTTAATCCGGCTTTTTTGAAAAGCTGATATAATAATGAAGAAACCGTGGTTTTTCCATTGGTTCCAGTAATTCCAACGAGTTTCAATTCTTCGGAAGGATTGCCATAGTAATTGGCAGCCATAATTGCCAACGCTTTATGTGAATCGGCAACCTGAACGTACGTTATTCCGTTTACGATATTTTCTGGCAAGGTTTCACATATAATAGCAAGAGCACCTTGATCGGCAGCTTTTTTAATGAATTGATGCCCGTCAGAAACGGTTCCTTTTATCGCAATAAAAACATCATTTAATGATACATTTCGCGAATCAAATTCCAAATTGTTTATAGCTACAGAAGTGCTTCCAACGACGCTTTCGATGGTAACTTTATACAATATGTCCTTTAATAGTATCAAGATAAATTCAAGGTTATTAGTTGTCCTTTTTTAAGGTTTTCGCCAGATTTTATGGATTGACTAGAAACTGTCCCATTGCCCACAACTTGCACTCTCATTCCAAGGTTTTCTAACAGGGAAACTGCATCCATTCCTGCCATTCCAGTAACGTTGGGGATTGTTTTTGCTGGTTGTTGCAACTTTGTATAATACTTTTCATAATCCTTTTCAATCATTGGATCTACTTTATCAACATCTTCCACAGAATCGATTATTTGGGAATCTGTAAATATTTTTTGAGCAATTCTTTTAAATACAGGCCCCGAAACATCGGCACCGTAAAATCCTTTTTTTGTACTTGGCTTATGAATAATTACTATGCAGGAATATTTGGGATTTTCCGCTGGAAAAAACCCTGCAAATGAGGAAATGTATCGTCGATTGCTTTTCCAATCTGACATCCAGTATTCGGTTTGTGCGGTTCCTGTTTTTCCAGCCATTGAAAAATCTGGCGAATAAAGCGACTTTCCGGTACCACGCTTTACAGTATTTTTCATGATTTCTTTGATTTTATCCAAAGTTTCAACTGAACAGATTTTAGGATTAATGATCTTAGTGCTATATGTAATTACCTTTTCATTCCAAGCTCTTACTTCTTTTATGAAACGTGGCTTTACCATTACCCCGTTGTTAGCGATAGCGTTATAAAATGTAAGTGTTTGCAAAGGGGTAAGCCGCAAACCATAGCCGTAAGACATTGAAGGCAGGGCATTTCTGCTCCACTTTTTGTCACCAGGTTGCGGAATCATTGGCTTTCCTTCACCTTTAATGGCAACACCAGTTATTTCATTAAGATGCCAGCTTTTTAAACGATTGATGAACTTATTGGGGTTTTTGGAATATCCGTTGTCAATAATTGTAGCTAACCCAATGTTTGAAGAGACCTCTAACGCTTTTGCTGCTGTAATTTTTCCGTAACCACCCCGATGTGAATCGTTAATGGCTTTTCCGTAAAAAACTTTTCTACCGTTTCCAGTATCCACCACACTGCTAGTATCAATTACTTTATCTTCCAATGCCGCCATCATTGACATTACTTTAAAAGTAGAACCAGGCTCGTGCGATTCTCCGATAGCGTAGTTTAGTTTTTCATAATAAGTTCCTTGGGAGGTACGTCCAAGATTTGAAACAGCTTTTATCTCGCCAGTAGCCACTTCCATCACTATTACGCTTCCATGTTCTGCTTCGTAATATTCAAGTTGCTTCAAAAGTGCATGGTGGGCAATGTCTTGAATATTCACATTTATGGTTGAAACTATATCGTAACCATCTTGGGGTTCAATCTCATTGTCATCAGATATGGGCTTCCACTGACCTTGGGCAATTTTTTGTTTGAGGCGATGTCCCTCTTTCCCTGTCAATAAATCATTAAAAGCACCCTCAAGACCGACGGCGTAATAGCCCGGACGATCAAAAGCCTCATCACCTACGGTACGCTGTGCAATTTGTCCAATAGGATGCTCTCGGACGGTTCGCTGTTCCACAATAATTCCGCCTTTATAAGGCCCTTTTTGAAAAAGGGGTAAATTTTTCACTTTAATATAGTTTGAATACCCCAAATTCTTAACAACCAATTGATAGCGGTTTTTATCTGCACGGGCCTTTCTAAACATATCCTGATAATAGGAAACGGGCTTGCCGAACATTTTGCTCAAACCTTCGGATAGTGGCTTTAGATTTTCATTGAAATCTTCAGAAGAAACTGTTACAGCATCAAAACGGATGTCATATTTTGGAACCGATGTCGCCAAAAGACTGCCGTCATCCGCATAAACATTACCCCGATTGGCCGGAATAATAAAATTTTTAGTGGTATTTTCCTTGGCAAGCTCTCTATATTGCTTGCCATCCACAAATTGAATATTCATCAATTTTATACTTATAGCAAGAGCGAAAAGAAACATACATCCAGCGATGATGTATAATCGGTTTAGTATGTTTTTTTCTTCGAAAGCCATTTTCAGTTATCAGTTGTTAATTTTCTTTTCCCTATTCACTAGTTTCTATTTTTTCTTTTTAATAATTCGAATTCTCTTTGGTGGAGTTGACGATGGTTGTAAACCGCGGCTTTCCATTGCGGCTATAATTTTGCTTTCCATCCTGGCCTGCATCAAAAGCATCCGAACATCAACATATTCACTTTTTAGCTCCTTTACCTGGGCGTTCAGCTTTGATATCTTGTGCACTTTTTTATCTGCACTGTGCGAACTGCCGATCATTATTAAAGCCAAAAGTGAAAGGAAAATGATGAAACGCCAGTTTTTTAGGGCATCATCACTTACCAAGAATTTTCCTTTTATTATGTTGTAAAAACCTTCTTTCATATTACAATTTCTCCGCGATGCGAAGCTTGGCACTTCGAGCACGATTGTTTTTCTGTATTTCTTCTTCTGAAGGAATTATAAATTTTCCCACAGCTTTAAAAGGCACTTCCACCCTACCAAAAACATCTTTTTCTGGTTCACCTTCAAACATTCCATTACGTATATATCTTTTTACCAATCTATCTTCCAAAGAGTGATAGCTTATCAAACTGATGCGTCCACCAGATTCCAAAACTTCATTAGTTTGAAGTAAAAATTCCTTCAAAGCCTCTAATTCTTGATTCACTTCAATCCTAATTGCTTGATAAATCTGGGCAAGAATTTTATTTTCCTTGTGTGGCGGAAGAAACCTACTTAGCACTTTTTTAAGTTGTTCGCTGGTTTTTATTTTTCCATTTTCACGCGCCTCAACAATTATTCTTGCCATTCCAGCTGCGCTGCGCAATTCGCCATAATTTGAAAGAACATTTCGCAATTGTGTTTCTTCATATTTATTGACAACCGTATATGCTGAAAAATTGCTATCGCGGTTCATTCGCATATCCAAATCAGCTTCAAAACGTGTTGAAAAACCTCTTTCTGCAATGTCAAATTGATGCGATGAAACTCCAAAATCCCCCAAAATACCATCTACCGTTTTATAACCGTGAAAGCGTAAAAACTTCTTGAGAAGTCGAAAATTTTGATTGATAAGAAGAAATCGTTTATCGTCAATAGCGTTTTCCAAAGCATCTTTGTCTTGGTCAAAAGCAATCAGTTTTCCTTTTGGCCCCAGGTGTTTAAGAATTTCTCTGGAGTGGCCGCCGCCACCAAACGTTACATCCACATAAACACCCTCTGGTTTTATGTTGAGCCCCTCGACAGTTTTATTCAGCAAAACTGGATTATGATATTCCATCACCACCATTGCTTTTGTTTCCCATTACCTCTTCGGCCAAATCAGCAAAATCATTTGCAGCGTCATCAATAGCCTGTTCATATTTGTCTTTATCCCAAATTTCAACAATGTTTATAGCAGAGGAGATTACCAATTCCTTATTTATTCCAGCGAAAGAAAGCAGGTCTTTTGGGATTAACAGGCGACCAGTGGCATCAAGCTCAACGGTCTTTACCCCCGCCGTAAACCTCCTAATAAAATCATTGTTTTTTCTGTTGAAACGGTTGAGTTCGCCCATTTTTAACATCAAGGCGTCCCATTCTTTCATTGGGTACATTTCCAAACAAGGTTGAAATACAGCACGCTTAATCACAAATCCCTCTGGCGTTACCGCAGCCAACTGCTTTTTTAAAGGCGCAGGCACCATGATCCGTCCCTTTACGTCTGCTTTACATTCGTATGTGCCTATTAGATTGAGCATTGTGGAAATTATCTATTTGCAATTTATTGTTTCAAATATATATAACTTTTACCACATTTTACCACATTCTACCACTTTGTTGATAAGTTTTACCACTTTGTAGATAAAGTAAAATCGAACTGGTATTTAACAAACCCTAATTTTAAATAGACCTTATGAAATAATTTTGTTTACTTTTGTCATTCTAAATTGCACCAACCAAGCATGTCGGAAAACTTAAAGAAAGAAGGAAAATTTTCATATTTAGAAATAGGTGAAGGCACTCCAATAATCATCCTTCACGGACTTATGGGCGGGTTGAGCAATTTTGACGGAGTAGCAAATTTCTTTCCGCCAAAAGGTTACAAAATTCTCATCCCGGAATTACCTATTTATAAAATGACTTTGTTGCGTACGAATGTGAAAAATTTCGCAAAATACGTTGCTCAGTTTATCAACTATTTGGGCTATGAAGAAGTTATTCTTTTGGGAAATTCTTTAGGCGGACACATTGGCTTACTCTTCACCAAAATGTATCCTGAAAAAGTGAAAGCTTTAATAATTACTGGCAGTTCTGGCCTTTACGAAAGCGCTATGGGTGAAAGTTATCCAAAACGAGGTGATTACGAATACATAAAGAAAAAAGCAGAAAACGTTTTTTACGATCCAGCCATTGCTACTAAAGAAATTGTAGACGATGTTTACGAAACTGTAAACGACCGGAACAAATTAATACGTACCCTCGCCATTGCTAAAAGTGCCATTAGGCATAATATGGCAAAGGATTTGCCAAAAATGCACACACCAACTTGTATCATTTGGGGAAAAAATGACAATGTAACGCCTCCAGAAGTTGCTATAGAATTTGATGAACTTTTACCAGATTCTGAATTATTTTGGATTGATGAATGTGGACACGCAGCAATGATGGAGCACCCTAATGAATTTAACCAATTGCTGTATGCTTGGTTAGAGAAAAGAGGGTTTTAAAATAAATTTTTCTTTTCTGAAATAACAAACTCAAACTTTAAGGTAATGCAGATTAAATCGGCGGAATTTGTAATGAGCAACAGCGAAGTTGCAAAATGTCCCAAAGACCGCTTGCCGGAATACGCTTTTATTGGACGCAGTAACGTTGGCAAATCTTCTTTGATCAATATGTTGATGCAGCGCAAAAGCTTAGCAAAAACGTCGGGAAGACCAGGAAAGACACAGCTTATAAATCACTTTCTTATCAATAAAAATTGGTATTTGGTGGATTTGCCGGGTTATGGCTATGCACGTGTCTCTAAAAGTAGCAAGAAAGTTTTTCAAAAATTCATCACCAATTATTTCGAAAAACGTGAACAAATGGTCCTAGCCTTTGTTTTGGTAGATTGCCGTCACGAACCTCAACCAATCGACCTGGAATTTATGCAATGGATGGGTGAGAGTGGAATTCCATTCAACATAATTTTCACGAAAGCAGACAAATTGAAACCAAAAGCCCTAGAACGAAACATTGCTGTATATGCAGAAAAAATGCTAGAAACCTGGGAAGAAATGCCCCCATATTTCATCACATCTGCAAGTGATTCCTCAGGGAGAGATGAAGTTTTAAAATATATTAACGAACTAAACACTTCAATTCCCGATTCTGAATTTTGATTTGGAATTTAATTACTCTCTCTTCAACTCCAACTTTTCTGCAAAATAATCACAAAAATCACGCATAGTGTCGCTCATTTTATCATCATTTGTAGCACGCTGAAAAGTATCAGCCATTGCGCTCAAAGTTTGGTGAAAGAAAATTTTCATCTCGTCCACGGGCATTTCCTTGGTCCAAAGATCAATTCTAAGTGATTCTTTTTTATTACTATCCCAAACAGAAAGCATTACAGCCTTGGTTTCTTGGTTTGAAATTCCACCGTCTTCCGCAGTCCAATAAATGTTTTCGGGAATTTTATTTTCGTCAAGGCCTACGTTAAGTTTTATTTCAGAAGTATGTTTTACTGCCATTATTTTTTCGGTTTGTATTTTGAATTTGTAAATATTTCATTAGCATCTGCAACCATCAATTGCTGAATAGATGTATTATTGTTTTTCATGTAAGCCCGTACAATTTTCCACCCCAGATAACGCCCCAACATTCCTGGGGATTGGTTGTCTATTTCAAGATAAAATTTTGAAAATGGAGCAGGGCTTATAAATCGAGCACCTAGCTTAGAGTCGGTACTGTAAAGCAATTCTTTCTCAATAAAATAGCGCCACATATATTCTTCATTTTCTTCAGCCCATTGATATTCTGCTTCTGTATAACCTATTTTTTCTGCATCAGAAATATTTGGAAGCCATAAATCCTTCAAATAAAGCTCTTTTCCGAAGTAAACTATTTGCCCCAAAAACGAACTCTTGCTAGGGGGCTTAATGTATTGTCTCGCATAGGTTTCAGCTACATCAGGAGCAATTTGGGATGGCTTCATTTCCTTAGAAATATATTTATCAATGCCTTCGTAAAAACGATGTTCGTTTCCCAAATAATTGTCCAACCCTATAACCATCATACTATCCGCAAGAATTACTTTATTTCTGTAATCTACATCTGAAGTTGTAGTTACAACTACTGGCGTTCTAAAATCAGGAAAATAATATTTTATGTGCTGAAACAAAGGAACGAGAACATCTATCAACGCTTCATCCTTCGGAAACGTTTTAAAAACTTCAGCTTCCAGTTGATTTTGTAATGTATCTGTCAATTTTTCCACCCAAATACTATCGTTGTATTGCTTTGGAAAAAAAGCTGGAAACTCTGCTTTTAGCTTTTCAAGATCTGTTGGGGTTGCTGCTGCAAATGCTTTGTCGAAACGAATGATCTCAAAATTCATAGGAATTTTTTCAATCTCTTTTTCAACTTTGCTTTCGTTGTTGCACGAAAAAAGAATAACAGCCAAAAGAACCAAGAGGGAATACTTCATAATAGAAAAAATGTTACAGTTGGTTAACGCCATTCCTTTTTATTAATTTTATCTTTAACAACTTTTGCGGTGCAAAGGTATTATTATAAAAGATTAAAAACACAGAAAATGCAGACTGAAAAAGTTATAGATCACATTGTAGATTGGTTAAAAACCTATGCCGTTAATGCAAAAATGGAAGGTTTTGTAATTGGTATTAGTGGCGGCATTGATTCCGCAGTAACTTCAGCCTTATGTGCAAAAACAGGACTTAAACTTTTATGTGTAGAAATGCCCATACACCAGGCTGCTTCTCAAGTTAGTCGTGCCTATAATCATATTGCTTGGCTTAAAGAAAATTTTTCAACCGTTGAAAAAATTGAGATAAATCTTACCCCAGTTTTTGACACCCTGATTGATGCTTTGCCAAAAGTTGAAAAAGAAGAGGACCGTTTTATGTCACTTGCTAACACTCGTGCCCGTTTGCGTATGACGACGCTGTATTATTTTGCGGCCCTTAACAAATATTTAGTGGCAGGAACTGGTAATAAAGTAGAGGATTTTGGTGTGGGCTTTTATACAAAATATGGTGATGGTGGTGTAGATTTAAGTCCTATAGCTGATTTAATGAAAAGTGAAGTCTATCTTATTGCGCAACATTTAGGAATAAATAAAGAAATAATTGACGCACCACCAACGGATGGATTGTGGGGTGATGACCGAACCGATGAAGACCAAATTGGCGCAAGTTATGACGAACTCGAATGGGCAATGAAGATGACTGAGAAAGGCAAAAATAGCTCCGATTTTTCTGGTAGACAACAAGAAGTTTTTAATATTTATACCAGACTCAATAAAGCTAACCAACACAAGATGATGCCAATTCCTGTTTGTGAAATCCCTAGCGGCCTGAAATAATTCTGTTATTTACCGAATAATTTAACCATTAAACGAAAGGTTTATCATTCTTACTCTTAAGATTTTATATATTCGAAATGTAGTATTACTATTACACTGTTAAAACAAAGTTTCTCCCCGGATCTGAAGTTTTTATACATTCAAAAATCTATAAATTCATTAAGATGAAAAAAGTTGTAATTGCAGACCATCACCCCATAACTAGAAAAGGTGCAGAAGTTCTACTCGATAGCACAGAAGAATATTTAATTGTCGGAAAAGTATCACGCGGATCAGAATTGCTGATATGCTTGGAAAAAGAGCGCCCGGACATTTTATTATTGGAACTGGACATGCCAGAAATCAATGGTTTTCATGCACTTCGAAGTATTCGAGAAGAATTTCCAAGAACACGAATTGCTATTTTTTCATCACATCCAGAAGAAATTTATGCATTACGCTCTATAAAATCGGGAGCTGCAGGATACATTCCAAAAACATCTTCAGAGACAGTTTTTCTTCAAGCCTTTAAACGCATTGCAACTGGCGGGGTGTTTTTAAACGAAGAGCTTACAGCAGCATTAAACAACAAGTCTATCAATGACAATACAATAATGGGGCGCTATAAAAAACTTTCGGCAAGGGAGATTGAAGTTCTTAACTTACTATCTAATGGAAAACGCAACAAAGATATAGCAACACTTTTGGAAATAAACGAAAAAACCGTAAGCACCTATAAAACACGTTTGCTTAAAAAACTGAAAGTAACAAGTTTGGCAGAATTGATAAACCAAGCCCGAATGTTTCAATTTAATTGATTTAAAGCACTCTGTTTAATTTATTGGAAAGTACTTTTTTAAGGCTTATGTAATCCACAATTTCCTGAAGTCCTGACTCTTTTTCAAGATTGTCTTCTTTCTTCATTGTTTCGGAAAGTTCGTTTATTTTCTGTGAAACCAAATGTCTGCGCAGATTGAGAATGGTCTCACTTACCATTTGGGCAATCGTCTGCTCTTTCACCTTCACATAAATTTCCTTTCGCTCCCAATTGCTAAGAGAATATCTTTCTTCTTCCATCAAAATATGTGTCACAGAAGATGCCATTTCAGGTTCTAGTTCATTGATGAAAGTTTCGGCTTTTGCATCTGGATTTTGATTAAAACGGTTAACAACTTCAAAATATAGCTCTTTAAATTCTGGATTCATAAACTCAATTTCATCTTCCTGAAGATCGAGATATATTTTTTCAAAAACACGCGACTTGTGAATTTCTGGTTTTAAAGTGATTTCTCCCTTTTCGTCAGCTTCTAAAATCAATTCTTCAAAATCCTCTTCCACATTACCATACAGAAGCAAAAGCTCAATTATTTTTTGTTCCAACTGAAACTGGATATTTACCTTTTCAATCTTCTTTTCTGTTGGAATAACTTCAAAAGCCTCCTGCGGAACAGCAGCTTTTTTGGAAGCATCTTTACGTTCCTTCTGAAAAATTTGTGCTAGGGTATTAAAGAGCACTTGTTCAGAAATATCCATAATCCGCGAACATTCTTTTATATATACTTCACGCTTTATAACATCTGGAATTTTGGAGATGCTGTTCACCATATCGTGAATGGTCTCACTTTTCTTTATCGGGTCATTTTTCGCTTCGGAAGCGAGCAAAGAAGCCTTGAAAGTGATGAAATCCTTGGCGTTTTCTTCCAAATAAAGCGTCAATTCTTCCAACGAATTCTTACGTGAAAAACTGTCTGGATCCTCGCCTTCAGGGAAAGTGCAAATTTTCACGTTCATGCCTTGTTCCAAAATCAAGTCGATACCGCGAAGAGAAGCGCGAAGACCTGCCGCATCGCCATCAAAAAGGACGGTTATGTTTTTGGTGAGTCTATTTATTAGTCGAATTTGTTCTGAAGTCAAAGCCGTTCCAGACGAAGAAACTACGTTGTGGATGCCGGTTTGGTAAAATTGAATAACATCTGTATAGCCTTCCACCAAATAGCAATTATCTTCTTTGGCGATGCTCTGTTTAGCGTGAAAAATTCCGTAGAGGACTTTACTTTTGTGATAAATATCGCTTTCGGGAGAGTTTAAGTATTTCGCCGCTTTTTTATCTGAAGTTAGAATCCGTCCGCCAAAACCAAGCGTACGGCCGCTCATGCTAAGAATAGGGAACATTACCCGCCCTTTAAATCGATCAAACTGCTTTTCTTCTTTTACAATGGATAGCCCCGTTTTCTGAAGAAACTCCAGCTTGTAGCCTTTTTTAATAGCGTGGCTGGTGAAAGCATCCCAAGAATCGGGAGAATACCCGAGTTCAAATTTTTTGATAGTTTCGTCCGTAAACCCTCTTTCCTTTAAATAGGAAAGCCCGATGGCTTTGCCTTCTTCAGTTTTTAGCAGGGTACTGTGGAAATAATCTTTGGCAAATTCGCTTACTAAATAAAGGCTTTCCCGTTCGTTGGCTTGTTCCTTATCTTCAGCAGTCTGTTCGGTTTCTTCTACTTCAATACCGTATTTTTTAGCTAAAAATTTTATGGCCTCTGGGTAGGTAAAGTGTTCGTGCTCCATTAAAAATGCAACCACATTTCCTCCTTTTCCGCTACTGAAATCCTTCCAAATCTGTTTAACCGGACTCACCATAAAGCTTGGGGAACGCTCATCTGTAAAAGGGCTTAGCCCTTTATAATTACTGCCGGATTTTTTCAACTGTACAAAATCGCCAATCACCTCCTCTACGCGGGCAGTTTCAAAAACGTTGTCTATGGTGGTTTTGGATATCAGATTATTGGAGTTTTTTGATTTGTAAAAATAGGGATTTCTTTATAGTTAAAACTTTAAAATTGTATGATTAAGATAGAAATTGAATACCATTCATTTTCTTAAACAATATTTATTGCACGCAAAAAAAATCCTTAAAAAATAAAATTCTTTAAGGATCCTTTTTTATAATAACTAAGAAAAGAAGTTGAATTAGTTAACTTTTGAAAATTTCAACACTTTTTCAATTTCAATGTTACAGGTTATGGAACGAGAACTTTCCATAATAAGCTGTATAGGCACGTTTTTTAATGAAACGCTCTGATTGTTTCCATATCTATGTATATAATGCTTTTTAAAATTATTAATGGCATGCGTGTCTGCAATTTCAATTTGCTCTATAAAATCAAAACTATTTGCAAGAATTTCATAGTCCTTTTTATTTTTGTCTTTACTCTTTGAAAGGTTTAACGAAATAAAATAACCTTCATCATCAATGTCTTCTACATAACAACTATCAGAGGTTAAGGATGGAATTTTCAAGCCTTTATTCAATAGAATTTTAAGCTTGAGGTTTTGTTTGCGGAGATCTCTTTTCATAGCATGATGGTTTATTGTAAGTGCTATAGGACTTTGTTGAATTAAATGTAATGAAAAAAGGATTCAAAAAATTTACTAAACGATGAATTAACGTTAACTTAATATTAGAAGATTTTTTAAATTTCGAAACTAAAAAAACCCGCACGAATTTTAAAAATCCATGCAGGTTTTAAACAACGAATAATGAAAGGGTTTATGACTAATCTACATCAAAACGAAGGCCTAAAGAAACATTACGTTGCTCTATAGGGTTGTTTTTAAAAATTGTGTTTAAATCATATTTTGCATAAACTGCTACGCCTTGCCAACCTACATAAGCGCTTAAGCCGTAAATGAATTTATTTGTGTTATAATCTGCTTTTAATTTTAGCTTTTGGTCCTCGCCATCTTCTTCAAATTTTAGTTTTTGGCGGGCGCCTAGATTTATTCCAGCATAACCCCCTAGACCTACTTTTATTTGGTTTTCTGTGTTATAGCGAAAGTAATCATCGTGTTCTTCTTTTTTGGATGGACCAAACTCAAAGTGGAATGGAACGACGAGGTTGTCCATTCTGAATTTTGACTTATCCAAGTTTAATGGATAGGTTTGCAGTTCAGTATGTTCTCCAGTATCTACATAAAAACGATTGTCCGTTGGTTTCAACCCATTAAACTGAAAAGAAACTCCATATTTTATTCTAAGGAAATTAGTGTTTTTGAAAACGCGGGTTTTCCACGCCCAGCCTATTTCTGCAAAGCGGCTGCCGGCAACCTTGAAATCTGAATCTTGTAAGGACTCTCCTTTTGTAATTACATTGTTCAGCCCAAACGCAAATACCATGTCTGAGGTAGTGCGGCGGTCAAATTTGCGTTTTTTGTTTTTTGGACCTATGTAAAGAACATTGTCATTCTCGCTATTTTTTCCACTGGAACCAATACGAATAATCATTCCATTGTCTCCATCTTCTTCAATGTTTCCATTTCGTTTTAAGAGCGCTACTTTATTATCTATGATTGCCAAACGGTTTTCTATATTAAGTGCATGTTTTTCTGCGGCTTCTTGTTTAAGAGTTTCGGCATCGGATTCTGTTATGGCTCCATTTGTTAAACGAGCATTTATGTTTTCTACATCTGCTTTTAAAGCGTCCTTTTCTTCCTGAATTATTTTCTCCTTAAGTTCGGTTAGCTGTTCTATGGAAGTCTGTGTGTCGTGGTCGGTTTCCTGTGCATTGGAGTGACATGATGCAAGCAACCAAATTGCAAGAGTAATTGTGAGTGTAATTAATGATTTCATAACTGTTCGATTTTTGATTAATGATGATTTATTGATGAATTTTTTTTATTTAGTTAATCATTTCGTTCTGTCACAGCAGTTCTTACTTTATTAAAACCTTCACCGAGAGCGTCAAAAACCTTGTCGCGGAAACTTTTTTCCAGTTCCCATTCCACATCCTCTAATAATGCGGTTGCATCTACTTTTGGATTGTTTATAATTCGTTGGGTCTCTATTTCACGTCGGGCTTTGTTTAATAATGCTTCCACATCGGTTGTATTAACTTCTGTGTTATTTTCTTGCAATTTTTTTACGGAGGCTACTACTTCTTCTATTTTTTGATTAAAAAGCTTTTCTTCCTCTTTATGTACTGTTGTTTTCAAAGGTTGCTCCGCTTCTACCTTTGTGACTTTTGCAATAGCATCTGTGTTTTCAACTTTTTTATCTATTTCTGATTTTTTCTGATGAAAAGGTGTATGCGTATTTAAATTTTGTTGTTCCTTGCCTCCGCTTTTGGATTTTAAAACTTCAACTTTTTCAGAAATGTTTTCTTCACTTGCAATTTCTTCTGATTCAGAATTGTTTGAAAGTATCTCTGGTTGCTTTTCCGCATTGTTCTTTTCTATAGTTTCATTTACTATTTGATTGTTCACTTCTGGACTATTTTGATTATAGAAAATTGAAGCCAATATGATGAAACTCACAAAACTTGCAGCAACATAAAACCAAAGCAAAGTTTTCTTTTTAGGCTGTTCGGCATCCAGTTTTGCCTCTAGCTTTTTCCAAGCGTCTGCGGAAGGTTTCAGTTCCCTCGCTTCCAGCTTTTCGCGTATATTGTCTTCTAGTTTATAGGGTGCCATAACTTAAATTGTTTTGTTGTTTAACCATGTTTTGAAGCATTTTTCGGGCTTTGAACAGTTGTGTTTTTGATGTGCTTTCACTTATCTGCAATAGTTCTGCAATTTCACCGTGTTTATAACCTTCAACTGCATAGAGCACAAAAACTGTTTTGTAACCATGGGGCAGGCTGTCTATCATTTTCTGTATTTCAGCTTCTTCCAGTTCTGTTTCAATATATGTAGAATGCTCATAGGTATTCTCAATCTCGGTTTCGGAAATGAAGTGTAACTTTCTGTCTTTTCGAAGTTGTGAAATGCTTTCATTCACCATTATTCTGCGAATCCAACCTTCAAAACTCCCTTCGTTTTTAAAATCTTTTAAATGGGTAAACATTTTAAAAAAACCTGAAAGCATTACTTCCTCTGCCAAATCATTATTTTTTAGATATTGCCTACATACACCCAACATTTTTGACGAAAACATCTCAAACAATTGATGTTGTGCACGGCGATCACCTTTGGACGCGCTGGCTATCAAATTTGAATAGTTTTTATGTAATGGTATAATTTTCAAAATAAGCTTCGCTGCTTAAGGCTTCTATTTTATAGACGCAGACTTTTGAAGAATGGTTGCCTAGGTTAAAAAAGTTTCAGGTTGAAGGTTTCAGGTTAATTAAATACAAATAGAAATATTCACAGAATCACTTGTTTACTTTTTCCTGTCAATAACGTAATTCACCATTAATTCAAGCGATTCTTTATAAGGCGAAACAGGATAGGTTTCCAAGATTAGAAGTGCTTCTTGTTGATATTCCTTCATTTTAGTAACTGCATAATCAAGGCCGCCTTTTTCCTTCACGAAAGTGATGACTTCCTTTACACGCTGCTTGTCTTTGTTATGGTTTTTTACCGAATTGATAAGCCATTTTTTTTCTTCGGAAGTGGTATTGTTCAAGGCAAAAATTAATGGCAGCGTCATTTTCTGCTCCTTAATATCGATGCCAGTAGGTTTTCCGATATGCTCATTGCCATAATCAAAAAGGTCGTCCTTTATTTGAAAAGCAGTGCCAATGAGCTCGCCAAACTTGCGCATCTTTTCAACTTCTACATCGGGAGCCATTACAGAGCGAGCGCCCATAGCACAACAAGCGGCAATAAGCGTGGCGGTTTTTTGGCGAATTATTTCGAAATAAATTTCTTCGGTAATATCAAGTTTTCGAGCTTTTTCAATTTGAAGTAGTTCCCCCTCGCTCATCTCGCGAACGGCTACTGAGATTATTTTTAGTAAGTCGAAATCATCATTATCAATAGAAAGTAACAATCCTTTTGAAAGAAGATAATCGCCTACAAGTACGGCGATTTTGTTTTTCCAAAGTGCATTCATGGAGAAGAAGCCACGGCGGCGGTTGCTGTCGTCCACCACATCATCGTGAACCAAAGTTGCAGTATGAATGAGCTCGATGACTGATGCTCCACGATAGGTACGTTCATTCACTTGGCCATTACCAGTCATTTTTGCTATAAGGAAAACAAACATAGGACGCATTTGTTTTCCCTTTCGGTTTACAACATAATGTGTAATCCTGTTAAGAAGGGAAACTTTGGAAGACATGGAAGCGGTGAACTTTTTTTCAAAAAGCTCCATTTCCTTTTCAATGGGAAGTTTGATGCGCGAAACTATCTTCATAAAGGTTCAAAGATAGTTAAAATGCCGAATGGTTTTTGCCCCAAAGCATTTCAAAAGAAATTTAAGCAAACTTAAGGTAGTTTATTGCTTGTTTGCCAACTGCCCACAGGCCGCGTCAATATCTTTTCCTCTACTTCGGCGAACGGTTACAGGAATTCGGCTATGCTCTAAAGCTTCAATATAATCATCTATAATCGTTGAAGAAGCTTGCTGAAAATGACCATCATCAATAGGGTTGTATTCAATTATGTTTACTTTGCAAGGCACATATTTGCAGAAAGTAACGAGTGCCTCAATATCTACCCATTTGTCGTTTATATCTTTCCAAACAATATATTCATAGGTGATTTTGCGTTTTGTTTTGCTGTACCAATACTCTAAAGATTCACGAAGATCTTCCAACGTAAAGTTTTTGGCAAAAGGCATAATCTGCTCTCGTGTTTCCTGAATTGCAGAATGCAACGAAACAGCGAGATGAAATTTCACTTCGTCATCAGCCAGTTTCTTTATCATTTTCGGTACACCGGAAGTAGAAACCGTAATTCGTTTTGTGGACATTCCCAAACCTTCATCACTTGTTATTTTCTCTATGGATTCCAGTACATTTTTATAGTTCATCAACGGCTCACCCATTCCCATAAAAACAATGTTAGAAAGAGGTTTGTTATGATAGAGACGACTTTCTTTATCAATGGCAACCACTTGATCGTAAATTTCATCTGGATTTAGATTCCGCATTCTTTTCAATCTGGCAGTTGCACAAAAGGTACAATCCAAACTACAACCCACTTGCGAAGAAACGCAGGCAGTCGTCCTTTTTTTTGTAGGAATCAAGACTGATTCCACGATAAAATCGTCATGAAGTTTTACAGCATTTTTAATAGTGCCATCGTTACTTTTTTGAATATGATCAACTTTTATGTGGTTGATTACAAAGTTTTCGTTTAGATGCGCCCGAGTTTCTTTGGAAAGATTGGTCATTTCATCAAAATTGTGGATGCCTTTACTCCAAAGCCATTCGTAAACCTGCGTTCCCCGGAATGCTTTGTCACCAATGCTAACAAAGAAGCTTCTAAGTTCTTCTTTTGAAAGTGCGCGTATGTCCTTTTTTTCTGAAACCATCGTGCAAAATTAGGGTATTTTAATATAAAAAGCCTCTTTCCTTTTCAGAATAGAGGCTTAACAGATAAATAGAATTATGGTTATTTTTTTATAATTATTTTTTTGGTAATGGAATCCTTACTGTCTTCATCTACTAAATGAAGAAAATAAATTCCTTCTGAAAGGTTATCAACAGCAATTGTATTCATTGTATTGGACAAATTACCCGAATAAATTTGCTGGCCCATAACATTAGAAAACACATAAGATAAATGTGGATATCTATTATTCATAACAGTAATGAGGGTACTTGCTGGATTTGGATAAATTTTAAGATCGCCTATAAGTTGAAAATCAGGTGTATTCAATAAATTTTGAAGTGTTTCAATAGTTGTATGCCCTGTATTTGTGGGGTCTAACCAATCTTTTAAACGTGTTTCGGGAGCATTTCCATTGTTCCAAGAAACACCGAATCTTCCATAAATATCGTAATCGTTATTGTTCTCCAAACCAGTACAAGCAGATTGTCCCGCGTATAATTGCCCAATGAGTTTTCCATTTTGATCAAAAAGTGGAGAGCCAGAAGAACCACTTTCGGTAGTACCTATTTCCCAGCCATTTCCGGTCCCGTGAGTACCGCCACCTATCAACCATGTTTGAGTGCCATTGGCATCAACTTTCTGCGCTCCAGAATCATCACGGCATATTTTCATAATATCACCGTTTGGATGATGGATTCCCACCTCAAACAGTGGATTCGCATCAGAATTATCCCAACCTGCAAAGGCAACATCCCATGATTCGGGAATACGGTTAAAGAGTTCAACCAAAGCAAAATCGCTCAAGCTGTTTTTTGCTCTTAATTCGGCTCCGCTTACTGTGAAATTTGTCTGTAAATCGCCACTATCTCCTCCCGTAGCACAAACTGGTGTTGGACTTACCCAATTGAATCTGGCGGACCAAAATGCTGGATTGCTATTATCCAAACAATGGTTTGCAGTTAGTAAATATGGCGTTTTATCGTTTAAAGCATTATTAATAAGTGAGGCTGTACACAAATGTCCATTCCCCAAATTGAGCAATGCAACCGCTTTCTTAACTAAATCTTTCTTATGGTCAAAATCATTTCCGATGGGACAATTAACGTCATAGTTACATTCTCCGGAATCATTCAATCCGCGATTTCCATCCACAAGGACATTTACCCTTCCCATTCTGTAACCGTGAATAACGCTTTGAAAATTGAGTCTTGGTGAACCCTGTATTCTTGGAGGTTGATAATATTCTATCCAAATAATCTCGCCTTCTACAAACCACGTACCCAGTTGACCTTCACTTGAGTTTTGATTGTTTGTAAAAGCTGAAATTATATCTGTACGATCATCATTATAAAGTTGAAGTCGGGAACCCTGCGGCAAATAGAAGTCATCAAAATTGATACTTAAATTTAATGCTCCAGCTGATTTAATAGTGGCTTGCCAAATTTTTCCGCCGTCAGGCAAAACAGTCCAAAGACCGCCATGTTGCATATTTAAACTTAATGGAATTTCAATACCATACCGCCAAGGCAGGGTTTTATCCAAATCATTGATACTGTCTTGTTGAACTATATTCTCAAAGTCCAAAGTTGGAAGCCGAATGATATTGGGCACTAATTCTAAATTTAAATTCCAACTTTCAGGCAAATCGTTTTCTCCACCTTGCGGAAAGGCGGTAAAAATGGTTAAAAATAAAATGAAGAAAAGCGTAGTTTTTTTCATTCCAAATGATAGTTATTTTTAAATATGGATGACTAAGGTAAATTTTTATTTTGACATTTGAAAACCAAACGCTTATAAAATAAAAAATCCCGATTTTCATCGGGATTTTTTAGGGTTTATGTGATGTTTATTAGATAATCAACATTGCGTCTCCGTAGGTGTAAAATCTATATTTTTCTTTAATTGCTTCAGCGTAGGCTTCTTTTATAAAATCGTGGCCTGCAAAGGCTGAAACCATCATCAATAATGTAGATTTTGGTGTGTGAAAGTTCGTTACCATTGCATTCGCAATACTAAAATCATAGGGAGGAAAAATGAATTTATTGGTCCATCCAGTATAAGCGTTCAAAGTATGGTTTGAAGAAACCGAGCTTTCCAAAGCACGCATTGCTGTTGTTCCAACAGCGCAAACGCGTTTTTTCTTTTTAATACCTGTGTTTATAACATCTACAGAATTTTGTAGAATACTCATTTCTTCCGAATCCATTTTGTGCTTTGAAAGATCTTCAACCTCAACAGAACTAAAAGTTCCCAAACCTACATGAAGTGTAACTTCAGCTATGTTTACACCTTTAATTTCAAGGCGCTTTAATAGGTGTTTTGAAAAGTGCAAACCAGCAGTTGGCGCAGCAACAGCTCCTTCGTTTTTGGCAAAAATGGTCTGATAGCGCTCTGCATCTTCAGGTTCTACTTCTCTTTTAATATATTTTGGAAGTGGTGTTTCGCCCAATTCTGTCAATTTATTTCTGAATTCCTCATAAGATCCGTCAAAAAGAAAACGAAGCGTTCTTCCACGAGAAGTAGTGTTGTCTATAACTTCGGCCACAAGGGTTTCGTCATCGCCAAAATACAATTTGTTACCAATTCTAATCTTTCGGGCTGGATCTACCAAAACGTCCCAAAGACGGGTTTCTGGGTTCAATTCTCTTAAAAGGAAAACCTCTATGCGAGCTCCGGTTTTTTCTTTGTTACCAAATAAACGCGCCGGGAAAACTTTAGTATTATTGGTTATCAGAACATCATCTTCTTCAAAATAATCAATAAGGTCCTTGAACATTTTGTGCTCGATGGTCTTATCTTTTCGGTTTAGAACCATTAAGCGAGATTCATCTCGGTTTGGAGCTGGATATTCTGCTAATAATTCCTCTGGAAGGTTAAAGTTGAAATTTGAAAGTTTCATTCCCATAATTCGTCGTGTCTATTTTAAGTGATTGTTCTAAAGTTATTCGACCTAAGATAAAAGGTTTTAGGACGTAAGACTTCAATTTCATTAATAAAAATTTTCAAAAAAAAGCGTGTTATGTCTTAAGTCATAAAGTCTCCTAAAGTCCTTTTTTAAAGGTTGCAAATATACAACCTCAAAACAGGCGTTGTCAAGTAAATGGGAGTTTATTATTTGGAAATGTTTTGTAATGAATGCTGGATGCGGGATGACAGATGTTTAATGGAGTGAAATTTTTATTTTGATGAGTCTTCCAGATCACATTTAATTCCCGCTTTTTGTAAGTCTTTCCAAAAATTTGGGTATGATTTAGAAACAACTTCGGCATCGTTTATTGTAAGGTTTGTTTTTAACGAAAGTGGCGCAAAAGCCATTGCCATTCTGTGATCTTGGTAGGTTTCTATAGTTTTATTGAAATTGATTTTCGAAGCTTTTTCAAGGTTTAAGGAGTCATCATCAACTTGAATGGTAGCTCCCAATTTTTCCAATTCATTTTTTAAAGCCAAAAGCCTGTCAGTTTCCTTGATTTTTAAAGTGTGAAGACCGGTAAGTTTACAACTTATGCCCAATCCGAAACAAGTTACCGCAATGGTTTGAGCCAAATCTGGCGTGTTTGATAAATCAAGAAGAAGTGAATCTGGTAATTCCGTTTTCTTTTTTGAAAGTGAAATGGTGGCTTCGGAAGTAATAAAAACTGTCTTTACGCCCAAAGAATCATATATCTGCGCTAAAGCTGAATCGCCTTGTAAACTTTTCTTCAAATAGCTTGAAAGGGTAATTTCAGAATTTCCAGAAAGTGCGACCAAACTATAAAAATAAGAAGCTGAGCTCCAGTCTGATTCTACAACTAAGCTATTTTTTTCAATATTTTTCGCTGAAGAAATCCTGATTTCATTCTTAATGAAACTTCCTTTTATTCCTACATTTTCTAGCAGTAAAAGGGTCATTTTAATGTATGGTATAGAAGTGACTTTTCCATCCAAAAAAATACTTAATCCATTTGGAAACAAGGGTGCCACAAGCATTAACGCAGAAATATACTGACTACTTACGTTGGCTTTAATTTTCACCTCTTTCTTTACAAGTGATTTCCCTTTTATTTTTAAAGGCGGAAAACCTTCGTTTTTAAGATATTCTATATCCGCTCCCAAACTTTTTAAGGCATCCACTAAAATTCCAATGGGGCGTTCTTGCATGCGGTGGCTTCCTGTGAGGATTATTTCAGTATTCTCTTTTGCTGCGAAATAAGCGGTCAAAAAACGCATTGCGGTTCCCGCATGATGCACATCTACAGTTCCTTTTGTGGTTTTTAAGCCTTCAAGCAACACTTTTGTATCGTCACTTTCAGAAAGGTTTTCTATTGAAATATTTGGAAACTGCGCTTGAAGGATCAACATTCTGTTCGATTCACTTTTGGAACCACTGATGTTGATTTTTATATTTTTGTTAGGAAAACTTCCACGTTCAAGAATGGCTTTCATCGCCTAGATTCTTTTTCTTTAAGCTTTGCACGGAATTTTCCGAAGGTTACAAAAAAACCATATACAAAGCCAGCAAGAAGTAAGGTAAGTATAAACATCCACGGATTTCTTTCAGTAAAATAAGCTAGTTCAAAACCTTCAATTGCCCATTTTATCAATGCGAAAAGTATAGCGAAAGCAACTGCTAATGAGATTACCGATTTCCAAAAACCTTTTGTGCTAATTACTTTCTTGAACATTCATTTAAGTTTTTCGTTTCCGTGATGCCTATCGTGATCTCGTTTTGTTTTAAGCTCCAATTTCTTTTCAAAAGCTTTTTCGAGATCAACACCAGTTTGGTTGGCGAGGCACAATACCACAAAAATAACATCTGCAAGCTCTTCGCCCAAATCTTTATTTTTGTCGCTTTCCTTTTCGCTCTGTTCACCATAGCGCCGAGCTATAATGCGCGCTACTTCACCCACTTCCTCAGCGAGCTGTGCCATATTGGTAAGCTCATTGAAATAGCGAACGCCGTGTTCCTGTATCCAGGCATCTACTGCTTTTTGTGCGTTTTTGATATCCATTATGACTTTGAAAGTACAACTTTTTCGTTTTCTTTTGCAATTAAAAGTTCGTAGAATTTTTTAAGGTTGCCATATTCTTCAGCTGCGATGAAAGATTTGTTCATTACAAATTCCGCAGAAAGTTGCAGTTTATTGCCAACTTGTGAAATAAGATAACGATAGCTTCCTATATTTTCACCTAAATTGAAAACCGCATTCTCGGGCAATGATTCTACTTTATAGCCATCGGGTAAAGCAATGTTGATTATATACCTATTCTTCATTGGATACCCATAATCAATAGGATAATCACGGGTTTCAGATTTAAATGGATTTTCCTTTGTTGCCATAAAGACCATTGGCGAAAAATAAAGTTTTCCAGCTACATCTTCCACAGCATCAAGAACTTCAAAATCATATTCCAAAGAAACGGGCTGGCCTAGCGTGTCTAGATTTTCAAAATGTAAATTAGAAAGTTCTGCTTGGTTGTTATTTTTTTCAATTGCCTTGCGCTGGGCGTCTTCGTTTAAACTCTTAAATTCTGTTCTATATTGAAAGGCGTAATTACCGGTAAACCTATTTTGAGCTTTTCCAGTAGCTGACATATCTGTATTGATTTCAACATTAACCATTGTACTTTTTACAGCTGGAACAATTGAACTTAAAGAAACCCAGTCAGAAGAACCATCCTTTTTTATAACGCGACCTTGCCAGTTTAATATGTTAGATTTTAAAACACCAATTTCGGCATCTTTATTTGTTGCATCAAGCAATAGGGTTCCTTGTGGTAAATCCACAGCGGCAATCACATAATTAAACCCATTTCGAGTAGGGAATAAAGGAATTCCGTGTTCTTTGGTACTTACTAAAACGGGATTGGCATCCAACTTTGCGTGGCGCAACATTGCTACCAACATCAAGTTTATATCTGCAACATTACCAGAGCCTTTTTTATATGCTGCTTTTACACCTTCATTAGTAAAAAAGCCGTTAAAGCCATTCCAGGTCATTTTATTCAAAACGTAGGAAAAGATAAGGCCCACTTTTTCTTCAGGTTTTGTTACGCCGTTTAAAAGAGCGTCTATATCATTTTCAAAATAATTATTTCGTTCCAACTCCGCACCAAAATCTTCTATGCGGTAAATACTCTTAGAAACGTCTTCCCAATTAGTAGCGTAGGTTTTTAAAGGGCTTCCAGGAAAATCCATGTAACTCATTTCAAATTGCAGTGCAGTGGTGTAGTTATTCAAATTGCTCACAAAGGCTTCTTCTTTAAGTGCCGGAACTTTTTCCAATTCTACCGTATATTTATCTTCTTTAAACTTCACCTCTCGTGTTGTAGTTTCTGGAAGGCCAGGCCCACCCAGTGCTCTTAAATCTTGGGTTGTCTGCCTGTAGTTCATCGTTCTTTCTCTTCTGTCCGAAGCAACTTTATAAGGAACCCAACCTCTTTGGTGTGTTTTGTAAACAAAATATTCTGGTGTTGAGAAAATCACTTTCACTTTGTCTACAGGAATTGTTTCCTGAAACCTAAATTCGTCTATACTGAAGATAAAAGGGGAATTGATAGTATATTTATATTCAATAACACAACCTTCACGAACGTCTGGCATCGTAATCTTAGTTTGTGAAAGATACTTTGTGGTCTCTTCCTCAAATATACCATTGCTTTTAAGTTTCACTTCTTCAACTTTGCCATCTACATCTAGATAATAGGTATATCCTTTCAGTCCTATAAGTTTATCCTCGCCATCACCTTTATATAAATAAATTGTTTCATTTGCCCATTCAAAACCTTCTTTAGTGTAAATTTTTATACGTTCAAAATAATCCGTAACCATATACCAACCAGCATCCTGAGTATATTGAAAATCGGTTTTGGTTTCACGGTAAAGTATTGCAGCATCTGCAGCTGGGTCTGTAGGATGTTCTTTTTGAAGTAATTCTTCCTCGGAAACTTTTCCGAATTTATAATTTTGAGCAACTGAAATATTCAGAAAACACAAAACCGCAATTAGCGTAAGTACATTTATTTTCATGGGTTGGGATATTTATTGAACTTTTTGTTTTAAAAGGATTTTTGTTTTGTCCAGCCTCGCAATAGAGCGTAAAAAATCTCGGTAATTTTCATATTCCGCAGGAGGGTATTCGCCTTTGTTAATGAGTATTTTACGGCTGTAGATTAATTTATTATCTGAAATTTTACTGAAACTCATTTCGTATTTTCCAAATTTCGTTTCCAAAACGGTTACTTCGGGCAAGGCATCTATGGAGAACTTTTCTGAAACTTCCACTTCTACGGTATCTATATCCACATATCCATGGCCTAAATAAAGATTTTGTTTCCTGTTTTCAATGTGAGGCGGAATGTGCTGGCTTTGATTAAAAATATTGGCACAGAATAGATAGTCATTACCCACAGGATTTGCATAGTGGGGAATGGTCATTGTTATATTTTCAGTAAAAATTATATTATCACGATCATTGTTGAATTCAAAATTGTTCAATGAAAATCCATTGATATAGCTCCATCGGTTTTTATAATATGCATCCACATCATCCTGCTTTTTCTTCGGAAGCAAATATTTATTATCATACTGAATTCCTTTGGAAACGCTTTCAAACGCCGCCGTCACATTGCCTTTGGCATCCACTTTTACTTTTGAAGTATTAACTTGGGTGCTTTCTTCGGTTTCATAAATTTTGGTATGTGCAATTTTTCCACCTTCAGGAGTCATAATTATTACGTCTCGATCATCGGTGAAATCGCCCAAATAACCATAGGGTGAATCTTGGTCTGTACATTCAAGCCAAGTTATTTCATCTCCATTGGGAACTCCAAGGATTGCATGATTAAACCACAAAATTGCAAAATCCTCATGAATATTTATTTTATTATCTCCAGCGTTTACCAAAGTATAATATGAAGGAACGCCAACAGCATCCAAAAGGGTTTTTGTATAATTGGTCAATGCTTTGCAATCACCATAACTCAGCTTGTCAACATCAGAAGCGGGCATGGGTTTCCACCCACCAATACCTATCTGAATACTAACATAACGAACTTTATCTTGTACATATTGATAAATTTTACGAGCTTTTCCTTCATTGGTAATTTCATTTGCTACAAGACTTTTAACTCTTGCCAAAGTTCCTTCGGGAAGTTCGTTTACATCTGAAAGCAAGCTCTTGTTTACCCAGTTTCCGAATACTTCCCAATTTTTTCCTGACCCTGAAGTTCCTTTTAACTTAAAATTATCGAGGGCAATACGAATGATAGGGAAGAAGGTATATGACGATGGACTGTGTTCCTCGCTTCGAATTGCTTTAAGATTAGTGCCCCAAAAGGTGATTTCATCTTGCGTTTCAGAAATTGTAATATCAAACCCTTCCAAGTTTTGAGGTTTATATTTTGGTTTATTAGTTGGATCAAATTTAACTTTCAATACACTTTTTTGAGTGCTTTCAGCATATCCACCTAAAGGGTACCAAGGATTTATAAATGCAGAGTCCCCGCTTTCGGTCTCGCTGTCATAAACTACAATATAAGGATATGTAGTGGGTGTATAATTTATGCCAAGTATACGGTCATCACTATAAATACTTATCCCTGTTCGGCTTACGTCTACAAAATCTTTCTTTTTGAAGTGCTCCAATTCCTTTCCAAAAGGATCATAAATCCGAACATCAATATTTTTTACACGGGAATTGTCGTCATAATACTCGCGAAGATTGAAATCGCCGTCACCCCTTTTGTTAAGCACCGCTAAAACACGATGGGTTTTAGTTTTCATCTTATTGATGTCGGTAACGTCAATTTCAACTAGTTCATCAATCAAAACGCTGTTGGAATATTCAATCAGTTCTTTGGGAATGGATGCAATGGAATAATCTTTTTGGGAATAAATATTGGCTGAGCAAATAAGAAGTGCAAAGCAAAAATTCTTGTACATAGAATCAATTTTTGCTTGGCAATATATAAAATTCATGAAAGGTTAAAAAAAAGTTAAAGCAATTATTCTCTTTTTTTTGAATCAATCCAAATTGTAACGGGTCCATCGTTAATTAGAGCCACATCCATCATCGCTCCAAAGCTTCCCGTCTGCACATTTCTACTAGTTTCATTTTCAAGCTGAAGCACAAATTTTTCGTAGAGTGGAATGGCAATTTCGGGCTTCGCAGCATTTATGAAAGAAGGTCTGTTGCCTTTTTTGGTGTTTGCGTGAAGTGTAAATTGGCTAACAACCAAACAATCACCTTTTATATCTTGTACAGAAAGATTCATAGCGTCATTTTCATCTGAAAAAATCCTTAAACGGGCAATTTTTCCTGCCAACCAATCAATGTCCTCTTGGGCATCTTCTTCTTCAATTCCCAATAAAATGAGCAATCCTTGGTTTATTTCAGAAAATATTTTTCCTTCAATAGTTACAGATGCTTTTTTTACTCGTTGGATCAGTGCTCGCATTTTGGATTAACGTTTATTTGTTAATAGAGTTTTGGAATTTCACTTTTCATAAATATCCTTCCTAAAATGGTCTTCTTCACCCTCTAAGATCTGTAAATAACTTTTATATCGGGACCATGCTATTTCCTCGCTTTCCAAAGCTTTCTTCACTGCGCAATGGGGTTCTTCCAAATGTAGGCAGTTGTTGAATTTGCAATTTTCTTTTAACTCAAAAAACTCTGGGAAATAATCACCCAGTTCTTCTTTGTCAATTTCAACTACTCCGAAACCCTTTATTCCTGGTGTGTCTATTATTTGTCCTCCAAAAGAAAGATCAAACATTTCAGCAAAAGTTGTGGTGTGTTGACCCTGTAAATGTTGTTCAGATATTTTAGAGGTTTTTAAACTCAAACCTGGTTCCAAAGCATTTATCAACGTAGATTTTCCTACTCCACTGTGGCCAGAAAACATTGTAACTTTATCTTGCATCAAAGTTTTTACTTTGTCAATATTTTTTCCAGAAATAGCCGAAATTCCAATACACTCATAACCTATTTTTCGGTAAAGTGCCGCGAGCAATTTTATCTCGAGCAACTCATCTTCATTGTAGGTGTCAATTTTGTTAAAAAGCAATACAGCTTTAATGTGATATGCTTCTGCAGTAACCAAAAAACGATCTATAAAAGTGGTGAATGTTGGTGGATTGTTTAAGGTAATTAAAAGGAAGGCGACATCAATATTCGCAGCAATAATGTGGGTTTGCTTTGAAAGATTAACAGACTTTCTGATTATGTAATTTTCGCGTACATCAATATGCTTAATTACTCCAACAGTTTCATCTCCTTTTTTCTCAACATCAAAATCTACGTGATCACCTACTGCAACAGGATTCGTGCTTTTTATTCCATCCATTCGAAACTTCCCTTTTATACGGCAATCGTAAAAAGTGCCGTTTTCGGCTTTTACGGAATACCAGCTTCCAGTGGATTTATAAACAATGCCTTTCATACCACAAAGTTGCAAAACTTTTTAATCATTAATCACCTTTTTCTGATGATTGATAGACTCTTGGTGAATAGCTTTAAAAATTCGTAATATGAACTCCTCGCTTAGTCTGTTTTCTTCACCTTCCAAAATCATTTTCCCTAAAATCTCGTTCCAACGTTTTGTTTGAAGAATGGCAACGTTGTTCTTTTTTTTCAACATACCTATATCATCGGCAATTTTCATCCGTTTGCCTAAAGATTCTATCAATTGGTGATCCAGTACATCAATCTTTGTTCGCAAGGTATTCAGTTTATTTTTGAATTCTATTGCATCTCCTTCCTGTTTTCTTATTCTTAAATCTACCGTTATTTGATCCAATGTTTGGGGAGTAATTTGCTGTGCGGCATCGCTCCACGCATTGTCAGGGTCAAAATGAGTTTCAATCATCAAACCGTCATAATTTAGATCTAGAGCGGTTTGACAAAGTTCAAAAATAACATCCCTTCGCCCTGCTATGTGTGATGGATCCAAAATAAGCGGCAAATCTGGAAATTTGTTTTGAAGGTCTATGGGTATTTGCCACTCTGGATTATTGCGGTAGCGTGTTTTTTCATAAGTAGAAAATCCGCGATGGATTACGCCCAGATTTTTCATATCAGATTCATAAAAACGTTCCACTGCACCCAACCACAAGCCCAAATCTGGATTCACTGGGTTTTTTACCAGAACTATTTTATCAGTTCCTTTCAAAGCATCAGCAATTTCCTGCACTATAAAAGGCGAAACCGTTGTGCGCGCACCCACCCAAAGAATATCTACATCGTGCTTTAATGCTAAATCTACATGAATGGTATTTGCCACTTCGGTAGCAGTCATCAATCCGGTTTCCTGTTTCGCTTTTTGAAGCCACTTTAAACCCAAAGCACCAACACCTTCAAAATTTCCGGGTCGAGTTCGCGGTTTCCATATTCCGGCTCGCAAGACAGTTGCATCAGTTTCTTTTAATTGGTGCGCTATTTTTAAAACCTGTTCCTCAGTTTCAGCACTACAAGGACCTGCGATTACGAGCGGATGGCTTAAACCGAAAGCATTTAACCAATTGCGCAATTCTTTTTTGTTTTCCATAAATTTTTTAAAAAAAAAAGCCCCAAAAATGGGACTTTTCAAAGTATATTTTAAAATATAATAATCCCTTTAACCTACGTTGTGGAACAAATGCCACCAAGTTTTGGAAAGATTGTATATAATTTTTGTTTTCATAGTGGCTAAAGTAGCCAATAAATGTGATTTTGAAAACGTTTTATGAAAAATTTTAAACTGCAACTCCATAATCACTTCGGAAGAAAATTTATGTAGTTTTGCTATTCTAAAATATGTCAATTCAAGTAGAAAATATCACAAAAACCTACGGCGAACAAAAAGCGCTATACAAGGTTTCATTCTCCATTGAAAAAGGAGAAATCGTTGGTTTTTTAGGTCCGAACGGAGCCGGAAAATCAACAATGATGAAGATTTTAACCACTTTTATTCCTGCTTCAGAAGGAGTTGCCATTGTGAATGGCTTTGAAGTATCCAAAGACGATATTGCCGTGAAAAAAAGCGTGGGCTATTTGCCAGAGCATAATCCGCTTTATTTAGATATGTATGTTCGCGAATATCTTCTTTTTAATGCGGGAATCTATAATATTCCAAAAACGGAAGTAGAATCCGTAATTGAAAAAACAGGTTTAATCTCTGAAGCAAACAAGAAAATCGGTCAGCTTTCCAAAGGATATCGCCAACGTGTAGGACTCGCGAATGCGCTGTTGCACAATCCAGAAGTCTTAATTCTTGATGAACCAACCACAGGTTTGGATCCAAATCAATTGATTGAAATTAGACAGTTGATAAAAAATGTTGGGAAGGAAAAAACAGTTTTGCTTTCCACCCACATAATGCAGGAAGTTGAGGCCATTTGTGATCGCGTAATCATTATAAATAAAGGTGAAATAGTTCTCGATAAAAAGCTTTCAGATTTAAAAAACAGCAAGCAACAAATTATTGAAGTTGAATTTGATTACCGTGTGGAGGAAGTGGCGCTGCAAAAACTTCCGCAGATTGAAAAGGTTGAAAATTCAGTGGGTTTTGTTTATCAACTTTATTTTAAAACTGAGCAGGATATGCGCGGAAAGGTTTTTGATTTTGCACATGACAATGGTCTGAAAATACTTCAACTCCACCAAAAAAATACAACTCTGGAAAAATTGTTTTCTGAATTGACTATTCAAAAATAAGCCTGCCGCGATAAAGCTCTTCAACCTCTATAATTGGAGGTCGGGTTTTCGAAATAACATTCCCCAGGCTAACTATTTTTCCTTTTATGAATTCTTGGGGATTTACGACCATTGTGCCAGTACTACGATGATAAAAATTTAATTTTTGAATAATCAAATCTTCAGAATAAATCCTACAATCACCAGCATATAGGCCGAAACTGGCATTGGTTGCACTTCCGCTTAAATAAAAATTGGAAAGCCCATTGGCAACAATATTTAAGTATTCTACTTCTAAGTTTAACTTAAAATCACCGTCTATGTGATATTGGTCTTCGTTTTGTCGGTCTTCAGACAGTAGCACTAAAGAAGGGTATCTTAAAACACCAATACTTTCCACGGGAAGCCCCGTACTGCTTCTAATTTCAGTGATGTTTGGCGAAGTTATATATACTTTTGTAAGTCCATAATCACGAGTGAAATTACAGTTATTATTATTGTGGATTTCAAGTTTTCCGTTGGTCACGAAAACTTTGATGTCGTCCATTAAATTCTCTCCAGTTTCTATTACCACTTTTTGTTCATCGCCTTGTTGAATGAATAATTTGGTTCGTTCCCAAACCAGTATTTTGGTAAAAGGCGGCATAGAAACTTCTTTCTCCACAATAGCTCCAGAAGTCTGAATACAATCCCAACCCGAGTCAGAGTTACACCCTAGAAAAAGGATCAAGAATACAGTGCTGAAAGGACCTACAATCCAGACCTTTCTGAAGAGGTTTGATATTCTTTTACTAAATTCGAAAGTTATATTATTTATCATCTTTCCCATTCTTTTCTTACAATCTATAACCCACGCCAAATTCAACCGCTTCCGCTTTTGCCCAATGTGCATGCACTGTTAAGGAAGCAAAAATAGTATCATTAAAAAAATAACGCTTCAAACCCAAACGGTTATAAATACGATTTTCAAAAGCGTATGGCCAATACACATAATAACCCAATTGCGAAACAAACGCCACCTTGTTAAAACGCCATTCATGACCCACAAAAATACCAACGCGCTTGTAATCCTCATCTCCAGAAAGGCCATCTTCGGGATAAGCAATGGAGCGATATTCTATATAATTCTTTAAAAAAGTGGAAAAGAAAACATCTACTCCCGCCGTAAGCGTGCTTTTATAATTCAAACGCTTGTCAACAAAAAAAGACAACTCATAAAAAGGTTCTTGCCCAAGACCAACCACGTCGCTTTCATTCAAACCAGTTCTAAAGGCAAGATTGTATTTAAATCTTTCAGCGTGCGTTTTACTGAGTGAATCTTCTTTATGAATGTATTCTGGAAATTCTTTGTAATCTAATTGATAACTAATCCCTGCATTTAGCAAAAATGAGTTTGTACTATTATTGGGAGCTTTAAAGTTGGCATTGCTGTAATGAATAATTGTGAATCCCGCATGAAAACCAAGACCTCTCCAAATATTTTCGCGTACGTAATTTCCTTTTAAAAAAGTAGTACTTAAAAGTTGTGTGCCGTATGCGTTATTATTATAGTTGGATTCTGCATCAAAAGAATTTTTAGTATAAGCAATTCCCTGCCCCACACGTACCATTAAATTTCTGTTTAAAAAATACCAGTTCATATGCCCATAAACGCCTACCGCATTTCCTAAATACTCATTGTGCATGTCTTGATAGGCAAGTGTAAAGCCCCAATCTGGATAGTTATAACGACGTTCCCATTCATTAAAACCGTATGTTTTTCTATTAAAAGAAAGAAAAAAACCAGTGGGATGACCTGTGATAAGATGTTCAATATCTGGGTTGTGTTCCATTATGGTTCCGTAAAAGAAGTCAGCCTCCAACGAAACGGGCTTCAATTCTTTTTCCTGCGAAAAGAGCGGAAAACTTATAATTAGGATTGTAAATACGGAAAGAAGCTGCTTCATATTTTTTTCAACGCCAGTAAAGATAAACTAATCTTCAAATAATAGCCTACCCGTAAATAATTCTTTTACATCTACCAAGGGAGGGCGAGTATGGCTAACAATATCGCCCGTTGCCACGATTTTCCCAATAATACTTTGTTGTGGGTTCACTATCATTTTATTTGCACTTCTTTGAAAAACAGTAAGTTCATTTATTAAAAAATCCTTGCCTTCAAAGCGGGGCATTTCATCGGCAAAACTCAAAGTGGCTTTTTGAGTAGTTCCCGAAATGTAAAAAACGCTTTGTCCATTAGCGGATACCCGAAATTCATCGCAAATAATATTCAAATAAAAATCGCCACTCTTTCTGATAGTTTCGGGGCCAGCAGTAGTATTACTTACCAATGTCAGTTCTGGAAAATTCAAAATTCCATCTCCAATAACATCGTAAGCCGAACTATTTCTAATTTCTGTGATGTTCGGCGCTGTAACAAAAACTTTTGTAATTCCGTAATCGCGAACTAAATTGCAATTGTTGTGGTCTTTCACTACTAGCGTATTTTCTTCAATAGTTACAGAAATATCGTCCAAAAGGTTTTCGCCAGTTTCAACTTTTACTTTCTGTACTTCACCTTGTTTTAGGTATAGCGTAACATCGTCTTCTATTCTAATTTTTAAAAAATCTGAAACAAAGTATTCTTTGGAAACGGAATCTCCAGCTGCTTGAACGCAATCCCAAGAATTTTCGGAATCACACGAAAACATCAAAAACATCAGTCCAATAAAAAATATTTTATTCATAATTTACATTCTAATTCCCAGGCCAAACTCTACGCCTTCTACTTTGGCACCGTGTGATTTTAATGTGATTGCACTAAAAAGTTTATCGGTTATATAATACTTCAATCCAGCCCTAATATAGGTTCTACCTTCAAAATCATACGGATAATAAACATAATAGCCTACTTGCGAAACTATTGCTAAATCACTGATTCGCAATTCGTGTCCCGCAAAAATTCCAACTCTTTTAAAATCTTCATCGCCTTCCACTCCTGTGTTAGGAAAAGCAATGGAAAGGTATTCTATTTCCTTTTTCAGAAATGGTAAATAGAAAAAATCTGCACCTAACTGAAGCGTACTTTTATAGGTCACCCGCTTGTCCACAAACCCTGAAATTACAAAGAAAGGATGTTGTCCAAGATTCAAATAATCACTTTCATTCAGTCCACCTCGAATTACAAAGTTAAATTTTATAGGTTCAGAGACTTTATTTGGAATTGAATCTGAAATATAATTCGAAGTCTTTTCTTCGGCAACGGAATATTGCACACCTACATTTACAGTAAAAGCATTGGTGCTAGAATTTGGCGCTTTAAAATTTCCATTTGAATAATGCACAAAAGCAACCCCAGCTTGTATTCCAAGATTTTTAAAAAGATGGTGTTTGTTGTAGTTAAGCATCAAATATGTAGAACTCAAAAAATGGCTGCCGTATGCGTTGTTTTTAAAATTGGTTTCAAAATCAAACGGATTGGTATTGTAGGCAATGCCCTGTCCTATTCGGAAGAAAATATTTCGCTTTAAAAAATAAAAATTGTAATGTCCATATAAACCATAATTTTCACCCAAAACATCATAATGTGCGTTTTGATGCACAAATGAAAAGCCCCAATCGGGATAATTATACTCTTTATGCCAACGCTCCGTTCCGTAAGTTTTTCGGTTAAAGCCCACAATGAAACCATCAGGATGGCTATTCACCAAATGTGAGATATCCTTGTTATGTCTAAGAATAGTGCCGTAGAAATAATTTATATCTATAAAGAAATCCTTTTTGTTTTTTTCCTGTGAAAAACCAATAGAAGTGCTAAAAAAAAATAATAAAAGCGCAATTCGGGACATTGTTGCAAAATAAGACAATCTTAAAATATCTGCGAAGCTATTTCTTTAATATTGCTACTTTTTCCCATAGAATAGTAGTGAAGAAAAGGCACCCCGGCTTTTACAAGCTCCTTGCTTTGCTGCACGCACCAATCAATCCCAATTTGCCTGACGGCTTGATTATCCTTTGCCTTTACTATTTCCATCACCAAAGCATCGGGCAAATCCACTTTAAATCTATGCGGAATTAAATTGAGGTGCGATTTTACGGCAATGGGTTTCAGGCCGGGAATAATGGGTACGGTAATGCCCTCTGCCCTGCACTTTTCTACAAATTTGAAATATTTTTCATTGTCGAAAAACATTTGGGTTACAATATATTCCGCTCCATTTTTTATTTTCTTTTTTAAAAAATGGATATCACTTTCGCTGCTCGGCGCTTCCATATGCTTTTCCGGATAACCCGCAACGCCGACACAAAAGTCAGTGGGAAACGTGTGCTGCAGCTCCTCATCCAAATACTTTCCGTTGTTCATTAAATGTATTTGCGAAACAAGGTCGCAGGCGTATTTATGGCCATTTTTATTGGGCGTGAAATAGGTCTCGCTTTTCACTGCATCGCCGCGTAGCGCCATAACATTGTCAATACCCAAAAACTGAAGATCGATTAAAAAATTCTCCGTTTCCTCCTTCGTAAATCCGCCACAGAGAATATGCGGAACGGCATCGACCTCATATCTATTTTGAATTGCGGCGCAAATACCAACGGTTCCCGGACGTTTGCGAACTACCTTTTTTTCAATCAACCCGTCTTTCAATTCCTTAAAAACATATTCCTCGCGATGATAGGTAACGTTTATATACGGCGGATTGAACTCCATCAACGGATCAATATTTTCAAAAATGGAATGAATATTTTCCCCTTTTAAAGGCGGTAAAATCTCGAACGAAAATTGCGTTTTTCCGTTTCCGTTTTTTATGTGTTCGGTTACTTTCATATAGCCCCCTAACCCGCAAGGGGGATAAGCCTTCTGACCCCCGAAGGGGAAAAGGTCGATTATACATTTTAATTGCAATCTATTTTTCATCCTATAAACTATTTTATTTATTCACTCAATTTGTAAAAGTCCCCCTCGGGGGATTTAGGGGGCCAAATTTGTTTTAAGCCAATTTGTGGCTTCTTCTAAATTCATATTTTTCCGTTTTGCGAAATCTTCAATTTGGTCTTCCTTAATTTTTCCGAGACCAAAATAACGTGCTTCGGGATTCGCAAAATAATAGCCAGAAACAGAAGCCGCCGGCCACATTGCCAGACTCTCCGTAAGTTCAACGCCAATATTTTCTTTTACATTTAAAATCTCCCAAATAGTGATTTTTTCCAAATGGTCCGGACAGGCAGGATAGCCCGGTGCCGGACGAATTCCCTTATATTTTTCTGAAATAAGATCTTCATTTGAAAGATTTTCTTCGGAAGCGTAACCCCAATATTTGGTGCGCACTTCTTTGTGGAGATATTCCGCAAACGCTTCTGCCAAACGATCTGCCAAGGCTTTCACCATTATGGAATTATAATCGTCGTGTTCCTTTTCATATTTCGCAGCCAATTCCGCCGTTCCAAAACCGGTACTTACGCAGAAACAACCAATATAATCCTGAATTCCGCTTTCCTTTGGTGCAATAAAATCTGCCAAAGCAATGTTGGGTTTTCCTGCCGCTTTTTGGGATTGTTGACGTAGGGTTAGCCCCCTAACCCCCGAAGGGGGAATATTGCTCATTTCTGAAGGATCTTTCATAAGAATATCATCTTCTTCAATAGTGTTTGCTTCAAAAATTCCAAAAACAGCGCTCGCTTCCAATAATTTTTCTGAAATTATTTTTTGAAGCATTTCTTGCGCGTCTTTAAATAATTCCGAAGCTTGCTCCCCGACGACTTTATCCGTCAAAATATCCGGATATCTGCCATGCAGCTCCCAACTTCTGAAAAACGGCGTCCAATCGATGTAATCTTTTAAAATATTCAAATCAAAATTCTTCAAAACCTGCACCCCCAAATCATTCGGCTTTTTTATTTCTGAAGAATTCCAATCAATTTGAAACTTGTTTTTTCGAGCCTCTTCAATTGAGATATAGGTTTTTACTCTTTGTCTTCTCAAAAAATCCTTCCGGAAATTATCGTATTCCTTTTTCAAGTTTTCTTTATACGAAACCGAAGTTTCCTTTTTCAATAAATCGCCAACCACAGTAACTGCACGCGAAGCGTCATTTATATGAACAACGGCGCATTCATATTCGGGATCAATTTTTACCGCTGTGTGCGCTTTGCTCGTCGTGGCGCCACCGATCAATAACGGAACTGTGAAATTTTGCCGTTGCATTTCCTTCGCCAAAAAAACCATTTCGTCCAAGGAAGGGGTTATCAAACCGCTCAACCCAATGGCATCCACGTTTTCTTCCTTTGCGGTTGCGATTATTTTTTCCGGCGGAACCATTACGCCCAAATCGATTATTTCATAATTATTACACGCCAAAACAACGCCAACAATATTTTTTCCGATGTCGTGAACGTCACCCTTAACGGTAGCCATTAACACTTTTCCAGCATTTTTTGAATCACCAATTTGTGGGTTTTTCAATTTTTCTTCTTCGATAAACGGAAGTAAATACGCCACCGCTTTTTTCATAACCCGCGCAGATTTCACCACTTGTGGCAAAAACATTTTTCCACTTCCGAAAAGGTCCCCAACCACGTTCATCCCAATCATTAAATATCCTTCGATAACTTCAATGGGTTTTGAAACACTTTTACGCGCTTCTTCAATATCCTCTAAAATAAATTCGTCGATTCCTTTTACCAACGCTCGTGTAATCCGATTTTGCAACGATTCTTCTCGCCACGAAAGGTCTATTTTACTTTCTTTTGCGGTTCCTTTTACGGTTTCGGCGAAATCCAATAATCGTTCCGTGGCATCCTCGCGACGGTCGAGCATTACGTCTTCAACACGTTCCAAAAGGTCTTTTGGAATATCGTCATAAACCTCCAACATCGCTGGGTTTACAATCCCAATGTTCATTCCAGCTTTAATGGCGTGATACAAAAACACTGAGTGCATCGCTTCGCGAACAGGGTCATTTCCACGAAAACTAAAGGAAACATTGCTCACCCCCCCACTCACGCTCACGTGTGGCAAATTCGCCCGGACCCAACGTGTCGCTTCAATAAAATCTACAGCATTTTTTCTATGCTCATCCATTCCCGTTGCAACGGGGAATATGTTTAAATCGAAAATTATATCCTCGGGCGAAAACTTCACTTTATTCACCAAAATATCATAGGAACGTTTGGCAATTTCTATTCTTCGGTCGTAATTATCTGCCTGTCCTGTTTCGTCAAAAGCCATTACGATTACCGCCGCGCCGTAGCGTTTTATGAGTTTTGCGTGATGAATAAATTCTTCTTCTCCTTCCTTTAAACTAATGGAATTCACCACGCATTTACCCTGCACCACTTGCAACCCGGCCTCAATAATTTCCCATTTACTGCTATCAATCATAATGGGAACACGGGAAATATCGGGCTCGGCCACAACAAGATTCAGAAATTTCACCATTGCCTCTTTGCCATCAATCAAACCATCGTCCATATTTACATCAATGATTTGCGCACCGTTTTCCACCTGTTCGCGGGCAACGGAAAGGGCTTCCTCAAAATTTCGATCTTTTATAAGTCGAAGAAATTTCTTTGAACCCGCCACATTAGTGCGTTCACCCACGTTTATGAAATTGCTTTCGGGGGTGATTATGAGAGGTTCGAGACCGCTTAGTTTTAGGAATTTTGGTTGATGGTTGTTAGTTGATGGTTGATGGACTTTCATTATAATTTTTTGTAATAATTAATAAATCCGTTCAACAGTTTCTTACAACTCTCAATTTGAGAAACGATTTCATTTAATTGCTCTTCACATATAAAGTTTTGGTCCAACGCCAAAAATAATTGCGTTTCTAATTCATATAAAGATCCGCGTGAAATATATAGAAATTGGATTGTGTCTTTTGAAGTTCTTCTTCCACAACCTTCTGCAATATTTGATGGAATTGACACCGCACATCTTCTTATTTGATTGGTCAATCCATACAATTCCTTTTTCGGGAAACTTTTTGTCAACTCGTAAACAGCATTGACAAGTTTTCGAGAAAATTTCCAAACATCTAAATCTCTATACTCCATAATCTAGTCGATGGTTATTAGTTGATGGTTGCTGGATTATCATAATAATTTTTTAAACATTTTCATTTTACATTTTCTGATTTAACTTAACCTCACATTTAATTTATACTTCAAGTAATTTTTTCTATCAACCATCAACCAACAACAATCAACTAAAATGGAAGATTTTTCAAATCAACATTTCCCCCAGAAATAATAATTCCTATTTTTTTGTTTTTAAATCGCTCTTTTTCCCTAAGTAATGCCGCCAATGCTACTGCGCTGCTGGGCTCGACAATTATCTTCATTCGTTCCCAAATGAGTTTCATTGCTGAAATAATTTCTGTTTCTTCAACACGAATTATTTCTGAAACCAATTCTTTTATAATCGGAAAATTGATATCACCGAGGAAGGTTTTAAGTCCGTCGGCTATTGTATTTGTGGTTTCATTGAATTCTATTTTTCCCGATTGAAGACTTCGGAAAGCGTCGTCAACTTCAAAAGGTTCGCCGCCGACGGTTTCGCAATTATTTCCGAAATATTTCACCGAAAGCGCTGTGCCAGCAATCAAGCCTCCACCGCCAACGGGAGTGAAAACATAATCCAAATCAGGATGCGATTGCAATAATTCCGCTGCGGAAGTTGCATTGCCGAGAATTACATTTCTGTCGTTAGAAGGGTGGATAAAAGTCGCGCCGGTTTCTTTTTGAATCCGCTCGGCTTCGGTTTCGCGAGCGATTGGCGTTGATTCTGATTCTGTAATTATTCCGCCGTAGCCTTTTACTGCTTCCTTTTTTACTTGTGGTGCATTTTCGGGCATTACGATATATGCTTTTACTCCAAGATTTTTTGCTGCCAATGAGAGTGCCTGGGCAAAATTCCCGGAGGAATGCGTTACTACGCCAGCTTTTTTCTGTGCTTCGGAAAGTTGCAAAATGGCATTGGTTGCGCCCCGCATTTTGAAGGCGCCCATCTTTTGGAAATTCTCACATTTAAAGAAAACCTCAGCACCTGAAAGTTCATTTATATAGGAAGATTTCAATATTGGTGTGTTGTGAACGTACGGTTTTACGCGCGTGCAGGCTTCTTCGACTTCTTTTTTTGTAGGAATCATACAGCAATGTTTTCAGATTGAAAAACGGGTCGTGGTTGGTATTGTGAAGCGATTTCGGCAATGGCTTTTATATGTTCCGGCGTGGTGCCGCAGCAACCTCCGATTATATTCACCAATTGTTTGTCCAAATATTCCTTTACCTGCTCAGCCATTTGTTTCGGGCTTTCATCGTACTCTCCAAACGCGTTTGGCAAGCCGGCATTTGGATACGCGCTCACGGCAAGATTGGTGCGGCTGGCAATTACCTCCAAATGGGGCGTGAGTTGTTTGGCGCCCAAGGCGCAATTAAAACCTACGCTCAACAGTGGAATATGCGAAATGGAAATAAGAAATGCCTCGGCAGTTTGGCCAGAAAGCGTACGTCCGGAAGCATCGGTAATTGTTCCGCTTATCATAATGGGAATGTCAAGATTTCGCTCTTCCTTAATTTCATCAATTGCGAAAAGTGCCGCCTTTGCGTTCAACGTATCAAAAATGGTTTCTACCAATAAAATGTCCACGCCGCCATCAATCAAGGCTTCAGCTTGTTGTTTGTAAGCAACGCGAAGTTCTTCAAAAGAAATGGCGCGAAAACCGGGATCGTTTACATTGGGGCTCATACTTGCTGTTTTGTTTGTAGGGCCAATGGCGCCAGCTACAAAACGCGGTTTGTGCGGTTCTTTCGCCGTGAATTCCTCAGCGACTTTTTTTGCGATTTTTGCTGATTCGTAATTCAGTTCATACACCAAATCCTGCATATCGTAATCTGCCATTGCGATGGTGGTGCTGGAAAATGTATTTGTTTCCACAATATCGGCGCCCGCTTCAAAATATTTTGAATGAATTTCGGCAATTGCCTGCGGCTGGGTGATTGAAAGCAGATCGTTATTTCCTTTTACAGATTTATGGAAATCCTTAAACCGCTTGCCGCGAAAATCTTCTTCCGAAAATTTATAGCGCTGCAGCATCGTGCCCATTGCACCATCGAGGATCAATATTCGGTCTTGGAGTGCTTGTTGTATTTTATTCATTTCTTGATTTTTGATTAAAGTTCAAATCTGCGTGAGGGATTGCAGGCCTTCGTCTCCGCTCAGGGTAAACTCTATCCTTTTTAATTTGTCAGCGACCTTTCGACTGCGCTCAAGGTGACAAATTAAAAAGATTGCAGCGGAAAGCCCGACCCGAAGGGGCACGCTATAAACATCTCCCTAACCCCCGCCAAAGGGGGAACAAAAAATATCAAGAAAAGGTGAAGGAAAAACCTGTTTTGTGTTATCTATTCCCAAAATAATTCGAGATAGAATGTAGCACCTTCCCCGAAAGTTCGGGAGGTTGCTAAGGCGTCAAAGGGTCTATTCCCTCGGCCTTTCTTGATAACTTTTAACTATGAATATGAACTGATACAAAGTAACACTATAAAAGTGTGACTGCAAAATTTACAGCGATTTTCCGTTGAGAATTATGCTGTAGGTAATTTTTACCGAAGCTTCCAAAGTGATGGAAACCGAACAGTATTTATCAAAACTAAGTTGCGCCGCTCGGATGGCTTTTGTCGCGTCAATTTTGCCTTCCAAATACAGCGTTACGTGGATTGCCTCAAAAGGTTTTGCGTCGCGAACTTCCTTTCGCTGGCCTTCCACGTCAATTTTATACGAAGTAATTTCCTGACGCTGTTTCTTTAAAATCATTACAATATCTATTGCATTGCAGCTGCCCACACCCATCAATAAAAGTTCCATTGGGCTGGCGCCTTTTGAGGGTTCATCAGTTTTGTTGTCGATTAAAACTGGAACTTCGGAGGCGCCTTTTGCTTCAAAAAGATAGTTGTCGTTTATTCTGTTCAGTGATACTTTCATGACGTTTGTTCAGATTATAAAATATGTTACAATTTATGAAAAATCATGTATTCTGAAATTTTAAATTTTGGGTTTTCAGGTTTTAATAATATGTTTACATTTGCACTCTTAAGAGGAAAGATTTGACTGATTGCAACCTCAATAAAAAATGCTAAAGGCAGTGAAAACTTCCCTTCGGCGTTTCCGTCAAATCTTCTGAAAATTATAAATTTATTAAAACCATTTTTATGGCCTATTTATTTACTTCGGAAAGTGTTTCCGAAGGACACCCAGATAAAGTTGCGGATCAAATTAGCGATGCGCTTTTAGATAATTTTTTGGCTTTCGATCCAGAATCGAAGGTTGCTTGTGAAACTTTAGTTACAACTGGTCAAGTGGTTTTAGCAGGCGAAGTGAAAAGCCATACGTATTTGGATGTGCAAACAATAGCACGTGATGTAATCAATAAAATTGGTTACACAAAAGGCGAGTATAAATTTAGCGGTGATTCTTGTGGGGTCATTTCTTTAATTCACGAACAATCACAAGACATCAACCAAGGTGTTGACCGTGAAAACAAAGAAGAGCAAGGTGCTGGTGACCAAGGGATGATGTTCGGTTACGCTACAAAAGAAACCGAAAACTATATGCCTTTGGCGTTGGATATTTCGCATAAAATTTTGATTGAATTGGCTGCACTCCGACGTGAAAATTCTGAAATAAAATACTTGCGCCCGGATAGCAAAAGCCAAGTTACCATTGAATATAGTGATGATAATGTTCCGCAGAAAATTGTTGCAATTGTTGTTTCAACACAGCACGATGAATTTGATGCGGATGAGCCGATGTTGAAAAAAATCAAAAAAGATATCGTTGAGATTTTGATTCCGAGAGTGAAAAAACAACTTCCAGAATACGTTCAAAAATTATTCAATGATGATATTACATATCATATAAATCCAACAGGAAAATTCGTAATTGGTGGCCCACACGGTGATACCGGTTTAACCGGAAGAAAAATAATCGTTGATACCTATGGTGGAAAAGGTGCGCACGGCGGTGGTGCTTTTAGTGGAAAAGACCCAAGTAAAGTTGATAGAAGCGCGGCATACGCATCAAGACATATTGCAAAAAACTTAGTTGCTGCAGGTGTTGCTGATGAAATTTTGGTGCAAGTTTCTTATGCGATCGGAGTTGTAGAACCTACTTCAATTTTGGTGAACACATATAATTCCAAAAACATAAAACTTTCAGATGGTGACATTGCGAAAAAGGTTTCAGAAATTTTCAATATGCGCCCAGCAGCTATTGAAAAAAGGTTGAAATTGAGAAATCCTATTTATTCCGAAACTGCTTCATACGGTCATATGGGCCGTGAACCAAAGACAATAACTAAAACTTTTGAAAGTCCGTATAATGGACAAATTACAAAAGAAGTGGAGCTTTTTACTTGGGAAAAGTTATTATAAAGAAAGAAGCATTTTATTTAAAAGTTAGACTATGTTGATGCGGTTAAGGAAGCCTTTAACCTATAGATGAAACCGTTTTTTATGCCCACATTTGCACTTGGTTAATAAGGCGTTTTCTTCATCATACTTTTTACAGGTACTACACATAGTACATTCACCAGTTCCCATTACAGTTTCATTTTCATGAATATTTTCAAGATGGTTAAAAGTTCCGTTATCACAGGCAGTGTCATTTTCTTTCAATAAAACATCAGTTTCCATAATAAATATTTTTAGAGGTTGTGCACATTAAATATACAAAAAAATATTAATGTATTTAAATCCAGATATTTATGGATTTTTTATTATGTGACCAGCTATAATTTAAAAAAGGATTAAAGTTTAAAAAGTCAATATAATCCAAAATAAAAATCCCAAATTCCAAAGCTAACCTTTAAAATTGGGGATTCGTTGTTTGGTGATTTTATTGGTTACATTCCCCCTTTCCGCTCAGGAACTCTCGGCGTTGGCCAAGTTTGACGCTCTCCTGTTTTATCATCAACTGGCAAAATAACTTGCTCCCTAGATGTTTTTGAATCATCTTCCGAAGCCATATAAGCTAAAATTGCTGTGAGAATTACATTGCTTTGCACATCGTCAAAAACAATTTTATCGTAGGTATCACGGTTGGTGTGCCAAGTGTAATTCCAATAATTCCAGCTTAAGGAACTCAAGCTAAATGCGGGTACACCCACGGCAACAAAACTTGCATTGTCAGACCCACCACGAGCAGGCCAACCTGGAAATGTAGTTTCAATATGCTTACGAATAGTGTCCGGCACCGCTTTCAACCAACGTGATATATAATCATACGAATGAAGATAACCTGCCCCATTTATACTGGTTACTCTTCCAGTTCCATTATCCTGATTAAAAACCGCTTGAATATTGCTTACAATTTCGGGATGGTCTGCCACAAAAGAGGATGAACCGTTCAACCCTTGCTCCTCACTTCCCCAATGGCCTACTAAAATGGTTCTTTTTGGATTTGGATACACTTTTTTAAGAATCCGCATGGCTTCCATCATAACCAATGTTCCCGTTCCATTATCTGTTGCGCCTGTTCCGCCATCCCATGAATCGAAATGGGCAGAAAGAATTACATATTCCCCGGATTTTTCTGTTCCTTTTATTTCAGCAATTGTATTAAAAGTAGGTACTCTTCCCAAATCTTTTGATTCGGCAACTACATGGATTTTCGGCTTGTCGCCGTGTTCCACCATTCGGTAAAGCATGGTGTAATCTTCCAATTCAATATCTACTGTGGGGATTTTTTTGGTGCGCGCACCAAATATTTTATTTACACCAAAGCCTTTGGACCAATAGGAATCAACTATTCCAACGGCACCAGCTTCTTCCAAAGCAGGAATAATGCTTCTTCTATCATAACCGCTTCGTTTTATATTTTCATTCCATTCTTTGTTCATTTCATCTCTTTCCATTTTCATTTTCTCGAAAGATTCTGGCGTAGCAAATTCTTTCCAGTTTTCATCAGGACGACCTGTGGGTTGTTTCATCGCGATCATTACAAATTTTCCTTTTACATTCGGCAACCAATTTTTGAAAGAAATTGAATCTTTTATTTGAGGTAAAACTATCAACTCAGCTGTTTCACCTTTGGATGAAGTTCCCGGATTCCAAGCTAATTGCGTACCGTCTAAAGTCTGAACTCTCGGCGAAACCATATCAATATGTGTAATACCACGCTCCCAGCCTTTCCACTCGCCCCATTGCTGATTTTCTGCTTCAATTCCCCAACTCTTATACTTTGCAACCGCCCAATCATTAGCCTTTTTCATTTGTGGCGTTCCGACCAATCGGGGACCAATATCGTCTAACAGTTCATGGCCCAGAACTTCAAGTTGGGAATTTTCATACGCTTCTTTTTTAATGTTTTCAATTACAGGATTTTTTTCCTGTGAAAGCACTGTAAATGTTGAAAACAAAAGAAGTGATAGTGTAAAGGAGAATAGTTGTTTCATAGTAAAAATTTGATATTCTGAAAGTTTTTTCAGAAATAAGAATATAAAACTACAACTATTTTAGAAAAGGAAATGTCTTAAATGATATTGTGATTCCTTGCCTTTTGAACTGCTTCAATTTTGCTGTGCACCTGCAATTTTTTGTAGATATTTTCAATATGTTTTCTTACCGTACTCGGCGAAAGAAAAAGATGATCGGCAATAACGGTATAGCTCAACCCTTTGCTGAGTTGTTCCAAAACCTCAACTTCGCGGGTGGAAAGTGAAATTTCCTCTTGGTCACGCGGATTTTGAATATCTATTGGATTTCTCAGCAATTTTAAGGTTTTCATTGCGATGGATGGGTTCATTGCCGCTCCGCCGTTCAAGGTTTCTATAATTCCTTCATAGAGATCCTTTGGATTGATTTCTTTCAACAAATAGCCATCAGCACCTGCTTTTATGGCATTGAAGATATGCTCATCATTGTCAAAAGCTGTGAGCATAATTATTTTTATGTGCGGGTATTTTTGCTTAACAATTTGAGTTGTCTCAATTCCGTTGAGGACGGGCATTTCAATATCCATCAAAATTAAATCTAGATTATGATTTTCTTCCAGTTTTGTGAGTAGTTCGCTACCATTTAATGAAGTGTGTTTTACTGCAACATCTTCAAAAAAAGAAAGCTTTTCTTTGACGGCATTTATAAGGAAGGAGTTGTCATCAACTATTGCAATTTTAAGCATCTTCGGTTGTTTCGTTTTTTAAAGATACTAAAAATACGTTTTTAAAATTATAGCCAAAATAGGGCAATTGCCGTATAATTAAATTCTGAGAATACTATTTCGGAATCTTTAACAAAACAGATGTCCCTTTTTTTGAAGACTTTATTTGAAGTGCCCCATCTATTTCCCGAGCGCGTTTTTTCATATTGTTCAAGCCATTGCCCAATTCTGTAGAATTTGGATCGAAGCCTCTTCCATTATCGGTTATTTCAATCTCATATTGACTTTGTTCCTTTGAAATATTTACTTCAACTTCATCTGCGGAGGCATACTTCAATGCGTTGTTGACTGCTTCTTGAATAATACGGTAGATATTCATTCCTTCCACCGAAGAAAAAACATGAGTTTCGTTTACACTTTTTTCAATATTAAAAGAAAAATCAGTGCGTGTAGAAGCATTTTTAGCATGTTCAATAAAATTAGCAATGCGTGTCTGCAGGTCTTCAAAGGTTATGTTTTCTTTGTTCATCGCCCAAATAGTATCGCGCAGTTCATAAATGGTCTGAGTAGTAAAATTGCTAATATTGGTTAGTTTGTCTCTTAGTTTTTCACTAATGTCCGTAAACCCAAACTTCAGATTATCGATGCTGGAAATGATGAAAGTAAGTTGCGCGCCAATATTATCGTGCAGATCTCGGGATATTCGTAAACGCTGTTCCTGAAGTTTGTTTTGGATTTCAATTTTTGCCAAAGCAGTTCTCAATTCGCTTTCTTTTTGGAGTTGACGGTTTTTCAGTTTTTGCTGATTGTAAAGTAAGTAACCCAACAAACCTAATATCAACGCCAATCCTAAACTCCCATAGATAAAAGTATTCTTACGACGAACTTCCAAATCCTTTTCGACCAGTTGTGCGCGTTGTTGTAGGATTTGATTTTCTTTTTTCTCGGTTTGGTAACGAGTGGCTAGTTCTAATGTTTCCTCAGTAACTCGTTCTTCTATCGCTGCATTGCTTAAATCAATATAACGTTGCATGTAAATTTCAGCACTATCCGGCATCCTCAAATTTCCGTAAACAGGAATTATATTTAGATAAGCCTGCCGAAGATTGTCCGGCGATTCCAAAAGACTTAATTTTTTGATAGCACGTAAATACAGTTTTTTAGCATTTTGATAATCGTGTGTAAGCTTGTAAGTTTTGGCTAATGAAAGATCCATCATTGCCAGGTCATATTCAGAGTTACTTTCGTTTCCCAATTGCACTGCTTTTTCGATAGAAACTAATGCTTTTTGGGTCTGTCCCATTTCATTGTATAGAGTTCCAAGATTATGATATGCCAAGGCAGCAGCAGTATTATCCCCAGATTCTTTCAATAATTTTGCCCCGTTCTTTAGGTTTTCTTCAGCCTTTGGAAAAACTCTTGTTTTCTGATAAATGTTTCCCAGATTTGAATATACCATACCTAATCCATGGTCATCACCAATTTCTTTTCTGTATTCAGCTACTTCCTTATATATCTTTAAAGCTTCGGGAAAATTCCGCATCAACTCATAGACTACGCCCATATTATTTTTTACATAATCAACATAGCGATCATTTTTAGTTTTTTCAAAATAAGGTAATGCTTTGAGATAATAGACCATTGCACTATCTAGAGCAGTCATACGTTCAAAAACTGCGCCCATATTGGAGTGAATTGATGCAATACCCAAAGAATCATTGTTTTGTTTTCGTATTAGTAAAGCCTTTCGATATTGCAAAAGGGCTTCAGAAAAATTTCCCTTTGCAAGAAAGACTGCTCCATAATCGCTCAAACTTTGGCTTATAAGTTTCGGATCTTTGGATTGCTGGGCAAGTTGAATTGCTGTTTTTCCAACAATTATTGCCGAATCTATGTCCACAAATTTGTAGTACCAAGTTAGATCGGAATAGGCTTTGTACTTATCTTCAAGTGGCAACGATTTTAAATCAAGCTTTGTAATGCTATCTATAATCTTTCTTGGATTTTGAGATACTATGTTGGCGGTGAACAACAAAAAATAACAGATAAAAAAAATGTTTTTCCCCATCTCTCAAGTATTATAAATTTTTATTTCTTGCTGCACTACCAAGGCTTCATCAAGATTGTATTTAAAAAAATCATACCGATTGAGGTTTGAATTTCTAAAATCTATCTGCTTGCGATTATTGTAAATAGCACTCTCTAAAATTGAAATGTTTTGCTTGTGTATACGCCCCATTGAATTATTTACATTGAACCACCACATAACCAGCCCACTAAAGGAGAAAGCCAGAAAAAGGACTATGGCAATTTGCAAATACATAATTTGAAGTTGGTTTTAAAGCTTAAAAGTAGAGGTATTTCCGTTTAAAGCAAATAGGGCAATTGCCTTATTCAATGAACAATAGATTTTAAAAATTAAAATCTAAGACTGACGGTTGTTCCTTTTCCTTTTTCTGATTTGATTTCAACTTTTCCACCCAAATCCTTTGCACGTTTTTTTATGTTTGCGATACCGTTGCCGAATATGGTTTTTTCAAAATCAAAACCTTTACCGTTGTCAGTTATTGAAATCTTCATTGGTTTATTTTTGGCTGCACTAATTTTTGATATCTGTACAATAATTTCCGAAGCTCCAGAATATTTTAAAGCATTATTGACTGCTTCCTGAATAACTCTATAAACATTCATCCCTTGTATAGAAGTAAAATGTGTCTCTTTTAAAAGGGCATTATCCACGTTGAACTGAAAATTGATATCGCTCGCCAATTTTGCTTTTTCAATAAAATTTGAAATACGTGCCTGCAGATCTTCAGTGGAAATATCGGTCTTGTTCATAGCCCAGATGGTATCCCGGAGTTCATATATGGTCTGCGAAGTGAAATCGCTAATTTTTCCTAACTTATCGATTACAGTATTGGCAGTACCTTCCAAACCAAATTTTAAATTATCTATAGAAGAAATAATAAATGTAAGTTGGGAACCAATATTATCGTGCAAATCCCGAGAAATACGTAACCGCTGCTCCTGCAATTGGTTTTGTGTTTCAATTTTTGCAAGGGCTGTTTTTAATTCAGCCTCTTTTTGCATTTGATTGTTTTTAAGTTTTTGCTGACGGTACACAAGAAAGCTGAAAATTCCAAGAAAAAGTGCCAAAGTAACCATTCCATAAATAAAAATGTTTTTTTGTTTCACTTCCAATTCACTTTCTGCAAGGTTTGCACGAGTTTCTGCAAGCGCTAGTTCTTTCTCTGATATATTGAATTTAGTTTCCAGCGCAGCAGTATTTTCAGCATTTTGCTGCGAAAAAATACTATCCCTTAGTGTAATGGCTTTTATAAAAAATTCATTACCTTTTGTAGGGTTATTGTTCAAGAAATTAGCCTGAGATACTGCATAGTAATATTCAGAGATACTTACCTTTTGATCAGAGAATTTTTGAGTTAAATTTTCAACTTTACTCAGTACATTAAGCGCTTCCTTTATATTATTTTTTAGAATATAAGCATCCGCAAGATTATTGATGGAGGTAATCACTTTATTTATCCCAATATTTGTAGAGAGCCTTCCGTCTATTACTTCTTGCAGTAGAGGTATCGCTAGATCAGTCCGATTCGTTTTTTGATAAAGACTAGCTAATGTATGTGTGATATCGAAATACAAATCCTGGTTTCCCAATTTATTGGCTAGATTTTTACCTTCTACAAGCATTTTTTCCGCTTCTGGAAAATCACCTTTATCAATTAAATTAATGGCTATGTTGTTAAGGGAGACAGGGATATCCTTTGTTTTATTATATTTCTTCCTAATATCAAGGGCCTGGTAATGATATTCCAAAGCTTTGTCGGCCATATTCATATCTTGATAAATTAGGCCTATATTATTTAAATAAGTATCTTCTTTATCTACAGTACTATATTTTCTGTTCAAGGCAAGTGCCTCAAAGAAATAGTCCAAAGCATTCTGATAATTCCCTTGATTCCACTCGGACATTCCCAAACTATTTGTACACCTTGCTTCAAGATCATTAAAACCGTATTTTTTACTCATCACAAGCGCTTTCTTGAAATAGAATTGAGCCGAATCGTGAACACCTTTTACGTCATAATATATTCCAAAAGTGTTGGTTAGCCGTGTTTTACTGTAAGCTGTTTCTGTCGTGGTATTTTCTCTTAACCCCTTTTGAAGAAAACTTTTTGCTTTTGCGGGATCGTTAAAAATATAATAAAAGCCCAAATCATTATAAATAGCAAGTTTTGTGGAATCATTTGCTGTTTTTGCAACCTGCATCAAACTGTCCATCTTTTTTTGGGCAGGTTGAGAGAAGAGTGTTGAAAGCCCGAAAGTAAAAAACAGTACAACACACAGAATATGTTTCATAAGGGTTATTATTGAGATACCTAAAGTACTTAAAAAAAATAAACCCCATAGTTAAATATGGGGTTTCTGAACTTTGGACGCCCCTCATTTCGCCCTCGGTTGAAAAATAATCTGGTTAGCAGATTACCTCTTAAATACTATTAAACAAATATGCTTTATAATTAAGCTGAAATCAATAGGGCAGTTGACGTATAATTTAAGATCCTGGTTTTTACAACCTCTCAACGAATCGACTTTTTCAAAATAAAACCGGAGGAAAAACTTGCGTTTCGCCCCCGGCCCACGTAAAAACCTCAACATGGAGATTTTCTTTAATTCGTTTTAATTAAAAATTAAGATCGAAAGAACCGTCTGTTACATTTCTCAAGGAATTGTCACCATTTACGTTCTTTCCAGTAAAATTAAACGTTCCCTTTATAGCCGTATCAGTCTTTTGAGAAATTTTAACCTCCCCAACTACGCCGCTGCCTTCATAAGGTGCGGTCCAAGTATTTGAGTTTTGTGGATTGCTTATGTCTGTTTCAATATATGTACCTACCATAAACACATTAGAGTCTGAAAATTCGTAAGTTCCCACGCCATCAAAATTATTCATTGTAATGACTATCCCTTTTCCAGAAGCGTCGGAACCTTGAAGAATCAAAGTGGTTGTTCCCCCGCCAGTTGATATTGTTGCTCTTGAAGCTATTTCCATTGAAGAGAAATTGCTACCGTTTACTTTGGCTGCAATTGTTCCTGCTCCAGCCTGACCGCCACCGACATCGCCGCCGTCATCGTCTTTTTTACAAGAAGTTAAACTCACGGCAACAACAGCCATTAATACTAAAATTGTTTTGTTGAATGTTTTCATTTTATTTGGGTTTATTGTCCCGCCCTAGCGGGTACGTGATTAATGTTGAAGCAAAATTGGTACAATTGCAAAGGTTATACAATAGGGCAATTGCCGTATTCATATTTACAAAGTATGATTTAAGAAGTACAGTTTCTAAAATTGGATGTGAGGAAATTGTAGTTGAAGTGAAGAAACTTTCTGTTGAAGATTTTCTAAAAATTGAAGGTTTTCGGCACTATCCGGATTAAAAGATCTATGATTTAAACCTCTTTGAATTGAAGCAATTTCTTTTTGAATTGGTCCCGTTTCTGAAGAAATCCACACTTCAGAAAATTTCTGCCAAATAATTTCAATTGCGGTTTTATTTGGATGAAGCAAATCTTCTGTGTAAAAGCGATAATCACGTAGTTCATCCATCATAATTTCGAATGATGGAAAATAAAAAGATTTCCGATTTTGGATTGAAGATTGACGATTTTTGAAGTCGTGAATGGAAGAAATTAGATGCGCTTTGCTAAGTGTATTTTCAACAAACCCATCTTTAATATGCCGAACAGGAGAAACCGTATTTATTATAATTGCTTTCGAATTTATTTCAGAAACTCGATTGAAAATATTTTCAATGCTTTTTGAATTTGTTTCTGCGGAAAGTAATTCTTTATTAAAATTTTTTTGTGGCAATTTGTGGCAATTGGCAACGATTTCATCACTTTCCAAATGTCTGTAAACCCACGAAGTTCCATAGGTGAAAATAATATGTGTTGCAAAAAAAAGTGCTTCACGAAGTTTTTGTAATGCTGAATTCAGATTATTTAAAAATTCAATTTTATCCAAAGCCGCCAGTTCGGAATGCACTTCAAAGCACTTCCAAATTCCGTTATGTTGAAAAATATCTTTTTCGGTAAAAGATACGTCTTCAATTGCTCGAACGATTAGCTTTTCAATCGAAATAGGATCGAAAATAACCCCAAAGGGATTCTGCAGATTCTGAAACTTAAAATAATCGAACTTCTCCCCAATATTTTCCGAAAAACAGCTTCCCAATAAAAGTGTTTTTGAAAAATAATCTATTTGATTTTCTTCAGGTTTTAGTGGTATTTCGGTTTGAAGTTTCATAATTCAGTATTCAGTTGGCAGTAGCAGTAAGCAGTACTAAACACTCAAACTGCAAACCGCTACTTTATAAATTCCTTTGCTGTTTCCAAAGCTTCATCTATTCCAGCGGGGTTTTTACCACCCGCAGTTGCGAAGAAAGGTTGTCCGCCGCCGCCTCCTTGAATGTATTTTCCAAGTTCACGGATAATTTTTCCTGCATCGAGCCCTTTTTCAGTAGCCAATTCTTTTGAAATGTAGCAAGCCAGTAACGCCTTTCCATCATTTTCGGATCCAAAAACCAAAAACATATTTTCGGTTTCGCCGCCCATTTCAAAAGCCAAATCTTTCATTCCCGCAGCATCGAAATCAATTTTTTTAGCCAGAAAATTTATTCCGTTCACTTTTTCTATTTCAGATTTCAAATCACTTTTTAGATTCTTTGCTTTGTCCTTTAACAACTGCTGGATCTGTTTTTGAAGATTGCTGTTTTCTTCTTGCAAACTTTCTAGAGCTTTTACAGGATCCTTTGCATTGTTCAAGGTTTTTTGAAGCGATGCAAACGATTCACTTCTATCAATAAAGTATTGTTTTGCGGCATCACCAGTAATGGCTTCAATCCTTCTAATTCCAGAAGCCACAGCCCCTTCAGAAGTAATTATAAAATGCCAAATATCATTAGTATTCGGAACATGCGTTCCGCCACATAATTCCATCGATTTCCCAAATTTTATAGCACGCACACTATCGCCGTATTTTTCACCGAAAAGTGCGATTGCTCCTTCGTCAATGGCTTTTTGATATGGAATATTTCTTCTTTCCTCTAAAGCAATTCCCTCCCGGATTCTTGCATTTACAAAATCTTCTACCTGCTTTATTTCTTCCTCGCTCACTTTTGCGAAATGCGAAAAGTCGAAACGCAAATTCCGGCTGTGCACCATACTTCCTTTTTGGGCTACATGTTCCCCAAGAATATTTCGCAACCCTTGGTGCAACAGATGGGTTGCCGTGTGGTTTGAAGCAGTTCGGCTTCTTTGTTTTTGGTCTACTACAGCTTTAAAAGTAGTTGCGGGATTTCGCGGAAGCGTTTTTGTGAAATGGATTATAAGGTTATTTTCCTTTTTAGTATCAACTATATAGGTAACGCCGCCATCGGGCGCTTCCAGATAGCCCTTATCGCCTACTTGACCTCCACCTTCTGGATAAAAGGGGGTTAAGTTGAAAACAAGTTGATACATTTCACCTTCCTTTTTGCTTTCTACTTTTCTGTATTTTGTAATTCTAACCTGAGTTTCCAAAGTGTCATAACCCACAAATTCCTCAACATCATCTTTTTCTAAAATTACCCAATCGCCGGTTTCCATTTTGGTTGCGGCACGGGAACGTTCTTTTTGTTGCTGAAGTTCAGCATCAAATTCTTTTTCATCTAAAGAATACCCGCGTTCACGCAAAATTAAAGCCGTTAAATCTATTGGGAAACCGAAAGTATCATAAAGCTCAAATGCTTTTTTTCCTGATATTTCCTTTGAATCTGCTGTTTCAATCACGTTTTCAAGCAAAACCAAACCTTGGTCCAAGGTTCGCAAAAATGAATTTTCCTCTTCCCGGATTACGTTTGTAATCAAGTTCTTTTCATTAATCAATTCAGGAAAGGCATCACCCATTTGAGTGCTAAGCGTTTCAATCAATTTATAAATAAAAGGTTCTTTTTTGTCCAAAAATGTAAATCCGTAACGGATTGCCCTTCTTAAAATTCTTCGAATAACATAACCAGCACCTGTATTGCTTGGCAATTGCCCATCAGCAATGGAAAAAGCAACTGCGCGAACATGATCTGCAATTACGCGGGTGGCAATGTCTTTCTTTTCGTCTTTTCCGTATTTTGAATTTGTTATTGCACCAATTTCACGAATCAACGGTGTAAAAACATCCGTATCGTAATTGCTTTGTTTGTTTTGCAAAACCATACACAGACGCTCAAAACCCATTCCCGTGTCAACGTGCTGTGCAGGAAGCTTTTCGAGACTACCATTAGCTTTCCGGTTGAATTGCATAAAAACCAAATTCCAAATCTCTACCACTTGTGGGTGGTCATTGTTCACTAAATCTTTCCCGGGAATCTTAGCTTTTTCTTCTGCAGAACGAATATCTACGTGTATTTCGCTACATGGGCCACAAGGACCTTGATCGCCCATTTCCCAAAAGTTATCTTTTTTATTCCCGTTTAATATGCGTTCTTCAGGCACGAATTGCTTCCAAAGATTATATGCTTCTGTATCGCGCTCCAATCCTTCGCTTGCATCACCTTCAAAAATAGTGACATAAAGAATGTCTTTATCGATTTTTAAAACTTCGGTCAAAAGTTCCCAAGCCCATTCGATGGCTTCTTTTTTAAAATAATCGCCAAAACTCCAGTTTCCCAACATTTCAAACATAGTATGATGGTAGGTGTCCATACCAACTTCTTCCAAATCGTTATGTTTTCCGCTAACGCGAAGACATTTTTGCGTATCAGCAATTCGGGTACTTTTGGGCTGACCATTTCCCAAGAAATATTCTTTGAAGGGAGCCATTCCACTATTTGTAAACATAAGCGTAGGGTCGTTTTTTACAACCATTGGCGCTGATGGAACAATGAGGTGTTGTTTGGACTTGAAAAAATCTAAAAATTTGGAACGGGTTTCCTTCGAGTTCATTTGTTATAAAGTTATGCTAAAATTAAGGGTTGGGCGCAATAGTAAACAATTTCTATATTTGTAAAATCGTTATCTTTACTTCGCGCTACCAAGCAAAGCGCAAAAATAGCAATTTTTTAATGCATGTCTAAGGTTAAATATTACTACGATAGCGAAACGCTTTCGTATCGAAAAATAGAAAAGAAAAAAGGAAGAAAACTAAAAATTTTCGCCTTGAGTCTTTTAGGTATGTTTCTTAGTGGCTTTTTGCTGCTTTTGGTCTATATAAACCTTCCGTCAGTACAAACTCCAAAGGAGTTGTCCTTACAGCGTGAACTGAACAATATGCAGCTTCAGTTTGAACTTTTAAATAAAAAGATGAATCAGGCACAAGCGGTGCTTGCTGAAGTTGAAGATAGAGACAACAACCTGTACCGCGTATATTTTGAAAGTAATCCAATTCCAGACGAACAACGTAAAGCAGGTTTTGGAGGTATAAACCGCTATAAGGATTTGGAAGGATTTGACAATTCAAAATTAATTATAAACACAACCCGCAATTTGGATATTTTGACGAAACAGATTGTTGTTCAGTCAAAATCTTTGGACGAAATTGCGAAACTTGCAGAGGAAAAAGAGAAACTCTTGGAAGCCATCCCTGCAATACAACCCGTGAAAAATGAAGATCTTACGCGAATGGCTTCAGGTTATGGTTACCGAACAGATCCTTTTACAAAGGCGCGTAAGTTTCATTACGGAATGGATTTTACTGCACCTCGTGGGACTCCGGTATATGCTACTGGGGACGGAAAAGTAATTAGGGCAGATAATACTGCAACGGGCTACGGAAACCACATAGTAATTGATCATGGTCATGGCTACGAAAGTCTGTATGCGCATTTGTATAAATACAATATTCGTGCAGGACAAAAAGTAAAACGTGGTGACATTATCGGTTTTGTGGGAAGCACGGGAAGAAGTGAAGCACCTCACTGTCATTACGAAGTTTTTAAGGATGGTGAACGTATAAACCCAATAAATTTTTACTACGGAAGTTTAACTGCAGAAGAATTTGCGGAAATTTTGAGAAAATCACAAGAGGAAAATCAATCTTTAGATTAATGTTTCACGTTATTAAAAATCTATTGAAAACTCATAACTAAAATAATGTACATAGACCTACCCGAAAGATTATATTACAACATAGGTGAAGTAGCCGAAGCTTTTGGCGTGAATACTTCACTTATACGTTTTTGGGAAAAGGAATTTGACGCATTAAAACCGAAAAAAAACGCAAAAGGCAACCGTAAGTTTACCCCGCAGGACATCAAAAATCTAGAGCTAATCTATCACTTGGTGAAAGAACGCGGATTTACTTTGGAAGGCGCAAAAATCCATTTAAAGGAAAACAAACAGAAAACACTGGACCAGTTTGAGATAATCCGCAAATTGGAATCTGTAAAAGCAGAACTTTTAAAAATTAAAGAACAACTCTAAAACAACCTCATCATGAAAAAATGGTTACCCATTATTATTATCCTTGGCATTATTTTACTAATTGGTGCCTATATGGCAAGTTTAAATAATAAACTTGTCGTACTTGACCAAAATGCAACGGCACAGTGGGCAAATGTAGAAAGCTCATATCAGCGCAGGGCTGATCTAATTCCTAATATAGTAAGCACCGCAAAAGGTTATGCCGAATTTGAGCAGGAAACCTTGATTGCCGTTACCGAAGCCAGAAGTAAAGCTACTTCCATAAACATTGACCCTTCAAACATAACTCCCGAGCAATTGGCGCAATATCAAGAAGCACAGGCAGGTGTAACTTCAGCATTATCTCGTTTATTGGCAGTTTTTGAAAGATATCCAGATTTAAAAGCGAATGAAAACTTCAAGGAATTGATAAACGAATTAGAACGTACAGAAAACCGCATCAATGTTGAAAGAAATAGATTTAATGAGTCTGCTAAGGAATTGAACACTGAATTAAATCAGTTCCCAACAAAAATATTTGCGGGTATGTTAGGTTTCCATGAAAGAGCATATTTTAAAGCAGATGCAGGTAGCGAAAATGCTCCTAAAGTAGATTTTGACTTTGGAAAAGATAAAGAGTAATGTCTAGAGTTGAAGATTTCCTTACTTCCGAAGAAGAAGCTGCCATTATTGAAGCCATTCGCACTGCTGAAAAAAATACTTCAGGAGAGATAAGGGTTCATTTGGAACCCACTTCCATTTCAGCAGAAGAACCCAATGAAGCCATTGATGCCTTTGACCGCGCAGCGGAAGTTTTTGATATGCTGCATATGGATAACACCAAAGAAAGCAACGGTGTGCTTATTTATGTTGCAGTGCAGGATCGAACCCTCGTAATAATGGGCGATAAAGGCATAAACGATATTGTTGGCCAGAATTTTTGGGAAAGCACCAAAGACATCATTATCAACCATTTTAAAAATGGCGATATGAAACAAGGCCTGGTAGAGGGAATCTTAAAAGCTGGCGAACAGTTGAAAAAACATTTCCCATATCAAAAAGATGACAAAAATGAACTGCCAGATGATATTTCGGTGGGATGATCATTTTGGCAGTAAACAACATCAATGAAACATTTTCTTCAGAAATATAAAATTCTACTTGTTTTAGTTGCCATTGCATTTTTGTCTGAAAATGTTTCGGCCCAATATGAAATTCCACCGAAACCGTCTGTTCAGACTTCACTTTATGATTATATAGACCTACTTTCCCCTTCACAGAAAACTGCACTGGAAAGCAAGTTGATCCGTTATGCAGATTCTACTTCCACACAGATTGTTTGTATTATTATTGGTTCCACTAACGGGGAAGATATATCAATGCTTGGTGCGGAATGGGGCCAGAAATGGGGTATTGGTCAAAAAGGCGAAGACAACGGAATTGTTATTACTCTTGCCAAAGACGATCGGAAAGTTGATATAAATACAGGATACGGAATTGAATACCGCATAACAGATTTAATGTCTGAACGCATTATCAACCGCATCATGATTCCCGAATTTAAAACCGGGAATTATTACGAAGGACTAGACAAAGGTAGCGACGCGATTTTTGCTGCGCTGAAAGGCGAATTCAAGGAAGATCGTGATTTCGGAAAAAATGATGGAACTCCAATTCCGTTTTTTATCATTTTCATCTTTATCATTATCATCATTGCGCTTATACGCAAAGGCGGGCGCGGCGGTAAAGGTGGCGGCGGTGGAAGTTTACTTGATATTATTGTGCTTAGCAGCCTTGGCCGAGGTGGTTTTGGTGGCGGCGGTGGTAGCTTTGGTGGTGGCGGAAGTTTCGGCGGCGGAGGCGGTGGCTTTGGCGGCGGTTTCGGAGGCGGCGGCTTTGGTGGCGGTGGTGCTAGTGGGGGTTGGTAAAAAGTACATCCCACCCCTTCAAAGGGAAGGGGCAGTATAAATATTTATTTTTTTCTAAAGTAAACCGTAATCGGAACGCCCGTAAAATCGAAATTCTCTCGTAATTTATTCTCAATAAAACGTTTATACGGATCTTTTACATACTGAGGAAGATTGCAGAAAAACGCAAAACTTGGGTACGGTGTTGGCAACTGCGTACAGAATTTTATTTTTACATACTTAGCCTTATATGCCGGAGGAGGATAATGTTGAATTATAGGAAGCATAACTTCATTCAGCTCACTTGTCTTGACTTTTTTGCTACGGTTTTGATAAACTTCTACTGCTGTTTCTATTGCTTTATAAATACGTTGTTTCGTAAGTACTGAAACAAAAACAATCGGCACATCCACAAAAGGCTCGCACTGCTGACGGATGTATTTTTCATAATCCTTTACGCTGCTGCTTTCTTTGTCTTCTACTAAATCCCACTTATTGGCAAGTATCACAATTCCCTTATTATTGCGCTGTGCGAGCCAAAAAATATTTTCAACCTGACCGTCAAAACCACGTGTGGCATCAAAGACCAAAATTATGACATCGCAATGTTCAATGGCGCGAACGCTTCGCATTACAGAATAAAATTCAAGGTCTTCCTTTACTTTGCTTTTTTTACGAATTCCTGCCGTATCAACCAAATTGAATTCAAAACCAAAACGGTCGTATTTTGTATCAATACTGTCTCGCGTAGTACCTGCAATATCTGTAACGATATAACGATCTTTTCCAATTAAGGCATTGATGAAGGAAGATTTTCCAGCGTTTGGTCGTCCAACTACTGCAAATCTTGGCAGCTCGCTATCATCAACCTCTTCCCTATCTGGCAAAGCTTTTACCAAATCATCCAATAACTCTCCCGTACCACTACCATTTATACTGGAAAGGTTGTATTGATGCTCAAAGCCCAATGAATAAAACTCCAATGCGGCGTTCATTCGAGAGGCTCCATCAACTTTATTGATTGCTAAAAAGATAGGTTTTTTTGAACGACGAAGCAATTTTGCAACCTCTTGATCCATTCCGGTTACACCGCTTTCCACGTCAACCATAAAGATAATGGCATCAGCTTCATCAATGGCAAGTTCTACTTGTTTGTCTATTTCAGCTTCAAAAACATCGTCACTTCCTTTAACATAACCACCTGTATCTATTAGCGAAAATTCCTTTCCGTTCCAATCACTTTTTCCATAATGGCGGTCACGCGTAACGCCGCTCACGGCATCTACAATGGCTTCCCTACGCTGAATCAATCTATTGAAAAAAGTGGATTTCCCTACATTTGGTCTTCCTACTACAGCAACAATGCTCATAATCTTAATTTTAGGGTGCAAAAATAGCTTTTAGTTGGCAGAAAAAATACTATTTTAACTGCTTTAAAAATAAATAATCAAAGAATGCTTTCGAATGAAATAGTTTTACGCCCCCGTTTCCATATGGAACTTGAAGAGCCTTGCTCCCAATTGCTTGCGAAATTTTCCGAATCAAAAAAATCGCAGAATAAATTTATAGTTTCCTGTGTGGACGATCATATTTTCATAAAACTTCCGAATAAGGAACAGCATTTTTGGTCACCGCAATTGCATTTGGAAATTACTGAAAAAGATGAAAATTCATGTTCTCTGCACGGTTTTTTTGGTCCAAACCCAACCGTTTGGACAATGTTTATGTTTCTGCATGTTGCAGTGGGAATCCTTTTTATGGTTAATTTAACTTGGCTATACTCAGACTACAATATGGAAAATCCGATAATTCTTCAAATCGGGATTGCCATCGTGTTGGTTTTGGTTTGGATCATACTCTATTTTGCAGGAGCAATGGGAAAGAAAAAAGGAAAACCCGGAATGCGGGAGCTTTATAATTTTATGGTTAATACTATCGGTTAAAGAATTTAAAAAAACATCTCCTAAGTCCCTTTGAAGGGGAATAAGTTCTGTTTTAAAATATGGGTTTTAATCTTTGGAATTTATTTATTGTTGTACCCAAACCTGCGAAGTTGCCTTTCATCACTTCTCCAGTTTTTGTTGACTTTTACATAAAGTTCGAGGTGAATTTGTTTTCCGAAGAATTTTTCCAAATCCTTTCGGGCCTCCACTCCCACTCTTTTTAAAGCCGAACCTTTGTGGCCAATAATGATTCCTTTTTGAGTTTCGCGCTCCACCATAATTACACTGCGGATTCGGATGATGTTTTCATCCTCAAAAAATTCCTCGGTATCAATTTCTACGGAATAGGGAATTTCCTTCTTATAATGTATCAATATTTTTTCGCGAATGGCTTCGTTTACGAAAAATCGCTCGGGTTTGTCGGTCAATTGATCTTTTGGATAAAACGGCGGCGACTCTGGCAATAATTCGATTATTCGATTGAAAACTTCGGGAACCCCAAAATTTTGAAGTGCAGAAATTGCAAAAATTTCAGCATTCGGAACTTTTTCCTGCCAAAGTTTTAAAGCTTCAGAAAGCAATTCTTCGTTGCCCTTGTCTATTTTATTTATCAGCAATAAAACTGGAATTTTAGAATTTGTTATTTTGTTAAAAAAAGCTTCATCTTTCAATTCCTTTTCACCCAATTCAACCAGATACAAAAGAATATCTGCATCTTCAAAAGCAGATTTTACAAAATTCATCATACTTTCCTGAAGCTCATATGCAGGTTTTATAATACCTGGCGTATCGCTCAACAATACTTGAAAATCATCACCGTTCACTATTCCCAAAATACGGTGGCGTGTAGTTTGTGCCTTGGAGGTGATAATGGAAAGTCGCTCGCCCACAAAAGCATTCATCAGCGTACTTTTGCCCACGTTGGGGTTTCCAATAATATTTACGAATCCGGCTTTGTGTTTTGTCATTTCTTTGGAATTGATATTGCAAATTTAAAGTATAAATTCTGAAACGGTGGATTTGGTTCTATTTTTAAACTTTCAGCATTGAAATCCGTACTTTTGCAAGATGCATTTTCCTAAGAAAAATATACCACTTGAAGAAGGTGATTATTACCTCACACCCGAAGGCTATAAATGTTTTACAGAACAATACCATTTAAAGCGGGGCTATTGCTGCGAAAGTGGTTGCCGTCATTGCCCATATGGGTTTGATAAAAAAACTGGAAAGCATAATTAAAAAATAATTTCAGAAAATGACTTTTAAAGAAAAAATACAACAAGGCATACCTTCCAATCTTCCCGAAAAGAAGCCTTACGATCCATCCATAAACCATGCACCAAAGCGGAAAGATATTCTATCAAAAGAAGAAAAAGAACTTGCGCTTCGCAATGCACTTCGTTATTTTGAAACAAAACACCATGCCACACTTCTACCCGAATTTCGCGAAGAACTTGAAAAATATGGGCGAATTTATATGTACCGTTTCCGCCCCGATTATAAAATTTACGCACATCCCATAGAAGAATATCCAGGGAAATCCTCTCAAGCAAAAGCAATTATGCTGATGATTCAAAATAATTTGGATTATGCAGTTGCCCAGCATCCGCATGAATTGATTACGTATGGCGGAAATGGAGCGGTTTTCCAAAACTGGGCGCAATATCTTTTGGTGATGAAGTATCTTTCGGAAATGACCGACGAGCAGACTTTAGTTGTGTATTCCGGTCATCCACTCGGTTTGTTTCCTTCTCATAAAGATGCGCCAAGAGTTGTTGTTACGAATGGAATGATGATCCCGAATTACTCAAAACCTGACGATTGGGAAAAATTCAATGCACTTGGCGTAACCCAATATGGCCAAATGACAGCAGGAAGTTATATGTATATTGGCCCACAAGGAATTGTTCACGGAACTACTATTACGGTTTTAAACGGTTTCAGAAAAATTAAAAAGGATACTCAAGGTGGTTTGTTTGTAACTTCTGGTTTAGGGGGAATGAGCGGGGCTCAGCCAAAAGCAGGTAATATTGCTGGCTGCGTAACGGTCTGTGCCGAAGTAAACAAAAAAGCTACAGAAACGAGACATAGCCAAGGTTGGGTTGATGAAGTTATTTCAGATTTGGATTCACTTTCAAAACGGGTAAAAGAAGCAATGGCGAATAAAGAAACAGTATCCATCGCTTATGATGGAAATGTGGTTGAAGTGTGGGAAAAATTTGATGAAGATAATATTCATATCGACTTGGGAAGCGATCAAACCTCACTTCACAATCCGTGGGCTGGCGGTTACTATCCAGTTGGTTTGACTTATGAGGAAGCCAACGAAATGATGGCCAACAATCCGGAACAATTCAAAAAAGAAGTGCAAAAAAGTTTGCGCCGCCAAGTGGAAGCCATTAATAAGCACACTGCAAAAGGCACCTATTTCTTTGATTACGGAAATGCTTTTCTTTTGGAAGCTTCACGCGCGGGCGCTGATGTTCTTTCCGATGAAAAAGGCAAAGAGTTCAAATATCCATCCTACGTTCAAGACATTATGGGGCCGATGTGCTTCGACTACGGTTTTGGGCCGTTCCGCTGGGTTTGCGCTTCGGGTAAACCCGAAGATCTTCAAAAAACGGATGAAATAGCCTGCGAGGTTTTGGAAGAATTGATGAAAAATTCGCCAAATGAAATCCAACAGCAGATGCAAGACAATATCACTTGGATAAAAGGGGCGCAGGAAAATAAATTGGTCGTTGGTTCCCAAGCACGTATACTTTATGCAGATTCTGATGGGCGTGTGCAGATTGCTTCGGCTTTCAACAAAGCAATTTCTGAAGGAAAAATTGGTCCTGTGGTTTTGGGCCGCGATCATCACGATGTTTCGGGGACGGATTCACCATATCGTGAAACTTCAAATATTTATGACGGCAGCAGGTTTACGGCAGATATGGCAATACAAAACGTAATTGGTGATAGCTTCCGCGGCGCTACTTGGGTAAGCATCCATAACGGCGGAGGTGTAGGTTGGGGCGAGGTAATAAACGGAGGATTCGGCATGGTTCTTGATGGTAGTAAAGATGCGCAGCGACGTCTTGAAAATATGCTTTTCTGGGATGTTAATAACGGAATAGCAAGACGCAGTTGGGCTCGAAATGATGAAGCTGTTTTCGCTATAAAACGCGCGATGGAAAACAATCCGCAATTGAAAGTTACACTTCCCAATTTCGTCAATGATAATTTATTCAAATAAAAAAATCACAATTATGAAAGCACTAAAATTTTTACCACTGTTGTTGCTTTTTGTATTCGCATCCTGCTCCACCGTTCGCGTGGCGACAGATTTCGACAAAGAAGTGAATTTTAATCAGTACAACTCATTCGCCTTTTTTAAGCCGGGAATAGACAAAGCTGAAATCAGCGACCTAGACAAAAAACGCATTCTTCGAGCCATTGAAGCTAATCTTTCCACAAAAGGAATGACTAAATCCGACACTCCCGATTTACTTGTCAGTATTTTTACCAAAGAACGTGAACGGGTTGATGTTTATAATAACAATTTTGGTTACGGTTGGGGCTGGAATCCATGGTATTATGGAGGTTATTATGGTAGAAGTAATATTTCTCGTTCTACCGAAGGCACCCTTTACATAGATTTGATAGATGCTAAGACCAATAATTTAGTTTGGCAAGGTATGGGCAGCGCAGATTTGGTAACCGGTAATATAGAAAAAAAGGAAGAACGCATCCGTGAAATAGTTTCTAAAATTTTGTCTGAATATCCACCCGGAGCAATGAAAAAATAAGCCTTGCACATTTAACTTTTGTGAAATAGTTCCTTTTATTCATAAATTTTATTCGAGTGTTGGTTTGTATCTTTACTTTTAATAAATTTCAGGGAAAATTTTTTTAAAGTAAACAAAGCTAAGGAATGATAAAACTTTCTAAATACAACAAGCGAGCACTTTATGGAGGGCTTATAGCTGCAATAATTACAGGTACTGGAGTTTTTTTATTAGGAAACATTTCCGGCTATGAAGCGAAAAAACTTATTACTTCTTCATTGCCGGGCATAAACATGCTATGTAATACAATTGTACTGGCATCAGCGACTATTCTTGCCCTTTTGCTGACACTTTTGGGAATAAGCTCTGGATCTAAATCTGAATTGAAAAAGGGGCATTATACCCAAGTAATGGCAATTGCAAAATTGGACACCATATTGTTTGTAGTTGCAATTATCCTGTTTCAAGTTTTCAATATTCCTATAACAGAATCTGAAGAATTGCCTACAGCCTGGTATTCCACTATCTATTGGGCCACATTATTTTTGTCTTCGTTACTCAGTGGCGGCATGGTTTCAGTAATATTAATGCTTTACAACACCGTAATCAATATGATAAAAATTGTTGGCCTGGGTGAAAAAGACCATCCGCTTGTTTCTAATGATGAGGATAAAAACAAATAAAAAAAGCCTATCCAAAATAATTATTGGAAAGGCTTCAATAATTGATGATAATTGTAGCTTATTGTTTAATTAGCTTTATCCCTTTTTTTATTCCTTCATTTGTAGAAACATTCATAAAATAAATTCCTGAAGTCCAACTTTGAGTATTTATGTTTATTGCGTTTTCTCCATTGTATTTAGTGCTATATAATTGCTCTCCCAAAACATTAAATATTGAAATTGCTTTAATAGACAATTTACTTTTTACAAACATTTCATTTTTTACTGGGTTTATAAAAAATATTGAATCCTTTGAAAACTCTTCTATTCCTACCGTACTATCTTCAACATTTTGAGCGTATATTTTCCTACCAGTTCCTTTGTCTTCAGCAAAAACCGCTACATTTTGTCCAGCTCCTTGTGACGTAAATTGAATTCGGCTTTTTGAAGCAGAAAAAGTAGCGACAGGTCGGGTTTCTTCTGGCCAGCCAAAATCACCATTTTCATCAAGATATACAGCGTGCAACGTAACAGGAGAAACTCCATTATCAAACCCATCTTTTAAAATAAATAATGGGCTATTGCCAAGAAGCCTCAAAGCTCCAGCATGAACTTTATCCGATCCCAAGGGGTAAATATTTTTTGCTGTATCTGTAAATTCTCGTGCCCCTGTATCTTTATCAAACTTTTGAACATACTCCCCTTTTTGACTTTGTGTATTATCTGTATAGGTAGCTATAGACCAAATATATTGTGAACCTGTTTGAAATGCAATTTCGGTATCCATTTCATAATCGGTTTCATTTGTATCAAAATCAGATCCGTTTATACCCCAAGGCAAAGTTCCGTCAGGATTTATTCGCTGTAAATATGAATCAAAACGCGTTCCAGCTGAAGCAAAATAACCCATATAAACCACATCGCCATCCTGCAGTCCTGTATATGAACGAATAAAAGCGGTAGCTCTGTCTGAAATTTGAATTGCATTTGCCCAAACTGGATTTCCATCAGCATCATATCGCTGTGCATAGAGGAATGAGTTTATTCCGCTTAACAATTTATGGAAAACGGCAATGTATTCGCCACCAGAAATCTCAAAAAAATTACCAGGAGATGTAACGCCAGAACCAGTATTTATCGGTTGTGTTGTAGGCCATACAGCAGTGCCAGTTGCATCGTACTTTTGCATAACCGCGCCGCTGGAAGACAACCAACTAGCAATCGCTCCTCCTGCAGAAAGTGGTAAAATAGTTACCACATTACCACTGCCAACATTTACACCGTTTGTACCCCATAAGTGGTTTCCATCAGTGTCCATTTTAAATACATATGCTGGATCCCCACCGCCGGTACCTGTTGCTCCTATATAAAGATGGTCATCAGCGTCAACAATTGTGGTCATAATTACAGTAGAAGTGCTCATAGGTATTTGATCACTTACTAACATGCCATCGTTGCCCAAGGTTTGATTACCGTCCGCATCCATAACTTGCATACGCAGTTCAATGTTGGTTGGCGGTCCAACGTTTTTCCAAAATACTACATAGGTTTGTCCATCAGAAGTTCCTTTGGCGTGAACATCCAGCTCACCAGATTCGGCAACAAGTGTATTTACATCTGTATCTGTTGTCCATTGTGCAGAGGCAGCAAACACTGTAAAGAATAGTACGATTGTAAATAGTTTTTTCATAATTACAGGTTTTAGTTGGGCTTTTAAGTTGGTTTATTTCATTGATTATTATATTAAATACAAAACACAAGGTACAGAAAATCAATAGTTCAAAACATCCAAAATCTTCTGCTTTACTTTTTCAGTTGAAGGAATCATTGTTTCTTCCAAAGTAGAGTTTAAAGGAATGGCAGGCATATTTTCAGAACCGATAAGCATTACCGGCGCATCCAATTGTTGGAAACATTCTTCTTGAATTTTTCCCTGCAAACCTCTGCTAAAACCATTTTCTGAAGGTTCTTCAGTAACTATAAGGCATTTTCCACATTTTTTTACGCTTTTGAAAATAGTCTCATAGTCCAAAGGATGAAGTGTTCGTAAATCCACAATTTCAATCCTGTCAACCATTCTCAATTCCCTAGTAGCATTATAAGCCCAATGCACGCCCATTCCATAAGTAATAATGGAAAGCGTTTCGGCTGCTTCCTGTTCCCAAATTTCCTGAAGCAACCAAGCTTTCCCAAAAGGTAAAATGTAATCTTCTGAAGGCATTAGCGAAGTTGCGCCTTTTGTTCCTTTTACTTTACTCCAATACAATCCTTTGTGTTCAAAAATTACTACCGGATTTGGATCATAATAAGCAGCTTTTAGTAAGCCTTTTAAATCTGCTCCATTGCTTGGATAAGCTATTTTTAAACCGCGAATATTTGTAACCACACTTTCCACGGAAGAAGAATGATATGGCCCACCACTGCCATAAGCGCCAATCGGAACACGTAAAATCATTGAAACAGGCCATTTCCCATTTGAGAGATAACAGCTTCGCGAAACTTCAGTAAAAAGTTGATTGAGACCCGGCCAAATATAATCGGCAAACTGTACTTCAACAATGGGCTTCAGACCAACCGCACTCATCCCAACAGTACTTCCAACAATAAAAGCTTCTTGAATTGGTGTATTAAAAACACGATTGTCACCAAATTTTTGTGCGAGAGTTGCCGCTTCGCGAAAAACGCCGCCAAGCCTCCCTCCTACATCTTGACCGTAAAGTAAGCATTCTTTATGCTTCGCCATTAATTCTTCAATAGCGAAAAGCGCACAATCTACCATCACCACTTTTTCACCGCCTTTTGGAGAACGCTCGCCTACTTCCTCAGTAATTTCTGTTGGTGCAAAATCGTGTGTGAAAAGATCTTCGGGTTTTGGATCTTCGGCTTTTAATGCTTTTTCTAAACTTTCGGCAACTTCTTTGTTGGCAGAATTTTCAATTTCTAAAAGTTCTTTTTCAGTAAAACCATTATCTAATAAAAGCTTTTTCAATTTTGGATATGGATCACGGCTTTTTGCTTCCTCCAAATCATCACGATAAAACTCCATACGAACCCCAGAAGTATGATGATTCAAAAGCGGAACTTTTGCGTGGACTAAAAATGGACTTCGTTCTTTCCTTATTTTTGAAATTACATCTTGAATGGTATTATAGCTTTCTTCAAAATCGGTCCCATCTATTGAAATGGCTTCCAAACCGTGAAAACCTTTTGCATATTCAAAAGCATTCTGCGCGCGAGTTTCTGCAGCATTTGCTGAAATATCCCAACCGTTATCTTGCACCAAATAAAGAATTGGCAACTGCTTTAACGCCGCCATTTGAAAAGCTTCCGCGATTTCGCCTTCGGTAACAGAGGCATCTCCTAAAGAACAAATAACAATTGGAAGTTCTGAGGTTTCATTTTTGAAGTCAGATTTGAAACTTTCTTTATACCAAAACCCCATTGCTACACCCGTTGCCGGAATGGCCTGCATTCCCGTCGCGGAACTTTGATGCGGAATTTTCGGCTTATCGTCATCCCTCAAACTTGGGTGACTATAATACGTTCTTCCACCAGAAAATGGATCGTCCTTTTTGGCTAAAACCTGAAGCATCAACTCATAGGGTTTCATCCCGATTGCCAATAACATAGAATCATCACGATAATACGGAAAAGCGTAATCCTGCGGTAAAAGCTGCATTCCCACAGCAGTTTGGATTACCTCATGCCCGCGAGAGGTAGCGTGTACATATTTTGAAACAACTTTGAAATTTTCTTCGTAAATCTCTGTTATCGCCTTAGCAGTAACGAGGTTTTTGAAGGCTTTTTTTAATATGTTTTTATTGATTTCTTTACTCATTATATTTTTCTATTCACATCAAACTGTTCCATATAATCTGCAATTCTTCTTAAAAAAGAACCTGCCAAATATCCGTCAACAATTCTATGGTCGAAGGAAAGTGAAAGATACATCATTTGCCGAATTTCAATAGTATCGCCCTCTTCCCGCTCTATAACCTCAGCACGTTTTTTTATGATTCCAGTTGCTAAAATCGCAGCTTCAGGTTGGTTGATAATTGGTGTACCCATCAAACTTCCAAAGGTTCCAACATTACTTATAGTAAAAGTGCTTCCTTTAGTCTCATCTCCTTTTAAATTGTTGTCTCGGGATTTTCCAACCAATTCGTTTGTGGCTTTGGCCAGTTCCTTTAAATCTTTCTTATCGGCATTTCTCACGACGGGAACAATCAAATTTCCTGAAGGAAGCGCAGTTGCCATCCCAATATTTATTTCCTCTTTTACAATAATATTTGTTCCATCAAGTGTGGAGTTTATCATTGGGAAATCTGTGATTGCTTTCGCAACACATTCAATAAATAGCGGGGTGAACGTAAGTTTTTCGTTGTATTTTTTCTGAAAATCATCTTTGTTTTTGTTTCGCCAATTAACCATTTCGGTCAAATCTGCTTCTACGTAAGCGGTTACGTGCGGCGAAGTATGCTTGCTGAAAACCATATGATCCGCAATCATTTGGCGCATACGGTCCATTTCTACTATTTTGCCCTTGCCTTTATCGAATTTTAAATCCGGAATTTGAAATCCCGAAACCTCGGGAACAGCTTGTGCAAACTGAAACGGACGACCGTTTTCCAAATAATCTGAAACATCGCTTTTTCGCAATCTACCATCTTTTCCAGTTCCAGAAATTCTGGCTAATTCTTCGTAACTGATGTGATTTTTACGGGCAATGGCATCAACCAAAGGTGAAATGAAAACGTTTTCATTTACTTTGAAGGAAGCTGGTTTTGAAACTTGCTTTTGTAGTTTGGGCATTTCAGAAGTTTCAGTTTTTGAAGCCGCTTTTTCAGAAGTTTTTTGATAGTTTTTGATTCTCCTTTTTTCCGGAAAGCTCTAAAACAGCGATCACTTCCCCAACAGGAACCACATCTTTTGCTTTATATTTTTGTTCAAGCATTTTTCCGGAAGCTGGCGCGGGAACCTCATTATCCACTTTATCGGTTGCAACTTCTAAAAGTATATCGCCTTCCTCAAAAGAATCGCCTTCGTTTACCATCCAATTGATAATCGTTCCTTCGGTTATGCTTTCCCCATTTTGGGCATTTTGAATTCCTGCGAAAGCAGGAATCTCTTCTCGTCACTCATTTCTAAGTTTATTAAAGTTTAAGTTCCAATTCATACTCAAATCAGACCAACTTGGATTCATATCTTCAATTAGTTTAATCTTCCAATCCCGTTTCCATTTCTTTAATTGCAATTCTCTTTTGGAAGCGATAATTCCTTCATTATATTCTTCAAAATAAATTAATTTATCGCAATTATATTTCGCCGTGAAACTAGTTGGATAAATTTTCAATTTATGTTCTTTAACTCTTTCTTCAATATTGTTGGTGCAGCCTACGTACAAAACCCCGTTAGCTTTGTTCGTCATAATATAAACATACCATAGGCTCACGATTTCATGGTTGAGATTCCTGCCTTCGCAGGAATTATCGCCCATTTTGGGCATTTTAAATTCTATTTTCGACATAGTGTCTTTATTCTTTTTTTTTCTCTTTTCTGAATTCTTCCAAAGTTTTATAAAAATCTTCTTGTTTTGGACGATTTGCTGGAATTTGCCGAAGGGGCTCCACTTCTCTTAAACTTTCGTGACAATCCGTAGGCAATTGTTGATACAATCGTGTTCCAGCCGTTTTCCATGCAATCATTTCATCTGAAATATCTTTAATGGCTTTTGCCGGATTGCCTAGAATCAATTTACGCTTTGGAAATTTCTCTTTAGCTTTCACAAAACTCATAGCACCAACGATACATTCATCACCAATTTCGGCATCATCCATAATTACACTATTCATCCCGATCAAACAATTTCTGCCTAAATTGGCTCCGTGAATTATCGCCCCGTGGCCTACGTGAGCACTTTCTTTCAGCACAATACTTTTACCCGGAAACATATGTATGGTACAGTTTTCCTGCACATTTACACCATCTTCCAATATAATCTCGCCCCAATCGCCACGAATTGCAGCGCCAGGGCCGATATAACAATTTTTCCCAATAATCACATTTCCTGTAACGGCAGCCAAAGGGTGAACGAAACTACTTTCGTGAATAACTGGAATATGGTCCTTGAAAGAAAAAATCATTTTTATTCGAAGCTTTTTAATTTCTCCTTTGTAAATGCTGAAAGCACCAATTTTCCTGAAATGACGGCTCTTTCCGCCAAAAGTTGATCCCAATCTTCAGTGCCGCTCCAAAATACTTTTTTCATTTCTTTCATGGCCTCGGGATTGTAGGTGCAAAGATTTTCTGCCAATTTTTGAACGCCTTCATCCAACTCTTCCAAAGTTTCAAAAACCTGGTTGTACAATCCTTTTTGGCGCGCCCATTCGGCTTCGTAAAAACTATTTGCGTCAATAGCTATTTGGCTCATCGCGCTCAACCCAAGTTTGCGTTCCACGGCAGGACCAACCACAAATGGGCCAATTCCCACGTTCAATTCACTCAATTTAATCGAAGCGAATTTTGTCGCCATGCAATAATCGGTTGCCGAAGCCACTCCCACGCCGCCACCAACGGTTTTTCCTTGAATCCTTCCGATGATGAATTTTGGGCATTTGCGCATGGCGTTGATTACGTTTGCAAATCCGCTGAAAAAAACTTTACCGGTTTCCGGGTCATTGATATTTATCAATTCATTAAAGCTCGCCCCCGCGCAGAAAGTCCTGTCTCCGCCACTTTTTAGAATAATGACTTTTACCTCAGAATTATTTCCAGCTTCGGTTATGGTATTTGCAAGTTTCGCCAGCAAATCTCCCGGCAGGCTGTTGTGCGCTGGATGGAAGAATTCTATGGTTGCAATGTTGTTGTTTATTTCTTGTTTTACGTATGGTTCGTTCATAAAAATTGATTCAAGAATCAAGAATCAAGAACCAAGACTTTTTTCGTCCTGGTTCTTGGCTCCTGGTTCAATTAGTCTAAAAGATTGAATTGCTCAAAATGATGATTTAAATGTTTTCTTTCCAACAAATACCATTCAAATTTGTTCAATTCTCCAAAAACCACATTTTTGGTTCTGGCATCCGGATTTTGTTTGAAATACTTTAAATATTTATTTCGAGCTTCAAGCATTTTTGTTTTTGCAGTTTGCAAATCTGCGTGCTTTGTTTCTGTAATTTTTGATTTTTCAGCCAACGGAAAATCATATTGCTTCGGGGCATTTTTTCGTAATTATATAAAGTGGAATGCACTTTTTCAACATACTGTTCCGGCGTTGCAATTTCAAAATCCTGAATTTCACCGGAAGCAATTCTGTACGTATATTCCAAATGTTCGAGCATTTGTTGTGGGGTCATGGTACCCCATTTCGGTTTTGAATCTTCCGAAAGTTTGCTCAAATATTTTTCAATTTTTTCCGTAGTCATTTCTTCAAAAACTGTTTGTTTTTTCTGAACCATTGTGAGAATGGTAGCCACGGCAAGCAATTCTTGTTGCTTTTCTTCTTCGGAAGAACTTTCATCAATATTTGCGTCAAAAACCTCAACGTACCACTTCACAATTCCTGAAGGCAATTCGGTTCCTTTCTGCTCGCGATCAATTTTTTGTTTGCAAGTTAAACGCACGTAAACCGTGTCGTTGTGGTAAATTGGGCGAAGAAATCTGCACTCCTCCAAACCGTAATTGGCCGCTACGGGACCTTTATTTGGATAAACGAAAAGGCCAGCCGCGGCGGCTAAAATGAAATATCCGTGCGCGGTTCGCTTTTCAAAAATACTTCCGTCGAGTGAAGTGATATCGGTATGCGCATAAAAATGATCCCAAGTAAGATTGGCAAAATTGATAATATCGGTATCGGTAATCGTACGGTTATGTGTTTTTATTGACATTCCTGGCTCGATGTCTTCCCAATGATACGCGAATGGATGTTTTTCGGCTTCTTTATAATCTGCCTTTGGCTGATAGATTCCTGTGATTTCAGTCAAAGTTGATGGCGAACCTTGAATGGCGCAGCGTTGCAGATAGTGCTTAATTCCACGCATTCCACCCATTTCCTCTCCGCCACCGGCACGGCCAGGACCGCCGTGAATAAGGTTAGGCAAAGGCGAACCGTGGCCTGTACTTTGTTTAGCGCTTTCACGATTCAACACCAAAATGCGGCCGTGGTGCGTTGCCGCGGAAACGGTGTATTCCTTGGCAATTTTATCATCATTCGTAACAATGGAACTCACCAAGGAACCTTTGCCCATTTTAGAAAGTTTAATGGCGTCTTCCAAAGATTTATAGGGCATAATCGTGCTCACCGGTCCGAAAGCCTCGGTAATGTGGGCGGCTTCGTTTTGTAACGGATTATCTTCGCGAAGTAGAATAGGTTTTAAATACGCACCTTTTTTTGAATCGGCTCCCAGAACTTCAAAATCCTCAAAATCGCCGTAAACTATTTTTGCGGTTTGTGTGATTTTTGAAATCTGTTCCTTTACTGAATTTCGTTGCGCATCGCTCACCAACGCGCCCATCCGCACTTCCTTCAATCGCGGATCGCCAATGGTGACTTTTTCAAGTTGTTTTCCGAGGTTGATTTGCACATCTTCCACCAATTTTTCGGGAACGATAATTCTTCGGATTGCGGTACATTTTTGTCCGCATTTTACGATCATTTCATTTCGAACTTCTTTAATGAAAAGATCGAATTCGGGAGTGCCCGGAACGGCATCTTCACCTAAAATGGAAGCGTTTAAACTATCGGCTTCCATCGTAAAAGGAACGGATTCCTCAATTAAACGTGGATGTTTCTTCAGAATTTTTCCCGTGCTCGCAGAACCTGTGAAAGTAACCACATCCTGCGATTCCACGGTATCGAGAATATTTTTTGCCGTACCGGAAATAAGTTGCAACGAACCTTCCGGTAGAATTCCTGAGGCAATAATTTCTTTTACCACGGCTTCCGCCAAATAAGCAGTTTGTGGCGCGGGCAATACCACAGCTGGCATACCTGCCATCCAGTTTACCGCACATTTTTCAAGCATTCCCCAAACGGGAAAATTGAATGCATTTATGTGAACGGCAACGCCCTCGCGTGGCACCATAATGTGATGGGCCATAAAACGGCCACCACGGGAAAGGTCGATAGGATCGCCTTCAACGTGATATGGCTGATTTGGAAACAATTTCCGAAGTGAAGCATTGGCAAACAAATTGCCAAAACCGCCTTCAATATCTATCCAGCTGTCAACTTTTGTGGCGCCGGTGCGGTAGCTTATTTCGTAAAATTGCTGTTTCTTTTTGGTAAGATACATCGCGAGCTTCTTCAACATTAACCCGCGTTCCTGAAAAGTCATTTTCCGAAGCGTTTCACCTTTATCGCGACCGTATTGGAGAATTTCAGGAATATCAAGCCCTTCTGTGGTAACGTTCGTAAAATGTTCACCCGTGACCGAATCAAGAATTGGCGAGCCTTCGCCCTGCCCTTCGGACCAATTTCCTAAAATGTAGTGTTGTGTTTTTTGCATAATTATAAATTCACATTTTCAATTATAGCGGCATACCCTTGCCCTACCCCAACGCACATTGTAACCAATGCATATCTTTTATTTTGAAGTTGAAGCTCCAAAGCTGCAGAATAGGCAATTCGAGCACCAGTAACTCCAAGCGGATGGCCGATTGCAATAGAACCCCCGTTTGGGTTGATTCGAGGATCATCGTCCTTTAATCCCCATTCTCGGATGCAGGCCAAGGCTTGGGAAGCAAAGGCTTCGTTCAACTCAATCACATCCATATCCTCCATTTTTAAGCCGGCCTTTTCAAGTGCTTTATTGGAGGCTTCAACGGGACCGATGCCCATAATTCGTGGCTCAACGCCAACCACTGCGGAAGAAACCATTCTTGCAATAGGTTTCAAATTGTATTTTTTCACGGCATCTTCCGAAGCAATAATTGTTGCGGCGGCACCATCATTTAATCCTGAAGAGTTTCCCGCAGTTACACTTCCATCTTTTTTGAAAGCAGGTCGCAGTTTTGCCAAGATTTCTTTGGTCGTTCCTGGTTTAATGAATTCGTCATCTTTAAAAATAATCGGGTCCTTTTTACGCTGTGGAATTTCCACGGGCACAATTTCCTTTGCCAAACGCCTATTTTCCTGGGCCTTTGCAGCTTTCATTTGTGAATGGTAGGCAAAAGCATCTTGGTCCTCTCGATTAATATTGTGCTTTTCGACCAAGTTTTCGGCCGTATTTCCCATTCCATCCGTACCGTACATTTCGGCCATTTTTGGATTTACGAAGCGCCAACCGAAACTGGAATCATACATTTTTGAATCCGTTCCAAATGCTTTGGATGGTTTTGCGATTACATAGGGCCCGCGGGTCATATTTTCAACTCCGCCCGAAATGAACAAATCGCCATCGCCAGCTTTTATCGCCCTGTTAGCATGTATGATCGCCGAGAGACCGCTGCTGCAAAGTCTGTTTACCGTTTCCCCGGGAACAGTTAATGGCAAGCCCGCCAAAAGCGACGCCATTCTTGCAACATTTCTATTATCTTCACCCGCTTGATTTGCACAGCCAAGAATTACATCATCGTATGCTTCTTTTGGGAATGTTTGGATTACGTTTTACTATTTCAGTAATTACCAAAGCCGCCAAATCATCAGTTCTAACAGCGCTTAACGTTCCTTGATAGCTACCTATAGGTGTTCGTATTCCGTCTATAATATATGCTTCTTTCAAAGTTTAAATTTTAAATGATAAATGTAAAATGCAAAAGTGTCATCGTTATCACTTTTCACTTTAAAATTTCACATTTTTCGGTTTTATATTTTTTGTGTTGTTGTTTTGATACTTGCCGCAAATATTGCTACAAGTTCTTTACATTCATTTTAATGCAAATAAATTCATCCTTTTGAGTAATTAAATCTGCCTCTTTTATAATTTGCAAATTAACTTATGATTCCCTTAATTCCTTAAAACCAATTTCATTTTATGAATAAAATCCCTTTTTGATTCTGCACCTTGTGCTTCACCATAGTTTAAAGCGGAAGATGTTACTGATTTAAAATTTCAGCAAAAGTATCACCTTGCCTCATATCGCCAGAATTATAACCTTTCATAAACCATTTTTTTCGTTGTTCGGATGTTCCGTGTGTAAAGCTATCTGGCCTGACACTGCCCTGTGTTCTTTTTTGAATGGCATCGTCACCCACAGCATTTGCCGCACTCATAGCTTCTTCAATATCTCCTTCTTCGAGATATTTTTTATTGTAATGGGCAAAAATACCTGCATAGAAATCGGCTTGAAGTTCTAGTGCCACTGATAATCTATTGGCCTCACTTCTATTTTGTTGTTGTAATTGCGTTACTTTTTGTGAAGTACCAAGCAATGTCTGCACGTGGTGGCCTATTTCGTGAGCTGTAACATAAGCAATCGCAAAGTCGCCTCCCTTTGCCCCAAAGCGATTTTTTAATTCATCAAAAAAAGCTAAATCCATATATAATTTTTGATCTCTTGGACAGTAAAAGGGTCCAGAAGCTGAACTAGCATTTCCGCAGCCGGTGTTTACTGCATCTGTGAATAAAACCATGATTGGCTCTTCATAATTCCCAATATTATTTTGTCTGAAAACTTGGTTCCAAACATCTTCGGTGTCTGCCAAAACGGTACCCATAAAATTACCCATTTCTTTTTCTTGGGCCGTAAGTTCCCTTTGCTCGGTTTGCTGAACAGTTTGACTGTTGCCTAATTGTTCCACAATAGGTGCTAGTTGCTGACCTGTTTCCCCACCAAAAAACTGCAGGCCAAGTACAATTAATGTAACTACTATACCGCCACCTGCAGCTAACTTGCCTTTACTCATACCACGACGATCGTCTAAGTTACCGCTTTGTCTTCTACCTTGCCATTTCATAATTTGAACATTTATATTTGTTAATGGATCAATTTAATTTTGCTATTCCCAATCTTTGCTTGTTCTATAAACTACGCCTTTAAAAAGTGCAACCAGTTCATCACCGCGCTTTACTTCAACGATATTGAAACCTAGTTTATTCCCCACTTTTTCAATTACAGATTCTGCTGTTAGATAATCCCCTTCATTCAACGCTTCAATATGATTTATCGAAGTTTCTATTGACACTGCATATTTTCCGTGGGTGTTTGCAGCAAAGCCGAAAGCCGTGTCTGCAAGACTATAACTAATGCCGCCGTGGGCTTTGTTCATGCTGTTGAGCATCTCTTTGCGAACGGTCATTGCTACTTTACATCGGCCCTTTGCAACCTCCAATATTTTGATACCCAGCCAAGAACTAAATGCATCCTGACTAAGCATTTTTACCGGAATTTTTTCAGCTTCAAGCATTTAAAAGAAAGTTTTGTTTTCAATTTTCATTTTTCGCAATAGTGGCGAACAACGATATCTGTCTTCGTGATATTCATTGTAAAGTTCGTCCATTTTTTTTACACACCACTCTATTCCTTTTTCATCTGCCCAAGCCAATAATCCTTTTGGGTAGTTTACACCTTTGGTCATTGCATTGTCTATATCTTCAGCAGAAGCGATGTTCCAAAATAATGCGTCGGCAGCGTCGTTGATTAGCATAACAAGAATTCTTTCAAAAATAGCTTTATCCGACATCTTCTCACCTACATTCGTTCTCGACTGCGCTCGAACTGACATTTGTCCATTTTCAGAATAATCATAATATCCTTTCCCACTTTTTCTACCCAAATAGCCAGCTTCAGCAAAGCGCTTCTGGGTGAAAGAAGGTTTATAGCGCGGATCGTAGTAAAATGCCTCAAAAACAGTTTCGGTTACGGTGTAATTCACATCGTTACCAATAAAATCCATAAGTTCGAAAGGCCCCATTCTAAAACCGCCAATTTCTTTCATTGCCGAATCTATTTCGGAGAAAGAAGCAACTCCTTCTTCATAAATCCGGAGCGCTTCACCGTAAAAAGGCCGCGCAACTCGGTTCACTATAAATCCGGGAGTGTCTTTTGCAACCGCAACTGTTTTTCTCCAGTCTTTTATTGTTTTTACTGATACTTTTAAAGTTTCATCGGAAGTCTGAATGGCTGGTATTACCTCAACCAATTTCATTAATGGTGCAGGATTGAAAAAGTGGATTCCAATGCAACGTTCCGGCTTTTGCAATGAAGAAGCTATAGATGCTATTGAAAGTGAAGAAGTATTTGAAGCGATGATACAATCGCCACTTACAAACTTTTCGAGAGTTGAAAATACATTCTTTTTCACGTCCAAATTTTCAACTATCGCTTCAATTGTCAAGTCAGAGTCTTTCAATTCTTTTAGTGAATTGACGTACTTTATGTTGTTTTGGATACGCTCTTTTTCTTCGGAATCAATTTTTCCTTTTTCAACCAACCGATCCATTATTTTTTTCAAATCAGCTTTGGCTCTATCCAAGGCTTCGGTTTTTGTATCGTATAATTTCACGGAACAACCTGCTGTTGCGGCTACTTGTGCGATACCGCTTCCCATTGTTCCGCTTCCTATAATTCCAACGTTTTTAATCATTTACTTTCCTTTAAAATTAGGTTTTCTTTTGTTTACAAACGCATCAACACCTTCGGCATAATCTTCACTTTGGGCAGATTCAATTTGGAGTTTGCTCTCCAAATTTAATTGTTCTTCCAAAGAATTTTGCATTGAATTGTTTAACAAACGCTTTGTTAAACCCAATGCTTTTGTAGGCATATTCGCCATTGTGTTTGCAATAGTATTCACTTCTTCCATAAAACTTTCCGAAGAAACCACTTTATAAACCATTCCAAGTTTTTCGGCTTCTTGGGCAGAGACTTTATCGCCCAGCATCATTAATGCTGAAGCTTTTTGAAAACCAATCAATCGTGGCAAAAAGAAAGTTCCCGCACTATCGGGCACCAATCCAATTTTACTGAAAGCTTGAATAAAGCTTGCGTTTTCCGAAGCAATCACAACGTCACACGCCAAAGCGATGTTTGCACCTGCGCCAGCTGCAACGCCATTAATGGCGCTAATCACTGGTTTTTCAATATTTCGGATTCGGGAAATAATTGGATTGTAATGTTCCTCAAGAATTTTTTTGAAACCTGGATTCAATTCCGGTGAAGTAACTTCCTTTAAATCCTGTCCGGCACAAAAGGCTTTTCCGCTTCCAGTAATTACGATTGCGCGCACTTCCGCATTTTTCTCGCAAGCATCCAATTCGCTTTGAAGCAACAGTGCCATTTCACGATTGAAGCTGTTGAAAACCTCGGGCCGGTTAAGCGTTAAGGTTGCTACTTTATTTTCTATTTGTGTGGTTATGCTTTTATCCAAATTTATATATTTTAAAAGACCCTTCGCCCCGATAACTATCGGAAGCGCTCAGGGGGCACATTTCGTTATTATTTTAAACATTTAAAGTAATCAAACGGTTCTTGGCAATCGTCACATTTAAAAAGTGCCTTGCAGGCGGTGGAACCAAATTGACTAACTAACTGGGTATTTTTACTGCCGCATTGCGGACATTTTACCAATTTTTTTTCTCCAAGTAAAACATCTTTATCGTGCGATTCTGATAAAGGACGAGCAATGCCATATTCCTCCATTTTTTGAAGTCCCTCTTCACTAATCCAATCGGTGGACCAAGCTGGTGAAAGAACCAATTCTACCTCAGCTTTTTTACCTATTTCTGAAAAAGCTTTTTTTAAATCATCCCCAATAACGTCCATGGCGGGACAACCGGAATATGTTGGTGTAAGTTTTATTTTTACAATTCCATTTTCTTCAACTGCTTCTCGGATCACACCAAGCGCTAAAACTGAAAGCACAGGAATTTCGGGATCTGAAACAGATTTCAGAACGGGGATTAAATGTTTTTCGATATGTGCTGTTTCGGTCAACATAATTTTTCTTTCACTTTAAGAGATTCCCGTCTTCACGAGAATTCATTACCAAGTCATATTTGGATACGTGCGTTGCATGTACTGCAAATCGGCCAAAATATACCCCATATGTTCGGTATGAACTCCTAGTTTTCCGCCTTTGGCAAAATATTTATTTTCGGGGACCGTAAGGGTTGCTTCTTTTAAAACTTCGGAAACTTCCTCGTAATATTTTTCTTTAAAAGTTGAAACATCAATTCCAATTCCTTCTTTTGCCATAGCCTTTTCTTCGTCTGTCATAAAGAAAAGTTCGTCAGTATATCGCCACAAATCGTTTATTGCCTCCTGTATTTTTGAATTGCTCTCTTCAGTGCCATCACCTAATCGTTTTATCCAATCACTGGAAAAGCGTTTGTGGTAACTTACCTCCTTAATGCTTTTTTTTGCGATTGCAGCCAAAGTTTCATCATTACTGTCTTGAAGATTTTCCATCAGCATATAGTGATATACATCAAATAAAAACTGCCGGCCAATTACATGCCCAAAATGTGTATTCGGTTGTTCTACCAATAAACAGTTTCTATATTCTCTTTCAATTCTTAGAAAAGCGATATCGTCTTCTGTTTTATTTTCTCCGGAAATTTTTGCAGCATATTGATAATAACTTCGTGTCTGACCGAGTAAATCCAAGGAAATATTGGTCAGGGCAATATCTGTTTCTAAACTCGGGCCGTGACCGCACAATTCTCCCAATCGTTGCGCGAGAATTAGAGAGTTGTCGGCGATTGTGAGGATGTAATTATATATATGTTTCATTTTAAATTATTAAAATCGAAATCGAAACTCAAATCGAAATCGAACACATTAGCTATATTTTTTAAGAAGTGAAACAACAATTCTTATTAGTTCATCATTTTCATTTCGTACTGCTACCATTTTATTAGACTCAATGAGATTTGCTTTAACTTGAATATTAATATTTCTTAGTGATTCTCGCAATTCTTTCAAAGTAATTCTTAATTTATTAGCTCTATCTTTATCTGAACCCGCACCTTCAAATTCTCCAAAATTTAATGCAGATGAACAAGCAGACCTTATAAGCTGTTTGGCAAGATAATTAGCCGCAAATGATTTGGGTGGATCTTTAAAAATAACAACAACTGATGCCGCAAAATCTTCAAATCGACTGTCTAAGTTGTAACTCTTAATTTTCCGATTTCAGTTTCGATTTCGATTTCCCACTACATATGTTTCACCTCATCCGGTAAATCGTAAAAGGTAGGGTGACGATATACTTTGTCCTGAGCAGGCTCGAACATTTCACCGTTTTGCTCTGGATTTGAAGCGGTGATATGTTTGCTTTCTACCACCCAAATACTTACGCCTTCATTTCGGCGCGTATAAACATCACGGGCATTTTCCAAAGCCATTTCTGCATCGGCCGCGTGAAGGCTTCCGAAATGACGGTGCTCCAATCCATTTTTACTGCGGACGAATATTTCCCAAAGAGGCCAATTTTTTTTATTGTTTTCCATCTTAACTTGCTTTAGCTACTTTCTTGTTTGCATTCTTTTCTGCGTAAGCCATTGCTGCATCCCTTACCCACTCGCCATTATTCCAAGCATCAACTCTTGCTTTCATACGTTCCTTATTGCAGGGACCGTGGCCTTTTACCACTTGCCAAAATTCATCCCAATCTATTTCGCCAAAATCATACTGCCCTTTTTCCTCGTTCCATTTTAAATCTGGATCTGGAATGGTCAATCCTATTAATTCTGCCTGGGGCACAGTTTGATCTATGAATTGTTGACGCAGTTCGTCATTACTTTTTCGTTTTAGCTTCCATTTCATCGACTGTTCTGTATGAACAGATTCGGCATCGGTTGGGCCCAACATCATTAAGCTTGGCCACCACCAGCGGTTCAGTGCATCCTGCGCCATTGCTTTTTGTTCTTCGGAACCACGGCAAAGCGTAAGCATAATTTCGAAACCTTGACGTTGATGAAAACTTTCTTCCTTGCAAACACGCACCATCGCTCTTGCATAAGGACCGAAAGAAGTATTGCAAAGCGGCACTTGATTGATTATCGCGGCACCATCAACCAACCAGCCAATTGCGCCCATATCTGCCCAGGTAATAGTGGGATAGTTGAAAATTGATGAATATTTCGCCTTTCCGCTGTGAAGTTGTTCGTAAAGTTCATCTCTGGAAATACCCAATGTTTCACAGGCGGAATACAGATATAATCCGTGACCTGCTTCATCTTGAATTTTGGCCAAAAGCGCGGCTTTTCTTCGTAATGAAGGGGCACGGGTAATCCAATTGCCTTCTGGAAGCATTCCTACAACTTCGCTATGTGCGTGCTGGCTTATCTGCCGAATATGGGTTTGCCTATATTTCTCAGGCATCCAATCTTTCGGCTCTATCTTTTCATCCCGTGCTATTCGGGCTTCAAAAATTTCTTCTAAGTTCTTAATATCCTTTTCACTCATAATCGCTTAATTTATTTTCTCAATTAAAAATATTGAGATTCCGCATTTGCGGGGATTAAACATCAAAATCTACTTTTACTTTTTCTGATGTGGGCACAGCCTGGCAACTCAGTACAAAGTTTTGTGCCACTTCCTTTTCTTCCAAAGCATAATTTATTTTCATCTCTACGCTGCCTTCTACAATTTGGCATTTGCAAGTACTGCAGACTCCGCCTTTACAAGCAAAGGGCAAGTCGGCTCCAGCGGCCAAAGCAGCATCGAGTATGTTATCAAAATCTTTAGTCATTGTAAATTGGAATTCCTTTCCAGCATCTACAATGGTTATCTCAACACCTTCCACGTTTTGCTGTGCCAAGCGTTCGGCACGCTTTTTATCTTCTTCAGTAAGCCCTGTTACAAACAATTCAAAATGAATCAATTCTTTCGGCAAACCAGCATCAATTAAATAGCTGCTAACATAATTTACCATTTCTTCTGGACCGCAAAGAAAAACTTCACTGGTATCAGGGATATCAATAAACGTTTTGGTTAAAATCTGCATCTTTTCATCATCAAAACGGCCGTTGAAAAGTTCAATATCTCGGCGTTCCTTTGTAAGGAAATAATAGATTTCCAATCTGCCGAAATATTGGTTTCGCAGTTGTTCCAAAGCTTCCTTAAAGATAATGGATTTCGCTGTTCTATTCGCATAAAACAGCTTGCAAGTTGCGTTAGGCTCCAGTGCCAAGTGTGTTTTAATCATGGAAAGCACAGGCGTAATGCCGCTTCCGGCTGCAAAAAACAGATAGTTTTTGGCTTTTTCGGGTTCAATTTCAACGCCAAACATACCGCTAGGCTCCATTATTTCGAGCATATCGCCGGCCTGTAATTTTGAATTTACATACGTTGAAAACTTGCCTCCCGGAATTGTTTTTACGGCTACCTGCCATTGCTTATCGATAGGGCTGGAACACAAACTGTAAGAGCGGCGCGTATCTTCGCCTTCTATATCCGCCTTTAAGGTTAAATGTTGCCCTTGCCGGAAGTTGAATTCCTCTTCCAAGTCTGCAGGCACGTCAAAAGTAATTACCGAACAATCATCGGTTTCTTTGTAAACGTTCTTTACTTTTATTTTATGAAATTTCGCCACTAATCTGCTTTAAGATGATAAACAAAACTAAGTTTTTTACTTGAAGGTGCAAGATACAAAAATTAGGTCTTTAAGCCTTTGGAAACTTGGTAGGTCTACCCTACTTTTGACTTTATGGAAAGCAAAATTGAAACCAACGAATTGTTGGATCGGTTACCGCCGCATTTAAAGCAATATATAAAACCCCAGGATTATGAGCAATATACACCCATAAACCAAGCGGTGTGGCGCTATGTAATGCGGAAAAACGTGGATTATTTGAGCAAAGTGGCGCATGAAAGTTATGTGGAAGGGCTTAAAAAAACTGGTATTTCCATTAACGAAATCCCTTCTATGTACGGCATGAACCGAATTTTAAAGGAAATTGGATGGGCAGCCGTTGCTGTGGACGGATTTATTCCGCCAAATGCTTTTATGGAATTTCAAGCTTACAAAGTGCTTGTAATTGCGAGCGATATTCGTCAACTTGAAAATATAGAATACACCCCAGCACCCGATATTATTCACGAAGGTGCTGGCCACGCCCCCATTATTGCAAGTCCGGATTATGCAGAATATTTACGTCGTTTTGGCGAAGTTGGGGCAAAAGCAATTTCCAGCGCCCACGATATTGATATGTATGAAGCTGTTCGCGAACTTTCCATTTTAAAGGAAGCAGAAGGAATTTCGCAAGAATTGATAAATGCTGCCGAAGCTCGGGTAGAGGAACTTCAAAACAAAAAAGTGAAAGCTTCGGAAATATCATTAATTCGAAACTTACACTGGTGGACAGTAGAATACGGTATGATTGGCACAGTAGAAAGTCCAAAGATTTACGGAGCCGGACTGCTTTCATCCATTGGCGAAAGCGTTTGGTGTATGAAGGATGAAGTGAAGAAAATCCCCTATTCCATTGAAGCGGCTTATCAAGATTTCGATATTACAAAACCCCAACCACAGCTTTATGTAACGCCAGATTTTGCATATTTACAGGAAGTTTTGGAAGAATTTGCAAACACCATGGCCGTGCGGAAAGGCGGGTGGCGCGGTCTAAAAAAACTGATAAAATCGAAACAACTCGGTACGATTGAAATCAGCACTGGGCTGCAAATAAGCGGTCATTTTAGGCGAATGATAAAAAACGAGGATAATGAAGTTGTTTATTTTGAAACCGAAGGCAAAACAGCGCTTAGTTACCGTGAAAAAGAAGTAATTGGCCACGGCGTAAGCCGGCATAAAAACGGCTTCCGCTCGCCTTTAGGGAAATTGAAGGGTATCAATCTCGCCATAGAAAATATGGGGCCTCGCGATTTACAAGCTTATGATTTTTACGATGGAAAACCAATTGCTTTTGAGTTCGAAAGTGGAATAACGGTTGCTGGTTTGAACGTTACCGGCATACGGAATTTAAGAGGAGAATTGATGCTTATTCAATTTACGGATTGTACTGTAAAGTATAAAGATGAAATACTGTTTTCTCCAGAAATGGGCGATTTTGATATGGCCGTGGGTAAAGAAATTGTTTCTGCTTTTGCAGGAGCTGCAGATTACCATTCGTTTGATTTGACAAATCATATTTCATCAAAAGAGACTATTCGAGTTGCACTTTCAGAAAAAGAAATGGCATTGAATTTACGCTATAAAGAAGTTCAGGAGATTCGTAATTCTGGTGAAATAGATACGACAAAGCTGAAATCAATTTTTAAATCTTTAAAAGAGGATCACCATAACGACTGGTTGCTTTCTTTAGAGATTTATGAATTAATTTATAAAACTGATTCAGATTTCCCAGAAGAAGTTTTAGAACATCTTTTAAATTTGAAACAGCAAAGACCAAAAGTGGCAAATTTAATTGATGGAGGATTGCAACTTATTAAGGTTAAACAAAATTTAAATATTAATTAAAAGACCCTTCGACTGCCCTCAAGGTGACAACTAGATTTTTTTATATGGGACTACTAGATTTTTTATTCGGAAACAAAACAAAAAAAATTGAGGATTTTAAAAGCCGTGGCGCCATCATTGTTGATGTGCGAAGCAAAGGCGAATATGACAGCGGGGCTATTCCTGGCTCAAAAAGCATTCCGTTGCAGAACATTTCTTCAAAAATAGGCGAAATAAAGAAATGGAATAAACCAGTGATTGTGTGTTGCGCCAGCGGAATGCGAAGTGCAAGCGCTGCGGGGATTCTAAAAAATAATGGTATTGAAGCGATGAATGGTGGTGGCTGGTATAGTTTGAACAATAAACTATAATTTCAGCTTCAGAAGATCTTCTTCTTCAATGGGTTTTCCATTATACTGTAATGTCCATCCCATAGTATTAGTCAAAATATATATTTTCTGAAGCTCTGAAATCAATCTATTTTCAGCATTTGTTCGCAACTCCGATTTTTCAATTTTTTTACGAAGTAATTTTTCAACACGGCTTTTTATTTTGTTATAATCTGAAGCGTTGAACTGGTTTAAATAATCCTGCGTCACATCATAATATTCAATATCTGGACTGATTGAAAGTTCCGGTTCCGGAATGTTTGTTATGGTTACGGTTTTTGTCCTTTCATCCACAGTTGTATTTACTTTGCTTAAATCATACGCTATACTTGCCTTCGTATTTACAACGATTAATGCTTTTTTTTGGGCGTCAAGCAGTCCGTAGAATAAATCTTTACTGTCTTTATAAGTAAAAACCTGTGCGTAACTGCCTTCTGTAACAATCAATTTTCCAACGTTTTTTAATTCTTTTTGAATTAATGCCGTGTTTGCTTCAAGTGTTTCGCGATTGTCTTTTCGGTTTTCACAATAACGTAGACCAAAGACGATTACAAAAGCAATTACAATTCCGAGGAAGATATTTCGCATGGTGGACAATTTTAGAGGGAAAGATACGAAAAACATCCCACCCCCAAGCCCTCCCTTCAAAGCAGGAGAGCATTTTTTACAGGTCGTATTTTATTACAAACATCACAATCCGTGGCATTACAGAATACTGTGAAGTAGTGTTAAATTGGTCATTAAAACTATCGTTGTTAATGGATTCTGTATTCAAAATATTGGTAGCCTGCACCGAAAATTCCCAAGCACCATCATTAGGTTTAAAGTACAGATCGGCGTTAAAAAAAGAATATTTGTTCTCCAATGTTTTGGCATCGTTGGAATAGTTGTAGTAATCCCATTCCGCAAAAAAATTGAAATCTTTCAAAAACCTAAGATTCACATTTGCATACGGACGGTTTGTAAAAAAAATTTGCTCTATACCCCCATTATCATATTCATTTTTAATATAGCGATAGCCTACTTCAAAATTTGGAAACGTTTTAAAATTACTTTGTACACTCGCATTATAGTTTTGTGTTAAACTTTGACTTTCACGAATTTCATCGTTTATCGTGTTGTTCGTTTTGCTCAAAAACACAGCCGCATCAAGTTTAAACTGTACTTTTTTAACCGTTTTGCTGAACCGTCCAACTACTGAAAAAGTTTCATCGGGGAAGTTGCTGTCAAAATTCACTGGACTGCTCAATTGACTTATGCCTTTCAAATCTGTATTTGTTTTGATAGCGTCAATCCGTCGTGTGTAGCTCAAATTACCTCCCAAGTTTGTATAATTGAAAAGATTGAAACTGAAATACGTTAAATTATAACTGTGCGAAAGCGAATTTTCCAATTCTCGATTTCCTCGAAAAAGTCGATTATAATTATTGAAAACGTATGCTTGAGCATAATTATTTACGTCACTATATTCTGAAGTAATTGCATAATTGAAACGTAGATTTTCACTTTTCTTAAGTTCCAAAACAATATTTACATCTGGCAGAACCATCCAATCGTTTTGAACGGAAGTTGTGCCCAACTGTTCATTTTTCAAATTGTAATTGTGAAGCGTAACGCCCGGATTAAAAATAAATTTTCCGCTTTTCAATTTATAGTGAAGTCCAAAAAAAGCATCCGTAAAAGTGTACGTTACATCATTATTAAAATCGTCTTCGGAAAAAGGATTTTGGTTTCCATTGTCCAAAATCTGAAAAATACTGGAGTTGAATTTTTGGTTGCTATAAGTAGTTCCTATAGTAAAATTAAGGTTGCTTACATTATTCAAAACGTAGTAATAATCAACTTTTGCATCTAGTTTGTTGCTCTTTACGGTTTTGTTTTGATTTACATTGTATCTGTCTGATTGCTCCAAAGGATCAAAAGTATCTGCATCGCTATTAAAGGGATCAAATGGATTTATCTGTGTAAAAACCCCACGAAAAGGAATGGAATCCTGAACGGCTTGATAAAAGGGATCTTCGTTTTGATAAAGATGTTGCACTTCGGCAGCAAAAATATTTTTGTCGTTTAAAGTATAATAGGCATTCGCCGTTTGATTTATGGAAAATGGCTTGTTTTCTTTTAATTCAGAAATATCATTTTGATTGCCACCCACAATAGAAATAGTCGCGTCGTCCTCGCTTTGCTTTGAAGTTTTCAGCAAAGCGTCATAATCCAGCTGAAAATTTTTATTCGGTTTATAGGTGCTGCTTAATTTAAGCATTGCCAATTGGTTGCGCTGGTCATTGTTGGCATTTGTGTTCTCAGTAACTCCTTGGTCTATGTATTGACGGATTGAATTGTTAACAATATTGGTTTTATTATCGCTCAATATTCCAAAACCACTAATATCCAGTTTGTCATTTACGGCATAACTAAAGTTTCCTGCAACAAATTTTGCGTCAATACTTTTTGCGCGATCATTTTGCGAGACAGCAAAACCCAGGTCGCTGTCGCTAATTCTAAAATTGGTTCCGCCGCCTTTGTTGAAGTTTTTAAATCCGCCCGTAAAATTGAAATAATCCCGAAACGTAAAAGGAACTTCCCCAATATTATTGAAATCAGTAATTATATTTATACTGTATTTTGGACTATAGTAAAATAGTTTTGGATGCACTAAATACCTTCCATTTTCATCTCCATATTCATCTGCAATTCCACCACCAGCGGTAACTTCCCCGAACCAGAAATTTTTCTTCCCTTCCTTCAACTTAATATTTATCGCCACGTTGTCGCGATCATTCCCTAATCCGCGCATTTGGTCCACTTCGTTGTAATTGCGAAGCACTTCCACTTTATCCACAGCATCCGCGGGGATATTTTTGGTGGCTAATTTACTATCGCCGTCAAAGAAATCCTTGCCTTCAACCATAACTTTTGTTACGGTTTTACCTTCTACTTGTATTTCGCCATCGTCGTTTACCTCAACACCGGGAAGTTTTTTCATCACGTCGCCCAGTTTGCGTTCATCGCCATTTGTGAAGCTGTCTGCGTTATAAACAATAGTATCGCCTTTTACAGTTACAGGCATTTCATAAACGATTTCCACATCATCCAATTGGTTTTCCTGGGGGTTTAAGATGAAGTCCAAATCAATATTTTCTGAATCGGTGGAAACATTTACGGTTTGTTCCTTACTTTCATAACCTAGAAAGCTTGCCCGTAAAACGTAATTATTTCCCTTTGGAAGATCTAATTGGTAACGTCCTTGATAGTTTGTTATTCCATAGGACTCTGTTGCGCCGGTTGATTTTATACTCGCAATAACATTGGCAAACTCCAACGGATTGCCTATGCTGTCCTTAATGGTTCCCTTTACTTTTATGCTTTGTGCCGAAATGGTAAAAGAGAATGTGAAGAGAAATAAAATTAAAAATTTTTTCATATAACTTAGTAGTCAAAAAACTTCTCGACTGCGCTCGAATGGACAAAATAAATGGCCCTTCGAGCGCAGTCGAGACCTATGCATTCTTAAAATCCACCGCCCCGGCGACCATTGCCTCCACGACCTCTAAAATTCTCACGCATCTCGTCTGTTTTTTCCTTTACAATTTTAACATATTCGGCGCGTGTTACTTCTTTTCCTTTTTTTGGCGGTTCAATTTTATCGGCATCTTTTGGGTTCATTACAATTTTGGAACACAAAAGTGTAGTTCTGTAAACATTAAGTTCTAAAATAAGACCGGGCAGACCAGCAAATTCTCCAGGGCCGTTGCTTACTGGAATTTGAGGAGTGAACCATGCAGTGACCTCAATTTCTTCTGGAATTTCAATCATATCCATAGGGTCTTGGGGCTGTGTAGTGTCTTTTTTTACTTCAGTATTTTCCTTTTCTTCTTTCTTTTTTGGACGCGCCATACTATAATCGTTTGGATCTACCTTTTTTATTGCAGTCGCTTTAAATGCAATGTATTGTCCAATAGTCTTTGATTCCTTAGTTACTTGCCAATCTAACGTATGTATGGAGTCTGTCACTAAAAATTGTTTTCCGAAGAATTCATTTTCCTCGACAATTTGTCCCGTGTTTAGATTTTTATATTGCGCGCCAGGTGTGTAGCTGCTCATCATCATCTTAAAACCGGGATTTATAGGTGCGGCATCCAACTTTTCCTGTTCTTTATATATAGATTCGTCTTTGTTGAAAGTGAGGATGTAAGTTTTCTCCAATGCGCTTTTCATCATTTGAGCCACCGTTTTTTTCATCTCCTCGCTCATTTCCCGACCACCGCCAAGGGCGTCCATATCAACCGTGGTTTTGGATTCGTAATAAGCTTGGCCACTTATGCTTTGAGCGTTAATTACGAAGGAAAATAATAGAAGGAAAATTAGAATATATTTTTGCATAACAATTTATTGATGATTTTTGTCAAAGTTAAAGTAGTTTGACCAAAATGTTTAAAAATAGTTTAATTTGTTTGAACAAATTATTGTCCACTACCACTAAGACGAGTCAAGTTGTAATCTGTTACATAATTTTTCGTTTAAATGATACCTCCATTTTGTAACTTGCCAACTTTATGAAACCATTTTTCATTCTTTTCCTACTTATTTCCCAGCTTTGCACTGCACAAAGTCTTGCTCCCGTGAGCAAGGTGCCTCTTGTTGCGGATAAGTTTATAGGCTTAGACAATTATAAAAACAGTTATTTTATAAAAGATCGGGTAATCAATAAACAAGGGCCAGATGGAAATTTTCGTTTCAACGATCTGCAACTGGGGCGGATCACTTCTGTAGATATTATAAATCCGCTAAAAGTGGTCGTGTTTTTTCAGGACACAAACACGGTTGTTCTGTTGGACAATAAATTAAGTGAAATTGAACGTATAAATTTTAATAATCTGCCTAAATTTCTAAATGTCAGCACCGCCAACAATGCAGGAAGTAACAGTCTATGGCTTTTTAATGTTGACACCCAGCAACTGGAACTTTATAATTACGGTTCCAAACAACAGACCGTAGTTTCACAACCTTTTCCGGGAAAACTACTTTCGCAGGCAAGCAATTTTAATTATTGCTTCACTTTAACAGAAAAGAAACTCCGTGCCTTTAATATCTATGGAAGTATTCTGAACGAAGCACCTTCAGAAGACTATGAAAAAATAATTCAACAAAACGAAAATTTGGTAGCCCTTAAGGAAAATTCACTTTACTACATTCCTGATTTCGCAAAGCGGAATAATGCCGTTTCACACGAAACCGTGAAGTTGTCATTCCCAGAAATAACAATTAAAGATTTGCAGCTTACCAATGATTTCCTGTATATTTATGACGGCAAAATTTTGCACACTTTTAAACTAACCCTCCCAATTAAAGAATAACTATGCACGTTGCAATTGCAGGAAACATAGGTTCCGGAAAAACCACCCTTACCCGTTTATTGGCAAAACATTACAAATGGCAGGCCCATTATGAAGATGTGGAAGACAACCCTTATTTGGATGATTTTTACAACCAAATGGAGCGCTGGTCCTTCAACTTGCAAATCTATTTTTTGAACAGTCGTTTTCGCCAAATTCTTGAAATCCGTGAAAAGGGAAAAAGTGTAATTCAAGATCGTACTATTTACGAAGATGCCTACATTTTTGCCCCAAACCTTCACGCAATGGGTTTGATGACCAACCGAGATTTTGAAAACTATCGTTCTCTTTTCGAACTTATGGAAAGTGTTACCGAAGGTCCTGATTTGTTAATTTACCTGCGAAGTTCAATTCCAAATTTGGTAGACCAAATTCACAAACGCGGCCGCGATTATGAAAACTCCATCAGCATTGATTATCTAAGCCGTCTGAACGAACGCTACGAAGCTTGGATCCACGACTATGACAAAGGAAACTTAATTATTTTTGACGTGGACAATATTAATTTTGTGGACGATCCAGAACATTTGGGCCAGGTAATCAACAAGATAGACGCTGAGCTTCACGGGTTGTTTTAAACAACAGAAAAAACTAAAATTTCTTCTTTTTTTACGTTTAATAAATTTTATATATTGCGCCCCTTAACATATTATTAACACGTAAAAAATTACAAATGAAAATTTTTAAATTAATCCTTTTTACTGCTTTTATTTCTTTAACTATTTCCTGTTCAAAAGACGATGATAACCCAGAAACAACTAACAATGGTGAAATTGTTGGGGTTTGGAGAGGCACAGCTGTGGATTATACTGGAAACACAACAACCTCTGGTCAAGGACAAACTATTACTGCAGATTACGTTGGGGAAGCTTATGACATTAATTACACCTTAACATTTACTGAGAATCCTAAAAAAGTTATTTCTGACGGAAGTTATAGTATTGAATTAACAACTACCGTGAATGGACAATCAACTACCCAAAACGTGGAAGGGCTTGAATTTCTTTCAAGTGGAGATTGGGTTATGAACGATAATACATTATCAATTACTGTTGACAACGAAACTGACGATGCAACCATTCTAGAGTTGACTGATAATACTTTGGTATTGAAAGCTGTGGAAAGTCAGACAATGTCACAAGGTGGCTTTACGGTAACTTCAACTACTGAAGTTATTTTAAGCTTCTTAAAAGAGTAATCATATTTTTTAATATTTACTTAAAAACCCTGCTAATTGGCAGGGTTTTTATTTGGTTACTTTCAAGGAAACCTTAACATTTCCCTGACAGAAACTTACTTTTAAAACCATTATTTTGCCATTACACTATGGCATCACTCTACAACACTGAATTCTACCACCGCGATCTCTCGTGGCTTCGTTTTAACCATCGCGTTTTGCAGGAAGCAGCTGACGGGCGTAATCCCCTTTACGAGCGTATCAAATTTTTGGCTATCTTTTCTTCCAATCTCGATGAATTTTTTCGTGTTCGTGTTTCGGATATTCGACAGATAAAAAACATTAAAAAACCACTTCGGAAAAAACTCATCACCAAACCCAATAAAGTTTTAAAGGAAATTAAGGAGCAGGTTGATGTTCAGCAAAAAGAATTTGGAAGAATTTTTAATGAGGAGATTATTCCACAATTAGCCTTGGAAGGAATACACTTAATCCGCCACGAAGATTTTTCGGAAGAACAAAAGGAAATTGCAAGCAAATATTATCAAGAAAGTCTAAAACAAATTACCAAAATAAGCTGCAACCCATGTACCGAAGCACATTCTGTATTTGTAAAGAATGAACGACTCTATTTAGCAGCAAAGACTGGTGAAGATGAATTTTTAATGGTAGAAATACCCGATACGGAACCTCGTTTTTTTGTGTTTCCTTCAGAAGATGAAAAAACATTTCACATCACTTTTATTGATGATATTCTGAAATACAGTCTGCAAAAGGAATTTTCGAAAAAAAGGGAAACTGCATTTCATTCCTTAAAGATTTCTCGTGATGCGGAGCTATATATTGAAGACGAATTCTCGGGGAATTTGATGGAAAAGATAAAAGCAGCATTACCGAAACGTGATACCGGACAAGCTACACGTATTTTGATAGATCCTGCTATGCCGGAAGACTTTCGCGAAATTTTAAAAAAGGCGCTAGACGTAAATCAAACCGATGTGGTGTTGGGCGGAAGATATCATAATTTTAAAGATTTCTTCAGCTTCCCAAACCCCACTCAGCAAAATCTATCAAACAAAGAATTGCCGCCCCTTCCCCACCCTGTTTTGGCAGATTGTGATTCCATTTTCGATATCATTAACCAAAAAGACCAACTAATATATTATCCTTATCAAAGCTTTAGACCCGTTATTAAATTGATGCAGGAGGCTGCAAACGATCCACAGGTAAAAACCATAAAGATGACTATTTACCGTGCCGCCGATGAATCAGCCTTAAATGATGCCATTGCCTTAGCAGCAAAAAACGGAAAGGATGTAACCATTTTTATTGAGGTAAAAGCAAGGTTTGACGAGCATAACAATTTAAAATGGGGGGCTGTTTTTAGAAAGAATGGAGCGCGGGTTATTTACAGTTATCCAGATATTAAGGTACATTCCAAAATACTTTATATTGAAAGGGAGGTTGAAGGCAAACTAAAACGCTACGCCTATATTGCCTCAGGTAATTTTAATGAAAATACAGCAACATTCTATACAGATTTTGGGTTGATGACCGCTCACAAAAAAATTACCAAAGACCTTAAAAAAGTATTTATGGTCTTGGAGCGCGACATGATTGTTCCAAAAACCAAAGAACTGCTTGTTTCTCCCTTTTCAACTCGCGAGCGCTTTACTGCTTTAGTAGAAAGGGAAATCGCAATTGCGAACGAGGGCAAAAAAGGATTGATTATTTTAAAAATGAACAGCCTACAGGATAAAGGCATGATAAAAGAGCTCTATAAAGCCAGTAATGCGGGAGTAAAAGTGCGCTTGCTAATTAGAGGGATATGTTCACTGGTTCCTGGTATTAGCGGACAGAGTAAGAACATTTACATCACCAGTATTGTTGATAGATATTTGGAGCACGGGCGGGTTTATATTTTTGGAAATGATGGTAATGAAAAGATTTTCTTTGGATCTGCAGATTGGATGACGCGCAATTTAACGCATCGTATTGAGGTGGTTACGCCTATACTAGATGAAGATCATAAGAAAACAGTAAGAGAGATTATTAATATAGAGCTAAACGACAACGTAAAGGCCCGAATTATTGATGCCGAACAGAAAAATGAATATGTAAAAAACTCTGAAGAGGAAGTACAGTCTCAACTCGCTATTTATGATTACTTCCAAAAGCTTACTGAATAAAACCCATCTCCCTAGCATGTTCAACAGCTGCTTTGCTATTTTCAACCAACAACACTGGAACGGTTTCGTATTTTTCAAATAAACCCTTTACACGCAGCATTTTCTTTTTATGATTAACGTTTCGCAAATAGATTGCAAGAATACGTTCGGGATGTGCTTCGGCTATTTCAATATAAATATCTGGGTCGTGCTCGCCACTATCACCAATCAAGACGAACGGTAATTTGGGATATGTCTTTAAAATATTGATAATCTCCTTTTGTTTTTGTGGTTTTTCGGGTTTGTATTTTTTGGTAAAAGGATTGACAAAATCACGTAATAAAATTGGGCCTTTCGGAAAATTGTGCTTCTCCAAAAATACTTCCAAATATCTATAAAGGTTCCACGGACCATGGCTAACGTAATATACTGGATTTGAATCGGCGCCTGATTTTCCATCGTGCAATTTTTTATAAAAATCTGCAGCACCTTCCAATGGAACCCTTTTCTCAGCTCTTTTAAAGAAGGTATTTTTAATAACCGCCCATTTAAACCGGGAAGTAAGTCCTGTATGAATAATTGTGTCGTCTATGTCACTGATAATTCCAAATTTGGCTTCTTTGGAAGGAATTAATACTTCGCCTATAAAGTTATTGTTGTTTTGAAATTTACGGTCTGAAATATTTTCAACAAAAGAAATTGAATAAGCAAGCCAACCCTCTTCATCTGTGAGTGGAAGTAGATTTTCCACCATAGCATCTATCAAAAAATAGCCCTGTTCATCTGTTTTGGTTTCAATTTTTCTGCCATCAGGAAGCTTTAAAACTAGTGGTTCGTTTGTTACCAAATCGGTTTCGAAACGCTTGTAGGTATTCCTAAGAAGGTTCCAGAAACCTTTTTTTGAAAGGTCTATATTTTCGTCTTCCAATGCACGACCCTTTACGTACAAATGGTTTGGTGTTCCGTAACTTCGGAAAGTAATTATTTGTAAAGGATCTTTCTTGAACATACGCAATTATAAATGCCAAGCTTCAGGCCAGAGCCACATTAGCAGTAAACCGAAAGCGATGGTTATTCCAAAGGAAATACCTATCCATTTGGCCAATTGTCGAGTGCCGAGAACGACTGCCATAATTCCCTTAAAAAGTAGGTTGGACAGCGTAGCTAAAAGGATAAGTCGCCAGCCCATTGCAGTATTGAGACCGCCACCTTTCATCAATTGCGAAAGGGAAAGGGTTATGGCATCCACATCGGTAAGGCCGCTTATAATGGCAACCACATACAATGCATCATTTCCAAATTCCTGTTTTGTAAAAGCCACTGCCAATAAAATACCCCCATATAAAAGTCCGAATATCAAAGCGCTTTTAAACTGGGCCGGATTTTTGGGTTCGGGCATTTTTTCATCCCCGCCATTTTTACTTATGATGTAAAAAAGACCCACACAAAGCAGTGCCATAAGCATACAAACTGTGGCAAGTGGTAAAATGAGTTCGGGTAGTTTTTCGGGAATGACCACACCCACCTCAACCATAACCCGTACCAACGCAACGGCGGAAGCTGTTGTAATAACAAAAGCTGCCATTTTGTTTATAGCATTTGAATTTTTTGTTTTGCGGGCATAGCTTACTGTAGTTGCCGTGCTGCTGATGAGGCCTCCCAAAATTCCGTTAGAAATTATACCAACCTTCTTCCCTACAAATTTATAGATGAAATAACCAATAACGCTAATGCCCACAATCAATGTTACCATCAACCAAATATTCTGCGGATTTAACACATCCAACGGTCCATAAGTTTTATCTGGTAACAGTGGAAGTATTACTAATGATATTCCAGCGAAAGTCATTATTGCTGCTAGATCTTTTTCACTTAATTTTTCTATAAAATTGTGAAGGTGCTCCTTTATATAAAGTAGAATAGCCATGGAGCCGCCCACAATAACCGCCACCACACGATCGCCCATTACCAAATAAGCCCCAATAGCGAACATAAGCAAGGCTGCTACTTCTGTGGTTTGACCCACATCAGTGTCATTTAGTTTTTTGAGTTTTATTATATTGGCGATTACCAGCAGGGCAGTGATACATATTCCAAGAGCCGGAAGAATAAAAGGATTATTAAAGTCGCGCGCCAAAAATGCCGAAACAACTCCCATAACCGAGATGAGGGTAAAAGTGCGCACACCGGCCATTTCATGGTCACTTTTCTGCCTTTGAAGGCCTACAAGCAAACCCAGACCAAAAGCAATGGCCAAAGTAATAATATCATGATAATTCATAGCAGTACCAAGATAGTAAATTCTATTATAATTTTTTTTGGGATTTGGAGTTTGGGATATAAAAAAACCTGCAAGGCTTTGAATACCTTGCAGGTTGGTGTTTTAAATTTTCGGCTGAAATAAAAATTTATTCTTTATCTTTTATTTTAATTTTTACCCCATCCACATCCTTTAACTGTGCGCGAACTTCTTCCTCTGTTCCAGTAAAGGTTTTGGTTTCTGTAGTTTCCACGCCATCAACTGTTCTTGTAATAGTAACGTTAGCCGTTACTTGATCGTTGTTGTCGTTTTTCAACATTTCAACAGTAGTTTCTGTTTTGTTCCTTAGGTTTTCACCTTCTTCAATGGTGCTTCCGGTTTCAATATATTGAACTTGCTTTTCGGTCAAAATTGTTTTGTTGCCTTCAGCATCAATAAAGTAAACTTCTTCGGAAGAGGTTTCAGCAGCCATTGTATCATTAGTGTGACCTCCAAGAATCGGTGCAATTACAAGGCCTATCAAACATGTAAGTTTAATCAAAATATTCATAGAAGGGCCTGAAGTATCTTTAAAAGGATCACCCACAGTATCACCGGTTACGGCTGCTTTGTGTGCATCACTTCCTTTATAGGTCATTTCGCCGTTGATCAATACTCCCGCTTCAAAAGATTTTTTAGCGTTATCCCAAGCACCACCGGCGTTGTTTTGGAAAATAGCCCAAAGCACACCACTTACGGTAACACCAGCCATATAACCACCTAACATTTCGGCGATTGCCATATTGTCCATTCCAAAAATCATTGGAACGAAAGCAATAACAAGTGGAAAACCAATAGTCATAACTCCCGGCAATAACATTTCTCTTAAAGAAGCTTTGGTTGAAATAGCAACACATTTATCATATTGTGGCTTTCCAGTACCTTCCATAATTCCTGGAATCTCTCGGAACTGTCGACGTACTTCATTTACCATTTGCATTGCAGCTTTTCCAACGGCATTCATTGCCAAGGCAGAGAATACAACCGGAATCATTCCTCCCACAAATAGCATAGCTAAAACAGGCGCTTTAAAGATGTTAATTCCATCAATTCCCGTAAAGGTTACATAAGCAGCAAAAAGTGCCAATGATGTTAATGCAGCTGAAGCAATGGCAAAACCTTTACCGGTTGCAGCAGTTGTATTACCAACAGAATCTAAAATATCGGTACGTTCACGAACAATTGGTTCTTGCTCGCTCATTTCGGCAATACCACCAGCGTTATCAGTAATAGGTCCAAAAGCATCAATTGCAAATTGCATTGCGGTTGTAGCCATCATAGCAGATGCTGCAAGTGCAACACCATAAAAGCCAGCAAAAGCATACGATGCCCAAATAGCACCTGCGAAAAGTAATACTGAAGGGAAGGTAGAAATCATTCCTGTTGCCAAACCTGCAATAATATTGGTTCCAGCACCAGTTGATGATTGTTGTACTATTTTAAGGATTGGTTTTTTACCCAAACCAGTGTAGTATTCAGTTACCGATGAAATGACGGCACCTACAACCAAACCAACCAAAGTGGCATAAAATACGCGCATTGAAGAAATCTCTTGTAGTCCTTCACCGAAGAAACTCATATTCATTGTTTCTGGAAGCATCCATTTTACAAGTACAAAACACGAAATAGCCACCAATACTATAGAAACCCAGTTTCCGATGTTTAAAGCACCCATTACTTGGGCTTCTTTCGCATCGTTACTTTTAATTTTAACTAGCATTGTGCCAATAACAGAAATTATAATACCTGCACCTGCAATTGCCATTGGCAATAAAATTGGGCCAATACCGCCAAAAGCATCTGTAATTGCACCGCCCATATCTTTTATCACGTAGTTCCCTAAAACCATCGCTGCAAGTACTGTGGCAACATAACTACCAAATAAATCGGCACCCATACCTGCAACATCACCTACGTTATCACCAACGTTATCAGCAATTGTAGCCGGGTTACGCGGATCGTCTTCTGGAATTCCAGCTTCAACTTTACCTACCAAATCGGCTCCAACATCTGCAGCTTTTGTGTAAATACCACCACCAACACGCGCAAAAAGAGCGATAGATTCAGCTCCAAGAGAGAATCCAGCTAAAGTTTCAAGCACGATAGTCATTAATTCCTGGGGGGTTCTGGTAATACCATCTACGGTTGTTGGCTCCCAAACACCGTTCATAAAAACGTGGAAGAAGATGATAAAGAATAAAGTAAGACCCAAAACAGCAAGACCAGCAACGCCTAAGCCCATTACCGTACCACCGCCAAAAGATATCTTTAGTGCATCTGGTAAGCTCGTACGGGCAGCTTGTGTGGTACGAACGTTTGTTTTGGTTGCAATTTTCATCCCCATATTTCCTGCCAAAGCAGAGAAAAATGCTCCGAAAATAAATGCAATTACTATTAATATATGTGTTGTTGGAACTATAAATGAAACTACTGCTAATGCAACACTCACGATAATAACAAAAACGGCAAGTAATCTATATTCGGCATTTAGAAAGGCTAAGGCACCTTCATAAATGTGGTCGGTTATTTCTTTCATTTTACCATCGCCAGGGTTTTGTTTCATTACCCAAGAGCGTTTAACGGCCATATAGATTAAGCCTAATACCGCCATTGCAATTGGCGTGTAAATCATCATTGATTCCATAAATTTTTAAATTAAGTTGGTTTTCAAATTTGCGACTGCAAAAATAGGGAATTGGTTTGGGATACGAAACACTAAATTTCACCAAAGCAAATAGGCAGATTACTTCGTGCCTTGCAATGACGTCTGTCTAGTTTTATATACTAAAATGCCCCTGAACTTCTGGCGTGTCTTTGTAGCGCTTTACGCATTGGCTGTATATCTCGATAGCTTCATCGGCATCGCCCCAACCTTCTACATCCACTTTTTTCTTTTCAAGATCTTTGTAAACCTGAAAGAAATGCTCAATTTCCCTTACCAAATGCGGGTTCATATCAGACAGATCATTCAAGCTGCTCCAGATTGGGTCTGAAATTGGCACACAGATTACTTTTTCATCAGGACCTTTTTCATCGGCCATGTGGAAAACGCCGATGGGTTTTACTTCCATCACGCACATGGGGAAGGTAGGTTCGCCTCCCAAAACTAATACGTCTAATGGATCGCCATCCAGCGCCAAGGTTTCTGGTATAAAACCGTAATCTGCAGGATACATCATACTGCTGAAAAGCATTCTATCAAAGCGGATTTTCTTTAGTTTAAAGTCGTATTCGTATTTGTTTCGGCTGCCTTTGGGGATTTCTATCAGTACGTCGAATGTCTTGTTCATTGTAAAAGTTTTTCTTGAATAATTTTAAGGATGCAAAAGTACTGTTTGTAGATTTGTACATTGCCAAATTGTTCTAAAAATTCTTTATTGAATAGAGATTATTGCTTATTTTGTGGGAAACAATTTGCACTAAACCCATGGAAAGATCTAACAAAATAACATCATTTGCCGCTGGTCTTCTTTTAACGGGCATAATGGCCTTATCTTCCTGCGGCTCAGGAAAAAAACTGCCATGTATTGACGAATCAAAAATTAGCGACGGTCCCTGCACTATGGAATATGACCCAGTTTGTGGTTGTGATGGGAAAACGTACAGCAATCCATGTGCTGCAGGTCGTGCGGGACTTCTCTATTTTGCCCCAGGGGAATGCCCGAAATAGTCAGTTGTCTGTTCTCGGTTGGCTGTTGTCGGTTGTGAGTTTTCTGTTCTCTGGTCTTCGTGAGATATAACCCTATCGCACAGTAAAGGTATAAATTAAATCTTAAAGCTTGGTTTTTAACTGAGGTAGCTGTTTAAATATGGAAGTTCAAATTATTGGGTTTATTGCAGGAATACTCACAACGGTAGCAGTGCTACCGCAACTAATAAAATCGTGGAAGACCAAGAAAGTAATGGATATTTCACCCTTCATGTTTGTATTATTATTAGGTGGTGTTGGGTTATGGGTAGTCTATGGAGTCCTTAAAAGGGACTATCCTATTATACTTACCAATGGAATTTCATTTTTGCTGAACTTATCTATGCTTCTTATTATGTTGCTGTATAAGTCTGAAGATTAATCATAATTGCTCTCGCCTCTAATAAGCTTGTTAAAATGGCATTAAATAGCAGCTAAAAAAATATTAAATATGTGGCTTTTGCTGAATCTAATTAATAATTTTCAGAAAAAAGACTATGAAACCATCATTTTACCCACAGGAAAACAATATTATTACCCGTGAATTTAAAGATTTTATCATTGCAGATAATCATCCTTGCATCATGGCAAATACTGTTTTTGAAATGGACAAATTCCATTTAAAAATTTACGATCAACTGGGAAGCAAAAAAACTGCTAAAATATTAGGAGAAGACCTGAAAGCTTATATAGCAGCTTACGATTTTGAGAGCAAGGATTTTGAATCGTTTATTGCTGTATTTCCAGAGGCCCAAGTAGTAAGTGAAATTGAATTTGAAAATCTTTTGTGGCGCCAATTGCAGTTTCTACACGAGCAGGATACTGCTGGTTGGGATCCCACGGTAAGCAATGATCCCGAAGACCCGAATTTTAGTTTTAGTATAGGAGGAAAAGCCTTTTATGTAGTGGGGCTTCATCCAAAATCTTCGCGAAAAGCCCGTAGAGCGCCTTACCCTACCCTAGTGTTTAATTTCCATTCCCAGTTTGAGAAATTGCGGGAGATGGGTGTTTACCACAAAGTCCGCGATAAGATACGGGAGCGTGATGAAGAACTGCAGGGAAGTATAAACCCAGTACTTAAGGATTTTGGAGAGGAGAGTGAGGCCAGACAGTACAGTGGGCGGAAGGTGGCAGAAAAATGGAAATGCCCGTTTCATCATAAATAAATAGAGGGTTTGAAAGATGGAATCAGTAACTACCCTTGAATTTATTATAAATACCATACTTGCCATGATAGCCGGAGTTTGCGTGGGCATTGAGCGGCAGGTAAAAAATAAAAATGCAGGACTTAAAACCAATGCCTTAGTAGCTGTAGGTTCGGCAATTTTTATTGGCATATCTTTTCAGTATATAAATATTGAAAATGTAGATTTAACCCGGATAACAGGCCAAATTATTGTGGGAGTTGGTTTTTTGGGCGCCGGAGTTATTATAAAACGGAAAAAGGAAGTCTCGGGGCTCGCAACAGCTGCTGCCATTTGGTGCAGTGCATCCTTAGGGTGTTTGGCAGCGTTGGGTATGTATATGGAACTGGTGGCAAGCACGCTTATAATAGTTGTGATAAATTTGGTTATGGGCTATTATAACAAGAAAATTTATTATAAAAAGCATAAAATGAAATCCAAAACTAAGGAAGATTATGATACAGCAAATAGCACCCCAGACGGGAGCAGCCTTTAAATTAAGAAAGGGCGAGAAATTGCGGGTAATAGACCCGTATGGAATGCAGGTGAGCGATATGGTGCTTTTTAACCAACATGATATAAGGGAAAAGATTTCCTCTGGAAAGACCCTGGATTTTGAGGAATCAATTCTTATTAGCAAAGGAAATTTTTTATGGAGCAATCGCAGTCGTAAAATGATGAAGATATTGGAGGATACTAATGGAAGAAATGATTTTTTATTGGCGCCCTGCAGTCCGGAAACCTTTCAGATAATGTACAACAACCCTGAATACCACCCCAGTTGTTTTGAAAACCTTTATACAAACTTGGAGCCCTACGGTATTTTACCTGATGATATTCCCACCGCCTTTAATATATTCATGAACGTTCAATTTGATAACAAGGGAAAAATACAAGTACTCCCCCCTTCTAGCAAACCCAATGATTTTGTTCTATTTGAGGCTCAGATAGATTTGATAGTAGCTCTTACAGCCTGTTCGGCAGAGGATAGCAATGGGGGCACTTTTAAGCCTATTCAGTACGAAATAATTAAAAATTAAGGTTAGCTTGCGCTGCATTTAAAACGATTAAGTTCAGGAAAATTTCACTACACTTTTTAACAACTCATCTTCATCTCAACATTTCAAGGAATTCAAACAATCTATTGCCTTTGTCATATTTATCCCCTTTCCCAAAACAGGGGAAAACCAATCGCCTGTTTGTGCTATGCGTTGAGGCATTGTTTTTATAGTAAAATCCAAGATAGAGAGGCCTGGCTTTACCTCTTTCCACGATAGTGGTGCAGAAACTGGAGCTCCCGCTTTTGGCCTGGCGCAATAGGGAGACGCCAAGGTTTGTCCCCTACGATTCTGTAAATAATCTAAATAAATCTTGCCTTTACGATTCTTTACCGCCCGTTCCATGCTGGTAAGCTTGGGCAATTTTTCATGGATGTAATAGCACATGAGTTTTGTAAAGTCGCGCGCCTGGTCGTATGTATATTTCTCGCCCAACGGAATATAAACGTGCATCCCGCTGGAGCCAGAAGTTTTGCAGTAGCCCTTAATTTTCGCTAAATCCAATACCTCTTTTGTGGCCAGCGCCACTTCAATTACCTCTTCAAAATTATTCTTTTCAGAAGGGTCTATGTCTATAACTGTATAAGTGGGATGTTCGAGATTTTGCACCGTAGAGTTCCAAGGATTTATTTCGATGCAACCCAAATTTGCCATATAGAGCAGGGCGGCTTCGTTTTGGCAAAGCAGATAATCAATATCCTTTTTTGAAGATTCCGAATATATTTTTACCGTTTCCACCCAGGCTGGCAAGGTTTCATTATCTTTTTGGTAAAAGGATGGTTTTGCAATCCCATTGGGATGGCGATGCAGGTTTTGGGGCCGGCCCTTTAGATAGGGTAAAATAGTTTCTGAAATATGCAGATAATAATCAATTAAATCATATTTGGTGTAACCAGCGTCGGGCCAATAGACCTTTTCGAGATTAGATACGGGTACCGAAACCTCACCTACTTCCAAATAGGAATCGCTTTTTTTGGATGTTTTTGAAGATTTCTCTTTTGGTGGCCGTGATGTAGCTTCCTCCAACTCCTTATCCATGCGAAGACCTTTATAAATAGGATGCCGCATAAGACCACTTTTTGTCCATTCGGAAAATTTTACTTCGCAGACAAGCTTTTGTTTTACCCAATGTGGGTTTCTTCCCTTAAGAGAAATTTTCTTGCCAAAGGGGTTGGTTTCCGTTTCCAAAGATTGAAGCTTTTGCAATAGCTTTTTCTGTTCCGACGCCGAGAAACCAGACCCACAATTGCCTACATAGATAAGTTTTTTTTCTTGGTACATACCCAAAATAAGCGACCCAAAAATTGCGCCTCCTTTCACCGAATCGGTATAACCACAGATAATAGCATCTTCGGTATTGGTGCTTTTAATCTTCAGCCATTGCTCACTCCGGTAGCCGGGAGTATAAACGGAATTGGCTTTTTTGGCTATCACCCCTTCCATACCGGCGTCAGTCGCACGCTTGTAGAGAGTAGGGCCCATGGCCTCAATATGATCGCAGAAAAGTATATGTTGCAGATCTTCCAAAATCTCTGGCAATAGACTTTTCCTTTCCAGTAATGGTAAGGAAATGGTATCGTGGCCATTGAGATGCAACAAATCAAAAACGTAATAACGAAGCGCTCCCTTAGTAGTTTCGGGATCATAGTTTTGCAATTTTTGAAAGTCTGGCGTTCCTTTTTTATCAACAATTACCACTTCTCCGTCCAGAACACAATCGTGGGGAAGGGTTTGCAATTCATTGGTGATCGCTGCAAACTTGACATTATACGATATACCGTTGCGGGAATAGAGTTCTACTTGGCCATCAGATATATTGGCCATTACTCGATAACCATCCCATTTAAGTTCAAAGACCCAGTCGGGATCCTTAAAAATTTTTTTAGCGGGGCTGGCAAGCATAGGTTTTATAAATTCCTGAGGGTTTAAGCGACTTTACTTTACCCGCTTTTTTTTCTCTTTGCGGAAACAGCAAAAACCTCAGCGTCATATTCCAGATCGGTGGCGTAGGCATCCTTTTTTTTTATGAGCAGCCATTGGTTTTTTTCTTCTCCTCTGTTTAGTTCGAACCAGGACAAATGCTCCTTTTATTTTTTTTCCGAAGAATTCAATTTTCAAATCTCCTTTTTCTACTTGTTTTACAGGATCGGTTTCTTCATCATCTTCCAAAACCTGATAGGTTCCCTCATCCCAAATATCCATTACCCCTGCGCCGTAGTTTCCCTTCGGAATAGTGCCGTGAAAGGTTAGATATTTTACGGGGTGGTCCTCGGTCATGATTGCCAGACCGCTTATCTGATGGGTTCATCGAAGGACCTTTTGGTACGGCCCAACTTTTCAGGACCCCTTGCATTTCCAACCGCAAATCGTAATGCAAGTCTTCGAGCCTGATGTCGTTGTATCACAAAACGCCGCGCATCTTCCCTGCCCAATTCGCCCTCTGGCTCAGGAGTATTGTCGAATTTGCGTTTACGTATGTAATCTTCTAAGCCCACTGTTAGGAAGCTTTACTTTTTTTCTTTTTTTCCAGACTGGCTTTTAGTTTCGCCATTAAATCATCAGCTTGGGTCGGGGTGGTATCCACTTTTTTAGATCGGGTTTTTTTTCCTGCTGCCTTGTTGTTTATTATTTTCATCAACTGTTTATTGTAAACATCTTTGTATTTGTCTAGCTTGAAATTGGTGCTGTAATTTTCAATAAGAGAAAGCGCCATATCTACTTCCTTTTTTGACACTCTTGTAGAAGGAAGTTTCAGTTCGCCAGGATCACGTATTTCATCCGCAAAACGAATAACGTGCAGCACCAAGGCATTTTTATAGACACCAATAAGGCTTAGGTGTTCCTTTTGGCGCATTACAAAAGTGGCCACGCCAAGTTTTTTTGTTTTTTTCAAAGCATCACGGAGCAGGTTATAACTTTTTCCGCCTTCCTTTTGAGGTTCCAAAAAGTATGGACTTTTGTACAAGAGGTCACTAACTTCGCTTTCATCCACAAATTCCTCTATGTCTATGGTCTTGCTTTTTTTCATATTGGCTTTTTCAAAATCTTCCTTGTCCAATACTATATAGCTCTCACCTTTTTTAAAACCTTTTACAATGTCTTTCCATTCCACTTCCTTGCCCGTTTCCTCATTTACACGTTTGTAACGAATACGGGCATTGTCGTGCACATCAAGCATATCCAGATCGAGCTTTCTGTCTTCCGAAGCACTGTACATTTTTATGGGAATTGACACCAGGCCAAAACTTATAGAACCATTCCAGATTGATCTCATAGTGATAGCATTTTCATTAAAATTAATATTAATGGAATAAAGACAGATGGAGTTTCACGATATTTTAACCTATTGGGAAAATAATGAAGTGCTTAGGATTATTTCCATTTATCAGGAAATATTCCAAATAATTAAAATTCTTTCCCTACATTTGTTTTCCCAGCAAAGAAAAAATGCAATCACAACTTTTCTCAATTATAGATGTAGAGACCACTGGTGGTGGAATAGCAGGAAATCGGATTACCGAAATCTGCATTGCATTGATGAAAAATGGCAAACGTAGTAGGTAAATATACCACGCTCGTAAATCCGGAGCGGGATATCCCACAGCACATTACCGCATTAACGGGCATTGACAATGAAATGGTGGCCAACGCCCCACGATTCTTTGAAGTAGCCGAAAAAATAGACGAATTTACAGAAGACGCCATTTTTGTGGCGCATAATGTGAGTTTTGATTATAATGTAATACGAGGCGAGTTTCAGCTTTTGGGGCAACATTTCAACCGCAAAAAACTTTGTACCGTTCGACTTTCGCGTAAATTGATTCCCGGATTGTTGTCCTATAGTTTGGGAAGGCTATGCAATACCATAAACATCCCGCACCTCAACCGTCACCGCGCGGAAGGTGATGTGGATGCAACAGTAATTCTTTTTCAACGGTTGCTTTCTCTGGATGAAAATTTTGAAACATATCAATTCTTTTTTAAATCCACGTTCCAAACAAGCTACGCTTCCACCCACATTTGCCTGCCGAACAAATAAACGAACTGCCCGAAGAAGCTGGAATCTATCTTTTCAAAAATCAAAAGCATCAAGTTATCTATGCCGGAAAGGCGAAGAATATAAAGAAAAGAGTGCTTTCACATTTTTATGATAAAAAAACGAAGGAATATCATCTGGGGCAGGAAACCCATTTTATAGATTATGAACTTACAGGAAATGAACTATTGGCGCTGTTAGTGGAATCGGAACATATACGAAAACATTACCCAAAATTCAACCGCGCGCAGAAATGGCCTGCCACGACATATCAAATTATCAGTTATGTAAACCAGCGCGGCATCCTTCAACTTGCATTGGCAAAAACAAAAGCGCTACATGATTCGCGTGAGTACTTTTTACAATAAAACCGAAGCTATTGAAAAGCTGGAAGAAATCTGCGAGACTTTTAAACTATGCCCTCGGTTTTGTACGTTACAAAGCAATTCTGAAAAATGCTCCCATTACCGTATCAAAAATTGTGAAGGAATTTGCGAAGGAACTGAAACCGTTGAAGAATATAACTTAAAAGTGCAGGCTGCAATTCAATCCTTAAAAGAAAACAAACCTACGTTTGCCATTCAAGGAAAAGGAAGAACCGATGGTGAAATAGCTTTTGCCTTGGTTGCGGAAGGGCAATACAAAGGCTTTGGCTTTTTTGACCGAAACGAAGCTATCTGCAATATTGAGGATTACGAGCCTTTTTTGAAAATACAACCTGCCACCTATCATACCCACGCCATTATCCGAAGCCACCTTAAAAAAAATGGTGAGCGGAATGTGGTATATTTTGATGAACCTCTTCGGCTTGCATCACATAGAATAAAGACAATTAAGAAGTCTTCAACAAAAGACAGGATATTTTCTCTGAATAGAGGTGAAATACATCCTCTCTCGGCCTCCCCTTCAAAGGAAGGAAATCACTAATTTGATTTATCAGCTTTTAGTTTTGAAAAAGTTATCTCCTCAAAACTTGTTATCACTCTATCTGCTTTGCTATAATCCTGATTGGTGGAATGGGGACTTTTAAAGCCAACACAGTAAATATTTGCAGCTTTGGCAGCAGCAATTCCGTTGGTTGAATCTTCAATCACCATACAATTGATCGGTATGTTCGTCAGCAAGTTCAGCTGCTTTTAAAAAAATTTCGGGATGTGGTTTTGATGCTTTTAAATCGGCACCGCTAATTTTTGCCTTAAAATATTTATCGAGATCAAACCGCTCAAAAATACGATTGATGTTTGGCATAGAAGCCGAAGATGCCAAAACAAGATGTAAGTCCATTGGCGTGATAATCCTTGATTAATTCGTGAACGCCGTCCAAAAGGGCAAGATCGTTATCGTTTTCAAAAAGATATTTAAAGTGTTTCCTTTTTGTTGCAACCAGATGTTCTGGGACTTTCCGAAAGATTGAAATGTTGACAAAGTGTTCTGCAAATGGGCAAAGTTGCCTGTCCTGTAAAAGAATCATACATTGCTTCGCTCACTTCAATTTTCACATCTTCAAACATTTTGAAATAGGCTTTGCGATGCAATGGTTCGGTGTCCACGATGACACCATCCATATCAAAAAGTACGGCTTTTATCATTTCACTTTTTTTGCGAAGGTACTATGGATTGTTGGATGCCAATAAAATTTAAGCAATTTTAAATGTTTAAATAAAAAGGTGCTTAAACCTACATAACCTTTTTTAAAATATTTATTTTTCACTTTTCCCCTAAAACTGCTCTATTAAATAATTAATTAAATCTGTAGAGGTAACAATACCAACAAGCTTTCCATCATCTACTACCGGCAGTGCATGGAATTCTTTTTTTGCTAAAATCTCTGCAACCTCTTTTATTGTTTTAGAAGATTCAATACTTATTAGGTTTTTGGCCATTACCTGTTCTATTGTAAACATATTATATACCGTAGTATCTACAGAATCCTCATCTTCATCAATTGAATCAGCAAAACTAATGCGCAAAAGGTCTGTATAACTTAACATTCCAATAATAGCACTTCCATCTACTACAGGAATATGTCTTATTTTTTTTGACTTAAATAAACGTTCTGCTGTCTCTAAATCATCTGAGTGGTTTAAAGTAATAACGTTTCTAGTCATAATTGAGGAAATCGGTGTTCTTTTTTTCATGATATCTAGTGTTTTAATTCTATACTAAATCTCTGAAAATAGATTTATTTAAAATATGACAATCCTCATAGTAAAAATTAAAACAATGATTTTCTTAAGCTTTGGCTTTTCTCCATTTAAGGATTGTAATTCATATTTTAGCCCTTTCATACTGTAATGGCCAAGTAACATCTACCTTTAGCTCTTTCGCAGCGTGTAATGGAAAATACGGCTGTCTTAGACTTTCGCGAGCATAGAGAATCAGATCGGCTCTTCCTGTTTTTAAAATAGCTTCAGATTGTGTTGCAGTGGTAATCTGCCCCACTGCTCCCGTCAAAATATTTGCTTCTTTTTTAATCTGTGCAGCAAAGGGAACTTGATAACCTGATTCGCTTGGAATAGTAGCTTTCGGAACGTTTCCTCCTGAAGAAGTATCAATTAAATCAACGCCTACTTTCTTAAGTTCTACAGAAAGTTTTACGGAATCTTCAATAGTCCAGCCTCCTTCAGTCCAATCTGTAGCTGAAATACGAACGAAAAGTGGTTTTTCTTCTGGCCATTCTTTTCGTACAACTCTGGTGACTTCAAGTAAGAGACGAATACGGTTTTCAAAACTGCCTCCATATTTGTCTTTCCGTTCATTTGCCAAGGGCGAATAAAACTGATGAAATAAGTAACCATGTGCAGCGTGAATTTCAACAACATCATAACCCGCTTCTATTGAACGGCGTGTAGCCTCTTTGAAATCGTTTTTTATTTTTTCAATGCCAGTATCATCCAAGGCTACAGGCGTAGGCTCATTTTCCCGAAATGGTAGTGCAGAAGCAGAAACTGTTTGCCAGCCATTTTCAAGTTCGGGCGCAATTTTTCGAGCGCCATCCTTTGGTAATTGGTAGCTTGCTTTTCGTCCGGCATGCGCCAACTGTATTCCTATTAAAGCATTTTGGGAATGTACAAAATCTGTTATTTGTTTTGACTTTTCAATATGTTCGTCTTTCCAAATGCCCATATCGCCATGGGTAATTCTTCCCTCGGGAGAAACCGCTGTGGCTTCTTGAATAATGAGGGATGAACCACCAACAGCGCGGCTGCCCAAATGGACCAAGTGGAAATCGTTGGCAAAACCATCAACACTACTGTACATGCACATAGGCGAAACTACCATTCGATTTTTAAAAGTGGTGTTTTTTATTTTTAAGGGGGAAAAAAGTAAACTCATATAATAGTTTGTGGTTTATAGGAATTTCAAAAATCTGTATGCCTTTCTTTTTTTTAAATAATCTGTTTCACTTTCGTAACGATAGGCTTCTCTTTCAAAGGAAATATTTCTGTAGGCTTTGTGACGATTTTGATATTGAAGTAGTCGTAATAAAAACTCAAATCCGTACCACAAATAGAAAAAAACAATTAGCAATTCTGCTTGTTGGCGAAGGTGGATGCTTTCGTGATTCAAAAAAATAGCATTCTCCTTCAAATGTGTATGTCTTAATACCACAAACGGCCAAATGGCAATTCCATTGAAGTTTTTTCTAAGGAGTTTTGGTCGGACGAGTAAAATCAAAATAATGAATAATGAATAATGAATAATGAATAATGAATAATGAATAATGAATAATGAATGAATAATGAATAATGAATAATGAAATTTACTCAATAAATATGATGTCGGTGCTCAAAGAGACTTATTTAACAGGGCATTAACAAATTTTGGAAATGCGTTAAAAACGATTATTTCTGAAGCGTCCTTTTTGAAAAATCATTCGCTAATTGAAAGGCATAGCAACCCAATAAAATAGCTGCAAAGACAACTACTTTAGTATTTTTAATTAAATTAGCCGTCACTAATAAAAAACATAGCACGCATTGAAAAATGCAACCGCCTTTTTTCTACTTTTTATTTTTAGCTTCAATATTGGAGGAACTTATATCATTTTTAAAATCCAACAAAATCATATTCGCAGGGAAATAGTCCATCAAATAAAACAGGGTATTTCTGAAAAAGATTTAACGAGTATTACGGTTTTTTCAGAAAATGAAAACCAACTTATTTGGAAAGACCGCGAAGAATTTAGGTATAAGGGAACGATGTATGATATTGTTCGCATTGAAGTTTTGGACGAAAGCACCAAAGTCTACCACTGTATTTCTGACAGTCAGGAAACAAACCTGATTGCTAAATACCACAAAGAGCTTCAGAAAAAACGCAAGGATAAAAACAACCGCACAAATTCAGTAAAGACTATAAAATATATTCAGAAAATAAATCCGATTCCGCAGAAAGAGGAATTGGCATTTTCAAACAATGTGATCCGTCCCAATTTTATGTATCACGACAATTACACATCGCTTTCGCTCGAAATTTTGAGTCCTCCACCCAAACAGATTTTATAATTTATTTGAAGCAATTCTGCTTCCCTTAAGAATGCATTCGGAGCCATTTCGGGCCGATTGGCATATTCCTAAATTATAAAATCTTTAAAAATGACAAAACTTTATCTGTCCCTATTGGGACTGCTTATAACTGTATCAGTATTTGGACAGGAAAAACTTTCTGGTAAAATATATGATGCAGCCACCAATGCTCCACTTGTGGGCGCTAAAATTGAAATGAACGGAACGGAAGTTTCCAGTACCGATTCCGAAGGGAATTTTTCTGTGCCCTGTTCCGGCAACCAAATCCTGACAGTAAGTTACATTGGCTATGAAACTTCTGTTATTAAAGTTAAAAACTGTTCAGATCCACTAAATATCAGTTTAAAAACCTCCGTTAGTGCTTTGGATGAAGTGCAACTTAGCGGCACGCTGGACAATAATAAAAAAGTACTTGAAAAGCCAGTTTCCATAATTCAGTTGAATGAAAAAGAATTAAACCGTGGCACAGGCTTGTACCTTGACGATGCAATAAACGCCAATGTTCCAGGGGTAACGATGAACCGAAGAGCGGTTTCTTCAGGGCAACAATTCAACATTCGCGGTTATGGCAACGGAGTTGGTTTTAGGGGTGCTACCAATAACTTTGATGGTCAAGGCTACAAAGTGTATTACAACAACATTCCACTTACCGATGCCGAAGGTATTACCATCCTAGATGATATTGATTTCGGCTCTGTAGGGAGTGTAGATGTTATTAAAGGCCCAGCCGGTTCACTGTACGGATTTGCCATAGCCGGAGTTGTAAACTTAACAACCATTCGCCCAGAAAAGGGTCAATCTTCGTTAGGTGAAAAAGTAACCGTGGGAAGCTACGGCCTGGCTCGTTTCACTACCCAATTGCAAATGGGTCTTGAAAAATCTTCTGTTTTACTGAATTACGGCCACCAAATTTCTGATGGCTATTTAGACCACAACGCTTCACGAAAAGATTTTTTGAACGCTGTTCTGGATTTTAACCCAAGCGAAAAGCAAACCGTAAGTACTTATTTTGGTTTTAGCAACAGTTATGACGAACGCGGTGGTGAGCTTACCATTGGCCAATACGACACTTTGGATTACAGCGGAAATGCACGTTACATAAAAAACAATGCGCACAGTGAAGTGATTAGCTTCCGTGCAGGTTTGAGCCATAAATACGACTTCTCAGAATGGCTTTCAAACACCGCAACTGTTTATGGTTCTGGCTTGAACACTAACGCGAGCTCTGCTGGTGGATGGACGGACAAAGATCCAATCAACTACGGAACACGCATAACCTTTGATCTTAATTTTGATTTAAGTGAAGACTTCAGCCTTTCGGGAGTTGCGGGTCTTGAATTTCAGGAACAACGTTCCCAATCTATAAGTTATTCAATGATAGAAAACCCATCAAATCCGGAAGGTTATAATATTATTGGCGGCATAAAAAGTAACCAGTATGCAAAATCTAAAACCAATTCAATTTTTACAGAATGGATTTTGAAAATGCCATATGATATTTCATTCACTGCAGGTATTGGCAAAAGCTCAATGAATCTTGATCTTGAAGACCGTGCTTACGATCCAACAAGTGGCAAGCCGCAAGTGGTTTCAGCAAATTATGAAGACTTGTTTTCACCACATTTTGCAGTAAACAAAATCTTAAACAATATGGTTTCTGTTTACGCTTCCTATAGCAAAGGCTATAAAGCACCTGTTAGCGGAAATGTGATTATAGGCGCTACTGGCGAATTGAATACTGGCCTTGAACCCGAAGAAGGCGACCAATTTGAAATTGGTTCCAAAGGAAATCTATTGGATAGCAAATTGCATTATGAAGTTGCTTTGTTTCAGGCTAAATTCAAAAATAAGTTTACGTCAGTTGCTGTTCCTGCGGGAGATGGCACAACACTTTATTCATACATAGCAAATGGTGGCGAATTGGACAACAAAGGTGTGGAAGCATTAGTAAAATATATCGCTTATGAATCTACAACAGGATTTTTTAGCAATGTGAGCCCTTATGCAAATGCTAGCGTATTCCGATTTTAAATACAAAGATTTCAGTTATGCTGCTGTAGGAAGAGATGGTACACTAACGGAATCCAATTACGATGGAAATGCAGTTGCAGGTGTTGCTCCTTGGGTTGTGAATGCGGGGGTTGATTTTAGTACCAATCTTGGTCTTTACGGAACTGTGAATTATGCATATCACGATCCAGTTCCTTTCACATCTGATGGTTTAAACGTAGCAGACAGTTATAGCTTGCTAAATGCCAAACTTGGCTATAGAATGAGTTTTGGCCACTTTGACCTTGACGCTTATGCAGGTGCCGA
>CAWBKZ010000001.1:0-704258 GCA_963789545.1 uncultured Flavobacteriaceae bacterium | reverse complement strand
TAATATTACAGGCGAGAAGTATTATCTCATGCTTTTCCTGAACCAGTTGGATGACGCATACATTCCTGCACCTTTGGATACCGTTTTTTATGGCGGACTTAATTTGAAATACAACTTCTAATAAAAATTTGTTTAGCGTTAATTTTTGTCCCTTAGAGTGCAGTTGAAAAAACTGATAAAGAGTTCTCGACTGCGCTCGAACGGACATTACAAACTATATGGAAAGATCATTATTAAGCAATTTGGGCAATATGAACATACTATCACTGAACTGATTCTTTGATCCGCGAAATAGTTATCTATTTTCATAAGGAAGAAAATCCAAAAAAAATCTGTAAAGAATGGATGCGATAAGAGCTACACAAAAAATTCGAAAAGAAAAGTAAAGAAAAAAATAAAGAAAAGCTTGTAAAACTTACCCAGCCAACTCAACCAACTTCACAAGCGTCCGATAATTCCGTGTAGTAGCCGGAACTCCTAATTTTTTCTCAAAGAAGTTATTGTTTAACCTGGCATTTCCGGCTCCAGTTTCATAATATAAATAAACACAATCTGAAGTAACCACAAACTCCTCGTTTGGATAGCTAATTTCGCGCAAATCCTCTATCAGTTCCTTTTTGGGCGATGTGGCAAGCAGCATAAAGTAGACTTCGGCTTTCTTTGTTTCTTCAAAAGGACAATTCGCTAAAATCTTAGCAACCGCATCAGCAGTTTTCACAAGTACTGGAACTTCCCAACCAAAACGTTTCTCAATTTCTTTTGAAATCCTTTCTGACAAACCATTTGCATCTTCCGAAGAAAAAATCACATTTCCACTTTGAATATAAGTCACCACATTTTGAAACTCCAACTCTTCCATCATTAACTTCAAATCGGCCATTTTTAGTTTTTTATGTCCGCCAACGTTAATTCCTCTTAAAAGTGCTATATATGTTTCCATAATTTACTGTACTATCGCCTTCGCCACAATATACCCGCCCGTCCAAGCATTCTGAAAATTGAAGCCGCCGGTTATTGCATCAATATTTAAAACCTCTCCAGCAAAATAAAGGTTTCTGGAAACCCTACTTTCAAAAGTCTTAAAGTTTACTTCCTTTAGATCCACACCCCCAGCGGTAACGAATTCTTCTTTGAAAGTGCTTTTCCCTGTAACCTCAAAAATCCCGGCTGTCAATTGGTTTGAAATATTCAGAAAATTTTCGCGCGTAGCATCTGCCCAAGTAAGCGTTTCAGAAATTCCCGCAGCTTTCACAAGACTTTGCCAAAGCCTTTTTGGCAATTCAAACTGTGCATATTTAAAAATCGTCTGCTTTCCCTGTAAAGATTTTAAATCTTTTAAAACATCCAAAACATCTTCTTCGGAAAGTGTATTCAACCAATTTACTTCAACCATAAAATGATACTGTAACGGTTCCAAAAGCCGTGCACCCCAAGCTGAAAGTTTTAAAATAGCTGGACCGCTCATTCCCCAATGTGTAATCAACACCGGACCGCTGTTTTCCAAAACCGATTTTCCTTTTTCATCCAGCACTTTTACCGAAGCATCGGTACTCAATCCTGGTAAATCAATAATCCGTGAATCTTTAATATTAAATGTGAAAAGCGAAGGGACGGCAGGCACTATGGTATGACCCAAATTTTCCAGCAATTGCCAAACCTTCGGATTACTGCCCGTAGCAACCACAAGTTTTGCTGCCAAAAAAGTATCCGTAGTTGTATTTATTAGGAAATGACCTCCCTCTTTTTGAATTGTCTTTACAGATTGATTAAGAAGAACCTCAACACCCAATCTTTCTACTTCGTAAAGAAAACAATCAATAATGGTTTGCGAAGAATCTGAAACAGGAAACATCCGTCCATCTTCCTCAATTTTCAGTTCTACTCCACGTTTTTCGAACCATTCAATGGTATCGCCAGTCATAAAGGTGTGGAATGGGCCCAAAAGTTCTTTTTCGCCTCTTGGATAATTTTGCGTTAATTCTTTCGGAAGAAACTCCGCGTGGGTTACATTGCAACGTCCGCCGCCAGAAACCTTTACTTTGGTAAGCACTTCCTTTCCGCGCTCTAGAATGATAATTTTAAGCTTTGGATTTTTTTCCGCAGCATTTATTGCAGTAAAAAAACCCGCAGCGCCGCCGCCGATTACTATTACATCGGCTTGCTTCAAATCAGTACTTTTTCTTCAGCAAAAGATTGGCAGAGCGCAATGGTTTCTTTTACATCATCTAGCGTAGTGCGCGGATTTATCAAACACATTCTTAAAACCACTTGTTTGTTAAGCACCGTGGTGACTAACAAAGCCTGTCTGCTTTCAACTACATTTTTAGAAATAAGTTGGTTCAATGCATCCAATTTTTTCTCAGAAAGTTTGTTGCCGATAGGGTTATACCGAAAATTGATAACCGCCAAAGTAGCAGGCGAAATAACTTCCCAATTTGAGCTTTTTCGCAGAAAGGCCTCGGTGGCTTCGGCTAGTTTTACATTGTAAGTAATTGCTTTTCGAAATTCGGCCATTCCAAAAGTTTTCACGGACATATAAAATTTTAATGCCCGGAAACGCCTCGTTAATTCAATGCCGTGATCGTAAAAATTTATTTCGGAAGTATTGCCTTCAATATCTCGTAAATATTCGGGTTTTTCGGTAAAAGTCCCTTTTAGCCACTTGTGATTTTTAACTAAAAGGCAACCTATTTCATACGGCTGGAAAAACCATTTATGCGGGTCTATTGTAAGCGAATCTGCCTTTTCAATCCCCTTTAAAAGCTGTTTTCCGTTTTCCGACAAAATAGCAAAACCGCCATACGCTCCATCTATATGGAACCATACATCTTCTTTCTTACAGATTTTTGCAAGATCAGACAGCGGATCGACCGTTCCCGTGTTTGTGGTTCCGGCAGTAGCGATCAAACAAAACGGCTGCAAACCTTCCAAACGATCTTTTGCAATTGCATTTTTTAATTTGTTTAGTGAAAATTTGAATTCACCATCGGTCGGAATAATATGAATTTGTTCTTTGCTAAAGCCCAAAACGCGGATAGCTTTTATATTTGAAGAGTGTGCCTGGTCTGAAAGATAAATTACAGCTTTACTGAAGTCGTCTCCACACTTTAACGCCCGGGCGGTAACCAAAGCGGTAAGATTTGCCATGGAACCTCCACTGGTAAAAATTCCACCACCTTTTTTCTGTGGAAATCCGAACATTTTTAAAAGCCAATTCATTGCTACAATCTCCATTTCAGCTGCGGCAGGTGAAGCTTGCCAACCACCGGAAAATATATTGAACCCAGCTGTTAAACTATCTGCCATAGCGCTGATGTAGTTGCTAGGTCCCGGAACAAACGAATACGATTTTGGGTGTGAAACAATATTGCTTTTGGTCATCACTTCGTCCAAAACAAAATTCAACACTTTTTTTGCATCTGTGGGTTTTTCAGGAACATCTTCAAGAAACAACTCATCCATTTCTTCCCTCGATCCCGAAACCACAGGTAGTTTTTCATTTTGTGTTGCAAAATGCTCAACAATAGCGTCAATAACTTCATAACCATAAGTTTTCATTTCTTCATGGCTCAATTCCAAAGTAGCTTTATTCTGAATTTTCACTTGTTTGTTTTTTATTTTTTTTTGAAAGTGCAAAATTACGTTTTTAACAAGGGATTTTAAGCCTTTCAACCAATAAAAAATGCCTTAACAAAAAGTCAAGACATTTTTAAAATTTATATATGTATTCGATAGAAGTGGAGAACTTTTAGATGAAAAAAGTTATCTCCACGGATTCGACCAGAAATTCGTACTATTTTACAATCATTTTTTTTGTAAAAGTTTGTGCATCATTACTGAAATTAATAAAATACAATCCCGAAGGAAGATTTATTGAAACAGTTTGCTGTCCTTCGGAAATGGTTTCCGAAGCAATCAAATTACCCTGAACTCCGTAGATTTTAACTTTTTCAAAAGAATAGATGTTATTAAAATTGATTTCGTTATTCACTGGATTTGGATAAAAACTGAAGTTTTCAATTTTAGTATCGGGAACGCTCAGAATGCCACACAAAAATGGTTCGAAAGTTACTTCGCCCAAAGTTGGGTCGTCCACACTATGAAAAATAACATCTTCCACTTCTTGCGCAGTGCTTTGCTGACCTTCAATCCAGCAGTTGTGCTTAGCTGAAACAGCATTTGCTGTATTATTATAAAGCGCATAAACTTGCCCGCCGTTTTCGTTTTCAGAAAACACGTTGTTTCCGGGGTTATTGGCATCGTCACCAAGATTTATAGAAGCAGTACCCTGAAGTGTAATTCCCCAAAGATTTCTGCGTATTTCGTTTCCAGAAACAATAACATCTGGTCCAACGGCAGAGCTGTTTAGGTTAATCCCGCTTCCGCCAAGATTAGGGTCGCCTTGAATATTATTGTCTTCAATGATATTGTTTGTTATTTCTGCAGAGTCGTTTGTTCCAAGAATAGTGATTCCGTATCGGTTTCCGCGAATGATGTTATCGTCAATAAGCACATTGACGTTTCCGCCCACAAAGTTTGCAATGGCAATTCCGCCGGCTTGATCTATAGTTGGATCGCCAATAATTGTATTTTGAACAATCTGTAATTGTTCATTCGCCATGGTTGTGCCCAAATTTATTTGAGGACGATTGCTGTTGGCTTGATTGTTTCCTTCAATCATATTATTAAAAATATATGCCGAAACAGCTGAATTTGCTGCTGAACCAATAGCAGGATTTTCGTTGAAAGAAATAGTATTGTTGGTAATCTGAGGCATGCCCCGCGAAAGTTGAATAACTGCACTCGTAGTAGCTCCCGAAACATTGTTTGTTACCGTACAATTATCAATAGAAAAAGTTTCCGTTAAAACCCGAAGTCCCCCACCATATTGAATGGATGCATTTTGAATATTTATTGTGGAAAACTCTTCAAAACGAAATCCATCATAAGGTGCATTTTCGTCCAAAGCAGTAATGGTTACTACATTGGAATCTACCGTAAATGCTCCAAAAACAGTAATCAGTTTGCCTGCGTCGATTAAAAGTGTTAAGTCTGAATCAATAATCACAATGTCATTTTCTGAAACAGTAAGATTTCCTAAAAGTGTATAATCACTGCCAGAAACAGTGATGGTTGATGGACTTGCAGCCGCGATATCGTCCAGCGTCATTGTTACGCCCGTGTTTGGGGTGGTGTAATCCTGAGCAATTGCAAAAGCAAAAGTCAAAATAGTTAAAATAGCACTAAGAATAATTTTTTTCATTTTTAATTTTTTTTGAAGCGGTAAAAGTAGGGATATGAGTTTAAGCAAAAAAGATAAATATGCGCTTTAGCATTTTAAAAAATATTAAATTTGAAATATGGTTTTATACATTCTAATAATTTTTTTTATTATAAGTCCTTTTTTTCCAGCAACTGGAAATCCGCATTGGTTTTTTAGAACAGCAGATTTTGTAAGACTTCAGTCATTGTTCATTCAACTTATTTTATTGGGGCTGTTTTTTTATTTTGAAAAAAGTTTTAGCCTTTTCAGTTGGATATTACTTGTGGCTTTGGTTGCTACGATGGTTTACCAATTTTATAAAGTATTTCCATATAGTTCTCTTTTCCCTAGAGGAAGACAGCACGATGCGAGTGATGGCCACGTATCTATTTTGGCCGGAAATGTCTTGCAGACCAATTCCTGCTACTCCGCTTTTTTAAATGAAATAAAGCGATTTGACCCAGATTTAGTGTTTACCATGGAATCAAACAAAGATTGGGGAAACGGGCTTTCTGAAATTGAAAAGAAGTATCCGTGCACGGTAAAAGTTCCTTTGGAAAATTTTTATGGTATGCACCTTTATTCCAAGAAAGAACTGCAAAATGTTGAGGTTAAATATCAAATTGAAAAAGACAAACCATCCATATTTTTCGATTTTCCAATTGAAGGAAACCAACCCATTTTCTTTTGTTGTTTGCACCCTGCGCCACCCAGCCCCACCGAAAATGAAACCTCAAAAGAACAAGATGCTGAGTTATTGCTTACGGGAAAAAGAATTCGTGATCTCGATAAACCCACCGTAGTCTGTGGTGATATGAACGATGTGGTCTGGAGCCGAACCACGAGACTTTTCAAAAAAATGACTGGAATGATAGATCCCCGTGTGGGCCGTGGTTTCTTTTCTACCTATCACGCAGGGTATTTCTTTTTACGTTTTCCATTGGACCATCTTTTTCACACATGTGATTTATATGTTGGTAAAATGACTCGTTCCAAAAACTTTGGCAGTGACCATTTTGCGATGTATTATGAGATTCATCATAAAAATGAAGCTACAACCCAAGAGAACCCAAAAATGAACGGGGATGATAAAGAAGAGGTTGAGGAATTGATTGAAGAAGGAGAAGACAATGCTTAAAACATTCTTGTACGTTTTTAATTACAAAAACATATTAATTATTTTAGTAACTTGCTGAATACTAATCCATAAACCCAATTAATTATGTTTTCAAAATCCAATCTTTTAAGTACACTGGCTGCAGCTATCTGGGCCTATCTTGGCGGCTATCTTCTTTGGGGGATACTTACCGTAGATTTTTTTAACGACCACTTAGGTTCAGCAACGGGAGTGATGAGGGATATTCCCGATATGGTACATCTCATTTTAGGATGTATTATAGTTGCCTTTGCCTTTTCTACTATTTATGGAAAATGGGCTAATTCTAACTATGGAGCAGGAAATGGTTTTACATTCGGATTCTGGATTGCCATCCTAATTGGTTTGGGTGAAGGACTTGTGAATTTTGCCACCTCCAATATTGCGGACATTACAGCCACGCTGGTTAATGTCATAATTACAATTATATTCTATGGAATCATGGGCTTAATTGTAGGTCTAGTTTACAGCAAAACAACTTCTGGACCTGTAAATGCCTAAAACTTCAAAGAAAAAGCCTCTCAGATTTGAGAGGCTTTTTTATTAAGTACAGGCGGAGAGACTCGAACTCTCACACCTCACGGCACTAGATCCTAAGTCTAGCGTGTCTACCAATTCCACCACGCCTGCATTAAAACCTTTACAACACTTAGGACATATTGTAAAAGGAGTGCAAATATAAATAATACTTCTAAATGATTGCTAACTTATTTCGAAATTTTTTTTAAGCTGCTATTCTCGAAGCCAAGACTTCATTTTTGGAAATGAATTTTCACCTTCTGCATCAGTCAGCCCCATCCATTGTAGCAAAGGAAGTCCAATAAAATTTCCGTTTTCAAACTGTTCAGTAAGCCATTGCGCTTCCCCTTTATACCCATCTTCGTGAAAAACAATTTCTGTGGCAATCCCTATTTTTTTAGCGGCAGCAAACGACCAAAGTAAAACCGCCATTTCATCACCAGCTTTTTCTGGGTTGTTTTCAATTACATTATCATTTATAACATTTCTTTCTTCTAATTTTGTAACTGCAATATGACCTGCTTCGTGCAGTAAATCTCCAGGAAATTTAAGCTTCTGCAAATCAATTTGTAATTCGCCACTTTTAATTTGAATGCCGGGCAAAAAGGTTTCAGTTTCAATTTTAGTGAATTTATAACAAATAGAAATTTCATCAAAAAACTGAAAAATCTGTTTCAAAACCAAGTTGCGTTCTTTCCCTTTTTCCATTACAATTCACTTTGTAATTGTGCAATCATCGCTCTGGAAATTTCGGTATCCATTAATTTCAATTGTTCAATCATTTGCAGTTTGGTTTCGAGGGAATATTCGGGCGCTGCTTTTTCAGCTTCAAAATTATAACCACATTCTGCAAATAAATTATCTGACCAATCATTGCGCAAACAGTCCATTACCAAATGGATTCTATCGGTTTTTCCATCGTTGCGAACACTGTGAGGTAAGTTGAAATTACCGTACCAACATTCCCCGGGAAGCATTTTCACTTCTTCGGAATTTATAAAAAAATGAACTCCTGCATTTGTAATAATAGGAATGTGAACTCTGAAAATTCCATCTTCATAACCCAAATTATAATCTGTATGTTCCTTAATAATACTACCAGGTTTTAAATTTAAAAGTCTAATGGATTCTTTTTCACATTTAAAGGAATCAATAATTTCTTTAAAACAAGTACACTTTTGAAGCAATTCCGTGTCCTTATATTTTTCTCCATTTTGCGGAAGCGCATAAATATTGTTCATTTCACCGTTTTGCGAACGCAATGCAATCGAGGTCCATTCTCCAGAATAATCATTTTTATTAAAGTGGGAAGTGAAATTATAGGTTTTACAAACCTCTAAATCCTTCAAAAGATTTTCTACAGAATAGTGAAAAGGTAATTTTAAAAAAGCATTTTCCATAAAATGAAAGTGTTCATTCACCTTACAAATTACGGCATTTTTAGTACTTTTAGAAAAAATATTATTTATAATGAAAAGTGCAAAACCTTACATTGAAAAAAACAAAGAACGTTTTTTGGACGAATTGATCGAATTACTAAAAATACCTTCCATCAGTGCTGATTCCGCCTATAAAAAAGACGTTTTAAAAACTGCAGAAGCCGTTAAAAAACAACTTAAAAAAGCAGGCTGTGATTCAGTAGAAATCTGTGAAACGCCTGGTTACCCAATTGTGTATGGCGAAAAGATAATCGACAAAAAACTACCTACCATTCTCGTTTACGGCCATTACGATGTGCAACCACCAGATCCTTTGGATTTGTGGGACAGTCCACCGTTTGAGCCAGTAATAAAAAAAACAAAACTACACCCCGAAGGCGCAATTTTCGCTCGCGGAAGTTGTGATGATAAAGGCCAAATGTATATGCATGTAAAGGCTTTGGAATATATGACCGAGACTGATCAATTGCCTTGCAATGTAAAATTTATGATTGAAGGTGAAGAAGAAGTGGGAAGCGAAAGTTTGGGTTGGTTTGTAGAACGCAATCGAAAAAAATTGGCCAACGATGTTATTTTAATTAGTGATACGGGGATGATTGCCCCAGATGTTCCTTCTATCACAACAGGCTTACGTGGCCTTAGCTATGTGGAAGTAGAAGTTAAAGGCCCAAATCGTGATCTGCACAGCGGATTGTATGGTGGTGCCGTGGCAAACCCAATAAACATTTTAACAAAAATGATTGCCTCACTTCACGATAAAAATAACCATATTACTATTCCCGGGTTTTATGATGATGTTCAAAGTCTTTCAAAAAAGGAACGCGAGAAAATGGCAGAAGCTCCCTTCAATCTTAAAGATTATGAAAAGGCTTTGGACATTGATGCGGTTTATGGCGAAAAAGGATATTCCACAAACGAACGAAACTCCATTCGCCCAACTTTAGACGTAAACGGAATTTGGGGCGGCTATACTGGCGAAGGTGCAAAAACAGTAATCGCTAGCAAAGCTTTTGCAAAAATAAGCATGCGTTTGGTGCCTAACCAAGATTGGAAAAAAATTACGGAACTTTTCAAAAAGCATTTTGAAAGTATTGCCCCGGAAGGCGTTCGCGTTAAAGTGACGCCACATCATGGCGGTCAAGCTTATGTTACACCCATAGACAGTTTGGGCTATAAAGCTGCTGAAAAAGCGTATGAAGAAACTTTTGGCAAAACCCCCATCCCACAACGCAGTGGCGGAAGTATTCCGATTGTTGCACTATTTGAAAAAGAATTGAAAAGCAAGACTATCTTGATGGGCTTCGGCTTAGATAGCGACGCCATCCACTCGCCAAACGAACATTTTGGGGTTTGGAATTATTTAAAAGGAATTGAAACCATTCCGCAGTTTTACCATTTCTTTACGGAGATGAGTAAGTAAATTTCTATTGATCTGGCCCACAAGATTTCCTAAATCTTTCGGGTATTTATAGAGAGGCCTGCAAGAAAGCCATCGCGACATCTTGCAGGTCTTTTTTTAGTTAAATTCTTTCACTACCAACGGTAGTTTGCTATATATTCATTGAGTTCTTCCACAGAACTTTCAAAATCAAAAGCTTGGCTTACTTTGAAATAATTTCCTATGTCGTAGGTATATGGATATGCGAATTTTGCAAGCTCCAACTGCGTATCATCAAAACTCATCAATTCCACCAAATCACGGACTTGATCCGCGAACATACAATTGGACTGGATAATCTGTTTTGCAAGACCTAATCTTGTATCGTCAAATGCTTTGTCCTTTATTGTTTTTTTCGCTTCTTGGAAATCCGCATCGGTCAATGGCCAAGGGCATCCTATTTTCCCGTTATAGCCGTCCATTACATAAGCATCCGTTACAGTAGTGTTAGTTATAGTAGTTGTGGACGTGGTTTGTTCATAATAGCCATCATTACCACCAACATTTACAGAAACATTTACTCCTACTCCATCTCCATTTACGTCCATATGCATACCAGTATTATTTCCTCTGGTGGTGGTAGTTGTTGTAGTTTGTCCCACAACCGGCATTGTAGCATATGGTACTACAATAATATCTGGGTGCGCGGTTACTGGAAAATCCTTTTGCAAGGCAACAGAACTAAAGAACCTTATCTTAACCCCCTTATTGGTATTCTTTATTTGATATACTATTTCTGAAGATTCCTCTGGCATATAGAGTGTTTTTGTAACCGCATCACTATTATCTTCAAAAGTTAATTGCAATTTTAGCACTGGCTGTTCAAAACCTTCAATACGAACATTTTTAGCAGGAGCTGCATGTTGTTGAATACCATTGATGAAAATTGTAAACGGTGCGGTTTCTTGAGTAAAAAATTCAAGGTTATACTTGTTTTGTCCTATGGCACTGTTAAGCATAAAGACCGAAAAGAGAACGAAGTAGTTTATTGTTTTCATACTAGTTTATTTAGCCAAGCATTTTCAAAGATTGTGCCACCAGATTATATTTTCTTTACAAAATCTGTAATAATTACTATCTGTTGCCCATCAACTTTACCTTCAATGTATTTTTCGTTTTCGTGATCTAGTGAAATTCTTCGAACGGCAGTGCCTTGTTTGGCTACCATACTACTTCCCTTCACCTTCAAATCTTTTATTAAAACCACAGAATCTCCTGCTTCCAAAATAACACCATTACTATCTCGGTGAATAACTGCTTCACCTTGACTTTCTGCTACGCCAGCTTTTGCCCATTCTTTGGTTTCATCTTCCAGATACATCATATCTAGCAAATCTTGTGGCCAGCCTTCCGCTTTCAAACGGGTTAGCATACGCCACGCCACAACCTGAACGGCTGGAATAGTGCTCCACATACTGTCGTTTAAGCAACGCCAATGGTTTGCATCTACTTTTTCTGGATTTTCAATTTGCTCTTTGCAAGTGTTGCAGATTAAAATGCTTGTTTCTGCCACATCTGTTGGGGAATTTGGCACTTCATAAACACTTAGATTTTCTTCAGAACCGCATAGTTCACATTTGTTATCACTTCGCTGTTGTAATTCTTTCTCTGAGATCATGGGTGAAATTTTGGCAAAGGTAACTTTTTCTTATAAAGAAGAAGTTTGAAAATTAACACTTCTACATTTGTAGAATTAAAATATTTATTCTACGTTTGTAGAGTTAATAAAAATTCACAACGATGACCCTTTCAAATGCCGAAGAACAATTAATGCAACTTCTCTGGAAACAGGAACGCGCTTTTATGAAAGACCTTATAGATGCGTACCCAGACCCAAAGCCGGCAACAACAACAGTTGCCACACTTTTAAAGCGAATGCAGGACAAAAATTTTGTAGATTACCAACAACTTGGGCGCTCCCGTGAATACTTTCCCTTGGTAAAAAAGAAGGATTATTTTTCAAAACACGTTAATGGTTTGATTAAAAATTTCTTTAATAACAGTCCGTCTCAATTTGCTTCCTTTTTTACGGAAGAAACCAATCTTTCCAAAAAAGAGTTGGAAGACCTTAAAACATTAATCGATTCTGAAATTAATAAGAAGTAGTTATGGAGTTATATTTACTGAAATCCGCAGCCGTTCTTGCCGTTCTTTTTGCTTTTTACAAAGTATTTTTGGAAAATACTTCCATTCATAATTTTAAACGTTTCTATTTATTTGGAAGTTTATTGGCTTCTTTTTTAATTCCGCTTATAACCTTTACCAGTTATGTAGAAGTTTCGCCAATCGTTCCTATTTATAATGAAGAAATTCCGCAACTGGTATATACTGAAACCGAAAAAACAATAAGCCATTGGCCGTTTGTTCTTTGGGCTATTTACGGGTTGGGGGTATTGTTTTTCAGTATAAAATTTTTCAGAAATCTTTTCGGTTTAATTCAACAAATTCGGAAAAATCCAAAATACCATAACAGTAGATTTATACACGTTCTTTTAAAGGAAACTATCATTCCACACACATTTTTCAACTATATATTTCTGAACAAAAAGCAATTTGAAAATCACGAAATTCCACAGGAAGTTATATTTCATGAAGAAACGCATGCACGCCAAAAACACAGTTTGGACATTGTTTTTATGGAGCTTTTACAGATTGTTTTTTGGTTCAATCCATTGTTCTATTTTATTAAAAAAAGCATCAAACTGAATCATGAATTTTTGGCAGATCGCGCAGTTTTAAACGCTGGTGCAGAAACTTCAGCCTATCAAAAAATATTACTTGCATTCTCATCAAATGCTGAATACGCCTTCACTGGCACATTCGCTGAATTATTCATCAATCAAAAAACGATTTACCGTTATGAAAACACACACCTCAAAAAGAGCCATTTGGCTTCGAAGTATTTTAATTTTGCCATTGCTTTCTGTATTAATTTATGGGTTTAGCACGAAAGAGATTGTAAAAAAGGAAATTCAATCAGAGATTGTTCAACAAAAAGCCACGAAAGCCGAAATTGCTGAGTACAACAAATTGGCAAAAAAATACAACGCGGTAGATATTGAAAAACGAATCATTAAAAAGAAAGATTTAGAAAGGTTGGAAACATATACAGAAAAATGACGTGCACAGAAGGCAAATGCAGAGCCTTTTCCTGAATGCATTACCACTATTCAAGAAGAAGACAAAAAATTTAAGTAAAGCGAATTATTACTATAAAGGAGAGCGAATTACTTTAAAAAGCCAATGAATCAAGAAAATAATGATTGGAATCTATATAGACAAATCATAATATATCAAGAGCCTTTTGTAAGAAACTCCTCCTCCACCAGCTCCAGAACCGCCAAAAGTAAAAAAGGGTGAAAAAAGCAACATACCACCACCGCCACCACCAGCTCCAAAAGCAGCTAAAGCTCCTTCAGCAGAAAATGGAAATTTATATATGGCTGCCGAAGCACCTCCCGCTCCGAATTCAGATCCTGTAGAATATATAAAGGAATTGGGAGAAACGCGGCGCTACTTTTTATATAGGCCCTCATAAATACAGTACAGATGAGGCTATTAAAATGGTTCAAAAAAGCACAAATGAAGTTACAATAGATGTCAGTAAATATCCAGATGTACATTTGGGTGGTTGTTAACTTTAAGTGCTTAGTTCTCGACTGCGCTCGAACGGACAAAAAAAAGACGCCTCTAAACTTTAAAGTTTAGAGGCGTCTTTTTTTTAAACTTTTAATCTTTTAAATTTTATTCCAAGTATCGTTCAAAATATTCACGTCGGGTAACATTTTGTTGGGATCCAAAACAACACGTTGTACCTGTTTGTTAGTTTTTAAAAGATGCGTCCAACTATTGCCACGTTGCCATATTTCAACGGGAAGATTTATGTTTTCAGTTGTATTGTCGGTATAAAAAACTTGAAGTTGTACTGGCATCGGGATTTGTCCATCGTTTTCAACTGTAATTAAATAATTGCCCAAATAAGGTTTTACTTCAGAAATACCCAAATCAATGTTTCCATTGCCATAAAACCAACCTTTCCAAAACCAAGAAAGATCTTCACCAGCAACATTTTCTATATGGTTAAAAAAATCATTTGGCTGCGGATGTTTAAAAGCCCAAGTTTTAATATAACTTTTAAAGGCATTGTCAAAACGCTCTGGACCCAAAATATATTCGCGAAGTAAATAGAGCCCTATGGCAGGCTTGTAATAGGCGGTAAAGGCCAAATTCATTCCGTTTGCAATATCTGGATAAGTGTCAATTCCCTCCCGGTTTTTATAGGTAAGATAGTGCACCAAATTGCGCGGAGCATCTTGGTTTGAAACAAATTCACCATTATTAAAAGCCTTTGAGCTGGAATGGTTTATAAAAGTGTTGAAACCTTCGTCCATCCATGGATATCGGCGTTCGTTACTCCCAACAATCATCGGAAACCAGTTGTGGCCAAATTCGTGGTCGGTTACGTCCCAAAGATCTGCTGCTCCCCTATTTTTATATTCACAAAAACTAACGCCAGGATATTCCATTCCGCCAACGCTTGCCGCTACGTTAATTGCATTATGGTACGGATACGAAAAATATGTTTTGGAATAAAACTCGACTGAACCCTTTGTGAATTCCGTTGAGCGCGACCAAGCGGTTTTACCATCACTTTCTTTTGGATATACTGACTGCGCCAATCCTGTTTTTCCTTCGCCAAGATTCATACGTGCTGCATCCCAGATAAACGCTTTTGAAGCTGCCCAAGCCACATCACGAGAATTTTCCATTTTAAAATGCCACGTAATCATTCCACTAGCTTTTGCATGAGCTTCTGGTTTTCCAACCTCTTCAGGTTTTATGATGTAAACGGTTTTGTCACTCTTTTCAGCTTGCGCCCAACGTTCCTGTTGCGTTTTTGTCAATACTTCATTAGGATTTTCCAATTTTCCCGAACAAACAACGGTTAGAGCTGCTGGAGCGCTAATTTTCACATCATAGCTTCCGTATTCGCAATAAAACTCACCTGCCCCTAAATAGGGATCTGTATTCCAACCTACAACATCGTCAAAAACCGCAACTCGTGGGTACCATTGTGCAATGGCGTAAATGGTTCCATCCTTAACATCCAAACGGCCCATTCGGTCCATTCCTTCTACTGGAACTTTAAATTTAAAATTCATTTTTATATCAACTTCGCCTCCCTTTGCTGCCAAAGGCTTATCCAGCCAAAGTTGCATACGTGTGTCTGTAATTAAATATTTTGAAGATGTACCAGTTTTGGTTTTTGCTGAAATATTTGACAACTCAAAACCGCCTTCTGTATCTCCATTATAGCGATTACCCTGAACGGGCGTGGTTAAAGTTCCACGAGAATTTTCGGTGAAACGATTTTGTTCTAAGTAGAGCCAAATAAAATCCAAGGACTCGGGGCTGTTGTTGGTATAATGAATTGTTACGTTACCTGAAACTGTATGGTTTTTATCATCGAGCGTAGCTTCCAAATTATAATCAGCGGAATTCTGCCAATATTCTGGTCCAGGCTTTCCCGAGGCAGTTCGGTAAACATTGCCCTGCCTGTAGCTAAAATTGTCAAAAAGATTTTGATTGTTTGGGATTACTTCCTGTGCTTGTAGCGTTGTGGAAATAGTGGTTATGAGCAGTATTAGTAGAAAACTGCTAACGAAATACTTCATCAGAAATAAATTTTAAAATAATTGGCTAATGTACTAAATACAATGTGAAAGTGGTGTTAAAGCCGCAATTTTGAACACATATTTAAAACAAAAAAACCTTAAGAATTGGAGGATTTTTAAATGGAATATGACTTAATCCTGAGCCATTCAGTTTATGACCTCTCAATTAATTCACTTTATATAGATTGTAGAGGGCATACAATCTATATATTTATGGCCAAATAAGACTCAATAAAAAACTCTTAGATTTGTGAGTACATAATAGTTATAAATGTAACTATTGAATTTATTCTATTATTGTAAGTCATTTGAGCAAAGAAGATTTAATTATTTAAAAAATATAAGACCGTTTTTTCAAAAAGGCATCCATCAAAATCAAATAACTTTTCTATGAAAAAAATTCTCGATTTAATTTTTTCCTCCAAGACCACATTAATATTACTTCTCATTTTCACCATAGCCATTGGGACTGCAACCTTCTTAGAAGAAATATACGACACCACAACAGCAAAACTATTGGTCTATAATGCCCTGTGGTTTGAATTGCTATTACTCTTATTAATTTTAAATTTTATAGGAAGCATTAAAAAATTCCACTTATTGCGAAAAGAAAAGTTACCTGGTTTCTTATTTCATTTCGCTTTTATAGTCATAATAATTGGCTCCGGAATTACAAGGTATATCGGTTTTGAAGCAACGATGCATATTCGTCAAGACGAATCTTCCAATGTTATTTATAGTAACGATCCTTATTTAAGTATAAAAGTTGCCGAGGGAGCTGAAAACTATTCTTACAATCATCCTGTCCTCATTGGAGCCGCTGCTAAAAACTCATTTGACACGAAAATTGCTACAAAGAATAACGGAGATATTAATGTAAGGTTTAAAGATTATATATCAAACGCCGTTGAAGCCTATGAAGAAGGCACTCACGATGGAGACACTTTAATCGAACTAACCATTACTGATGGATCGCACAAAGATATTTTACATTTAAAAGACGGGGAAATAAAAGAATCCCACGGATTCCCCATATCCTTTAATAATAGTGAAAGACCGGATGCTTTCAAAATAACCGGTAAACCAGGAGAACTTTTTATAAGCTATCCCCATGCTGTAAAAACCTCACAAATGCCTGAAATGACACCAGGGCTGATACAAAAAGATTCTCTGGTTGAATTTAAGTCGCAACATTTGTATGAGCCAGAGAATACCACTATAGCAATAGTTCTATCAAATACCTTTAACCATGCAAAATTAAACTACATTACTGGAGAAGGAGAGTCAAAAGGTCAGGATATTCTTTTAATGGAGGTTGATTATAAAGGTGAAAAACAAGAAGTTCCTCTAAAAAGAAATATGAATGAAGAAGGAGGTTTTCAAAAAGTAAACCTTAAAGGGATAGATATGGAAATGGCCTATGGTTTAAATAAAATAGAACTTCCTTTTTCGCTTCGTTTAAACAAATTCATTTTGGAAAGATATGCTGGCTCCAATAGTCCGTCATCTTATGCAAGTGAAGTAACGCTTATTGATGAGTCGAAAAATACAAATACCGATCATCGAATTTTCATGAATAATGTGCTGGATTATAGAGGTTATCGATTTTTTCAATCTTCTTATGACAACGATGAAAAAGGAACTATTTTATCAGTAAACCACGACTTCTATGGCACCTGGGTGACCTATTTTGGCTATTTCCTTTTGGGCTTAGGCTTTATATTAACTTTATTTAATCCGAATTCGAGGTACCGAGATCTAATACGCAAAATAAAAAATACAAGAGCCGAAAGAAAGGCTATCATTTCTATTTTAATATTTTTCATAGTAGCTACAGGCTACGGATTTTCACAAGAAAAACCTATCCCTGAAGTTACCAGCACTAATCAAAATCCTGTTAGTGAAGATCACGCTGAAAAATTTGGCCATTTAATTGTCCAAAATTATGATGGAAGATTCTCTCCAATAAACACCTTAGCGTATGATGTAATGCATAAGATTTCCAGAAAAGATAATTTAAATATCCCGGGAATAGGAAAAATGACAGCGATACAAATCTTTTTAGACCTTCCCATCAACTCAGCATTTTGGAAAGATCAGGATATTATATATGTCCGCGAAAAACCCATTATTGATTTATTAGGGATTCAGGGAAAGTATGCTTCGTTTAATGATTTTTTTAATGAGCAGGGTGGGTACAAACTTGGCGGTGCCGCAGAGGCAGCTTTTCGAAAAAAACCTTCAGAGCAAAATGCAATAGACAAAGAAATTATTAAAGTTAATGAGCGTATTGAGATTTTTATAAGAGCGTTTCAAGGAAGACTGTTTAAAGTTTTTCCCGCTCAAGGGGCAATCAATAATAAATGGATAGATATTAGCAGCCCTCTTTCAAAGACGCCATTATCGGGAGAAGTTGAAAAATTGAATGAAGATTGGCAACTGCAGGAACTCAATTATTATAATATAATGAGGCTGTATTTGACAGAAGTATTCAACGCTACAAAATCTGGAGATTATTCAAGAGCAGATAAAATTCTTAGCGATATTGAAAGTATCCAAAGGCAAAGTGAATCTTCTGAACTATTACCATCGCCTGCAAAGGTGCAGCGAGAAATTAATTACAATGATTCCAAAATATTTGTCAATTTAAAGAACATCTATGCCCTACTCAGTATTGTACTATTGATTCTCGCATTTATTGACAATCTAAGGGTTAAAAAGAGTAAAATCTTGACTATTGTCCTAAATATATTTATCGTTTTATTAGGCTTGGCATTTATATACCACACCTATGGAATGGGAATGAGATGGTATCTATCCGGTCACGCCCCTTGGAGCAATGGATATGAAGCATTAATTTTAGTAGCTTGGGGTGCATTGTTGGCTGGTTTCAGTTTTGCGCGTTTTTCAAAAATTACGCTGGCTGCAACCGCTCTATTAGCGTTCTTTACACTTATGACCGCGAGTCATAGCAGCTATGACCCGCAGTTAACGAATCTACAACCCGTATTAAAATCGTATTGGCTAATTATACACGTGGCCACGCTCACGATTAGCTATGGATTTCTCGGGCTTGCATTCGTATTAGGTTTGATGAACTTAGGTCTCTTCAGTATAAAAAATACCTCAAATTATAGAAGAATTGATTTAATGATTCGGGAACTTACCCATATTAATGAAATCAATATCACCATCGGACTTGTTCTGGCGACCGTTGGAACATTTCTTGGCGGGATCTGGGCGAATGAATCATGGGGAAGATATTGGGGATGGGATGCGAAAGAAACTTGGGCTCTTGTTATTGTATTGTCATATTCGATCATTTTACATTTTAGGCTTGTTCCTAAAATGAAGAGTTTATTTGTTTTTAATGTTGGATCGGTAATTTGCTTCAGCACGGTGTTGATGACTTTCTTTGGAGTTAATTATTATCTCTCAAAAGGCTTGCACAGTTATGCCAGTGGTGAAACTCCAATTTTTCCAATATGGGCATGGATTACGATACTTGCAATCGTAGCTTTAATGATTTTTGCGGGCATTAAAAACAGTATTATAAAGAAGCAAACCCACCTTTAAAAAGATTATATTTCCTGAATAAGCGTTAGTACCTTAAATTAAAGTATAATCAATAAACTGACAAATGTCATTTTTTAAGTTGTAAAACTTTATGAATTTTGTTAAATAGTATTTAAAGCGATTAAGCTTTTGTGATAAAGCCGATATAATTTCTTTAAATATAATTTTACAGGTGTTCGTATTCAAAAGACATCTAAATCAGTTTAAAAAATTAATTGATGGGAAAGTCATTAGGTTATATTAGCATTTCACATAAAATAGCGACTGTTTCTGAACGAGAAATATATCAGGTTTCAAAAAAAGAAAAAGAAGATTTATATAGTCTGATATGTCAGACCTATCCTGATATTAGCGGTCTTTTTATGCTCATTACTTGTAATAGAACAGAAATCTATTTTGAATCTTCCAAAACTAAAGCTGCAGTAATTCGTGATTTCTTTATTGCGCAAAAAGTGAAGTATAGCTCAAAAGTTAAAAGCGAATTATTTGAAATAAGTGACACTACAGAGGATACATTAATACACCTATTGAAAGTGGCTTCTGGATTGGAATCTTCGGTTCTGGGTGATGCAGAGATTATACATCAAATTAAAAAAGCGCATTTATTTTCCTTGTCACGGCATATGCAAGGATCCTTACTTGAGCGTGCGATGCAATCAGTTTTTAAATGTCACAAACGGATTAATAATGAAACTCACTTTAGAGATGGTACTACTTCACTCGCTTATAAAACTTTAAAATTGGTTAGTAACCATTTTAAAAACCACCATAGCGACTCCAAGAAAATATTGTTTGTTGGCGCTGGAGATATTGTCCTTCAGTTATTTAAATATAATTCAAAATTCAATTTTGGAAATATTCACATCAGTAATCGAACTAAGGAAACAGCTGTTTATATCGCGAACAAAGAACAATGCAAAGTTTTCGATTGGAACAAGGTTTTAGAAAATGACCTAGAAGAGTTTGATGTAATTATTAGTGCCGTGAGTCATCGCCGAAACCTCATCCACAAAGTGGAAGCTGCGAATAAAAAAATATTGCTGGTTGATTTAGCAGTTCCGACGAATTTTGATGGAAAATTAGCTGAAAATAAGAACATTATCTATTGTGGTTTAGATCGAATTTCGGAGGAATTAGAAGCAAATCTTGAGAACCGACGAAACGCAGTTGAATTGGTTAATATTATTATTTCTGAATCGCTGTCAGAATATTGTGAATGGCTTCAGGATAGTTCATTCAGAGAAGCACTTTCCAGACAAAAACGCCTGGTTACACAAAAGCTACATGATTACTTCAAGAATGACACCATTGAAAATTCCGAAGAACTTTTCAAAATTGTCACCAACCGGATTCTTAAGGAAATAATAAAGCGAAATGATACTGAAATGTCTTCAGAAGAAATAAACACTATTATTTTTGAACAACACGCTTCCTTGAAACAAGAATTGGTTTAAAGCGATAAATCAATTTCAAATTTTACTTTGACCCTGCCTATTTCTAGGTAGAAATTTAATATACTCCTTATTTCAAAACACTTTATAATTTATTTAACAAATATGATATTTATCATATTTTAAAGAGTCCATACTTGCTACTTTTATACCACTTTTAAAATCATATTAATGTCAAATGCCAAAATTATGAAAACCATAAACACACTTAAAATTTTGATGATCTTTGCATCAAGCTTTCTGTTTATTCAATGTACCAGTGACCCATATACTATAGCTGGAGCTGACGGATTAGATGGGGCTGATGGATTAGATAGTACCGCATCTTGCGTGGCCTGTCACTCAGACACTCATAGAGACCCAATAAGAAGTGCTTATGCGATTTCAGGGCATGCTACTGGCGACACTTATCTTCGTGGTACCAGTGGGTCTTGTGCCACCTGTCACGCTAACGAAGGCTTCATTGATTTTGTAGAACTTGGAGCAGCAAATGAAGATGGTTATACAAATCCAACCCCTATTTCATGTACAACTTGTCATGACAAACATGGATCGTTTGATTTCGAAAATGACGGACAAGATTTTGCGTTGCGAACAGCTGCTCCCGTACCCTTGATAATAAATCCTAATTATGTAATTGATCATGGAGATACTAGTAATCTCTGTATTAATTGTCACCAACCTAGAACGGCTAACCCTACAGATGACGGTTCAGGAACTTTTACTGTACCAAGTACGCACTGGGGGCCTCATCACGGACCACAAGGTACCGTACTTGAAGGTCTGGGAGGTGCTCTAATTGCAGGATCTGTAAGTTATCCTGCTATTGGTTCTGCTACACACAGAACTGGTTCTTCTTGTGTTACATGCCATATGGGAGAAACCTCAAATGGTAATAACGGAGGCCATACTAATTGGGTGACTGAAAAGGCTTGTATTACTTGCCATACCAATGGCGCACCAAGCGAAGTGGCTGGTTTGGCTGATGATTTATCTACATTGGAAACACTTTTAGCAAATGTGGTTAGTCAGGATGGTACCGTAATAGGTATTATTCACGATGGACATCCACAATTAGGTACGTTTACAATTGAAGAAGCACAAGCAGCTTGGAATTACCTCACAATTACAGAAGACAAAAGTGAAGGTGTTCATAATCCTGCTTATTCAAAAGCACTTATAAAAAACTCAATTGAAGTATTAGAATAATATGACAAATAGAACAACTGAAAATAACCTTAGAATAATATTTTCAGTTGTTCTCTAATGAAGTTCAGTCGCATTTTTCAAGAAAAATAATAAGATGCTTTCACTAAAAACACGAATAATGAAAAAGTTATTTCCTTTTGTCCTACCCATCCTTTTCAGTTTCTTTTTGACTTCTTGTTATTATGACACAGTCTATGAAGCAGCAGAAGATAATGGTCCCATTGAAGACGTTTCTTATCAAGCTGACATACTCCCACTTTGGGGTGAATGTGTTGTCTGTCATAATGGAAATGAACCACCAAACCTAAATGACAATGTATCCTACGACGAATTACTAAATGGTTTTGTAATTCCAGGTGATGCAGATGCCAGTATTCTATATAAATCCCTTCTAGGAATAGATAATGTCCCTTTAATGCCACCCGGTTCTCAATGGTCAAATGCAAAAATTAACCTGGTTAAGAATTGGATCAATCAAGGAGCACTAAACAACTAATTTAAGAATAGCAACATGAAAAATTTAATAAAATTATTTTTTGCTTTTTCATTATTCCCTTTATTAATGGTTGCTCAAGATGATGGGGCAAAAGAAAATGAAGCACCGGAAGAAAAAGTTAAAGAAAAATTAGAGAGAAAAGCCTTCGAGAGTTCCTTTATTATTGATAATCCTACCAACGTGCTATTCGACAAAAATACACTGGAAGTGCAAATGTCGCATAGGTTCGGTCTTATTACTGGTGGTGAAAATGATCTTGCAGGTATTTGGGCACCTTCTAATATTCATATTGGAGCTTCTTATGCTCTTCATGAAAGATTAACCATAGGAGGGGGTATCACGAAATTTGATAGATTACTGGATTTAAACTGGAAAGTAGCATTGTTACGACAAACAAGATCCAACAAAATGCCAGTAAGTGTATCTTATTATGGTAATTGGGTTGTTGATTCTCGCAGAAAGGAAAATTTTAACGTTACTCAAGATCGATATTCTTTCTTCCACACAGTAATCATAGCAAGAAGATTTTCACCTATGTTTTCATTTCAAATTGCACCAAGCGTATCCCATTACAATTTGGTAAGCAAGGACATGACAAATGATATGTTTGCCATAGCAGCTGGCACTCGATTAAAAATTAGCCCACAGACGGCCATTATGATCGATTATACACAACCCGTAACGAGATTCTCCGGGGATAATCCTCCTCCAGGATTAAGTGTTGGTGTAGAATTTGCCACTTCTGCTCACGCGTTCCAGATATTAATCGGAAATTATAATGGTATCATTCCTCAGAAAAATATAATGTTCAATCAGAATGATTATTTCAACGGAGATGTTCTCATTGGATTTAATATTACACGTCTGTATAATTTCTAAATAATAAACCAATGAATCAAATAGAAGGAACCAAGAAAGGTGGTGCGGAAAAAGGTAAAGAAATCTCGCGAAGAAGCATGTTCCTCTTTACTGGGAAGCACATTACTAATTCCATATTTAGGTTTTGGCAATAGCGAAAATAACGAGGAAAGTACATCGGAAACCGATGATTATCAGACATTACTTAAACCTGACGGTACAACCGTAAAGGTGAAAGCTAGCACCCTTCATAAATCTAATGTTGTTGAGAAAAACATTTCAAACAAATCTTTTTTCAACTGGCTGGGTAAAAAACACTAACAACATTTAATTCTGCTTCTTATGGAAGATAATTCAAACAACTCGAGAAGAAAATTTCTTGATAATGGTCTAAAATTGGGACTCTTTACTTTACTTGGTGGAATTGGTCTTTCAAAGCTAACCTCCAAGCTAAATGCCAAACCAACAAAAGCTTCTGGAGAAACAATTGAATTAATGACAACAGATGGCACGATTGTACAGGTGGACTCATCTGAAGTCATTGAAATGGAACATTCAAATAATCACGATATTAAATACAACGTTCGTGAAGGTATTCCCAACAGAAAGTTTGTGATGGTGGTAGATCTTGCAAAATGTAAGAACGCTCTTGCTTGTCAAAGTGCCTGTAATAAAAATCATTATATCACCGGAGACAATGCTTGGTTAAAGGTATATAAAATGCAGGAGTCGGAAGAGACTGCACCCTACTGGATGCCGACCACATGCCAGCATTGCGATCAACCAGCTTGTGTTACCGTTTGTCCTGTTGATGCTACTTTTAAAAGAAAAGATGGACTAGTACTCATTGATAATGAACGATGCATTGGTTGTCGTTTCTGTATGGCAGCCTGTCCTTACTCCGCCCGTGTATTTAATTGGAGTGAACCCGACCAAGGTGAAATAACGATAGACTTAGATATGGTAAACCATATACCAACCCCAGAATATGCGGGTGTACCAAGTTTAAAAGGTACTGTAGATAAATGTGATTTCTGTCCTCATATGATTAAGGAAGGTGAACTTCCTCATTGTGTAACGGCTTGCCCCAATGGTGTTTTTTATTTTGGCGATAAATATGAAGATACTGTAACCAACGGCCCCGAGACCCTCCGTCTAGGAAAACTACTGGAAGATAGAGCAGGCTACCGACTTATGGAAGGTCTGGGCACTGAACCTAGCGTTTTCTACCTACCTCCTTCCAACAGGTCTAATCCTTTTGAAGAAGGCTTAGAAAATTATACGGAATTTCAATCTGTTGAAAAATCTGGTGAGTTATGAAAAATTACGACCAACTATTAAAAGATTTAGCTCCTAGAAAATTCAGTAAATGGGGAGTTATTTGGACAAGCGCTCTTATTATTATTATCCTCGCTGGAGTAATTGCCTATATTGATCAAGTACGGAAAGGACAAGTTGTCACTAACATGAGAGATTATGCGCTATGGGGTATTTACATTTCAAACTTTGTATTCTTTGTTGCGACTAGTTTTGTGGGCGCAGTTGTTGTTTCAATTTTAAGGCTGACCAAAAACGAATGGAGAACCCCCTTGGTTCGAATCGCAGAAATCATCACTTTAGCTTCAATCACTATGGCGGGTATTACCATTATGCTGGATATGGCCCGACCAGACCGATTGCTGAATTTATTTGTATATGCTAGATTGCAATCGCCAATTACGTGGGATGTGATAATAATTCCTACTTTCTTAGTCATAAGTTTCTTGCTACTCTATTTTCCATTATTACCCGATTTGGCTATTCTCAAAAATTATTTCAAAAAAACAAAGCCTGGAATGAGTAAAATATATGGAAAACTATCTTTGAATTGGTCAGGCACTGAAAAACAAGAAATACTTCAGAAAAAATCAATAAAGATTATTGCTATATTATTAATTCCAGTTGGTTTAATTCTACAAACTGTAGATGCTTGGTTATTTTCAACCACATACCGAATTGGCTGGGATAGCACAAATATGGGTGGCTATTTTATCTCCGGTGCAATGGTAGCAGGGGTAGCAGCATTGGTTACAGTGGTCTATGTGGTTAGAAAAGTGTACCAATTAGAAAACTATATTACTGAGGTACATTTTAACAAACTTGGAAAATTATTGGCTTTGGCTTGTTTGATTTACCTTTATTTTAATATGAATGAATATCTTATCCCTGCGTATACACCTTCAGAAGCCGATAGCGTACATTTAGATACTTTATTTACAGGAAGTTATTCCACTTTATTTTGGCTTGTTACAGTTGGGGGTCTTATTCTTCCGGCAATCATATTATTCTTCCGAAAAGGTAGAAAACCATTTCCAATGTTCATTATTGGATTGGTAGTTGTGATTGGTTCTTGGTGGAAACGTTTTATCATTATCACTCCCACTTTATTGCACCCATTTTTGCCAATACAAGGAGTTCCAGAATCTTGGAGACATTATTTTCCAAGTTTACATGAATGGATTATAACAATTGCAACCTTAGCCATGGCACTTTTAATTATTACAATTTTGGTGCGTTATCTGCCTATAATTCCTATTCAAAGAACTGCTGAGGAAAGGGATTTAATTAAAAATGATTTAAAAAATTTGGACTCATGAGCTATCCATCAAACATAGGTTCGATTTATTTGAAACTCTTAAGTGTTTTGATTTTCGCACTTAGTTTTCAACCTGTAACAAGTCAGGAAACCAAGAAGAGCAAAATGCGTCTGAATGCGCAATATGTCAAGATAATGGACGGTACTTCATATCTAGATATAAAAGCTTCTGCAAAAGTTGAAGGAAAAAATATTTTAGTTTCTGGAATACCAATTTCAGTTTACAACGAACTGGAAGACGAACAAATTGATTTGGGAAAAACAACTACCAATCATAATGGGAAAGGTAAATTTTTTCTGAAGGAATTCAATAAATTAAAACCAGATTCCGCTGGAATTTATACCATAGGATTTTCTTTTGATGGCAACGAATTATATAAGTCTGCTTCCAATAGTGTGAGTTTTAAGGATGTGAATCTTACTGCGGAAATGGTCTTGCAAGACAGTATTCATTATATGAAAGCCCAATTGTTGGATCTCTCGGAAAATCCGATTGCAGAACTCCCTTTAAAAATTCAAGTTCAGCGGCTAATTAATCCGTATCTTATTGGGGAAGAATTTAATATGACCGATGAGGATGGCACCATTCTTGTACCAATAACAGAGGAGCTGCCTGGAGTTGACGGTAAGCTTGTCTTTGAAGTTGTATTATACGAAAATGATGATTATGGAACGGTAAAAGCTCTTGTGGAATCATCTACTGGAACACCAATTGTGGAAGAATCTACTTTTGATAAAAGAACGATGTGGTCAACTCGAGATAAAACACCCATTTTCTTACTCATTTTTCCTAATATATTAATCATAGGAACTTGGGGATTGATATTGTATTTAATAATTAACCTAATAAGAATTTATAAATCTAAAAATTAAAATAATGAGACAATTTAAATTAATAACTATTATTGGTGCTGTAGTATTTACACTATACTCCTTTACGACTATTGTACAAGAAAAATGGAAAGTTCCGGCCAAGTATGAAACTATGAAAAACCCGGTGCCTGCAAATACTGATAAAGCTATAGGAAAATCTTTATACGCAAAGCATTGCCAGTCTTGCCACGGAAAACAAGGTTATGGCGATGGTCCTAAAGCCAATGAACAAAAAGGCGATTTAGGAGACTTTTCTACTGCTGAGTTTCAGGCTCAAAGTGACGGAGCTTTGTTTTACAAAACTACCTTCGGAAGAAATGACATGCCTAATTATGACAAAAAAATGTCAGATGATGAAGACCGATGGCTGGTTGTAAATTATATGCGTACTTTGGCCGAATAACATTAAAAAAGTTTAATCCTTTTTTTTAAACCCAATTGCCTGCAAATTAATTTGCAGGCAATTGGGTTTTTTATTACCGTAAAAATGGAGGTAGAATTAATAAAAAAATTAACTATCTTTAGGTCAGGTTATTAATCCTTAAACCAAAACATATGGATATTAAAAAATCGATTGTTAGGCTTGTAATTTGCCTTGTTTTATCTCCCATTGTAGTATATGTTATTCTATTGTTAGCTAAACTCGCAGGATCTACTTATGAAATGACTCACGGAGAAACATTTATTATCTGGCTTCTTATGGCAATTGTAATAAACCTTTCTATTAGAGAAAAAGTATAGATTAAACATTCGAAACACTGCTAGATATCCTAAACCGTTTTTTACAGAGATAAAAGACTTAAACTTTTCGACTTTTAGTGTTTATTTAGTGTTCTTTCCTTCAAAATTCGTATAATTTTAATCCGAAACTTATTTATTCAGGTTTCAAATGATTAATAAAGTATGCGATGGTTGATTATCTGAGAAATCTCTAAAACACCATATAATGCGGATAAATACTATATAGTATTTATCCGCATGTTGGCAGTAATTTTGAAAACCTCTCCAAAATAAAAAATCACTATTTTCTGTCATATTTTCTTAAAACCTGTCACTAACTATAATAGAGACATTAAAAATCAATAATTTAAATTTTAAGAAAATGGAAAACACAAAGAAATTAATTCAAGTTCTAACAAGAATTCAAATAATCAGTAGCATTGTTTGGGCTATTCTACTAATCACTTGCTACCAAGTATTGGGGGAGTCGTATAAAGAGATTAGCCTTATTTTAATCTGCGGTTTCTTTATTGAATTTTTACTTATAAGTTCATCTAAAAACAAGTTGAAAAAGGTAAAAAGCGAAAAGGTATAATCAAATGATAGTATTGATATTCTGTAACATCTAAATCAATGGGGAAACAAAACGATGATATATTTTTTGAAGAAATTCTTGAAAGGAATAAGTATAAAATATACAGGATTTGTAATATTTATGCTGTTTCTCCAATAGAACCTCAAGACCTCTTTCAAGAAGTTATTTTTGAAATTTGGAAATCTCTTAAAAACTTCAAAGGAAAATCATCTATTGATACTTGGATATACAGGATTACTGTTAATGTTTGCTTGCGTAAAAAAATGAAATTTGATAAAAGCAATAGCAAAACAGACCGATTTGAATCTATTCATTTTACACCCGTAGAAAAAGAAATTGACACTTCTGAACAAGAAAAATTCAAATATTTAAAAGAATGTATTTCAACATTAAATGAAACGGACACTTCACTTATTGTCCTTTATTTAGATGATTTATCCTATAGAGAAATTGCAGAAATTACAGGATTATCAGAAAATCATATCGCAGTTAAAATGAAGCGAATCAGAAAAAAATTATTTGAATGTATCACTCCAAAAATCAATTAAAATGTTAGAACAAGAATTAAAAGATATTTGGAATAATGCTTCTCAAACAGCACAAATATCAATTGAAACAAACCTGTTAGTTGAAGAATTAAATACTAAAATAAATAGTATCCAGAAAAAGATAAGAAAAAGAGATATTAGAGAGATTGCTGCTTCAATCTTTGGAATACTTCATTTTTGGGTATTTATTATTCGAAATCCCGTTTCCTATTACTAAAGTAGCTTGTGGTTTGGCAATCGCTTGGTTTGTATTCGTTATTTTAAAATTCAGAAAATCAAAAACACAGAACATTAAAACTGATTTTTCATTATCATTAACGGAGCAACTTAACCATCAGAAAACAATGATGGTACAGCAAGCAAAACTATTAGATTCTGCTTTGTATTGGTATGCTATTCCTCCGTTTATTATGAATTTTATATTCATTCTAGGGTTAGAAAACCCAGTCGATTATAATTGGACCAATAGTATTGCCGAAAGCTTATTGCCCCTTTCTTCCAATTTAAAAACAATAACAATAATAGGTTTAGCATTGTTTTATGCATTTACTTTTTGGGTAAATAAAAGAGCCTTAAACAAGGATGTAAATCCTATGATAAAGAGCATTGAAAACATGCAACAACAAATAAAACAACAACAATGAAACATATCTTATTTATACTAATAGCCTTTTTATTTATCAATAACACTTTTGCTCAAAAAGAGAGTGAAATATCAAAAACTGTATCAAATAATTTTCAACAAAAGTACAATGCCAATGATTATGAAGGTATTTATGCCATGTTTGCCAACGAAATGAAGAACGCTATGCCACACGAAAAAACGTTGGCTTTTTTACGTGGATTAAAATCGGAAGCTGGTGATATTAAAACAAAATCTTTTGTAAAATATGAGCAACCAAATGTTGCATTATACAAAACAAACTTTGAGCGGATTGTAGTCGCTCTTTATATTTCTGTAGATGAAAATTCAAATATTAACGGATTAATGGTAAAACCTTTTAAGGAAGAAAAATTGCCAGAACTTACCCGTAACATTTCTACACTAAAACTTCCTTTTAATGAAGAGTGGACAGTACTTTGGGGAGGCGACACCAAAGAAGTAAACTATCACGTGATTGATAAAGCCCAAAAAAATGCTTTTGATTTTGTAATTACCAATCCACAAGGTAAAAGCTATAAAAATGATGGAAAAAGCAATGAAGATTTTTATGCCTTTGGAAAACAACTTATAGCACCAACAGACGGAGAAGTTGTGTTAGTTGTTGATGGGGTTAAAGATAACAAGCCAGGAATACCAAATCCATTATATGTCCCGGGAAATACAGTCATTATAAAAACCAAGAACAATGAATATTTGTTCTTCGCACATTTTAAACAACATTCCATTGTTGTAAAGCAAGGACAAATGGTAAAACAAGGGGATTTATTAGGCGTATGTGGAAATTCTGGAAATTCCACAGAACCACATATACATTTTCACATTCAAAATGTTGAAGATATTAATAACGCTACTGGAGCTAAATCCTACTTCGAAAACATTTTTGTAAATGGAGAAATGAAAAAAGATTATTCCCCAGTTAAAATGGAAAAAGTAAAAAACATATAGAAAACAACTGCCAATACCGTATCTTATGAAAAGTAAAAAACAACATAAAATTATGTGTAGACTACTAAATTCACAAATCCTACCCGTTATTGGGTTGGCCATCACAATGACCATTGGCCCCTACACCTTTGCACAGCAAACCTCAAAAACGGATTCAATTTCACAAGAATCATCCCAATTGAATCAGCAAGAGCATGAAGTACCTATGGGGAATAAAATTCACGAACTTCCACAGGGATTGCCCTTTGCCGCATTTAGTGCAGGTGGAGAAAAAGAAAAAGCATTGGAAGATTTTATCACTGAACAGAAAGTAGCCGGCCTCCTCGTTTTACAGGATGGGAAGATCCGCTTGGAACGCTACGCTCTTGGGCACAGCGAATCAAACCTGTGGTCGTCATTGTCTGTTGCAAAGTCAGTAACGAGCACCCTCGTGGGTGCTGCCATTAAAGATGGTTACATCAAAAGTGTGAACGACTACGTAACGGACTACATCCCTGATCTGAAAGGCAGTGCATACGACAGCGTGACTATCCACCATTTATTGACCATGACCACCGGTGTACGATGGAACGAGAACTATACAGATCCAGATTCTGACATCGCCAAGTTTGAAACAGATTCCATAGAACCTGGCATGAATGCAACGGTAAGTTATATGCGACGGTTACCAGCCGAGGCAGAACCTGGCACAAAATGGGTGTATAGTACAGGCGAAACTCACCTGCTGGGTGCCCTTGTCAGTTCAGCTACCCATCAAACCTTATCCCACTACCTTTCCTCCAAGATCTGGAAACCGTATGGTATGGAGCAGACGGCCACCTGGAGACTGGACAGAACCGGCCAAGAAATGGCAGGCTGTTGCCTCCAAATGCGGCTGCGTGATTTCGCAAGATTCGGACAATTTGTTCTAGAAGACGGACGCATCAACGGTAAATCCATTGTCCCAGAGGGTTGGTTCGACACAGCAACTCAAATACACGTGCCACTTTGGCCCGGCGCAGGCTATGGATATGGGTGGTGGATCTTTAATGGTGATAGTTTCGAGGCATTGGGGATTCATGGCCAGATGATTTATATTGACCCTTCAAGGAAACTTGTGATTGCATTAAACAGTGCATGGCCGGAAGCCGAGAGTAACGAGCGACATTTAGCAGTCGCTAATTTTGTAAAATCCATTACTGACGAGATTGATAAAGAGTAAAAGGACTTTTTCCGCAACGAAACCATAGGCCAGCCGTTAGCAGCAAGCACAAAAAACAAATATGGAATTAACAGATACAATAGATCAAATCGTAAATCTGACGAAGGATGAAAAATTAGCTGTCGAAAAATATTTCAAGGCTAAACCCTTATCCAAAGGAGAATTATGGATTAAAGAAGGTCAATACTGTAACCATATAGCTTTTATTAAAAAAGGAATTTGTCGGATATTCTATAATGACCAAGATGGGAATGAAATCAGTTGTTTCTTTATGCCTGAAAACAACTTCATTTCTTCTTATACAAGTTTTTTAACGCTAACTCCAACCAAGGAAAATATTGAAGCCGTAGAGGATGTAGAAATGCTGGTTATTAATAGAGAAGATTTAGAGAAATTATCTAAAGAGGTTCCAAAAGTTCAAATCTGGAGAAGAGTTATTGCCGAAAACCTATTCATTCTTCTGGAGAGACGTATTTCAATGCTTCAATCAAAAACGGCACAAGAGCGTTATGAAAATATGATTAAAGAAAATGGCGATATCCTTCTAAAAGTACCATTACAATACACGGCTAGTTTTCTTGGAGTTACCCCGCAACACCTTAGTAGGCTAAGAAAAAATAGTATAAAGTGATTTCTTAACATTTGTTCAGTGGCTAGACATTTAGCTCACCTACCTTTGTAGGGCACTTAAATGGTAACACTCACCTATAAAATTAGAACAAATGGAAAGTCAGATTCATACCGTACTTGGAGCGAATGGAGCAATTGGAAAAGCCGTAATAAAGGAACTAGAAATTCGTCAACTTCAAATAAGAAAAGTTAGTACAAAACCTACCTGGGTTCAAGCAGATTTACTTCGTAAAGAAGATGCTGAAAAAGCCATTGATGGCAGCAGTTATGTTTATCTCTGCATAGGTCTTCCATACAATGCTAAGGTTTGGGAAACTCAATGGCCTCAGATAATGCAAAATGTGATTGACGCCTGTGAAAAGGCTCAAGCTAAGCTGATATTTTTAGATAATATCTATATGTACGCTTCGCCTTTACCTGTTCCGTTTGATGAAAGCACGCCTCAAAACCCTATTTCAAAAAAAGGAAAAGCTCGTAAACAAACTGCTGACTTAATGATAAAAGCCTTAAAAAATAGCAAGATTAAAGGACTCATTGGACGTTCTGCTGATTTTTACGGAGAAGGTGCAGTAAACAGTCCCTTTTATATTTCTTTTTTGGAACGAATGCTACAAGATAAAGGGCCACAAACCCTCGTTTCGGCTGATATAGAACATACATATGCCAATGTTCTTGACAATGGACGAGCTTTAGTGGAATTGGCTTTGTGTGATGATTGTTATGGCGAAGTATGGCATTTACCGGTTGGAGAACCAATAACGACAAATGGAATGCTTGCATTATTTAATAAAAAATTGGGCAGCAATTTTAAAGTGAGTGTGATGCCAACATTATTAAAAAAAATACTGCCTCTTTTCATACCAATTTTAAAGGAAACGAAAGAAATGGAGTATCAGTTTGAACAGAAGTACGTCATGTCTGATCATAAATTCAGAGAGCGGTTTCCTAATTTCAAAGTTTCTCCTTATCAAGATGGAGTTAATAGAATGGTGGAATGGTTTAAAGTCATTGAAAAATAAAATGCCAGCTGCTAACATGTTATAAAAGCAATAGGGATTTGGGAGTAAACTCAAACCATAAATTTTATTTAATAAAGTATATTGCTATCGGAAAAGTATGTGTATTTAATCCGTTACTGCTATTATACTAGACCGTTAATAGAATAGTTGACCCGTCGTGAAGAAAGGCTACATAATTCTAAACAGTTATGTATAAAAATGATAAAATGACATCATATCCTGGATATGGTTGGGTGATATCTAAAAGTGATAGAAAGAACAAAGTCGTTGCTCACAACGGCAGTAACGTAATATATTTTGCAGATTTCGTTAGATTTATAGATGAGGATGTAGTTGTTATTTACATAACAAATGCATTTTTAGAAATTTGTGCAGTGGGTGTAATAATTTCTAATTTAAACCACTAACCAAAATACAATATTGAGTAACGATTTTTATAAAGCATCTATTATCCCCTTTTCGGGAATAATCATCAAGTTGTGTAGGGCATATACCAATTCGCAAGAGGATTTTGAAGATTATTATTAGGAAGTGTGTTTATAAATTTAGAGGAGTAAAGATAATTTTCGTAAGGAATCGCAATGGAGCACCCCGGTTTATAGAATTTCATTGAATGTTTGTTTGACCTTACTGAAGAAAAAGCAAAATAATGCAACATTTTGTTTCTACAATTACAAAATATTAAAGAAGCTTTACTCCTTTTTAGTAATTAATATTTTGGTCATCATTTTTGTTTAATTCAGATAGGGCCTCAAAAACAAAATTAGCCGCTCTATATTTATTTCAGTCATTTTTTTGGACAACTGTCCAATCATAGTTTATTTTTCTTTTCAAATAATCCTTTAAAGGTCCCAGGCCAATTTTCTTACGGCGTAGGTCAACATGTTCGGGATCAACAATTGGGAAGGGTTCTAAATTGTTATCTTTACCATACTTAAATTGCATGCCATAAATTTGTGGCTTACCATCATTTACCAATATCCTGTCCTGTATTTTGGCGTATTCAATGCAGCTTCCTTCTCCTTCCAAACAAGTTTGTTTTATTTGTTCTATGTATTTTTTTCTGACCGAATCATCCGGATGGTGATTAATGACCAGTAAGGGTGCATCTGCGGCCAACTTTCCAACTTTGGAGTACTTGGGCCACCCATATTTTTTTGTTAGACTTTGAATATTGCTGTAATTGTCTTGTGCTATTATTTGTTTCATATATCCAATAGGGTAGTACCATTGCGGAATAGTGCCATTTTCCATATAAAACTTTTTGCCTTGGTCAACATAGTAATCTAAAGCTTGATCTTTTAATATAATATTGAGTAATTGTTTTGCGTACTCAGGTTGTTTAAGTGCGCCGTTTTCTTTCTGAAACTTGTTCAATTGTTCTTTTTCAATTGTTTCCCAACGTGTATCATCAATCAAGGCATATAAATCTGTATCAGCAAGAGCCCATAATGTGGAGTCGGTTATTAGCGCGTTTTTTAAATAGTAAAAAGCACTATCTTTTTGAAAAGTCAAGGCATAAGCACAGGCAAGGTTATAGGTGTTGTCTTTTTTATTTGGACTTGTCTTATAGACTTCTTTATAGGCCAAAATGGCTTCTTCTAATTTTCCTTTTTCTCTTAAACTGTCACCTTTAGACACAAAGTGTTGCGCAAGACAGAAGTTACCGATTAAAATAAAAAATAGTATGTTGAATAAATATTTCATGGTTTTAGGCTTTTTGTTTCTTTTGGTTAAAGATTCCTTTAAAGGTTTTACATATAATATATAAAGCAATTCCTAATACAGGGGTAATTAAAGAAGTGGCAATACCCTGAAATATAAGGTTTGGAGCGATGCCTCCTGCTTTTCCAATGAAATAGAAACTATGCATAAGTCCTAACATCAAAGAAAAAACACTTAATATGAGTATCCAAAATGCGGCAATATCAATTTTTGAATTGTGAAGCGCTATTAAATCTTGTCCATCCGAACTATTCTTTGTTTGTATTTTTTTAACAAAATGATAGATTGCTGTTGCACTAAAAAGTAAAAAACAATTAATTATCATCTGCTATATGAAGACGTTTATAATCAATCTTAAAAAAGTTTATTAATATTCTCTTTATAAGTTTGCCCAATCGGTATTTTATGCTCGTTAATTAAAATTCTATTGCCTTCGATAAGTTTGATTTTATTTTTGGCGACTATAAAAGATTTATGTGTTCTGATAAAATTTGATTTTGGGAGAATGGCATCGAAATTGGAAATTTTTTGATGACTTACTATCATTTCATCCTTTAAATACACTTTTGTATAATGTCCATAAGCTTCTATAAATAATAAATCTTCAAAATGTACTTGATGATGTTTTTTATCTCCTTTTAAGAAAAAACTATTGCTTTGTTCTTCATTATCATTTGTTTGTGCAATATCTATACTCTTCTTATTTTCAGTTATATCAATTGTTTTATTTATGGCCTTGATAAACCGTTCAAAACTGAATGGCTTCAATAAGTAATCAGAAATATTAAGTTCATATCCTTCCAATGCAAATTCTTTGTAAGCTGTTGTAACAATAATTTTGGGAGGATTCGACAGCGTTTTCAAAAATTCGAAACCAGATAATTTCGGCATATTTATATCTAAAAACAGTAAGTCAACTGTGTTTTCGTTTAAAAATCGCATCGCTTCAAAAGCGTTATAACAATTACCTTTCTTCTTTAAATGTGGTAAATTTTCACAATATTTCTCAATTATGCGATGTGCTATAGGCTCATCATCTATGATTAAATAATGAATCATTTTGTGTCTATTTTAAGCGATAATTTATAAGTATCATCTTTAACTTCAATGTGTAATTTATGCTTATTTGGGTATAATAATTTTAAACGTTGTTTTAAATTTTTCAATCCAATTCCAATGCTCTCTTCTGTTACTCGCGTTTCAAAATTATTTTCTATTTCAAAGTTGAATAATTCCATCTTCTGTACTTATTTTGATATGAATATAAGCGTTCTCCGTTAATTTCTCAACACCATGTTTAAAAGCATTTTCCAATGAATAATATACAATAATGGCGCAATTCTATAATCTGATATATTTGAATGCTTAAATTGAATATCTACTTTTTTTTGATACCTAATTTTATGCAATTCAATATAATTTCTTAAATAGTCAACTTCATCTTTTAAGGGAACAAAATCTTCTTTCCCCATATAAATGGTGTAACGCATCATATCTGATAATTTTAAAACAACTTTCGGAGCATCATCAGATTTTTCTACAGTTAAACCATACAAATTATTTAAGGTGTTGAAAAAGAAGTGTGGATTTATCTGCCTTTTTAAAAGAGATAATTCTGCTTTTGACTTTTTTGATTCTAATGCTCTCAACCATTTCCATTGCTGAAAAAACCATCCTAGAAGCAACACCAAAAAAGGAATCATCAATATGATTTTGATTTCCTTTTCTTGCTGTAAATACACATTTATATTATCAATATAAATTCTTAAATAGATGAAATAACCAATACTCAATACATAAAATACTATTGTATATAAAGCAAACTTTTTAAAATATTCTGATGCTATAATTGAGAAAAACAGCAAGCCAATACTAATGATTCCAATAAAAGTAATCGGATTATCAATCATTTTTGAATTGGCGTCATTGACTAAAATGAGAATGAAAATAACTATTAGACCTAAAAATTTAAGCGTCTTAATTTTATGTTTCTTTAAAAACGGCAAATAATAAATTGGCAAAGAAAATAAGCAACCAATAAAAGATAAAACTTAAGGTATTGGATAAATGTTCAGAATTATCAATATGCATAAAATCAAAATAAGACAATACCAGAACTAGAACCTAAAAATTATAAGTCCATATATAAATGCCTTGTATTTTTTTAAGAATGTCATCATGACTTCAAAACTAATCATAATTGCCTTTTTTCTATTATAAAATGCATCAATTCAAGGGAAATCCGCTTAAACGCCATCATTTTTATCTTTAAATAATTTGAGTGCACAAACTTAATTGTATATGTGGTAAAAGGGTATGGGTTGATGAAATATTTTTTATGAGATTATATTTAGCATTATACGTTTGCTGAAAATTATAACTCGTAAACTAATATATTATGAAAACCCATTTTAAAATTATGCTTCTAGCATTATTAGTCTTATCGATACAAAATATCGTAGCACAAGACACAGAAAAAGATACTAACAAAAAAAGAAGAAAAATGCAATTGTTTCGTCAATACAAACACATTTAAATAAGACGTATGTCGATTTGGAAATAGCAAATAAAATGAGCATTGAATTAGATGAAAACATGTAAAATCCAAGCAAGTATAAAAATGTTACCGTCCCTTCTGAATTTTCGAAAGTATTAACTGAGGATTTTCAAAATATCAGTAAAGACCTACATCTTAATGTTCACTTTGAACCAAATAGAATTGCACAAAATAAACGTGTCATGCCAGAAGAAATGAAAATCCAAAGGGAAAAAATGATGGCAATGAAAATGGCAGAAATCAATTATGGTTTTACCGAAATTAAAGTTTTAGAGGGCAATATTGGCTATTTAAATTTACCATGTTTGCAGATATTGAATATAGGAAAAGAAATAGCAACATCTGCAATGAATTTTCTATCCAATACCAATGCTATTATTATAGATTTAAGAACAAATGGAGGAGGTGTTCCAAGTATGGTGCAATTATTATCTAGTTATTTTACAGATGCGAAACTCTGTTTTGTTAAGTAATTTCTACGAGACGAAAAACCAGACACAAAAACACAATTATATACGTTCGAAACTATTGACGGAAAACGAATGACCAATAAACCTTTATATATTTTAACCAGTAAAAACACATTTTCTGCTGCTGAAGCTTTCACCTATTCATTAAAGCATTTAGATAAAGCTGTTGTTGTGGGAGAAATTACTAAAGGTGGGGCTAATAGAACGAAACGAATTAATTTAAATGAACGACTTTACTATTTCTATACCATATATTGAATCGATTCATCCAGTAACAAATACAAACTGGGAAGGAAAAGGTGTACAGCCAAACATTAAAACAACTGAAGAAGAAGCTTTTGTATATGCTTATATAGATGCTATTAATAAAACAGTCACAAGAAAAAAGCAGGATGTTTTTAATAAATTGGCTACTCCTTACTTACAAGAAAAATCGTTTGATGATGCTATTATTGTATTTCAAGAAAATATAAAATTATTTCCTAATGATGCTAATACTTGGGATAGTTTAGGAGAAGCATATTTTGTAAACCATGATAAAGAAAACGCATTGAAATCGTATACGAAAGCTTTAAAACTGAATCCAAAATCAGAGTCCGCAAAAACCATGATTCAAAAAATAAAAACTTTACATTAAAATGAAAAAATTAAAAATCATAATACCGTTGCTGGCTTTAGGCATTGCATATGTTGTGTATGAGCAATTATTTAAACAACCAAAGTTAGTTGAGGGCAACTATCTAGAATTAAAAGACACATTTAAAGGTCATTCTGGCGATGTTTGGGAAGTTAAGTTTTCACCAAACGACACACTCATGGTCAGTGGAGGCATAGACCAGAATACTAAAATTTGGAATAGAATTACAGGAGAAACATCACATATTCTACCTCATGAAACAGGATCACCAGCAGTCGATTTTAATCCAAACGGAAAACTTGTTGCAACTGGAGCTTATGATAGTAAAGTAAGACTTTGGGATGTAACCTCTGGAGAGCTTTTAAAAGTGTTAGATGGAAAAGAAAGCACCATTTGGTCAGTTAATTTTAGTCCGAATGGTAATTTAATTGCTGCTGGAGGTGATGATGATATTGTAACCGTTTGGGATGTCAATACAGGAAAAATTATATATGAATTTAAAGACGCAACACATAATATTTGGGAAGTGGTTTTTAACCCCACTGGAGACTATTTGGCTGCTTCAGGCAGCGATAATGCCATAAGAATTTATAATATGGAAACTGGTAAGTTGATAAAAACCATTCTGGGTCATTCCATGGTGCCCTTAACAATGGACTTTAGTCCAAATGGAAACTTATTAGCAAGTGCTGGAGATGATAAAACCATTAAAATATGGGATACCAAAACATGGGAATTGCTACATACATTGCAAGGAGATAATGAAGCCATTCATTCTGTTATTTTTATTGGAAATGATAAAGTTTTAGCTGGTGGAACAGATAAAAAAACGCTTGGGGAATTATTAGAATATCATTTTGGTTTCACAGGTTATACAAAAACTATCGTTGCAACCCTATGGAATATTGAAAATGAAACCATTTTGCAAACACTTTCAGAGCATACGGACGATATTGGTTTAGGAATGGATGTAAGTTCTGATGGGAAATTTATTGCGACACCTAGTAAAGATAAAACGATTAATATTTGGGAATTACGAAACATAAAATAGTACTATGAAATATTTACCACTGTAAAAATAATCCACAAAAAAACTCCTTACTGTAATATTTTCTTAAAACCTGTTACTAAATATTATAAAAACATTAAAAATCATCCAATCCACCAGTTTTAGTAATTCACGGCTCAAATGGTTGTGCACCAATAGCACTGGAAACCTATCAAAATTTAAGTAAAGCTTATAGCGTATATGCCGTTGATGTTCTTGCGCAACCTAACAAAAGTGCTGAGACGAGACTAAATATGAAAGATGATTCATACGGAAAATGGATGAATGAAATAATTACAGCTCTAAATATTGAAAATGTTACTATGGCAGGTTTTTCATTTGGAGGATTGATCATATTGAAAACGCTCGAATACGACGAAAGGAAAATCAAGGAAGTATTTTTATCTGCACCAGCCTACATTGTAAATGGAAACCCAATAAAAGCTTTATTCAATATTTTCATTCCAATGAAAAGGTTTATGAAAACGGAAAAGCCCAAATATGTTGAAAAATTTTTAGCAGAAGTTTTTACGGAACGTGACGAATTTGCCATCAAATACTTATCAAAAGTGTTTTTGCATTTCAAAATGGATTTTACACCTGTACCAGTTATAAAAAAAACAGATGCAGCATCAATAAAAACTCCAATTACCCTAATTGCGGCAAAAAATGACATTATGTTTCCCGGAGTAAAAATGCTAAAACGTGCAAGCAAAATTTTCCCTTCGTTAAAAAATACAGTTTTGTTAGAGAAATCTAAACACGTCCAAAACAGTAATGATAATAACAAAATTGAAAAAATGATATTAAAGAATATTGTGTCACAACAGCAATAAAAAAAGGCAATGAACAAAGAAGTTTTCTTACGAGAATTTATGGATAAAATTTGGAATAAAAAGAATTTTAATAAAGTTGAAAAATACGTCCATCCTGAATATACAATTTACCTTGACACCACTGATCCTTGGGAGGGAAAAACATTATCTCATTCCGAATTTAAAGATCGATTGAATTTTTCATTCAACTCGTTTCCTGATATGAATTTTGAAATCACATCTGCTATTCCAGAAGAAAATCATGTTGCTATCACTTGGATTTTAACTGGAACAAACCTTGGAATGATAGGAGAATATCCACCAACTAAAAAGTCAATTAATACAAAAGGGGTAACAATTTATCATTTCAAAGACAATTTGATTTGTGGACACACTCAAGTTTTTGACAGAATTACAGTAATGAAACAATTAGGGTTCATCTAAATAGGAAAACAAAAAAAACTTAAATATTTTAGTAGAATAATAAGTATATTATTTGAAGCTTTTCATGCTTTCAACCTTTGCCAAACATAGAAAAAATGATTCATTTAATTGTAGGAAATACAGGTTCAGGAAAAACAACTTATTCAAACAAGTTAAAAGAGACAACTAAAGGAATTATTTTCTCGATTGACAAATGGAATAATATATTATTTCTTCCAGATAAAACAGAAAAAGACGGACTTGATTGGTTTTTAGAACGCATTGAGCGTGCAGAATCTATAATTTTAAGTTTAATATTACAGCTTGAAAGAACTGGAACAGACGCTATTCTTGATTTAGGATTATCAAAATTTGAACATCGGGAAAAATTTAGAAAATTCGCAAAAAATAATAATATTGAGATAAAGATTCACTTTTTGGATATTCCAAAAGAAACAAGATTGCAAAGAATATTTGAGCGCAACAAAGAAAAAGGAGAAACTTTTGAATTTGAAGTAACTCAAGAGAATTTTGATTTTATGGAAAGCTGGTTTGAAAAACCGACTAAGAAAGAAATGATGGACGGAATCTTGGCTATGGAATAAAAACATTTGGCAATACCTCCTAAATTTAGACATCCAGTTAAACTAAACAATAAATTTATAGTTTAAAAATATAGTTAAACAAGAACTTAGCAAAATGCTCTAGCGGTCATATTTATAATGGTTAATCTAAAATTAAAACCAAACACTGCAACTGTAGTTAAAGATACCTGAAAAACACACAACTAAACAACAATGATAAAATTGTTGCACTTTCAAACAAATAAATTATCAAAGCTCGGAATGAATTGACAACGAGCATATTCGCATAAAAATAATCTGGTTTATACTTCGTTAAAAAAAGAAATGATAACTTTGAGAATTGCACTAAAAAAATATCCTTGATAGGAAAGTGACTACCTAGTACAGCCTATCTATTTGCCCAATAATTTGATTGGGAGGTAATTTTAAAGGTGGATTTAAGAATTATAAACTTGAAAGACAAAACCATAGCTGTACTTCCGTTCGTAAACATGAGTTCCAATGTGGAGAATGAATATTTCAGCGATGGGATTACCGAAGAAATCATTAATGCATTGGCAAAGATTGAGGGGCTCAGGGTTACTTCGCGCACCTCTGCCTTCTTCTTCAAAGGGAAAAATATCCCCATTACAAACATTGCAAAACAACTTAACGTTTCTACCATTTTGGAAGGAAGCGTTCGATTGGCAGGGGAAGCAATACGAATTACTGCCCAGCTGATTCAGGCTGAAAAAGATTTTCATTTCTGGTCTGAAACATGGGACAGAAAACTTGAGAATATTTTTGAAATTCAAGATGAAATAAGCCTTATTATAGCTGATAAATTAAGAGAACAGTTTGGCCATTTCGAAATTAAGGAACATCTGGTGGAAACGCAGACAGATAACTTAAATGCTTACGAATACTCTTTAAAAGCTAAATTTCTAAGAAACAAATGGAACCCTGATGATGCAAAAACTGCACTCTCACTTTACGAGAAAGCTTTGAAATTGGATTCAAATTATACAGAAGCACATTTAGGTCTTGCCGAATGTTACAGTTTTTTGGGTACAACAGGATTTATGTCTTTTGAAGAAGCTTGGGGAAAAACGATTCAATACACAAATCAGGCTGTTGAATTAAAGGATAATTCATCCGGGGTTCATTACCAACTATCCAATTTGGCATTTTTTATTGAATGTAATTATGATAAATCGCTAAAAGAAATGAAAAAGGCGATTGAGATTAATCCCAATAATGCCGAAGCACAGCAATTCATTTCTTTCTTATATATCATTGCAGAAAATAGAAAAAAATCACAGCAACATCTTGATATTGCCCTTAGTATTAACCCACTTTCCGAGGAAACCCATTTTTTTAGAGCTTATTACCATTACATGATTAATGATTATGTTAAATCGCTGGAAATGCTCGACAACTGCTTATTTGCAAACCCAAAAAATATTCCTGCCCATTCGATTAAAGTTGTCTGTTTGCTTAAACTCGGCAGATACGATGATGTGATTAATTATTTCAATAACATTCCAGCAGATGTTGTTGTTGAAGATGAAAAAACCGGTGCTATTGCGCTGGCTTATTCTTTAAAAAAAGATACAGCGAATGCAAGCATATATTTAGAAAAACTTAGCACGCGGGCAAAAGAAGCGAATGGATTTACTGCAGACTCCTACCTGTTTTTACTGTATGCTGTTAGCGGAGAAATAGACAAAGCATTTGAATGGGTTGCTCAAGCCATTGAGAAACGTTCTTCGTTATTGTTGCTTAGATATACTGACCCTTTGGTTGATGTTTTAAAAAATGACAACGATATGATGAGTTTCTGAAAATCATCTATGAAACCGAAGAAATTGAAGAAGTTACAGAGGAAAGGACCGCTTTAATGGATGCCGATAAAGCTGCGGAGTATTCAGAAAAATTATTGGCATATCTTTCTGAAGTTAAACCTTATTTAGACCCAGACTTATCTTTGCGCAATCTTGCTAAAGGAATAGATATCCATCCGAACCAGCTTTCATGGTTACTTAATTCTAGTATCGGCAAAAATTTCAATGAATTTATCAATCACTACAGAATTGAAACATTCAAATCCATTGCAAAAGACCCAAATAACGCTCACCTTACCATTGAAGGTTTAGCCTATGAAAGTGGCTTTAATTCTAAAACGGTTTTCAACACCTACTTCAAGAAAGAAACTGGCTTAACACCTAAGCAATTCCTTACACAGCAGGGATAAACGTTCTTTTTTCAATAAACCCTTAAACTGTTTTGTACGGAATTATAATTCCGTACTCCGTTTTTATAATTCGGAACGGCTGCACCTGTTCCCTGACATACTTTTGCCTCATAATTATTACAAAACAATTACAAAATGAAAGCAGTTGAATGTACAAAATATGGTGGAGTTGAGTTTCTTAAACTGGTTGAAACTGAAAAACCTTCTCCAAAAGAAAACGAGGTGTTAATTAAAAATTGACGCAACTTCTGTTACTTCCGGTGATGCCAGAATAAGACGAGCAGATCCATTTTTGATTCGATTAATCTTTGGATGTAAGAAACCCCGAAAATCTGTTTTAGGTGTTGTTGTTGCCGGTGAAATTGAGGCAGTAGGGAAATCAGTAACAAAGTTTAAAGTTGGCGATCAGGTTTTTGGTTCCGCAGGAATGAACTTTGGTGCGCATGCAGAATACGTTACGGTTTCTGAAAATGGGGTGCTTGCTTTAAAACCTGACCGCATGAGCTATGAAGAAGCAGCGGCTATCCCTTTTGGGGCAACGGCGGCATTACATTTTCTTAAGATAGCAAACATCCAGCAAGGTCAAAAAGTACTTATCTATGGAGCCTCTGGTGCTATAGGTACCCTAGCAGTTCAGTTGGCTAAAAATCAAGGGGCAATAGTTACCGGGGTATGCAGCACTTCAAACATTAAGATGGTGAAAGCTTTGGGGGCCGACAAGGTTATTGACTACACCTTGGAAGACTTTACTAAAAATGGAGAAACTTATGATGTAATTTTTGACACCGTGGGCAAGAGTTCGTTTTGGGGAGCGCTAAAATCGCTGAATAAAAATGGGCATCTCCTAATGGCAAGTGCTGGGATGGGATTATTGATGGGTAGTGCCATTGTATCACCCTTTATCAATAAAAAAATTGCTTCAGGGGTAATCGAGGAAACTGCTGAGGACATGAATTTTATAAAACTGTTAATTGAAAGCGGAAAATTGAAAGCGGTAATTGACAAAACGTATCCATTAGAGCAGATTGCGATGGCTCACAATCATGTTGACCAAGGGCATAAAAAGGGAAATGTGATTATCCGTATACTTCCTTAAATTTGAACATTAAATGAAACAAATGGAATCACTTTTTAAATCAGAAAAAGGAAAGAAAGAAATTTTAAGTCTATATGACCAAAAATTAGATGAACTTCATATTGAATTTGAATACATAAAGATTAATACCAGCTTTGGGGAAACAAATATTATCGCAACAGGAAAATCATTAAATCCGCCAGTTTTAATTATTCACGGCTCAAATGGTTGTGCACCAATAGCACTGGAAACCTATCAAAATTTAAGTAAAGCTTATAGCGTATATGCCGTTGATGTTCTTGCGCAACCTAACAAAAGTGCTGAGACGAGACTAAATATGAAAGATGATTCATACGGAAAATGGATGAATGAAATAATTACAGCTCTAAATATTGAAAATGTTACTATGGCAGGTTTTTCATTTGGAGGATTGATCATATTGAAAACGCTCGAATACGACGAAAGGAAAATCAAGGAAGTATTTTTATCTGCACCAGCCTACATTGTAAATGGAAACCCAATAAAAGCTTTATTCAATATTTTCATTCCAATGAAAAGGTTTATGAAAACGGAAAAGCCCAAATATGTTGAAAAATTTTTAGCAGAAGTTTTTACGGAACGTGACGAATTTGCCATCAAATACTTATCAAAAGTGTTTTTGCATTTCAAAATGGATTTTACACCTGTACCAGTTATAAAAAAAACAGATGCAGCATCAATAAAAACTCCAATTACCCTAATTGCGGCAAAAAATGACATTATGTTTCCCGGAGTAAAAATGCTAAAACGTGCAAGCAAAATTTTCCCTTCGTTAAAAAATACAGTTTTGTTAGAGAAATCTAAACACGTCCAAAACAGTAATGATAATAACAAAATTGAAAAAATGATATTAAAGAATATTGTGTCACAACAGCAATAAAAAAAGGCAATGAACAAAGAAGTTTTCTTACGAGAATTTATGGATAAAATTTGGAATAAAAAGAATTTTAATAAAGTTGAAAAATACGTCCATCCTGAATATACAATTTACCTTGACACCACTGATCCTTGGGAGGGAAAAACATTATCTCATTCCGAATTTAAAGATCGATTGAATTTTTCATTCAACTCGTTTCCTGATATGAATTTTGAAATCACATCTGCTATTCCAGAAGAAAATCATGTTGCTATCACTTGGATTTTAACTGGAACAAACCTTGGAATGATAGGAGAATATCCACCAACTAAAAAGTCAATTAATACAAAAGGGGTAACAATTTATCATTTCAAAGACAATTTGATTAATGGACACACTCAAGTTTTTGACAGAAAAACTGTGGCAAAACAATTGGGATTTATATAAAAAAAAGAAGTTTTATGAGTAATAAATTTTGTTATCAGCCTCTAACCAGGATAAATAAAAATTATTCCCTTACATGAAGCATATAGCTTTTTGAAAATTTAAAAAAAAATACAACTAAGAAATCTGAAATAAAGACTTGTTAAACTAATTTATTAGTTTAAACTAAATTTTTAGTTATGTTTGTATTCAAAAGAAAAATGTTATTAGTAAATCCCGACCTTTTTATATGCTCTAAGAGGCTTATGGGTTTAAGTTTAATTCCGTTTTCTTTAAATAAATTATTTCCTAACAAATCAACGTAATATACCTTAACACGTTGAATAATAAATTAAATGATGAATAGAATACATGTATTATTAGTAATTGGCTTAAGCTTTTTCTTTCTACAACTTTCATTTAGCCAAACCAATCAAAATGTTCAATTTTTACAGAAAGTTGGCACTTTGGATAGTATTTATTCCAAAACGCTAAAGGAGTATAGGAAAGTCTATGTGCAGCTTCCTGCCAATTATAATGCTAATAAAAATGAAAAATACCCAGTCGTGTATATTTTAGATGGAGAAGTACTGCTTCCTACGGTAAACAATGTTCAAGATTTTTATAGTGGCGGTTTTACTCCTGATATGGTACTTCTTGGTATTTCAAATGAAACAACCCGAGTGCGTGACTTGACAACGTCAAAAATAACAGAGATGTACGGAATGCCTTTTGAGCAAGAAAACGGTGCCGCTGCCAATTTCAGTAAGTTTTTGGAGGCCGAACTGATTCCTTTTATTGAAAATAAATATCCAGTAACCAGTTTCAGAACCTTAATAGGACATTCGTATGGTGGCTTATTTACGCTTTATTCGTTAGTAAATCACCCACAATTATTTTCAAATTATATAGCAATCGATCCGAGTCTTGACTGGGATAATCAAAAGTTATTTAAAGAGGCAAAAGACAAGTTCTCAAATAATACTTATCAAGGAAAATCTTTATTTATGTCTTTAAACGGGCAATTAAACATGCAAGATCCTACTATTACTATAGATAATGTAATGCAAGATACATCTAACTTCACATTGTTTCCGCGGTCTAATATTGCCTTTTCAGAACTAGTAGCGCAAAACAAACAAAACGGGCTGGATTTGGAATGGAAGTTTTATCCAAGAGATATTCATGGTACCATTCCTTTTCCATCAATAATGGATGGTTTAATTTCAGTTTTTCATTGGTATCAAATGGAGAATACTGATAAATTCAACTCACCTGAAACTACAAAAGAAGAACTGTCCGAAATAATAAATTATCGTGCTAAAAAGCTAAATAAACATTTTAAATATACCGTTGCACCTTATCCAGAAGATTTATTGAATATGCTTGGATATATGAGTTTAGATATGGAACAACCTGAGAAATCAAAAATGTTCTTTGAATTCGATATTGAATTTTATCCCAATAGTCCAAATGCGTATGATTCTATGGCTGATTATTATGAAAGAAATGGAGATAACGCCACTGCTATAAAGTTTGTGACTAAAGCTTATGAACTAAATGGGGACAGTTACTATAAAGATAGGATTGAGGCTTTAAAGAAAAAATAACAGATACAATCAAAAGCTATATTTTAATATGGTTTAGTTCTTAAAATAATCAATAAATGAAAATTATTATCCAATTACCGATACTGTTTATAACATTCCTTTTTAATATGGGTATAGCCAGTGCACAAGACAATTCATTAACAAAAGAATACAAGAAAGAGGTTATTGAAAGCATCTCCCAATTAATGAATGATTTTTATGTGTTTCCTGAAGTTGCAAAGTTGACTGAAGAACATCTAAAGTCTCAATTGTTAGATGGCTATTTTGATCAGTTTGAAAATAATGACACTTTTGCAACAGCCTTGACTAACACAGTACAAGCCATTAATAAGGACAAGCACATGCGTATTTGGTCTAACCAACCTAACATCAATTCAGAAAAGTCTCAGGAAAGAACGGTTGATGAATATATTACTAGAATAGATAGATCCAGAGCGGCAAATTCAGGATTCAACACTGTTAAAATACTAGATGGTAATGTTGGTTATCTAGATTTAAGAGGTTTTGCTGGGATGGAAACTGGAAAGGACATTGCAGATGCTTATATGAAATTAATGTCGAGAACAGATGCAATTATCATTGATTTGAGTAAAAATGGAGGAGGTAGCCCCAGCATGGTTCAGTACTTATGCAGTTATTTCTTCGATCAGAAATTGCTTTTGAATAGTCTTTATTGGAGAGAAGGAAACAGTACGCAAGAATTTTGGACATTGGATGAGGTTGGAGGAATTAAATTAAACGATGTTCCTTTATTTATAATTACAAGTGAAAAAACTTTCTCTGGAGCAGAAGAGTTCTCTTATAATATGCAAACTCAAAAAAGAGCAACTTTAGTAGGACAAACCACTGGAGGAGGAGCTAATCCGGGACGTAGCATGAACATCAATGATAATTTGCGCATTTTTATTCCAATGGGAAGAGCCATTAATCCAATTACCAAAACAAATTGGGAAGGCATTGGTGTAATTCCAGAAATAGAAACAACTTTTGAAGACACCTATGATAAAGCCATTGATTTAGCCCAGAAAGCTGCAGAATCATATCGAGCTAAAAGAAAAGAAATATATAGCCAATTGTTTATGGAGTTAAACAGTAATCTTGACAATTATACAATTGGAAAATCAGACGACATAATTCTTCCAAGTCTAAGAAAATGTAAAGAAGCCAAATTGTTTGATGAAGATGACATCAATAATCTAGGTTATGAATATTTATTAACAAACAAAAAACCAAAAATAGCCGAATCCATTTTGAGAGCAAATACGATTCTCTATCCAAACTCTGCAAATGCTTTTGATAGTTATGGTGAATCATTAATGATAAACGGTGATTTAGAAGCTTCCTTTAAGAACTATCAACGAGCAGTAGACATTGCAGTTACAAATGGAGATCGAGATCTTAATTTTTTTCAGAAAAATTTAGAAAAAATAAAACAAAAGTTGAAACACGAATAATTGAACTCATCAAGTTTTTAAAACTAATACAAAATGAATTTGTACAGAATAATTTCGGATAATGAATGGACACTTAGTAAAAAGGAGGGTAAAGTTCCTAAATGTAATTCAGATAGACGAGCTGGTCACGTTCATTTAAATAAGTTTGAGGATATAATAACTGTTGCTAACAAATATTTTGAACCCTCCGAAAAACCTGTTGCTTTAGAAATAGAGATCTCCTCAGGTTTAGGTGAAAAATTGATATGGGAGCAACCAACTGATGAAAAAAACTGGGAACAAGCAAATTTACAAATTGATAATATCAATTTAAACGATGTAAAAAGATATTCATATCTAAAATTTATTGGTGAAGATAAATTTGAAATTCAGGAATTTACTGATTTATTGCTTTAATGAGGAACACTTTGCGGAATTGAAAAAAGGGAAAAACTTATACTTAGGTTTGAGCGATTGGACAAAAGTACTGTTTGAATTTAAAAACGGACGACTGACTTATCAAAAAACTGAAAATTGTGGAATATAAAAAACTACGCACAACAACAACTATAATTCTTTGCTCCTGACTTTCCTTTCGTAAAGTCTTCGCAGATTTGCTATCTTCGGTTTTACTTGCGCCAGTTCGCTGCGCTCGTGTCATTGCAATTTGAAATCTTTCGGTTACGAATACTTTTTGTGTTCCAAATCGTGTTCAATTCTGTGTTCCAAGGTAAGAAATTCGAGAATAGATTCCATAAAAAAAACGGTTAGGAATGAACCTAGCCGTTTGTTTTTGGCACTTTGCCCTTAGTAGCGGGAACTGGACTCGAACCAGTGACCTTCGGGTTATGAGCCCGACGAGCTACCTACTGCTCTATCCCGCGATATAGATTCTCAATATTTCATTTTTAGCTTTTAACTTTCGGTTCATAATGCCGACAAAAATATTGGACTGCAAAGATACAAAGGATTTTGAACCTACCAAGCAGAAAACATAAATTTTTGGAAAGTGTTATACAATGTAGTTTTTGGATTAATATCTTTAATTATCTTTAGACTATGAATAAACGCTTCAGAAAAATTATCTATATATTACTCACTATCGGAGCACTGTTAATTGTAGCTGTGATTTCAATAAATAGTATTTTAAAAAATAAAGTCGAAAAATTTATCCAGGATAGGCTGCCAGAAAATATGGAGCGCTCTTATGACGAAATTACATTAGAATCTTTTGACGGTTCGCTTGTTATTACAAATGCTTCACTAATTATTAAAAACAAGGAAGACAGTGTTAATCACACTTTCATAAATGTTGAAAAACTAAAAATTTTAGACATAAGTTATTGGGACTATTTGTTCAAGGATAAAATTCACATTGAGGCCATTTCACTCGAAAATCCAAAAATAGTTTATTACCAAGACAGGCTTAAGACTTCTAAAGATACTGTTCGTCAAGCAGTAGCCCGAATATACAAACCCATCATAGTGGACCGTATTCTATATAAAAAACACCAAATTTGTTATGTATGAAAAAGGAGAAGATTCCACTAAAATTTATACAGAAGGATCTGACCCTTGAAATTGACGGAGTAAAAGTTGATAACGGAACCGTTATTAATAAAATTCCTTTTGAATACAACGACTTTGAAGCTAAAAGCGATACTGTTTTTGTTAAGGTAAGTCCTTATGAAAACCTAACTGTTAAAGATTTTTCAATTGAAAAAGGTATTGCAGTTTTTAAAAACCTTAAACTTAAAACGAAATATTCCAAAAAAGAACTTTCCAAAATTATAGCAAAGGAACGGGACCATTACGATCTATCATTAAAGTCGTTATCTATTGATGATTTTGACTTTGGTTTTAACAACAATCAATTTTTTGCAAAAAGCAAAAAAGTTACCTTAACTGCGCCTTCATTGGAAATTTATCGTGACAAATTGGTAGCCGATAACACAAAAATAAAACCCCTTTACAGTAAAATGTTACGCAACCTGCCTTTTGAATTAACTGTAGATTCACTTAAAATTTCTGATGCTAAGATAATTTACCAAGAACGGGTAAAGCCAGAAAACATGGGGGGCTCCATCAATTTCAAAAATATGGATGTCGCTATTTCAAACGTAAGTAATACTTACAAAAGTCCAGAAAAAACTAATTTAAAAATCACTGCAGATTTTATGGACAAGACTCCCATTTCAGCTGAATGGACATTTGATGTTCAAAATAGAAATGACCCATTTATTTTTAAAGCAGATGTAGGGCCTCTTGCAGCAGATAAAATGAACAATTTTACCGAGCCAAATCTTAAAATAAGGCTGGAAGGCCATACAAACAAAACATACTTTACTATTGATGGAAACAGTGAAACTTCGACAACAGATTTAAAAATAAGCTATTCTGATTTTAAAGTTATGGTATTGCAGGAAGATGGTAAAAGTAAAAATAAAGTGCTATCTGCAGTTGCCAATGTTTTTATATCAAAAAACAGCAAAAAGAAAAATGAAAATTACCTGGAAGGTACTGCTGAAGCCACGCGAGACAAAACCAAATCTATCTTCAACTTTTTATGGATCAGTGTAAAGAATGCGCTAATAAACAGTATGTTATGATCTAAAAAAGTAAATTAATGGCTTATCCACTGAATAGCCTCCAACCGCTGTTGACTTGAAAAAATTCGAATCTCAGCGCTAAAAAACAACTTTTCGAGATTACTTAAAACTTGAAGCCATTTTCGATCAGTAACTACCGCCACCCTTTCAAAACGATTTCCTGTTTTAAGTTTAAAAGGAACACTTTTCACAACTGCCTTTATTGAAATATCTGCATTTACAGTATCTTCAATATATAAGTTTAACTTGTCAAAAATCTCTAGTTTTTCTTTCACCTCGGTCTGTATTCTTTCAACCGCAAGATTGTCATAAGGACCATCAACAATAAATCCAATAATATTATCGGCAAGTGCAAAAGAGGAGAGCATAATAGGTAGTTTTGCTTAATTTGTATTGTTAAATTTAAAAAAATAAAACTTATTGACCAATATTGTTGGCTGAAAAGCCAATAAGTTCGCCATCTTGAAAGAAAACTTCAAGTTCTATAGGGTTACAGCAAATTTCACAATCTTCAATATATTTTTGATGCTGGACAGAAGAATCCAACAACATCGAAATTTCTTCCCAGCAATGCGGACATTGAAAAAAATGTTCGTACACGATTGATGTTTAAAAAATTAATTTATGAAAGGGTTTCTATTGTTTCCTGCAGTACTTCCCACTCTTCCATCAATTTTTTGAGTTTCTTTTTCTTCTCTTGATATTTGTCAAAAAAGTGAGGTTTTGCAATGGTTTCTTCGTAATTTATAAGCAGTTCGGTGTCAATATTCGCAATTTCCTTTTCCAATTGTGAAATGGAAGATTCCACATTACTCAGTTTGTTTTTGGCAGATTTAAGTTTTTTCTGAATCTCATAATCTTCACCAGCACTTCTTTTTTCCTTTACTTCGGAAACAACGGTTCGCTTTTCAGCTTCGCGAAGGTTTTGAAGGTTTCGTTGTTCAAGAAAATAATTAATATCACCCAAATATTCTTTAATGTGATGGTCTTTAAATTCGTAAACTTTATTGGTCAAACCTTGCAGAAAATCACGGTCGTGAGAAACCAAAAGTAAAGTTCCTTCAAAGCTCTTTAAAGCATCTTTCAAAACGTTTTTAGACTTTATATCGAGATGGTTCGTTGGTTCGTCCATCACCAAAACATTGAAGGGTTGCAGCAACAATTTTGCCAATGCCAAACGGTTTCTTTCGCCACCACTCAGCACACGAACATATTTTTCAACTTCGTCACCACTAAAAAGAAAAGAACCCAAAATATCTCGAACTCGGCTTCGGTTTTTTTCGTTGGCAGCATCAATCATTGTATCAAGCACAGTTTTGCTACCGTCGAGATAATCGGCTTGGTTTTGGGCGAAATAACCTATCTGTACATTATGGCCTAAAGCAAGTTTGCCCCCGTATTCTATTTCGCCTACAATAATTTTTGCCAAGGTGGATTTTCCTTGACCGTTCTGACCTACGAAAGCAATTTTACTATCGCGATCTACAAGAAGATCCACATCTTTCAAAACATTTTTATCGCCGTAATTTTTGGAAATATTTTCGGCTTCAATAACTACTTTTCCGGAGTTATTGAAACAGGAAAACGCAAACGTCATTACACTATTATCATCCTCATCAACTTCTATCCGATCAATTTTATCCAACTTTTTTATAAGCGACTGCGCCATTGTAGCCTTACTGGCCTTGGCCCGAAATTTATCAATCAGCTTTTCAGTCTGCTCAATCTGTTTTTGTTGGTTTTTTTGCGAAGCCAATTGCTGTTCGCGCAACTCATTCCGAAGTACTAAATATTGTGTATATGGTTTGTTGAAATCGTAAATTTTTCCAAGGGAAATTTCGATGGTACGGTTCGTTACGTTATCCAAAAACATTTTATCGTGAGAAACGATTACAACAGCGCCGGCATAGCCTTTTAAAAATTCTTCCAACCATAATAATAGATTCAATATCCAAGTGGTTTGTAGGCTCATCCAAGCAACAAAATATCATTATTTTGAAGCAATAGTTTTGCAAGTTCAATTCGCATACGCCAACCTCCAGAAAAAGTTTCGGTTAGTTTTGTGAAATCTTCCCTCTGAAAACCCAAACCTTGCAAAATTCGTTCGGTTTCGCCTTGATAGTTGTAGCCGCCGTGAATTTCATATTGGTGCTGCACCTCATTCAAATCTACCATCAGTTGGTGATAGCCATCACTTTCATAATCGGTGCGTTCTGCAAGTTGGGTATTTATTTCATCAAGTTGTTTTTCAAGCTTTTTTATTTCCGTGAAAGCTTCGTAGGACTCTTCAAGAACGGTTCGTCCCATTTCAAAATCGATATCCTGTTTTAAAAAACCGATTGAAATTTCTTTATCGGTTGCTATTTGGCCACTGTCATATTCCTGTTCGCCAGCAATAATTTTAAGCAAGGTAGATTTTCCCGCACCATTTTTACCAACAAAACCTACCCGATCGCCAGGTTTTAGTTGAAAGGTAATTTTTTCAAACAAATAGTCGCCTTGAAAGGAAACCGAAAGATTGTGGATATTGACCATTATAGAAATGTAAATTTGGTTACAATATTTGAATTTGCTTAAAGATGCTTATTTTTGTGCTTTTTTGAATGCTAAAAAAAACCGATAATGAATTTACTAAAAGGCACTAAACTTTACAGTATTTTTACGGGCACTTGCCCTGTATGCCATAAAGGCAAAATGTATGTGGAAAGCAATCCGTATAAATTTTCCGAAACCTTAAAAATGCACGATCGATGTAGCCATTGTGATACAAAATTCAAAATTGAACCTTCATTTTTTTATGGTGCCATGTATGTAAGTTATGCTGTGGGTGTGGCCATTGCTGTTGCAGCTTTTATAATTGCCTATTTCTTTATTGGGCTGGATCGAAATTATACTTTTCTTGCTATTATAGTGACGTTGGTTGTTACTGCTTCCAATAATTGTAAGGATTTCCAGAAATATTGGATCAATTTCTTTATGAAATATTATAAGAGCAAAGGCAAAAGTCTTAAACTAATAGTCTTTTAAACATTCTTTGAATGTCTATTTCCTTTGGAAGTGGTTCATCTTCTTCTAAATAATTCAAAAGAATTTCAGAAAGCAGTGGTGCCATCAAAAAACCTCGCGACCCAAGCCATTGAAGAAAATGAAATTTGGGTTTTCGGTAAACTCCCCAATAAAGGTCTTCTATCTCTTGTGGTTGGACGAACTCCGGCGGTTTGGCCAACTACTTCAAAATCGCATTTGATAAAGGTTTTTAACTTTGAAAGTATTTCCTTTTGCGGTTCGCAGTTGCATCTACACTATAATCATCTCGACTATAGGTTGCGCCAATTTTGTATTCATCATTTCCCATTGGGAATTATATAAATTGGCCCTTTTAAAAGTGCGTCCATTTTTAAATCGTGGCGCTTTTATGATTACATATTCTCCTTTGTTTCCAATAATTGCATTCTTTGGAAAAAAGGATTTTCTATGACCTTAGCTCCTTCGGCAAAAATGATTTTTTTTGCTGAATACTCTATTATAAGCTAACGTTCCTTTCTTCTATTGAAGAAATTCATATTGAAATTTTCGGAAAGAAAACAATCATTTGTTTCAATAAAAATTTCATAATTCTCTAATAATTTGCTATAGCTTTATTTTGGCAGTGCCCAACACTTTTCCAAAGCCCATTGGAGCTTTAACTGAAGGATTTGTATTCTTTATAAAATTTGAAGAAAGAAATTGTTGCAATTCATTTTTATCGCTTGCAACAGACCAATTGTTTTGTTCTTCCACACTTTTAAAAATTCTTAAGATTGGTAATCTTCAATAAATATTTCACTTGAAGTCTTGTTGGAAAGATTGGTATAAAATTTTATTGCAGTAGGATAAAACACGAAGCATTCCAAGCCGCTGTAAAGCGTTTCAGAACGGTTGGGTTAAAAACACCTCCAGATTTTGCCGTTGAACCTTCTTGCCCGCAGTCAATACCACAAATGCTTTTGCCGTGTTTTTGCATTTGTTCGCAAATACTTATTCCCGCAATGCCGAGTCCAACTATTATATAATCTACCTTTTTCATTTTAATTCAAATTTCTCGTTTTAACCATTGATTTCCCTCTGTAATAAAAAACCCTTCAGTTTCCGATGGAACTTGAAGGGTTTCTTCAATATTATTAATTACTCAACTGATTAATAATTCCACAAATCTATTTCAATATTACGTATTTGTTCTTTGATCCGTTCCGATTCCAAGCAATTGCATAAGTGCATTGTCGTTGATATAATCCTTAACATCTCTATCGCCCTGTACGTTATCTTCTTTATAAATAACAGCGTCAAAACGGCTTGAATTCAACAAGATGATCATAAGAAATTGGTTGTGAAGTATTTTTTCTATTGAATGCCTTTGCGTTGTGCAAACACTTCGCGAGCTCCTGGAAACCACACCCAGAAAAGTTCAACTTTACTGTCTATATCATCATCAGGAAATGCTTTTGAACGAGCTTCGTTTGCAACTGGGCAAATACCCAATAATCGATATTTAAGTTCGCCTTGACGTTTGTCTATGTACCAATATCCTCGAATGTGCCATTCTTCAATATCACCAGCATCCAACGTAAAGCGACGCACGTATTGCGGATCTACGGTTCCTTCGGCATTGTATTGTTCAACACCAAGATCTGTAGTGTCACTGTAAACCAACGAAGCTTCAATATCCTTTAACGTACGTTTTTCAGTAAAGTATGAATCAGCATAAACATCTTTCAATTTTTCCATTTTTGATGTTTTTCACCAAAACATCGTAAAGGGAACGTCTGTCTGCACCAATGTTGTTTGTGTCTATAGGGTAATACAGAGGAAAATTGACTCTTTCGTCAAGGTCAATAATTTCCCAAGTGGTTTTGGACCATAATACATCGCGCTTGTCCGTGTAACCATAAGGTAATGGTTCATCATTGTCATAAGCAATCTGTGCCTCGGTCTTTTGGCCTATTTCCTCGGGGGTTTTGGCATTAAGAATGTTTACCTGTGCATGTTGCACCAGCAGCCATTCCAAGGCCAAAAACACATAAAACAACATTTTTCATATTCATACCGATAGGGGTTTTTTACTAAATACTTAGTTTGTCAATTCAATAATTACAGGAGAAATCTTTTTCAATTTATACCCTGAATTTCCTGAAAGGTTTGCATTTATATCAAATATCTGAACCGTTTCGCCACGCTTGCTCTTCTTAAAGCACCTTTAGCTGCAGAATCCAATTTTGTTCCATTTACTTTAACGGTTGGTTGACCTGAAACTTTAAAACTAAATCCAGTTACATTTAATATTTAATTCAAAATCAAAATCTTGCAATATTGCAGCAAACACTTGAAATTTCAAGTCCTTCACGTTCCATACGAACACCATTCCTGTTTCACCACGAATGGCACCAACTGGTGGCGGAATATCCTTGATACGGAATTCAGCAGGAGTTCTAACTCCAGTTCCGTCAGGCAATTTACCGCTAGCAGTAATTGTTACGGTTCTACCAGAACCTGGTCGCATTACGTATTTACTTCCAGAAACTTTTGAAAGACCTGGAGCCGATGCATTTACTTTATTATCAGGGATACCGGGAATAGAAACCGTCATTGGGTTATCTACACCACGGTAAACCACGTTCATTTTATCTGCAGCAATTACAGCTGAATTTGGTTTTGAGATTGTAGAAATCCAACATTCACAGGAATTTCAGTATCTTTTCCATTCTCTGTGAAAATAAGATTTCCTTTAATTTTGTGATCACCTGGCGCACCAGCTGATATTTTCAACATTACTTTACCGCTTTCAATAGCATATTGATTTTCTGCCAATGGTCTTCCGTCTAAAGTCAGTTCAACTCGATTGGGTTTTGTGTTCGGATCTTTACGTCCCAAAACAATTCCGCCATCAAATTCTTCACCAGCATAATATGCAGATTTAGAAGTTTCCAATAGCGTGTTATACTGAGTGAAAGAAAGTGTCTGCGGCCTGTTGGCCTGCAAGCATATTTGAAACAATTTCGTTCTCAGTAGTTGTTACGTCATTTTGCAATTGCGTCATTTTTGTTCTAGAAGCTACTAATGGAAACCCTTCAAAATGATAATTCAACCAAGGCACTTCTACGCCATCGCGTCTTTCAACCGGCTGGGTTTCAAATTTTTTGGCAACGTCCGCTGCAATGCTTTGATAGCGTGGATCATCACCTATTACACTTAAAATTCCTTCACGGTATTTGTCAATTTGGGCAACAAATTCTTGACCTGCAGGCGAAAGATTGTCTCCTGCAAAAAATTTCTGATCTAGAAAGTCAGGCTTATCCTGAACTTCATAATCTTGAGCATCTTCAGGCTTACGTACTCATCATATCGTTTTTTACTCCTTCAATGTACGTATCGAATTCATTAGAAATAGCACTTATTCTATTCTGCTTTTTCTTTAACGGCTCCGTATTGCTCAGGTTGTTCAGTAGCTTTGGTTGGCAAGGCTCTCCATAAAGGCAGTATTTCTTGCTTCCGAAGCATTATTAGATTCTGTTAATTGTTCATTCAATAATCCAAAAGCAGATAATACTTCTTTGGACATGTTTAATGCCAGCATCGCAATGAAAACCAAGTACATTAGGTTAATCATCTTTTGTCTGGGGGATAAAGCTCCTTTAGCCATTTTTTAGTTTTTTAGTTGATAAAAATTATTTTGGTTAATAGGAAACTTAGTTTCTATTGGTCATTGCTGAAAGCATTCCTCCATACACACCATTCAATGAAGAAAGGTTGGTGGCCAAATGCTGCATTTGTTGTTTTAGTTGCTCTGCGTTTTCAGCTACTCTGTTCGTTGGCTTCTGCTTGACGGCTAGTTGATTCTATCTGTACTTTGTAAAGACTGTTCAATGAATCCATTTGTGCAGCGGCAAGAGCCATTTCCTCACTGTATTTTTTAGTAGAGCTCATTGCTTCAGCAGTTGGTGCCATACCTTTTGCAGCACCTTCAAAAGAACGAATGCTTGTAGCAAGACTGTTCATCAATTCTGAATCAATTCGTGCTTCCTTCAGCATTTCGTCCAATTTTTTAGAAAGAAGTCCTTGTGAATCTTCTGGTTCTTTTTTCTTTTTGTCTTGAGCCATTCCGCCAGCCAATTCTGGATATACCAACGACCAATCCAAATCATCATCTACTGGTTCAAAAGCTGAGATTGCGAAAATAATTGCTTCGGTTATAAGTCCTATTGCCAAAAGAAGTCCTCCATTTAGCGGGCCCAATTCCCAGTGAAGAATTTTGAAAAGTGCTCCTAAAATTACAACGGATGCTCCAAGGCCGTAGGCCATGTTAAATAGTTTTTTTGATGATCTTGATTGTGCCATAATTAGTAAATTTTAATTTGAGGTTATGTAGTTAAGGTTAAGTTAATATTTTAAGTGATTAGATTTGAGGTTATTTTAGCGTGCATCGCCAAATTTATCATTGAGTGTAACATCAGTACCCATATAATCCTGTACAGTTCTGAAACCAATATAGCTTCGTGCAGAATCTGCATATTCATAGTCACGCGTGCTTACTTGAAGAAAATAAGCTACATCTTTCCATGAACCGCCACGAACAACTTTTCGCATGATTGTCCGGATCGTTCACATTTGGGTTCATAGTTGAAGTATAATCGTAAGAAGCAGGATCATATGAAGAATCTACCCATTCCGATACGTTTCCTGCCATATTATAAAGGTTATAATCATTGGGCTCATAAGATCTAGCCTCTACAGTATATAACGCTTGGTCTGCAGCATAGTCACCACGAAGTGGTTTAAAGTTAGCCATAAAACAACCACGGTCGTTTTTAGCATATGGACCACCCCAAGGATAAGTTGCTGATTCTAGACCACCACGAGCTGCATATTCCCATTCTGCTTCACCAGGAAGACGGAAGGAGTTTACAAAGTTTCTCTTTTTTGATTTTTGGTATGCATTTTTATACAATGTTCTCCAAGCACAGAATGCTTTTGCCTGTTTCCAAGTTTACACCAACTACAGGATAATCACCATAAGCTTCGTGCCAGAAATAATCGTTATGCATAGGCTCATTATAGGAATAATTAAAATCTTTAATCCAAACAGTAGTATCTGGATAGATATTCAATTCTTCTTTTTTAATGAAATCTTTTCGTCTCTTGGTTTTATCTCGTGCAGCTGCTTCAATATCCATATATGTATATTGGAAACTTCAATTTACTCAACATCAATAGTTCGCTGACCGTTGTATGCTTCTTCTGTAGGAATATACATTGTATCCATTACTTCAGAATAATATTCGTCTGGATATTCTGCAGTATCCCAAATTAAATCTACTTTATCGTTCAATTTTCTTCCGGCATAGTAATCTTCACCCATCCCGAAATAATTATCATACATATACTGTTCGTAAGGAGTCATTTCTTCATTTTCTTGATCAACAAAGGCAAATTCACCTATTCCAGCATCTCCTGGAGTTGCTCCTACTTCATCAGCCATTATAGCTAAACGTAGTCTTACGGTAGAATCCCGCACCCAATTAACAAATTGTCGGTATTCAGCATTTGTTATTTCAGTTTCGTCCATATAGAACGAACGAACAGTAACGGTTTTTGTTGGAGCATCATTCACAGCAACAAAATCATCATCACTTTTACCCATGATGAAGGCTCCACCTGGGATAAGAGTCATTCCGTAAGGTTTTTGAGGATACCATTTTTTACCCTTTGCCCCCACCAGTTCACCCCGGTCTCCGGAGTTACAACTGAATAAAAAGGCAACAATCGCAGTTAATGCAATAAACTTCTTCATAGGTATTTAGGTTAAATTTCGAGATTCAAGGGCGTAAACCTATCTATAAAATTTCAAAAAAACAATTTTTTTTTGAAAAACCACTTGATCCCCATTTTTACTTGTCTTGTTTGATTATACTTCATTTTTGTGGCGGGCTTTCAACCACCTTTCAGGAATTTCCTGATTACATGCACCCAAATATTCGCCATAAGTGCAAGGTAATAACGTTCGTCTTTTTAATTTATTATTAACATTTGAAATAAATGGCAAATGAATCCACCATCTATCTGTTTTATTGCTCTTTTTAAACTCCAATACTTCGTCTTCTACAGGAACTTTATAGGAAGTGAAAAGTTTTTCATTATCAAAATCCTCATCTTCCATCCTAAAATTAATTCCTTCAACGAAATACCATAATATTTGCGCCATGAGCATTGCACCGCTTTTACTTTCAATGGAATCGCTTAATTCATATATCCCAAAAGATCTTACCCTATTGCTTATCCCTGCATATCTGGAAATGGCACATATTTCACGACCATCAAAGCCATTGGGACTCTCATTGTTTTTATAACTTAATTCCGCACTTTTTATTGCCGTAACATCCAATGTTACCATATCTGCATCTCGCATTATGGGCTCTACCAGTCGTAATGTCCGCAGATAACTTCCCCTAACCTGTATGCATCAAAATATAATTTGTCCATCAAAGCTATTTCCTGCGGTGGATTGAAAAAAGACTGATAGCCCAAAGCACTATAATTGAAAAGATTATAAGGTTTTTCAACCACCATTTTTCCAACGTATGATTTATTGGTGATAGGCTATTCAGCATCTCCAAGATCAAAACGGTAATCAATATTTACAACATTCACCATTTCACCCATTCCATCATAAGCACGATATTGTGCATATGCGATTTCTTGGCTTCCGCCAAAATAAGTGGGAATAATATTTTTTTTGAATAAGTGCGGCAATTACTTCTTTGGCGGCAAAACGGGTATCCTCGGCTGTTTCGCCTTTTTCAATATCGCCAAGGTCTATTATTTTGTAATTCCAATTTCCAGGATATAAGGAATAAAACGCTTTTCTGTATGGATCAAAAGAAATTTCTCGCGCCAATAAAATTGACATCCGCTCGGTTTTCCTTAATTCCGAAAATAGCAAACTTTACTCTTTTAAATTGGGAAATTCCCCGATTTTGGCGTGAACTTCTATTTGCTTTCCCAAAGTTCCGAGCAGGAAGAATCTCCCGATGCGCCAATACTTTTTTTGAAACTGGGGATAAAAACTCTATCATTATTTTTTCTTGGCAGTTGCTTTTTTCTTAGAGGTAGTTTTCTTTTTGGTAGCGGTTTTCTTTTTCGAACTTTTTTTATCGAGCAAATCTTTTGCTTCTTCCAAAGTTATTTTATCCGCTTCGGTTCCTTTCGGAAATTCAACCTTTGTTTTGCCTTTAATTAAATTGAAACGCCCCCAACGCGCTTTTTCAATCCGAATTTTCTCCTCTGGCCATTCGTTGATGAGTTTATCTATTTCCTTTTGCTTTTTGTCTTCTATAAGCTGTTCAATATCTTCTTCTGAAAGATTGTCGAAATCGTATTTCTTGTTCACATTGATAAACATATTGTTCCATTTTATAAATGGCCCAAAACGCCCAACTCCTTTTTGGACGGGTAGATCCTCATACATATATATAGGAGCATCTGCCTTTTTCTTTTCTTCAATAAGTTCTTTTGCGAAAGCCATATCCACATCCAGCGGATCCATTCCCTTTGGAAGCGAAATAAAGGTTTTTCCGAAGCGCACGTACGGACCAAAACGACCGTTGTTTACCTCAACTTCCTCATTTTCATAAATGCCCAAAGTCTTTGGAAGTTTAAAAAAATCCATCACTTCCTCAAATGTAACTAAGTGCAATTGTTGGTCTGGGCGAAGACTGGCAAATTTTTTCTCTTCATCTTCCGGCGCACCAATTTGTGCCATTGGACCGTATTTCCCGAGGCGGACCAAAACGGTTTTTCCGGTTTCGGGTCTTCACCAAAAATACGCTCGCCACTTTCGCGGTCGGCATTTTCTTCAACATGTTCAACCCGCGGATGGAATTTTCCGTAGAAATCCTTCATCATTTTGGTCCATTCTTCTTTTCCTTCGGCGATGTCATCAAAATCCTGTTCTACTTTTGCAGTGAAATTATAATCGAGAATATTTTCAAAATGCTCTACCAAAAAGTCGTTTACAATCATTCCAATATCCGTGGGAACCAACTTCCCTTTATCCGAACCAACGGTTTCGGTCAAAGTCTTATCTTTAATATTTTCTTTTTGGAGCGTTAACTGAAGATACTTTCGCTCCACGCCTTCCACTGTTCCTTTTTCAACATAATTTCTACTGATAATTGTTGAAATGGTAGGCGCATAGGTTGAAGGTCGGCCAATGCCAAGTTCCTCCAATTGTTTCACCAAGGAAGCTTCCGTGAATCGGTATGGCGGACGCGTAAATCTTTCGGTTGCTGTGATATAATTATTTTCCAGTGAATCGCCGTTTTTCATATTAGGCAACATGCCTTCCTGCTCTTCTTCTTCAAAATCGGTTCCTTCCAAATATACTTTTAGGAAACCGTCAAACTTTATCATCTCACCATTGGCGGTGAAATTTTCCGAAACTTTTTCCTTGGAAAGTACGTCAATCTTTACATTGGTGCGTTCCAAAGCGGCATCGCTCATTTGTGATGCCAAGGTTCTTTTCCAAATTAAATCATACAAACGTGCTTGATCGTGATCGCCAGTTATGCTGTGAAGACCCATATCGGTTGGGCGGATGGCTTCGTGGGCTTCCTGAGCGCCTTTGCTTTTTCCTTTGTAATCGCGGGGTTTGCTGTATTCCTTTCCGTAGGAAGATATAATTTCTTTTTGTGCTGCGTTTTTTGCGTCGTTGCTAAGATTGACACTATCTGTACGCATATAAGTTATAAAACCAGCTTCATATAAGACGTTGTGCGATCGTCATCGTTTTTCCAACTGAAAAATATAGCTTTCGTGCGGCCTCCTGTTGTAATGTTGAAGTGGTAAAAGGTGCCGCCGGACTTTTGCTGGCAGGCTTTTTTGTTAAATCTGAAATTTTATAGTTGGCACCCAAATTCTTCCGAAGGAACTCGCGTGCTTCTTCTTCCGTATCAAAATTCTTTGGAAGTTTTGCTTTAAATTTGCTGCCGTCAAGCGTTGTAAACTCAGCATCAATCCTATAGGAGCCAACTGGATTAAAAGCTTCAATCTCGCGTTCGCGCTCCACAATCAATCGCACGGCAACAGACTGCACACGACCAGCGGAAAGCCCGCCTTTCACTTTTTTCCAAAGAACAGGCGAAAGTTCATAACCAACCAAACGGTCGAGAACCCGACGTGCTTGTTGGGCATTTACTAAATTGTAATCTATTTGGCGTGGATTTTCAATTGCTTTTAAAATAGCAGATTTTGTGATCTCGTGAAAAACAATACGTTTGGTTTTGTCTTTGTCCAGCTTCAATTCTTCGGCCAAATGCCAAGCAATGGCTTCTCCCTCTCTGTCTTCATCACTCGCTAACCAAACCATATCGGCTTTTTTGGAAAGAGCTTTCAACTCTGCCACCAGCTTTTTCTTATCGCTGCCTACTATATATTTAGGTGTAAAATTCCCTTCCACATCCACACCCAATTCCTTGGACGGAAGATCTGCAATGTGCCCAAAACTGGAGGAAACCTTGAAATCTTTCCCAAGAAATTTTTCAATGGTTTTTGCTTTTGCCGGGGACTCAACTATCACTAAATTCTTTGCCATATCCTATATTATTGTGAGTGCAAAAGTATATGAATTTTTTAATACGAATGATTTAAGGTGTAAAATTCGAAAACTACGGAAAGAGATTTTACATTTAAATCAAAAAAAATTCAACTTATCATTAAAACGAATTTGTGGGCAATTCACCCTGTAGTTCTTCATCAAAACCAATGGTATCCTTATAAAAATAATACATCGGAATGTGGGTGAAAAAGGCTGTGGCCAAAAGTCCTATTCCACATAAAATTATTCCTACTTGCGCAATCAATGATGAAACTATAATTAATCCAAAAGCAATTAACCAAAATTTGTTTCCCAATTTAAATGAAGCCTTTACAATTTCTGAAACCGATAGTTCTGGGTTGAACGCAAAAATCACGAACATAAGTTGCACCGGTACCATTACATAAAAGATAGGCAGGTAGCACAAAAGGACTGCTAAAAGTGTTATTCCTAATGCCGCAAGCGAGAGTAAAATAATTTTTGTTAAATGGTTTTTTACATATGTGAAATAGCCTCCTGTTTCCACGGGAGTTTCAATATCAGCTTTTTTACAAACCTTAAAAAAGTGAGCGGTTATGGCATAAGCGATTGTTTGAATGATTATCATCACCACTAAAAATGCAACGATATAAATCGCGATCCAAACCACGGAATATTCCAAAAACGGATTGAAATCTGGCTGGCCGCCGTTGGTTTCGTTTTTAATTAAAATAGCTATAAAAGGAGCATAAAGCACTGCCAGTAAAGGCAAAATAACCGCTACCATTACAAGTAGATGCAGCATTCCCTCTACCCATACTTTTTTGAAAAGCTCAAAACTTTTAGATAAAATATTCCCAAAATCAGGTGATTTGGAGGTTTCAATTTTATGAAAGATCTGTGGTTCCATATTTCTTTATAAATTGGTTAGTCTACAAATCTATGAAAAAGAAATCTGCCACTTTGTCACCGATGGTTAATATTGTATCTTTGCAGATTCAATGTTATTAAGGCCACAAATACATTGAATTTTGATTTTTATGGAAAAGATAATTGACGAAAATACGCAAGGGAATACGTTAACGCTGGAAGCACGCGAAGCAAATTCCAAAAAATTATATTTGGAAAGTTACGGATGCGCAATGAATTTTAGCGATAGTGAAATCGTGGCTTCCATCCTCGCAGACCAAGGTTACAACACCACAAATTTAATGGAAGAAGCCGATTTGGTTTTAGTAAATACGTGCTCCATTCGTGATAAAGCCGAACAAACTGTTCGCAAACGCTTAGAAAAATACAATGCCGTAAAGCGCATCAATCCGAAAATGAAGGTTGGTGTTTTAGGCTGTATGGCTGAAAGATTGAAAGAAAAATTTTTAGAAGAAGAAAAAATTGTCGATTTGGTAGTTGGGCCGGATGCCTACAAAGACATTCCAAATCTATTGAAAGAAGTTGAGGAAGGCAGAGATGCCGTGAACGTTATCCTTTCCAAAGAAGAAACCTATGGCGACATTTCACCCGTGCGCTTGGGCGGAAACGGAATTACAGCTTTTGTAAGCATTACACGAGGCTGCGATAATATGTGTACATTTTGTGTGGTTCCATTCACAAGAGGACGCGAACGAAGCCGCGACCCACAAAGTATTTTACACGAAGTGGATGATTTGGCAGAAAAAGGTTATAAAGAAATCACCCTACTGGGTCAAAATGTTGATAGCTATTTATGGTACGGCGGCGGACTGAAAAAAGATTTCAAAAATGCTTCTGAAATGCAAAAAGCAACTGCAACAGATTTTTCACAATTGCTTGATATGGTAGCAACGGCGCATCCAAAAATGCGTATTCGATTTTCCACCAGCAACCCTCAGGATATGCACGAAGAGGTATTGCATATTGTGGCAAAACACGATAACATTTGCAACCACATCCATCTTCCCGTTCAAAGCGGAAGTACACGGATTTTAAAGGAAATGAACCGCCAACATACTCGTGAGGAATATATTAAGTTGATTGACCGAATTTGGGAAATTATTCCCGGTTGCTCAATTTCGCAGGATATGATTGTTGGTTTCCCAACCGAAACCGAGGAAGATCATCAAGATACGATTGAGTTTGATGGAATATGTGAAATACGGATTTGGTTATATGTACAAATATTCTGAAAGACCCGGCACCATGGCCGCCAGAAAACTGGAAGACGATGTGCCCGAAGAAACAAAAAGCCGAAGATTAACCGAGATTGTTGACCTTCAGCAAAAGCACAGCGCCATTCGCACTGCAGAATTTTTAGGAAAAACCGTCACTGTTTTAATTGAAAAAGAATCGAAAAAAAACAAAGACGAATGGAGCGGAAGAACGGAGCATAACAATGTTGCGGTTTTTCCGAAGGAAAATTACAAACCGGGCGATTTTGTAATTGTGAAAATAAACGATTGTACTACGGCCACGCTTATAGGGGAAGCGGTGGGGTATTCAAAATCAGAAATTATTATTAAAAAATATATTTCTTTTTGCAGCAAGTTTATTGTTGTTGGCTTGTTCCAATAATGATGACAACCCACAACCCGAACAGCAAACCGATTTTAAGATTAAAAAGCTTTCCAAAACATTTTATTTGGAAGACGGCACCTCTTATAGATTAGATTACCTATATGATCTTTCAGGAAAAAGAACCAAATGGATTCAAGATTATGCTGATATAAATACTCTTTTTCACGATGATTATTTATATAATGATCTAGGCCAGATATTGGAGTCAAAAACAACTAATATTATTGAAAATTATGTGGCTCGAACCATTTCATATGAATACGATACTTCCAATAGAATTTCCTCGGTTACTTATACGTCTTCTGACGGATTTTCAAATACCTCACATTTAACTTACGAGAACAATACCGTTTCTGTAGATGATGATTTTGGCGGCCATAAAAGTCTTATTTTTAATGAAGAAGGAAAATTGATAGAAACTTTCTCAAGAAGTAGCGAACCTTTAAATGGTACTGTAACGGAAACAATAAATTACAATGGAGATTTAGTTACATCTATTCATTATGAATACTCCAGAGGCGTAGGCTCTACAGAGGATTATGTTTATGAGTACGACAATAGAACAAACCCACTTTTTGAAAATTTCAATAATAACGTCAACAATTATATTTATAATTTCACGGGAAGTATGAAAAGTTTCAAAACTGATTTTTCAGCAAATAACTTCACAAAAGTCAAATTCACTTCTACCCTTCCCGACCCAAGCTTAAATTACACTGATGTATTCACTACTCAGTATAATCAGCAAGGTTTCCCCATAAGCGCAGAAGTTAAAAGGAATGGCGTTCTTTTTGAAAAACTGACCTACGAATATTATTAATTAAAATTAAGTCCCGCCTTTTGCTGGGATAAAATATGGAAAGCATACAAGCAACAAAACAACGTTTCGGAATAATTGGCAACGACCCAAAACTGAACCGTGCCGTGGAAAAAGCAATTCAAGTTGCACCCACTGATATTTCGGTATTGGTTACGGGCGAAAGCGGCGTGGGAAAAGAAAGTATTCCGAAAATAATCCATTCGCTTTCGCACAGAAAGCACGGAAAATACATAGCCGTTAACTGCGGTGCCATTCCGGAAGGAACTATTGACAGCGAACTTTTCGGTCACGAAAAAGGATCGTTTACGGGTGCAACTGCAACCCGAAGTGGTTATTTTGAAGTAGCTGATGGCGGCACCATTTTTCTAGATGAAGTAGGCGAATTGCCACTGCCAACACAAGTTCGTTTGCTGCGCGTTTTGGAAAATGGCGAATTTTTAAAAGTAGGTTCTTCCGCAGCGCAAAAAACCGATGTGCGCATTGTGGCCGCAACCAATGTAAAGATGGCTGATGCCATTGAAAAGGGAAAATTTCGTGAAGATCTTTATTACAGATTGAGCACCGTAGAAATAAACTTGCCACCACTTCGTGACCGGAAAGAAGACATCCATTTGCTCTTCAGAAAATTTGCGGCAGATTTTGCCCAGAAATACAAAATGCCAACAATTAGGCTGACAGATCAAGCAACGGATTTGTTGCTGAAATATCGCTGGAGCGGAAACATTCGGCAATTGCGGAATGTTGCCGAACAGATTTCTGTTTTGGAACAGAACCGAGAAATTTCTTATGAAACCTTAAAGCATTATTTACCCGATATGGGCAGTAACCTTCCGGCAATTGTAAACGCGAAAAAAGCCGAAAGTGATTTCAGCAGTGAACGGGAAATTCTTTACAAAGTACTTTTTGATATGAAACGCGATGTAAATGATCTAAAAAAGCTTACATTGGAATTGATGAAAACCGGCAATGCGGCAAAGGTTAAAGAGGAAAATTCCTCACTTATCAATAAAATTTATTCCGACGAAAACGAAGCCGAAGAGGAATTAGCTTCATTTATAGAAGAAGAAAACAACGGAACACAAACCGATGTTGAAGTATTCAGCATTCCCGAAAATGCTTCTGAATCTAGAAAAGATAAATACGAATATGCCGAGGATATTGAGGAAGAAGAAAACCTTTCGCTTCATCAGAAAGAACTAGAACTCATCAAAAAATCCTTGGAAAAGTACAACGGGAAACGAAAAGACGCAGCAGACGAGCTGGGAATTTCTGAAAGGACGCTTTACAGAAAAATAAAACAGTACGATCTTTAGCCAGTAAAAAAATAATTTAAATGCCAAAAATATTTTCAATTATACTACTTGTGTGTTCAACAATTCTATTACAGAGTTGCGGACCCTATTCATTCACTGGGGCTGATATAAATTACAGCACCACAAAAACTGTTCAGGTAAATTATTTTCAAAATAACGCGCCCATTGTTGAACCTGGAATAGCTCGGGATTTTACCCAAAAATTACAGGATTTACTTCTGAACCAAACCAGTTTGGATTTTGTAAACAATAACGGCGATTTGGTTTACGAAGGCGAAATAACACAATATTACATTGCGCCAATTACCGCAACATCTAACAGTACTGCAGCCCAAAACAGGCTTACAATCAGCATAAATGTCCGCTTTTTCAACACAAAAGATCCGTTGAAGGATTTTGAGCAACCGTTTAGTTTTTACTATGATTATCCGGGCCAAACACATTTGACTGGCTCAAAATTGGATGCTGCGATTGATATTATTTTTGAACGATTAACACAGGATATTTTTAATAAATCACTTGCTAATTGGTAATATCTTGAATACTTCAAACTTTACATATTTACTTGCCAATCCACAGAAAATAACTGCTGAGGATTTGGTGGCATTGGATTTGCTTATAAAAAAATATCCTTATTTTCAAAGTGCTCGTGCCCTGCAGCTAAAAGGTCTAAAAAACCAAGAAAGTTTTCTGTACAACGATGCTTTAAAACTTACCGCAGCCCATACCACAGACCGTGATATTTTGTTTGAATATATTACTTCGGAAAAATTTATTCAGAATGAAATTTCCAAACTATACTTCAACATGATGCTTCGGTGAAAGAAATAAAAGTAGTTTCAGAAAATGTTTCGGAACAAATAAGTCTTGAAATAGACAAGCAGCTTAAAGCTGAAATGCAAAAGGCTGATGATATTCTGAATCCGGAACTTTTTGAAAGAAAAATTGAATCCGTTTCCACATTTGGTGGAAAAAAAAGAAGCAAAAACCAGAAGGAAACCTTGCAACCGGACAAACCTCTGGAATTTACCAAAAACGATACCCACTCTTTTTCTGAATGGTTGAAACTGACAAAAGCAAAGCCTATTGAACGTTCTGAAGAAATTTTAAAAGATGACACATCATCCGAAACTTCAGCTAAACTGGAAGCTTCAATTCAAGATGAAAAAGAGCGAAAATTTGAGTTCATTGACAAGTTTATCCAAGAAAGGCCGAAAATAACTCCTTCGAATACAGAAAATAAAACCCAAAAAGAAGAGCCAAAAAAACTTTCTCCAACTTTTCAACAAACGCCTGAGTCGCTAATGACGGAGACTTTGGCAAAAGTTTATTTACAACAAAAAAATTATAAAAAAGCAATTCAAGCATATAAAATTTTAATTTTGAAAAATCCCGAAAAAAGTGGTTTCTTTGCAGACCAAATTCGGGCAATAGAAAAATTGATTAATTCAGAACAATCATGAGTACGTTTACAATATTTTTAGTTTTAATAATGATAGTGGCCTTTTTATTGGTCGTAGTTATAATGGTTCAAAACCCAAAAGGTGGCGGACTTTCATCGTCGTTTGGCGGTGGCGGTGGCGCACAGATTGGTGGGGTGCAAAAAACGAGCGACTTTCTTGATAAAAGTACTTGGACCCTTGCAACCATTATGTTGGCGTTGATTTTATTTTCCAACGTTTTTATTATGGGAGGCAATACTGTACAATCAAAAACTTTTGATGAAAGTGCTGTACCTGCAGTTCCAACCACAGAAACTCCTGCACCTGCTGCAACTGATACTACTAGCTAATATTTAGTAATAAAATATATTTTAAATGCCAGCTTCTGACAAGCTGGCATTTTTGTTTTGTAATATGTCAGTTTATGGGCAGTGGCACAATTTCTGCCAATTAGCAATCAAACATATAAACCAAAGTTTAACAACTAAAAAATAAAATTGAAATGGCATTAAAAATTCAACCACTTGCAGATCGCGTTTTGGTTCAGCCGCAAGAAGCAGAAACCAAAACAGCATCGGGATTGTACATTCCAGATTCCGCAAAAGAAAAACCACAACAAGGTAAAGTAATGGCCGTAGGTAAAGGCAAAGAAGACTACAAAATGACCGTAAAAGTTGGCGATACCGTTCTTTACGGAAAATATTCTGGCAGCGAATTAAAATTTGATGGCAAAGACTACCTCATTATGCGTGAAGATGACATTTTAGCCATCATCTAACATTTCATAAATAAATTCATAAAAATTAGTTTAACCAAAGCTTAAGGCATACAGCCAAAAGCATAAAGCATTTAAAAAAATGGCAAAAGATATAAAATTTGATGTAGAAGCCCGCGACAGCATTAAACGCGGTGTTGACGCATTGGCAAACGCAGTAAAAGTAACCTTGGGCCCAAAAGGTCGTAACGTAATTATCAGCAAATCCTTTGGCGCACCGCAAGTAACAAAAGATGGTGTTACCGTTGCAAAAGAAATTGAACTTGAAGACGCACTTGAAAATATGGGCGCACAAATGGTAAAGGAAGTAGCTTCAAAAACCAACGATCTTGCTGGTGACGGAACAACAACCGCTACCGTTCTTGCACAAGCAATCGTAAAAGAAGGACTAAAAAACGTAGCTGCTGGCGCAAACCCAATGGATTTGAAACGCGGTATTGATAAAGCTGTTGAAGCCATTGTAGCAAACCTTGAAAAGCAAACCACGAAAGTTGGTAATTCTTCTGAAATGATAAAGCAAGTTGCCTCTATTTCAGCAAATAACGATGATGTAATTGGCGAATTGATTGCCAAAGCTTTCGGAAAAGTTGGAAAAGAAGGTGTTATTACCGTTGAAGAAGCAAAAGGAACCGAAACCTATGTTGATGTGGTTGAAGGAATGCAGTTTGACCGTGGGTTATCTTTCACCTTATTTCGTAACCGATACCGAAAAAATGCAAACTGAATTGGAAAACCCAATGATTCTGCTTTACGACAAGAAAATTTCTTCAATGAAAGATTTACTTCCAATACTTGAGCCAGTGGCACAACAAGGAAAATCTCTTATTGATTATTGCTGAAGATGTTGATGGCGAAGCTTTAGCTACTTTGGTAGTAAACAAACTTCGTGGTTCTTTAAAAATTGCCGCTGTAAAAGCTCCAGGTTTTGGTGATAGAAGAAAAGCAATGCTTGAAGATATCGCAGTATTGACAGGAGGAACCGTTATTGCTGAAGAGCGCGGCTTCACTTTGGAAAATGCAACTATTGATATGTTGGGTTCTGCGGAAACGGTTACTATTGATAAAGACAACACTACAATTGTAAATGGCGCTGGAAACAAAAGTGACATTAAAGGTCGTGTAAACCAAATAAAATCTCAAATAGAATCTACTACCAGCGATTACGACAAAGAAAAATTGCAGGAACGTTTGGCTAAATTGGCTGGCGGTGTTGCTGTTCTTTACGTAGGTGCTGCTTCTGAAGTTGAAATGAAAGAGAAAAAAGACCGAGTTGATGATGCACTTCACGCAACCCGTGCGGCTGTAGAAGAAGGAATTGTTGCAGGTGGTGGTGTGGCTTTGGTTCGCGCTATTGAAGTTTTGAAAAAACTTACAACAGAAACTTTAGATGAAACAACGGGAGTACAAATTGTGGCCCGCGCCATTGAATCACCACTTCGTACCATTGTTGAAAACGCTGGTGGCGAAGGTTCTGTAGTAATCAATAAAGTTTTGGAAGGCAAGAAAAACTTTGGTTATGATGCAAAAACTGAAAAATATGTTGATATGCTAAAAGCAGGAATTATCGATCCTAAAAAAGTAACCCGTATTGCGCTTGAAAACGCTGCTTCGGTTGCAGGAATGATCTTGACCACCGAATGTGCTTTGGTTGACATAAAAGAAGAAAATGCCGGTGGCGGAATGCCAGGCGGTATGGGCGGCGGAATGCCCGGGATGATGTAATATTTCCTTTAGGAATATAAAAAACCCCCGCAAAAGCGGGGTTTTTTATTTTTAGACTATATGGTAAAACTGTTTTTTAATGGGTATTCTTCAAAAATCCTATTTACCATAGTGGCTATCATGGCCGTTTCCTTTTCATAAATATTTTGTGAAGTTACTCCTTTCCAAACTGTCTGTTTGGTTTTTCTGTCCACTAAGTTTATAACCGTAGTACCTTCTTTATACGAATAGGTATCGGTGTCATAGCCCAATATATTAGTATATGCTGGATAACCGTAATAATAGTATTGATTGTAATAAGGTCTAATGGTATTAACTCCATATCCATAAGGATATGTTGCGTAAATGGGATCTCGGTCCACTCGTGTTTCCATATCAGTTTTTGTACTAATAAGTACTAACAAATCTGGATTGTTCCGTTCCAAAGTATATCCCGCTTCCCTCATGTTTTCATTGATGGCATCCACCACCATTGCATTCACTTTTTCGTCGTTATATTTTTTTCCTTCTACTTCAAAATTTGAATTGGGCAAATAAGCAAAAGTTTCATATTTGCTGAGATCAGTATTTGAAGGGTTAACAGTTTTTACAGCACTTCCGCAGCTTAGTGCGAACATTGGTAAAAGTATAAGTAATAAAAGTTTAAAATTTTTCATAGCTATTGTTTTTTATTGAATTTAAAAAACAACTACCTCATTATCAAAATTTTAAAATTAGTTTGACACTTTTTTTGCGGAATTTAACATAAAACCAAACAGTAAAAATCAAAAAGTTACATCCACTGTTTCTTTAGAGCCATCCCGCTCCACCGTAACCTGAATAGTCTGTCCCTTTTCAAATTTCGAAAGGCTTTTCATATAGCTCATCATATCGGTTACTTCGTATTCACCCATTTTTACAACTATATCACCTTTTTTGAGGCCGGCATTTTGTGCGGGACGGTCTTCACTTATCCCATCAATTCGCATTCCTTTTCCACTGAAAAGATAATCGGGAACTACACCCAATGTCACTTTGAAATCAGGCACCACTTCGCTTTCATTTTTTGTTTTTCTGAAAGGAAGTTTCTGTTGGGAATCTAAATCTTTTATGATGCTGAAAATATAATTTGACACAATTTCCATTCCTTCAAAATTCACCTTTTCGGTATCATCAGCTCGGTTTGTGGTAGTCTTCGTGCTGCCCTGTAAAAAAATGAAGCACTGGAATATCTGCTAAATAAAAGGAAGTATGGTCACTCGGGCCAACGCCACTTTCGTTTTCAGTAATTTTTAAATCGCCGGCATTTGCATTAACAGCTTGTTTCAAAATAGGCGAAGTTCCTACGCCATAAACCGCCAAAGTTTTTTCAGCATTCAGTCTTCCCACCATATCCATATTCAGCATATAGGTTACTTTTTTGGTGTCGATGGTTGGGTTTTTCACAAAGTAATTTGAACCCAACAAGCCCTTCTTCTTCCCCAGAAAAAGCGATAAAAAGATAGTTATTGTTTTTAGGGGTTCCTTCTTTTGAAGCGAATCTGCCAAATGAAGCATCATCGCAACGCCACTTGCATTATCGTCCGCTCCATTGTGGATTGCTTCGCCTTCGCGATACAGTGAACCTTCGCCACCCATTCCCAAATGATCGTAATGTGCCCCAATAACCACTGTGTTTTCAGCTTTATTATCTAAATATGCGATTACGTTTTCACCGATTTCGGTGCTGTCATTTTTTTCGGAAGTAAACTCCGCCTCTTGATGCGGATTTTTACTAGCCTTATAATTGAATTTTTGAAAATATCCTTCCGTCCCTTTCGGTTGCAATCCTAAATCTGCAAACCTTTTTGCTATATATTTAGCAGCTTTCTTTTCATCTGCAGATCCTGTTTTTCTTCCGTTTAAACTGTCGTTAGCCAAAACAGCCACATCTTCTTTCATAGTTACTGGTCTTACCTTTGTTTCCTTACAGGAAAAAACCAACTATTGTCAGAAATAATCACTAAAATTACACGCATATTATTACTTTTGTTCAAAAGTACATTAAAAATGAAAATAATATATACGCTATTGTTTGTTTCCCTATTTTGGAGTTGTAAAAATGAAGGGGAAAAAAGACCGAAAAAAATCCTTAGACAACAATAGAAAAAACATCTTCGCTGTTCTTGATACGAAAACAAATGATACTTTAATTTATCCTGAAGAAAAACATTTCAAAAACATTCGACAAGTAACTTTTGGCGGCGATAATGCAGAAGCATATTGGAGTTTTGATGACAGCAAACTAATCTTCCAAAGCAATTATAAAAACTGGGGTGTAAACTGCGACCAAATATTTTTGATGAATGCTGATGAAACATTTAATGACAACACAACCATCAATGGTAAGTACAGGGAAAGGACGCACTACTTGCAGTTACTTTCTGCCAGATGGAAAACATTTTGTTTACGGAAGTACCCATTTAAAAGACGAAAACTGTCCCGATGTCCCACTGAAAAAAGAAGGAAAATATGTTTGGCCCGTTTATGATAGCTTTGACATTTTTGTAGCTGATTTTGATGGAAATATTACCGCACAACTTACAAATGAACCTGGTTATGATGCCGAAGCAACCGTTTCGCCAAAAGGAGATAAAATTGTTTTCACCTCTATGCGAAGTGGTGATTTGGAACTTTACACAATGGACATTGATGGTAAAAATGTAAAACAAATTACAAACGAATTGGGCTATGACGGTGGAGCATTCTTTTCTCCCGATGGTACAAAATTGATTTTCCGTGCTTCCCGTCCAAAAACCGAAATGGAAATAAAGGAATACAAAGATCTGCTTGCCCAAGGTTTAGTACAACCCACCGAAATGGAACTTTTTATCTGTAATGCAGATGGAAGCGAATTGCGACAACTTACACATTTGGGAAATGCCAACTGGGCACCCTTCTTTCACCCTTCTGGAAAAAAGATTTTGTTTTCTAGCAATTTTGAGGCAGAAAGAGGTTTTCCTTTCAATCTTTATTTGATTGATATTGATGGAAAAAATCTAGAAAGGGTTACGCATGGAAAAACTTTTGATGCATTTCCTGTATTTTCAAATGATGGAAAAAAGTTGGCTTTTTCTTCCAATAGAAATAATGGCGGTGGACACGATACCAATCTGTTCATTGCCGAATGGCAGGATTAATAATCTATGCTGAAAGAACTGAAATTATATAAAAATCCACTTTTTTTTGCCGTTCTTTCCATTGTCTTTTATATCAGTTTTGCTTATAATTTGGAGCGAAGTGATTTTGTAAAACTTATTTCGCTATACGCAGCTTTATTTTTTTCAGCCTATCTTTTTATTGAAAAATTTAAGCTAAGTTTTTGGTTTTTGGCTTTTGTGGGTATCCTCTTTAGGATGACATTATTGGGCTCTATTCCAAACCTTTCACAGGATTTTTATCGATTTTTGTGGGATGGACGTTTGCTTTTGGATGGCGTTAGTCCATATTTATTCACTCCAGATACTTCGGCTGGATTGAGTGTGACGGTTCAACAATCAAAACAACTAATTGAAGGAATGGGCCCACTTAACGCAAGCCATTTCAGTAATTATCCGCCCGTCAACCAATTGTTTTTTGCCATAGCCGCACTTTTTGCGGGGAAGAGTATTTTGGGTTCGGTGATTGTTTTGCGTGTATTGATTATTTTAGCGGATGTGGGGATTCTTTACTTCGGAAAAAAAATATTGGAGAAATTGAATCTTCCCATTAAAAATATATTTTGGTATTTTCTGAATCCTTTCATCATAATAGAACTTACCGGAAACCTTCATTTTGAAGGGGTAATGCTTTTCTTTTTTGTTTGGGGAATGTATTTACTATTTAAAGAAAAATGGTTTTGGGCGGCCGTTTTGATTGGAATTTCTGTTTCGGTGAAGTTGATTCCACTTTTGTTTTTACCGTTATTTTTGAAGTATTTTATAACTAAAAAAGACACTTCTGATGTTCTACAAGGCTCCCACAAACTCAGTATGACATCTTTGATTAAATTTTATGTAGTAGTATTAGTTACTGCAGCAGTTACATTTATACCCTTTCTTTCTTCGGAATTTATTCAGCATTTTTCGGCAACCATTGCGCTTTGGTTTCAGAATTTTGAGTTTAATGCGAGTGTTTATTATCTAATTCGGTGGGTTGGATTTCAGGTTGTAGGTTGGAATGTTATTGCAACCGCTGGAAAGATTCTTCCCGTTTTAGTCTTTCTTTTTATTTTCGTCATGGCTTTTTTTAGAAAAAACAAAACACCTCAGCAATTGTTTACTTCGATGCTCTTTGCAGTTTCGTTTTACTTTTTGTTGTCAACAACAGTGCACCCGTGGTACATTGCAACTCCATTACTGCTTTCGGTTTTTACCAAATACAAATTTCCAATTGTTTGGAGTTTTATGGTTATTCTGAGTTATTCAGCGTATGGAAAAGAGGGATTTGATGAAAAGCTATGGCTGGTGGCTTTGGAATATATTTTGGTAATTGGGGTTGCAGTTTGGGAGGTATTTCTTCAAACAAAATTTAAACCTACAAGGTTTTGAATAACCTTGCAGGTTCAGTTTTATTTTTTTTGCACACGTTCCAATCTATAGAAATCTTTCCTTCTATCTTTTAAGTTCCGCACGGCACCGAAGGTATGCAATTCACGAAGCAAATCGATATCCACATCGGCCACCAAAATCATTTCAGTATTTGGGGTTGCTTCAGCTTTAATTCCGTTGTTGGGAAAAGAGAAATCGCAGGGGGTGAATACGGCACTCTGGGCGTATTGTATGTCCATGTTGTGTACTTTTGGTAGGTTTCCTACACTTCCAGCAATAGCAACATAACATTCGTTTTCTACGGCTCTGGCCTGTGTACATAGTCTTACGCGAGAATATCCATTTTGGGTATCTGTAAGGAATGGGACAAAAAGAATATCCATCCCTTCATCTGAAAGTAATCTTGAAAGTTCTGGGAACTCTGCGTCATAACAAATCAATACCCCTATTTTTCCACAGTCAGTATCAAAAGTTTGAAGTGAATTTCCATTTACCATTCCCCAAACCCTGGCTTCATCTGGAGTTACGTGAATTTTTTCATAACGTTCCACACTTCCGTCACGACGTAATAAATAGCCTACGTTATAAAGTTTCCCACGGACCATCTCTGGCATGCTGCCTGTAATGATATTGATGTTATAGGAAATGGAAAGTTGCGCCATTTTCTCGGTAATTTCCTTAGTGTGTTTTGCCAATTCACGGATTGCATCAGGCTCGCTCATGTGGTTGTATTCTGCCATAAGCGGTGCGTTGAAAAATTCTGGAAACATTGCGAAATCACAGCGGTAGCCTGCTACACTATCTATAAAATATTCCACTTGTTGCATTAAATCTTCCATCCCATTATAACTTCTCATCTGCCACTGAATAAGGCCCAAACGGACAACGCTTTTAATAGCACTGGGTTTTGGCTTTTTCTCAGGTTTGGTGAAATAAATATTATCCCATTCCATCAAAACGGCAAATTCGCCACTGGCTTTATCGCCTTCCAAATAGCCTTTTAAGACACGAACTGGGTGAAAATCATTTGATATTTGAAAGTTTAACACTGGATCATCAATCTGCTTGCGCTTTACTTTATCCATGTATTGCTTTGGAGAAAGTTTATCGGCATGTAAGTGATAATTTGGCATTCTTCCGCCAAAAACAATGCTTTTTAAATTTAAATTTTCACAAAGTTCCTTTCTGTAATCGTACAATCTTCTTCCCAAGCGCAATCCGCGAAAATCTGGACGGATGAAAACATCTATTCCGTAAAGCACATCGCCTTCAGGGTCGTGAATGCTGAAGGTGGGATCATCTGTAATATCTTTATAGGTATGCTGGTCTTCAATTTCATCATAATCTACTATAATAGAAAGTGCACAACCGGCAATTTCGCCATCGGCCATTATTACAACTTGTCCTTCTGGGAATATGTCTATGAGATTACCTATCTCGTTTATCTTCCAATAACTGTTTGGCAATCCTCCATAAGATTGAATGGTGGCTTCTTTCAACGCTTCATAATCTTTAAGCGTTAAAAATTTCAGTTCTATATTTTCAATCTTTTGTGGTTCCATTCTGTTATTTTATTAAATAATCTAAAATCCCTTCCCCCAACTATTATAGTCGATGGAAACGATTTCTATCTTTCTGTAATTCGTATTTGTGCGCAAATAATATTTACCTGTTCCTACATACCCAAAAGGTACGCAAAAATCAAAGGTGCTACGATGGTTGCATCACTTTCTATGATGAATTTTGGAGTGTGTATGTCCAGTTTTCCCCAAGTAATCTTTTCATTTGGAACGGCTCCTGAATAGCTACCGAAACTGGTGGTAGAATCACTGATTTGGCAGAAATAACTCCAAAATGGGGTGTCTGTTCGCTCCATATCTTGATAAAGCATTGGCACGACACAGATTGGAAAATCTCCGGCAATCCCTCCACCAATTTGGAAGAAACCGATTCCCTTTTCTGAATTGTCCGTGTACCAATCTGCAAGAAAAGTCATGTATTCAATACCACTTTTCATTGTGGAAGCTTTTAATTCACCTTTAAGAACATAGCTTGCGAAAATGTTACCCATTGTACTGTCTTCCCAACCTGGGCAAACTATGGGTAAGTTTTTTTCTGCGGCGGCATACATCCAAGAATCTTTTAAATCTATTTCATAATGCTCTTCCATTACACCGCTTAAAAGTAGCTTGTACATATATTCGTGCGGAAGGTAGCGCTCGCCTTTCGCTTCGGCCTCTTGCCACAATTTTACAATATGTTTTTGGATTCTTCGGAAAGCTTCTTCTTCAGGAATACAAGTATCTGTTACACGATTCATTCCTTTTTCTAGCAAATCCCACTCATCTTGAGGAGTCAAATCCCTGTAATTTGGAACACGTTTATAATGGCTATGTGCCACGAGATTCATAATATCTTCTTCAAGGTTTGCACCTGTACAGGAGATGATATGTACTTTATCCTGACGAATCATTTCTGCAAAAATCTTTCCCAATTCTGCAGTACTCATAGCACCTGCGAGAGAAACGAGCATTTTTGAACCTTGGTTCAACTGGGCTTCATAACCTTTTGCTGCATCTACAAGGGCTGCGGCGTTAAAGTGTAAATAATATTTTTCAATAAATTGGGAAATGGATCCTTTGCTAGTACTCATCTTCTTCTGTATTAAATTTTGAAACGCCTTTTTTGGTTTCGGTAAAATGGTTATCGTATTCGTCTCCTTCTTCGGTGCCTGCGAATTTGTAGGTTAACATTTTGTAGTACAATTTTGCTGCAACGAAGTCCGAAGCTCTTTCTTTTTCATTAGGGCACAATTCTACAATGTCAAAACCTACTACGTTTCTTTCTTCGAAAACTTGCTTTAGGAAGTCAAGGGTTTCATACCAAAAAAGTCCGCCTGGTTCAGGCGTACCGGTTGAAGGAAGTATTGAAGGATCAAATGCGTCAAGATCGAAGGTAATAAAAACGTTATCACCTAAAGCTTCAATTACCTTGTCCATCCAATACTCATCCTTTGCCATATCGTGGGCGAAGAATACATTTTCCTCGTTCATAACTCGGGTTTCGGCAATATCCATACTGCGAATGCCTACTTGTACCAAATTTGTAGTCTGGTTAGCTTCATAAACAGCGCAGGCGTGGTTGCAAGTACTTCCGTGGAAATCTTTGCGCAAATCTGCATGTGCGTCTATATGAAGCACAGTAAGATCATCAAAGCATTCATTGAATGCCCGGATTGTACCAATGGAAATGCTATGTTCGCCACCAAAGATTGTAACGAATTTATTTCGTTTTATATAATCTTTTGTTGTTTTGTGCACTTCTGAAACGACAGCTTCTGGTGAAGCATTTTCTGTAATTGCATCTGCTAGAAAAACTCCTTGTTTATAAACTTCAGTTTGTGTTTCAATGTCATACAATTCCATGTTTTCAGAGGCATCTAGAAATGCTTCTGGGCCTTTATCGGCTCCTTTTTGCCAGGTGCTGGTTCCGTCATAAGGAACTGGAATTAATACAATTTTTGATGTTTCAAGGGCCGCATATTTTTGCGGGATACCTGCGTACGTCTTAGTGCTCATAACCTAAAATGTTTAGCAATTGCTCGCTTGTTTGTTGTTCTGAAAAAAGTTTGGTTGTTATATTATTGTTTTTGTCTCTGTCTATCAAAATATGTTTTGGCGAAGGAATCAAGCAGTGCTGCAAGCCTCCAAAACCGCCAATGGTTTCTTGATATGCCCCCGTGTTAAAGAAGCCAATATACAAAGGTTTTTCTTTTCTGAATTTTGGCAGATAGATTGCTGCCATGTTTTGTTCGCTATTGTAATAATCGTCACTATCACATGTTAAGCCTCCCAGAAGGACTCTTTCATACTCATCGTTCCAACGGTTTATGGCAAGCATAATGAAGCGTTTGCTTATCGCCCAAGTATCCGGAAGTGTAGTTATGAATGACGAATTGATCATATTCCACTTCTCGCGATCGTTTTGTTGTTTCTGGTACAGAATTTCATAGATGGCGCCACCACTTTCGCCAACTGTGAAGCTTCCAAATTCCGTAAAAATATGGGGTACCGGCACATCAGCTTCGGCACATGTAATATTTATTTGGTTTAAAATTTCGTTTATCATGTATTGATAATCATACTCAAAGTGTAATGAGTTTTTTATTGGAAAACCACCACCAATATTCAGACTATCCAATGAAGGACAGATTTTTTTAAGGCGGACGTAAACTTTTAAACATTTCACCAATTCGTTCCAGTAATAGGCAGTATCACGAATACCGGTATTGATGAAAAAGTGTAGCATTTTTAAATCTACACGCTCGTTATTTTTTATTTGTTCTTCGTAAAAAGGAATAATGTTTTTGTAGCCAATTCCCAATCGTGAAGTGTAAAATTCGAATTTTGGTTCTTCCTCAGATGCAATTCTAATCCCTACATTAAAATGGCCTTCAATATTATCTGAAAGCAGGTCTATTTCCTCGTAATTATCAATAATCGGGATGCAGTTTTCATGACCGCTGTTAATTAATCGGGCTATGTTTTCAATATATCTTTCACGCTTAAAACCATTGCAGATTACGTAGGTCTTATCAGTTACCTTTCCATTTTTCTTTAAACTCTCCACAATATCAATATCAAAAGCGGAAGAGGTTTCAATATGAATATCGTTTTTTAAAGCTTCATTTAAAACGTGTTTGAAATGTGAACTTTTTGTACAATAACAGTAATTGTAACTCCCTTTGTAATCGTTCTTTTCAATCGCCTTTTCAAACCAATCTTTAGCGAGCCTTATATTTTCAGAAATTTTAGGGAGGTAAGTAAACTTAAGCGGTGCACCATATTGCTCCACAAGACCCATAAGATCTATCCCGTGAAATTCCAACCCATTTTCACCCAATCGGAATTCTTCCTGTGGAAAATAATATGTTTGGTCTATTAAATCTATGTACTTGGTGTTCATTATTTTGTTTTCGTTGAAAAGTGTAAATTAAAAATTCTTGATGCGTATTCCCGAAAAAACAGGAAGTATAACAAAAAATTAACTCGAAGTTTAAATGCGAATAGGCAAAGCGTTTATAGTGGAACTTTTGCCCGAAACGTGCTGCGATACAGCCACTGGAAGTAAAAATGTGTTGTTCATTTAGAATCTATGCTTTTGAAATTTTTCAAAAACCAACCATTTTAAAATACTGTTTGTTTATTTATATTACAAATGTGCCAAAAAAAATTCAATATTTTATAAAACCTCAGAAATTTTCACTTCCGCCTATATCATACTGAACATATTGAGTTCCTTTTCGGTAAGCGTGCGCCAACGTCCGCGCGGCAAATCCTTTTTTGTCAAGGGGCCGAGCGTTACACAATCCACACGAACCACATCATACCCTAAATGTTCAAAAATGGTTCTGATAACACTGTTTCCTGTGTGTTTTATCTTTAACCCTATTTCGCTCTTTGGGGAATTATCTACGTAGCTTATTTCATCTACGGTTATTTCTTTTCCTTCAATTGTAAGACCGTCTTTTATTTTTTTAAGGTGTTCGGCTTTTAGGTTTTTGTCCAATTCAATATGAAAAAGTCTTGAAATTCCTTTTTTGGTAAATTTTTGAACGAACTCATCATCATTGGTAAAGAGCAACAAGCCAGTTGCATTTCTTCCTAAACGGCCAAAGGGCTTAATTTTGGCAGTTGTAGCATTGGCAACCAAATCCATAACGGTCATACCCTTTGCATTGCTGTCTGTAGTTGCAAATCCTTTTGGTTTGTTTAGCAAAACGTATGTATTCGGTTCTGGGTTTAAACGACGGCCATCAAAACGGACATCATCCGTCAACTGGACTTTGTAGCCCATTTCATTTATAACCTTCCCATTAACCGTAACTAATCCTGTAGCAATGTATGTATCTGCTTCCCTACGTGAACAAACTCCACTGTTTCCAATGTATTTATTTAAACGAATACCATCTTCAGGATTGCTCTTTTTTACTTCTTTTAAAGGTTTTTCTCTTCGCCCAATTTCTTTTCCACTCTTATCGAATTTTAATTTCGGTTTCGTTGGGTCTTGTTGTCGACCCGTTTTTCGGTTTGTTGAATCAGACTTCAACGGAGCATTTCCACGAGCCATGCTTTTCTTTCTGGCATTTTTTCCGGGCTTGTTTGAACTTCTTCCGCTATCGTAATTGTCTTGTGTGCTCATCTATTATTTTTTGCAAAGGTAGTGAAATTAACTAGGCAGTTGTAGTTTTCAATACACAGTATAAAGACTGCAAACTGTAACTGAATACTACTTCTTTTTTAAGAAATTATTTCCTTCAAAATTCTTAAATAATCTGCTCGGTTTTTTAGAAAATCCAATTCAGAAATATCAATGATTTTTATGTTTTCGGAATGTTGATTTTTTATAAACTCCAAATAGCCTGTATTTAACTTTTGAAGATAGGAAGCTTCAATACTCTGCTCATATTTTCGGCCCCTTTTTTTTATATTTTCCAACAAACGCTCGGTGTTTTGGTATAAATAAATATACACATCAGGTTTCGGAAGCTCCTTGTGCATAACCTGAAAAAGTTTTTTATAAAGTGCATATTCTTCCTCAGGTAAAGTGATACTTGCAAAAATCAACGATTTATTTACGTCATAATCTGCAATGACTGATTCCTTAAAAAGATCGAACTGTGTTATATCATCAACCAATTGCTGATAGCGATCCGCTAAAAAAGACATTTCCAAGGGGAAAGCATAGCGCGCTGCATCCTCATAAAATTTAGGAAGAAATGGGTTGTCCTTAAACCTTTCCAATATCAATTTGGCATTAAAATCATTAGCTATTTTTGAAGCGAGACTTGTTTTTCCGGCGCCAATATTTCCTTCAATAGCGATATAATTATATTGTGAAATATTGAATTCCTTTAACGGATTATTGAGCCATTTTGATTGTTTCTCAAGAATGCTTTGGTCTTCAGTTTCGGACAAGAGCTTAATGCTGTTTTTTTTTGAAATAGGGTGAATCAATTGTGAATTTAATTCTGCAAGGGGTTGCAAAACAAATTTCCGTTTCTCCATTTCTGAATGAGGAACGGTGAGTTTTTCAGTTTTAATAATTAAATCGTCAATAAAAATAATATCGATGTCAATTGGCCGGGAGGTATATGTTTTGTCATCATTCCGTTCACGCCCCATTGCTTTTTCAATTTCTAAAGCTATTTTCAGAATTTTTGAAGGTTTAAGATCAGTTTGCATCCAAACGGCACAATTTAAAAAAGGGTCGCCTTCAAAACCCATAGCTGGGGTTTCATAAACCGAAGAAATTTTAATTATACTCCCCACCTCTTCAAAAAGCACATTCACGGCATTTTGAAGATGCTCAAAGCGGTTGCCCATATTGCTACCAAGCGAGAGATAAAGGTTATGCAGGGATTGCAATGAATTCAAATTTTAACATTTAAGACGAAATTAAGGAAAAGAAAAAGACTACCAAGTAAATTTGTAAGTAGATATAAACATTACGGAAACACCTCATTTTAACAGGTTGTTTTCCAAAAGAATTATCACAAAATAAATTTTCAAATTTTTTATGAAGAAAGCACTTAAAATAATAGGAATTATTCTTGGAATCTTGGTTTTATTACTGATTGCGGCACCATTCATTTTTAAAGGAAGTCTTGAAAAAATGCTGAAACGCACCATTAATGAAAACCTCAACGCCACAGTAACCTGGGAGGGTCTCGACTTGAGTCTTTTTAGCAGTTTTCCTGATGCTTCACTTCAGTTGAATAATTTTAGTGTAATCAACAAAGCGCCTTTTGAGGGCGATACTTTGGCAAGTGGCAAGACGCTTTCATTGGATATGGGCATTATGCAACTTTTCAAAAAGAGCAATGAAGCTATAAAGATAGATGAAGTAAAAATTGACGAAACTTTTGTAAATATAAAAATTGATTCCCTTGGGAATGCAAATTATGACATAGCCATAAAAAAAGATGCTCCCGCTACGACTGATGCAGAATCCAGTAGTGGTTTTACTTTTGATCTAAAAAATTATGAAATAAAGAATTCACGCCTCAATTACTTGGACGAGGCTACAAACACCTATTTAATCCTTACCGAAGTGCAGCACCAAGGTAGTGGCGATCTTTCACAAGAGCTTGGAAATCTGAACACACAGACCAAAGCACTCGTCTCTTTCCGTATTGACAGCACTGAATATTTAACCAAAAACCGAGTTTCGCTGGATGCTGTTTTTAAACTCGATCTCAAAAATCAAAAATATACTTTCTTAGAAAACGAAGCCAAGATCAACGAACTTCCGCTTACGTTTGATGGCTACGTAAAAGTAAACGAAACCAATAACGAAGTGGATATTACTTTCAAAACATCTTCTTCTGACTTTAAAAACTTCTTAGCTGTTATCCCAGAAACATATGTAAAGCAAATAAACGATGTAAAAACTACTGGAAACTTCACTGTAAATGGTATGCTAAAAGGTATTGTGGACAGCACCCACATCCCAATGATGGATATAAAAATAGCAAGCGACAATGCTTCCTTTAAATATCCCGACCTTCCCAAAACGGTTAATAATATTACAATTGATGCCCAATTGCTAAACGAAACAGGGCTATTAAAAGATACTTATCTAATTATTCCGAAGTTGACTTTTAGAATTGATAATGAACCCTTCCTCATTAATGGAAGCATCAAACAAATAACTGAAAACCCAGTGGTAAATATGGGAATGCAGGGCACACTTAATTTAGCAAATATTGAAAAGGTTTTACCTGTTGAAATGGAACAAAAACTCAGCGGAATTTTTAAGGCAGATGTTATCGCTAATTTTGATATGGAATCGGTTGAGAAGGAGCATTATGATAAGATTGACGCCCGCGGAACCGCAAGCCTTACCAATTTTAATTACGACGCAGGTTTTAAAAACGAATTAAAAGTTGCAAATGCCAATCTCGCAATGCAGCCGGGCACCATTACATTAAAAGAGCTTACTGCAAATACCGGACAAACCGATATTAGAGCCTCCGGAAACATTCAAAACCTAATTCCTTTTTTGATGAGCAAGCAGGATTTAAAAGGACGCTTTGTGGTGCAATCAAACTCTTTTAATGTGAATGATTTTATGGCTTCGGAAAACACTTCGTCTGAAAATAATTCTAAAGAAAAAAGTAATAATTCTAAAAGCACCTCTTCATCCGAAGGGGTCAAAATTCCAGATTTTTTGAATGCTACCTTGGACTTTAATGCAAGTAAAGTAATATATGACAATTTAGAACTAAAAAATGCAAAAGGAACCGCGGCTATTGTGAATGAAACTATTACCATTAGCAATTTTACCTCTGATATTTTTGGCGGTAATGTAGCGCTTTCCGGAAATGTATCAACCAAAAACGAAACCCCCACTTTCGCAATGAATCTGGATTTAAGTAAAATTGATATTGATAAATCATTCAAGCAATTGGAAATGTTTCAGTTTTTAGTACCGATAGCAAAAGCCTTACAAGGAAACTTAAATACTAAATTTGAATTGACCGGACAGCTCACAAATGATCTTTCACCAAAACTTTCCACGCTTGCCGGAACTGCTTTGGCACAAATTATTACTGCCGAAGTGGATCCGCAGCAAGCTCCGCTGCTTTCCGCGCTTGGAGACAAGATTTCTTTTTTGAATTTGGATAGGTTAAGTTTGCGAGATGTGAGTACCAATTTCACTTTCAACAATGGAAAAATAGAAGTGAAACCCTTTCATTTTGACGTAAAAGGAATTGACGTTGCAGTTGCCGGAACCCACGGATTGGACAAATCTATTGATTACAATGTAACTATGGATGTGCCTGCAAAATATTTGGGAAGTGAGGTCACAAAATTGCTTCAAAATTTAAGCCCGCAAGAAGCTGACGCAATGAGCGTGGCATTACCAATTAGCATAAAAGGAACTTTTATAAATCCTCAAGTTTCCTTAAATGCAGAAACGGCTATAAATACACTGACAAAACAAATTTTAGCAAAACAAAAAGACAAACTAATAAATCAAGGAACTGGTATTCTAGAAGATATTTTGGTGGGCGGAACCAAGCAGGATTCTACTAAAACAAATACCAATAATAACCAACAGCAAACCACACAGCAACAAAACACAAAAATAATAAAGAATGTTTTGGAGGGAATCTTGGGTGGAAAGAAAAAGAAAACCGATACTACAAAAACGGGAAATTAATTAACGGTTATTGTGACCACATACCCTTCGTTTCCTCGAATGTTGAATACGGTGTCGTCTTCAAAAATAAGATATTGTCCCTTTATTCCTTTTAAAATTCCTTCATAAAAAGGAGTTTTTTCAAGGTTGAGTGATTTTGGCTTTTGGGGATATTTCAAAACGGGGAATTGCAGATTGGTTTCGGCATTATTTCCCAAATAATATTCAATGGCCTCAGCAGGAATATATTGTTTCAATGTGTTTCGCCATTCCACCAAATTTTCATCTTTAATATCGTTTTTGAGCATGGTGCGCCAGTTGGTTTTGTCGCTCACGTGATCTTTTAGCGCCACTTCGGTAATTCCTGCAAGATAACGGTTGGGCACTTCCACAATTTCAATTGCTTCGTGCGCGCCTTGGTCAATCCATCGTGTGGGAATCTGGCTTTTTCGCGTAACGCCAACTTTCACACTGCTACTATTTGCGAGGTAAACCACATGCGGTTGCAACTGTACTTTTTCTTCATAAGCAAGATCACGGTCTTCAATCCCCAAATGTGCCTTGCTAACTTCGGGATTAATAATCCAATCTGCTGCCTGGGGAATTTCGTAGAAACAATCATAACAAAAGCCCTGTCTGTAAATTTTCTTTTGAAACCCACAATTTAAACATTGGAAACGCAGAAAATTAATAGACACTTTTTTATCCAACAATTGGTTCATATTCAAAAAATCATTTTCAAAAACAAGGTAATATTGAATGGGCGAACCGTTTTCAGTTTGCATTTTGGTGAGCACTCCTTCGTAATTCATTTAATCAAGATAATTTATGCCGAAAACTTTTATGAAGAACCGTTATAAAACATCGCTTCAAAAAAAGAGGAAATCGTAATTATAAAATAGTTATTTTTATAGCATAAAGATAGCAGAAAAATATGCCAATCCCCATTGTAAATTCCATTGCTTCTTGGTTTTTGAAAAAACGGTTCCACCAAATAGACCTTTTTTTGAAATACCCTATTGAGGTTCAGGAAGAACTACTTTTCAATTTGCTTCAAAAAGCGAAAAATACAGAAATTGGGCGGCAATATGATTTTGGAAGTATCCGAACGTATCGTGATTTTGCAGAACGAGTTCCTCTATCAACTTACGAAGAAAACGAGCCAAGAATAGAACGTGCACGCAGAGGAGAATCTAATGTTTTTTGGCCAACACCTATAAAATGGTTTGCAAAATCTAGCGGCACCACCAATGCGAAAAGCAAGTTTATACCTGTTACCAACGATTCTCTAGAAGATTGCCATTACGCGGCAAGCAAAGATTTGCTTTGCATGTACCTGAACAACAACCCAGATGCACAATTATTTTTGGGAAAGAGTTTGCGTCTCGGCGGTAGCAAACAACTCTATGAAGAAAATGGAACCGTTTTTGGCGATCTTTCCGCAATTTTGATAGACAATATGCCTTTTTGGGCTGAATTCAGCAGTACCCCAAGCAATGAAGTTTCGCTAATGGGCGATTGGGAAACGAAGATGCAGGCTATTGTAAACGAAACCATTAAAGAAAACGTAACCAGCCTTGCCGGCGTTCCTTCTTGGATGCTGGTTTTGCTGAACAATGTAATGGAAACTACTGGAAGAGGCAATCTTTTTGAAGTATGGCCAAACTTGGAGGTTTATTTTCACGGTGGTGTAAATTTTGATCCTTACATTGATCAATACAATAAATTGTTACCAAAAGACAGCTTCAGATATTATGAAATTTACAATGCTTCTGAAGGGTTTTTTGCCCTTCAAGACCGTAATGAAAACAAGGAACTGATGTTGATGCTGGACTACGGGATTTTTTATGAATTTATCCCAATGGATAATTATGGCACTTCCGAGGAAAAAGTAATTCCTTTAAGCGAGGTTGAAGAAGGAAAAAACTATGCTGTTATAATAACGACCAATGCGGGACTTTGGCGCTATAAGATTGGTGATACTGTCCGTTTTACCTCAACCAATCCATACCGAATAAAGGTTACAGGAAGAACAAAACACCACATAAATGTTTTTGGAGAGGAGCTGATTATTGAAAACGCTGAGGCAGCACTGCGTAAAGTATCCCAAATAACCAACTCAGAAATTGTAGATTACACAGCTGCTCCCATTTTTATGAAAGGGAGGGAAAAAGGAGCTCACGAGTGGATTATAGAATTTAAATCACCCCCAGAAGATATGGAAACCTTTACCCAACTTTTAGATTCTTCGCTCCAGGAGGTAAATAGCGATTATGAAGCAAAAAGATTTAATAATACTACGCTTAACTCACCAAAAATCCACCACGCCCGGGAGCGGCTTTTTTATGATTGGTTAAAAGAAAAAAACAAGCTTGGTGGGCAGCATAAAGTTCCAAGACTTTCCAATACAAGAGATTATTTAGAAGAACTTTTACGCTTAAACAGTTCAATATAAGCACACTTTTTTAAAAAAATTTTATTTGTAGCGTGTTGTAAGTCGAGCATTTTAAGCACTTTATCGGCTGATTTTTTTTTAAGCTGTATTTCAACGAGTTTACCTGTAAGTTCAACTAAAATTTTTGCGGGTGCTTTTCTTCCGAAGTACTTTTGGCCTATAAAATCATTAGTATTTATAAATGAAACAGATTTTTTTTATAGTATGCTTTTTAGGCTTCACAGTTTTGTTTTCTTCTTGTTCAACAACACAAGCGACAAGCAAAAAAGAAAATGAAGTAGCAGGCTACAATTTGAAAAGCAAAAAAGAGCAAATGCAACAAAAAATTCTTCACAATAAAAACAAGACACTTGTTGCGTATCCATAATTTATTTCGGTTTTCTTGTTGAATAAATTATGAACTAAAGCGGAACAAAACTTGAAAAATTTAAAAATCTACAAATCAATCATTTTATTTTTTGTTTTTATTTCTATCGTATCCTGTGTTAAGGATGATGATAATGAATTAACCTTAAGTACTGACTTAATTGGAGAATGGCAAAGAAGTGATTTTAGCAATGAATTTGAATACAAATTAATTTTTAATTCGGACAAGACAGGTTATAAAATTCAGACGGAAGGAGATATAGAAGGGGGTACTGCAATTTCTAGCCTTGTAACGTTTAATTGGAATACAACTGATACTATTTTAACTATGGATTTTGACGGAGAAATTGTAACTACAAATTTCTCCATTAACGCTAACCGAGAATTACACCTAATTGATTTTACCGATTTATATTTTATTAAAATCAATTAAAAAAATCACCGAACAAAAGCATAAAAAAACCTGGGGAATTCCCCAGGTTTTTACTTTTATAAGTATTTCAATTTCTATGAAACCGCTTTTAACTTTTTAAGGGTTGATTTATTCAATTTTTCTTCCGCGTACTCCTTTGTAACGTGTACGGTTTTTTCATCGGTACCAGGCATTTCATACATTGCATCAGTTAGAACAGCTTCGCAAAGTGAACGTAAACCACGTGCGCCAAGCTTATAGTCAATTGCCTGCCCTACAATAAAATCCAATGCTTCTTCAGTAATTACAAAATCAATCCCGTCCATTTCAAACAGTTTTTTGTACTGTTTTATGATGGCATTTTTTGGTTCCGTAAGAATTGCGCGAAGCGTTTCTTTGTCCAAAGGATTCATATAAGTAAGTACGGGAAGACGCCCAATTATTTCGGGAATCAAACCAAAATCTTTTAAATCCTTCGGAATAATGTAGCGAAGCATATTGTCTTTCTCCATTTGGTTTTCCTTTGCCGAAGCTGTAAAACCAACGGCTTGCATATTCAATCTTTTTGCAATATGACGCTCAATACCATCAAAAGCACCGCCAGCAATGAAAAGGATGTTTTCAGTATTTACTTCAATGAATTTTTGATCGGGATGTTTTCTTCCTCCTTTCGGCGGAACATTTACTGTTGTTCCCTCCAAAAGTTTTAACAAAGCTTGCTGTACTCCTTCCCCACTAACATCACGGGTAATTGAGGGATTGTCGCTTTTTCTTGCAATCTTATCTATTTCGTCAATAAAGACGATTCCGTTTTCGGCCTTTTCGAGGTTGTAATCAGCGGCTTGAAGTAAACGAGTTAAAATACTTTCCACGTCTTCGCCTACATATCCAGCTTCAGTTAAAACCGTAGCATCAACAATTGCCAATGGAACATTTAACATTCTGGCGATTGTTTTTGCGATCAATGTTTTTCCTGTTCCGGTTTGCCCAACGATAATTATATTACTTTTCTGTATTTCAATATCGTCATCGCTTTTTGGTTGAAGCAAACGCTTGTAGTGATTGTAAACCGCAACCGACATTACTTTTTTGGTGAATTCCTGACCAATTACATATTCGTCCAAAAATGCTTTTATAATTTTTGGTTTTTTCAGCATTAAATCTTTAGACATTTCTGTATTGCCCGAATGCAATGCTTCCTCAACCACAATCCCATGAGCCTGTTCAATACAACGGTCACAAATGTGGGCATCCAATCCTGCAATTAGCAAGTTGGTCTCCGACTTTTTGCGGCCGCAAAAGGAACATTCTAAATCTTCTTTCGACATATTATCTTTTTTCAAAAGACCCTATATTTAATTTCGAGTCAAAATTTCATCAATCATTCCGTATTCCAAAGCTTTGTCTGCTTTCATCCAGTAATCACGATCGCTGTCATCATAAACCTTTTCATAAGTTTGTCCGGAGTGCTTTGCAATTATTTTATAAAGCTCTTCTTTTAAGGTGATAATTTCACGGGCGGTAATTTCAATATCACTTGCTTGTCCCTGTGCACCACCCAAAGGTTGGTGAATCATTACTCGCGAGTGTGTTAAACCGCTACGCTTTCCTTTTTCACCTGCACAAAGCAGGACTGCTGCCATTGAGGCTGCCATTCCGGTACAAATAGTTGCAACATCGGGTTTTATGAATTGCATGGTATCATAAATTCCCAGGCCTGCGTAAACGCTTCCTCCGGGAGAATTGATATAAATTTGAATATCTCGGGCCGCATCAGTACTTGCCAAAAACAATAATTGGGCTTGCACTATGTTTGCCACCTGATCGTTGATTCCTGTACCTAGAAAAATGATTCGGTCCATCATCAACCGTGAAAAAACGTCCATCGCAACTGCGTTCATTTGGCGTTCCTCAATAATATTTGGGGTCAAGTTCGTGGGATACATACTGCTTATGATTTTGTCATAATACATATCGTTGATGCCTTGATCTTTTATAGCAAACTTTCTAAATTCGTTACTGTAGTTCATAAATATTTGTTCGTATTATACATTTACTTTCCTGAACAGGAAAAGGTTTAATTCAAAAAGGCGTTAAATAAAATAATTCAACGCCTAAAGATAACTATTTCTTCGCTGAATTATGCGTAGGCTTCCTTAATGAATTTATCGTAAGTAATCTCTTTGGTTTTCAATTTTGCGTTTTCCTTAAAGAAATTTAGCAATTTTGCTGTGTTTAATTGCTCGCTCAAACGCTCTACTTCTTCTTTGTTTGAAAGAATACGTGCAGCGATTGATTCCAATTCCTCATCAGTTGGATTAGTTTGACCAAATTGTGCCATCTGCTGCTTTATCATCTTTTTTGAATGGTCTTTCAACTCATCAAAAGTAACTTGCAGTTTATTTTCTGCACGAATTTTACCTTCAATCAATTGGTAACGAAGTCCTTTTTCGCTTCTTTCGTATTCGGCTTTTGCGTCTTCTTCTGAAAGTCTTTTTTCGCCGGTCATTGCAATCCATCTTTGTAAAAATTCTTTCGGAAGATCGAATTTTGTATTTTCAATCAATGAATCCACAACATCATTCAATAATTTTTGGTCGCTTTGTTGTGCAAATTGCCCTTCGGCATCTTCCTTTATTTTCGCCTTCAATTCTTCTTCTGAAGTCACAACAGCCTCGCCAAACAACTTATCAAATAACTCTTGGTTCAATTCTGCCATTTCACGTTTGTTCACTTCTTCAATATTAAAGGAAACTTCAATATCCAATCCATGGGCATCATCGTGTGCAACACCTAAATATTTTTGATTATCGTGATCGTCGGCAAACATTCCTTTTGTTTTCAATGTAACGGTATCGCCAACTTTTGCTCCAATAAGGCTTTCCAATTGTTTTTTACCTGCAATTTCATCTGTGGAAAGCGTAGTTTTCTTTTCTATTTCCTTTTCAGTTGAAATAAAAGTTCCGGTAACTTCATCACCTTTCTCAACTACATTTTTAGAAATCAATTTTCCGTATTGCTTACGGATGGTTTTCACTTGGTTGTCTAACATTTTATCGTCCGCAACAATCTTATATTGCACAACTTCTTTTCCTTTAATATCAACATTGAATTGTGGTGCAAGGCCCAATTCGAATTCAAAGGAATAATCATCTGCATCCCAATTTATTTCTGATTCGTTCTTCGGAAGGGGATTTCCTAGTACGTCCAGTTTTTCTTCGTTAAGAAATTTGTGAAGCGCATCTTGCAAAATCTTGTTCACTTCTTCAACCAAAACAGCCTTTCCGTATTGTTTTTTGACCATTCCCATCGGGATATGTCCTTTTCTGAAACCAGGAATATTGGCAGTTTTTCTGTAATTATTCAATACTTTTTCAACCTTACCTGAATAATCTTCTTTTGAAACCTCAACTGTAAGCACAGCATTTAGTTTATCAATGTCTTTTTTTGTAATGTTCATTTTTTCTCTTCTGAATTTCGGGATGCAAAAGTACGGTTTTTTGCAAAACCCGACAAACATTTACAAACTGTTGTTCAGTCAATTATTTATCTTCCGGCAAAAGTGAAAATAGTATGGATTGAAAAAACGAAAGCAAAAGGCTGAAAAGAAGTGCCCACCAGATACTCGTTACCGAGAAACCACCCACAAAATAATCTGCCATTAAAATGATAACGGCGTTGATTATCAGCAAAAACAATCCAAAAGTGACTATTGTAATGGGTAAAGTTAAAATGACCAATATTGGCTTAACGAGCAATCGTAATAAAGCGATGACAATTGCAACTATAACTGCTGCGCCATACCCTTCAACAGCTACGCCGGGAAGGATTTTTGCCAAAACAACTACGGCTAAGGCTGTAAGAAGTAATTTGATTATTACTTTCATGAGAGTGAAATATTATTAAAAATTAATAAGCTTAGTAAATATAATAAAAAAACCGCCCTCAAATGAGGGCGGCTTTAACTAAACTTAATTTCAAAATATTAATTATTAGTAACCGTTACAGTTCCGTAATTACCAATATGCACCATCGGGATGGTTGCATCATAAGTTTCGTTGATTGCTCTGATTATAAGATTTGCGGTATAAGCATATCCTCTTGGCGTGGGGTGAACACCATCTAAAGAAAACGCGCCACCTGTTACAAATTGTGAAGTAAGAACACCTCCATCGTAAGAAACTCCACCGTTTGCTACTCTAGCCAATGCTGTTTTTGCATCAACATAAGCTAAACCTTCTGCACCAGCAAGTGCCTCGATAGTTGCGTTATAAGCCATACTTGCAGCTGTAATTCGTGTTTGCTCAGAAACAGCTAATACATATTGATCGCTAAGGGGTATTGACACACCAATAACCCCTTGTGGGTTGCTTGGATCTGGTGTTGTTCCCAAAACAGAAGAAGCAGTCAAAACAATTAGATCATCAGATTTTACTTGACGAAGTTGCCCTAATAGAGTTGCCAAGGGTGCTGGCAAACTAAATGGAGGGCCTTGAAGAATTGCGGTAACATCAGTTAAATCATCATCAGTCATAATAGGAAAGTTTTGTCCTGCGGAAAAATTAATCATTCGCAGCGCAGCTTCTTCAGGAGTAATTATCCCAACTCCTACTAGGCCTGGCAATATTTGGGTGTTGTATGCCCCAAACTGAGCATTTAGCGCACCAGCTGTAGCAGCATCCAAAGGAATTGCATTTCTAGGGACAGTTGTAAAATAAGGTATGGAAGTGACTTCAGGAATATTGATCAAAACACCTTTTGCTCCTCCTGCAGTTAATGCATCTACTTGTTGGCTATAAACTAAACCAAAAACGTTAGGGTCTGTAATATCATTAGGACCATAGGTAGAGGGATCTAAATTTCCTGTTTGGTCAACTCCAGAACCTCCAGAGGTTGCGTAGCTCAAGATGTCATTATTTCCAATCCAAAGACTAAAAAATGTTGGGTTTTGAGCCACTGCATCACCTATTACAGTTGCAGATTCACTGCTTGCAAAACGTGCAAAATAAGGGTTTGCAGCTCCTGTTGGCACGCCAGCCACATTTCCATAACCTGGAGCAACTAAATGAAAACTCTTAGCGCCAGGCACACCCATATTGTTATATGTACTAGGCAAATGATTGGTTATATCAGTTGTTGGAGTTCCTGCCAAACGAACTGGGCCAGGGTTTCCATTGGCATCAACCGCAAGCACAAATCTATTTTCAGTAATTTGGTTACCACTTAAAAGCAATCCACCAAGGTTATCACTCATCAAAGGTTGGTAGAATTCTCCGCCACCTGCAAAGGCAAATTGTTTCGCCATTATGTTTGGGTAACTGTTTTTTTGGCCAGTAATGTACAACGCGCCATCAGCATATCCAGCCGTTAAAGAGTTCCCTACAGAAACGTATTTTGAAAGGTTCGCCGTTCCACTACTATAAAAACCGTCATCGGTTACAGGACTGTCAAATTCGGGTTCGCAGCTTACAAAGCCTACTGCTAAAAGCGCGAAAGTATATTTAAGTATATTTTTCATCTTTAAGATTTTTTTCAATTATAGTTTATAAGTTAGCCCCAATCCTGGAACAAAAGCATTGGTTTTGTAGGTTCCACTAAAAGGAACTGCTACACCATTCTCGAAGTAATAATTGTAAGACGCATCCACCTCTTTAAAGTTTGAATAAAGAAATGAAGCATCAATCTGTAAGTGCTCTCCAAGATTTACTGTAAGACCAGCAGTAAAGTTATTACTGTCGTTACGAGGTGTTTCTGGAGCAAAATAACCATCTTGAACAGGAGATTCATCGAAATAGTAACCAGCTCTCAATGTAAACATTTTAGTAACGTCATATTGCATACCGAAACGATAGATAGAGGCATTTTTATAATTACGAGCGTTCTTTGAATCTGGAATATCTTCATTGGCAAAGTCTATATCCAACGATTTGTATACATTCCAAAAAGTACGGTTGAAATCAAACGCTACGGTCCAACTTTCACAGAAATCGTAAGACACACCAACAGTCATTTCTGCTGGTAATGGCAACGAAGCTTTAATGGAAGTATTTTCAAAAGGTGTTAAGGGAGAATTTGGAATATTTTCAAATTCGGCGGTACCATCTTCGGCATCAAGAATAATTTCGGAACGATAGGTAGCGCCAATGTGAAGATTTTCGGTTGGATTAAACATTGTACTAGCCACCCATCCCCAGTTACTTACACCAGTTGCATCAATGGTAACATTGGCACGGTTTCCTTCAAGGTCGGTAAGTGTACGGTTTAGGTTTCTGTTGAAGTTTACAGAACCAGTAACATAAATAGGACCTCCACCAAAACTCAACTTATCATTAATTTTAAACGAAACAGTTGGTTGGATGTAAATTGCTTTTAAATCTATATTATTCACCAAATGTGATCCTGCCCAATCGTCTTCGTACTCAACGGAACTTCCGTAAGGTGTGTAAACACCAAGACCAAAAGCCAACCAATCTGTAGCTTTGTATGAAGCATATAAATAAAATGGCGTCCCCACAGGACTATCAGTACGAGCATTTGCGCCAGTTTCAGTGTCTTGGTAGGCAATGTTTGAAAACACACCATGTGCACCAAGAGAGATATTAAATTTATCTTCTAAATAGACTAATCCGGCTGGATTAAAAAACACAAGTTCGCTACTGTTTATAACAGCAACCCCCGTGTGACCCATTGCCAAGGATTTATTTCCCTGCAAACTTACGCGGTAACCGCCAGCATAAGTAACCGCGCTTGCGAGTGCAAAAACGGCAAGTAGTAATAGTTTCTTCATAATTATTATTTCTTTAGAGTTAATTCTGAGGATTAAAAAAGTTAGGAATTATGTTTTATAGATTTCTTATGCGTGCATAAGATATATTCTTACAATATTATAAAAAATTCATAACAATTTAATCTCTTTTATTTTATTTTTAAAAGCTAATAGTGATTGTCCCTATAAAAATTGGCATCATTCCAAAAATTTAAGGCAGACTTCATAAAATTCTTCGGGATTTTCTGCGTGGAGCCAATGCCCAGCGTTTGAAATAGTTCTAATTTTGGCTTGCGGGAAATGTTTTTTAATCAAAAGCTCGTCCATGGGTTCAATATAACCGCTTTTTTCGCCCCCCAAAAAAAGTGTTTTACCATTAAAAACAGTACCTTCGGGAAGAGCCATGCCAACTTCTTCTATTTTTTCTGAAAGCACAGGCAAGTTTATTCGAAGACCCAATTCGTTTTTACTTTTTCTGTAAAGGTTTTTCAGAAGAAATAGCTTTGTGCCTTCATCTTTTATATATTCCGAAAGAACATCTTCTGCTTCGCCGCGGGATTTTATTTTAGAGAAATCCAGCTTTGAAAGTGCTTTTAAAATATCTTGATGGTGCGGCGGATAGGCTTTCGGGCCAATATCAGCCACTATTAATTCCGAAACCATAACGGGGTAGGTTACCGCAAACTGCATCGCCACTTTTCCGCCCATGGAATGACCGAGCAGGATTATATTTTGAAGATTGTATTCTTCGCAATATTTTTTTAAATCTTCCGCCATCACTTCATAAGAAAATTCATCGCTATGGAAACTGCGGCCATGATTGCGTTGATCTAAAAGATGAACCTCATAACCATCATCCGCCCAGCGGGTGCCAAGTGTTTTCCAATTGTCACTCATGCCTAGGAAACCGTGGAGGATTACGAAAGCTTTTCCGGAGCCGAATATTTGGGAGTGGAGAATCATTAACTGAGTTTTTTTAAATATGCTGAAATAACATTTTCCAAACCATCATAAAGCGCTTCACAAATAAGGGCGTGCCCAATGCTCACTTCCAAAAGATTCGGGATGTGTTCTTTAAAATACTTAATGTTTTCCAACGAAAGATCGTGCCCTGCGTTGATGCCCACATTCAATTTATTTGCAAGAATTGCACATTCCGTATATGGCTTTATAGCTTCTTTGTTGCCCAAGGAATATTGCTTCGCAAATTCCTCAGTATACAATTCAATTCGGTCTGTTCCAGTTTCAGCGGCGCCTTCAATCATTGTTAAGGTTGGATCTACAAAGATGGAAGTGCGGATTCCGTTTCGCTTGAATTCTGAAATCAGTTCCTTTAAATAATCTTTATACTTTACGGTATCCCAACCTGCGTTTGAGGTTATGGCATCAACCGCATCGGGAACGAGGGTAACTTGCGTAGGTTTTATTTCCAAAACCATCTTTGTAAAATTATCCCTCGGATTGCCTTCAATGTTGTATTCCGTAGTAACAATATGTTTTAAATCATATGCATCTTGATAACGAATATGGCGTTCATCGGGTCTTGGGTGGATAGTAATTCCTTGCGCTCCAAATTTTTCAATATCCTTCGCAACCTGCAATAGATCAGGTACGTTGCCGCCACGTGCATTGCGCAACGTGGCTATTTTGTTTATGTTTACGCTTAATTTTGTCATTTCTTTGTGTTATAATTAACAAAAATACAAACCTTACAGCGCTTACTGAACCTTTATTTTAAGTAATTTGCATTAAAAATAAATTACAATGGAAACCTTGAATTACATCATTAACGATATTGAACCGTTTGATATTTCGGCGAAGATAACTGATGTGCAAATTGTTTTCAATCAGCTTACCTATTCGCACGTTCCCGTTGAAAAAGACGGGCATTACATAGGTTGTGTCTCAGAAAATGACGCATATTGTTTTGACAATACTAAATCACTTACTGATTTTCAGTATGCTCTGGAACCCTTTCATGTGCTTGAAGATACCAATTGGCTAGATATTTTAGAGGCTTTTGCTTTAAACAACTGTAACATCATGCCAGTATTAGGGGTAGACAATAAATATTTAGGATACTATGAATTGGGCGATATTATGAGCCTTTTCAACAACACTCCTTTTTTGAACGAAACAGGTGGTATTATAGTTGTTGAAAAAGGAATTCAGGATTATTCGTTTAGTGAAATATGCCAAATTGTTGAATCTAACGGAACGCGAATTTTTGGCGTATTTGTTTCAAAAATTGAAAATGACACAGTACAGGTTACCGTAAAAGTAGGTCATACGGCAATGAACAGTATTGTACAGACTTTTAGAAGATATAACTATAACGTGATTAGCCATCACGAAGAGGATAAGTTTTTGGAAGACTTGAAGGAACGTTCTGATTATTTGGATAAATACCTTAATATATAGTTGATGAAAATAGGTATCTACGGACAGTTTTATCATGAAAACTCTGAAGTATACATTCAGATGCTGCTAGCTGCGCTTCAAAAGAATGAGGCCGAAGTACTTATAGAATCTGATTTTTTGGGTATCATCAACCAAAATCAAGACATTACGAAAAATTTCTCGGGATTCTCCACTTTTACAGAATTAGATTCCAGTTTTGACCTTTTTTTCAGTATTGGCGGGGATGGAACAATTTTGAAAGCCATAACATTTGTTGCAGATCTGGGGATTCCCATCGTTGGAATAAACACTGGAAGACTTGGGTTTTTAGCTACAATCCAAAAAGAAGAAATGACAGAGAGCCTAAACCAGATTTTGGAAGGTGAGTATTCCATTTCGGAAAGAAGCTTGCTTACCGTAGAAACTTTTCCAAAGAATGAGGAAATTCAACCCTTAAATTTTGCACTAAACGAAATTGCAGTAAACAGAAGGAATACAACTTCTATGATAAAAGTGGAAACACTGGTGAATGACAAATACCTTACGTCCTATTGGTCTGACGGGCTTATTGTTGCAACACCCACAGGTTCTACTGGTTATTCATTGAGCTGTGGTGGCCCAGTTATAGATCCAGATGCCAACAATATTGTGCTCACGCCAATTGCGCCCCACAATCTGAACGCAAGGCCTTTGGTTCTTCCTGATTCCAGTGTTGTTTCATTAAAAGTTTCTGGAAGAGAAAGCACTTTCTTGCTTTCCATGGATTCACGCATTGCAACTTTGGAGAACGAAACAAAAATTATTATAAAAAAGGCGCCCTTCACAATCAAACTACTTCAACTTAACGATGACAGCTTTATAAAAACACTTCGCAAAAAACTTTTGTGGGGTGAAGACAAGCGGAATTGACCTACCAAAAAAAATAAATTATAATCTGTTATCATGCCGATGATTGAATGATTGGTCTATTAACTTTTGGCTTTAGATAAACCATCGGCATAAACAATAAAATCCATCAAAATTTGTTAATCAACAGAGACAAATTGGCTTCCAACAATGTGAAGCCAAGTTTATTGTTATATTTGCAAACTTTTAAGGTATATGAAGTATTTCACTACTGTATTTTTATTACTCATAACGGTGTTCTTGGCACATTCCCAAACCTATGAAATAGGCGGAATGATTGGTGGTGCCAACTACATAGGTGATGTTGGGAGTACCAACTACATTAACCCAAACAGCTTTGCTGTTGGTGGCATTTTTAAATGGAACCGCAGCGCCAGACATTCATTTAGAGGTTCTGTAATGGTCGCAAAATTGAAAGGTGATGATTCAAAAAGCTCCAACAATCGCAGAAAAGAACGAGGGTATTCATTTGAAAATACAGTGAAGGAACTTTCTATAGGTATTGAATATACCTTTTGGGATTTTGACGTTCATAGTCAAAAAGCAATTTCAACCCCTTATTTGTACACTGGACTTACAGGTTTTAGCTATACAGCACTCTACAAAAGAGGAAACGGAAACATAGTAGAATATGATAATGCAGCAAGCATAGCAATACCAATTGTTATGGGCTATAAAGCGAATATGGGCCAAAATGCAATGGTAGGTTTCGAGATTGGAGCACGCTATACATTTACAGACGATCTAGACGGAAGTAATCCGATAAAAGGACTGGCAGACGAGGAAGGTCTTAAATTTGGGAATACAAATAGCGACGATTGGTACGTATTTACTGGAATAACTGTTACTTTTGCCTTCGGAAGAAAGCCTTGTTATTGTAACTTTTAATTGAAGATGGACCAAATAGACAAAGACAAATTACCACAACACCTTGCCATAATTATGGACGGCAATGGGCGTTGGGCAAAACAGAAAGGTCTTTTTCGTTCTATCGGTCATGAAAACGGAACAAAGGCAGTTAGAGAGATTGTGGAAGGATGTGCAGAAATAGGAATTCCGTTTTTAACACTCTATGCCTTTTCAACTGAAAATTGGAACCGTCCAAAATTGGAAGTAGAACTGTTGATGAAGCTCCTTGTTTCTTCTCTAAAAAAAGAAATAAAAACACTTCAAGACAACAATATAAAGCTCAATGCCATTGGTAATCTGGAGGCACTTCCGAAAAAAGCACACAAAGAATTGCTTGGCGTTATTGAAAAAACCAAAGACAATAAACGAATGACCCTCACCCTCGCCCTTAGTTATGGTTCGAGGGAAGAAATAATAAAAACAATAAAAGAGATTAGTCTTAAAGTTAAAAATAACCTAATTTCGCCGCATGATATTGATGAAACGGTAATAAATAATCATCTTTACACGCAAAATTTACCAGATGTAGATTTATTGATCCGCACCAGTGGCGAAGAGCGCATCAGTAATTTTCTGCTTTGGCAAATAGCGTATGCCGAACTGTATTTTACTGAAACACTTTGGCCGGATTATACTAAAAACCATCTTTTTGAAGCAATATTAAATTATCAAAACAGAGAAAGAAGATTTGGAAAAACCAGTGAACAACTTAAACAATAGTTCCCTATTGCATACATACAGAAAATCTTATTGTATTTTATTATTTACAATACTTTCCGTTTTTACACTACAGGCTCAGCAAAAAGAACTTGACAGCGGTAAAAAATATACCATTAACAATATAACGGTTTCTGGAGCACAAAGTTTTAATGAGCTCACCGTGATAGCTTTTACAGGCCTTAAAAAAGGTGACCGCTTATACATTCCTGGCGAAAAACTGAGCCAAGTAACCAAAAAGCTTTGGGAGCAAGGCCTCTTTAGTGATATAGCTTTTTATGTCACAAACATTGAAGGCGATAATGTGGATTTGGAACTTTACATTGTTGAATTGCCAAAACTCAATGAGGTAACCATCACAGGAAAAGGTATTCGCAAAGCCAAGCGAAAGGAGATTATCAAGGACAACGATCTTAATACTGGTATAAAAATTACGAAAAACCTTATTAACACTACAAAAAATTACATTTCAAACAAATACAAAAAAGAAGGTTTTTATAATACCGATGTAACCATCACCACCACTCCTGTCAAAGATTCAACAGGTGTAGAAATTTCCAAAAACATGACTATCGCCGTAGATAGAGGAAAGCGAGTAAAGGTGAAAAAAATAAACTTTGAAGGGAATGAACATTTCACCGACGGTAAATTGCGCCGTTCCATGAAAAAGACAAAGCGTAAAAACTTTTTTCGTTTGTGGAAACGTTCAAAATACACCGAAGAAGGTTTTGAAGAAGATAGAGTTTCACTTCTAAATAAATACAAAGCAAATGGTTACCGTGATGCACGTATTCTTAATGACTCTTTAAGTGTATTGGATAAAAAGAACATTGCCTTAAATATAAAATTGGAAGAAGGCGATAAATATTATTTTGGCGATATTAAGTTCATAGGAAATAGTGTCTTTACGGACGGTCAATTACGCCAGATATTAGGGATAAGCAAAGGTGATGTTTATAACGGTGTATTACTTCAGGAGCGTATTCAAGACGACTCGGCACCAGATGCAGAAGATATGACCAATCTTTACCAAAACAATGGATACCTTGCTGCTCGTATAAACCCGGTGGAAGTAGCCATTCGCAACGACACCATAGATTTTGAAATTAGAATTATGGAGCGTAGTCTTTTCTACTTTGACCACGTTACTGTAATAGGAAACGATCGCACCAACGACCACGTTATTTATAGAGAATTAAGAACGCGTCCAGGCCAGAAATATAGTAAACGTGATGTTATAAGAACCATTCGTGAATTAGGCCAATTGGGCTTTTTTGACCCAGAACAACTTACGCCAAATTTCAAAAAAGTTGATGAAAACAACGGTCTTGTAGATTTGGAATATTCCGTAATTGAAAAAGGTTCTAGCCAGATTGAGCTTCAAGGAGGTTATGGTGGCGGCGGCTTTGTGGGAACATTAGGTCTTTCGTTTAACAACTTTTCGCTTCGCAATCTTTTCAACTTTAAAGCATACAAGCCTTTGCCAATGGGTGACGGGCAAAAACTATCTATTAGAGCGCAAGCAAGTAGTTACTATCAAACGTATAGCCTTTCCCTTACTGAACCTTGGTTGGGTGGAAAAAAGCCTGTACAGTTATCTACATCGTTCACTCATACCATTCAGAATTATTACGATTATAATAATAGACAGTCTGACAAATCCAGAAGTTTTACTATAACAGGTGGTTCTGTAGGTTTGGCTAAAAAGGTAAAATGGCCAGATGATTATTTTGTTTGGTCCAACGCCATAAGTTTCCAGCATTATAATCTAAACAATTACAACACAGGGTTATTTACTTTTGGGGATGGGTACTCCAACAACCTGGCATATACGATCGGTATAAGCCGTAACAATACCGCTACCAACCCCATTTATCCTACCCAAGGTTCTGACTTTAGTATTACTGCAAAATTAACCTTACCCTATTCGTCATTTAACAATATAGATTACAAATCATTATCCCAAGAAAGAGATCAACTTGAACTTGTAACCACAAATGATCCTGATTATGTAGATGCTACCCGTCGAATTTCTGAAATTGACCAGGAACGTTTTAAATGGCTGGAGTATTATAAAATTAAATTTAAAGGAACTTGGTACACTCGTTTATACGAAAAATTAGTACTTCGCACCAATACTGAATTTGGATTTTTGGGAGCTTATAATGATGCCCGTGGAGTTCCTCCATTTGAAAGGTTTTTTGTTGGTGGTGATGGACTTGGAGCATATAGTTTGGACGGCCGTGAGGTAATTCAATTAAGGGGCTACCCCAACCAATCATTATCAAATCCTGATGGAAATACGATTTACGATAAATTTTCGTTAGAGGTAAGATATCCTGTTACCCTTGCACAGATGGCATCCATCTATGTACTTGGTTTTGCAGAAGGCGGAGCATCATTTGATGGATTCAAGGATTACAATCCTTTTGATCTAAAACGTTCTGCTGGCGCAGGATTACGTATATTTATGCCGGCATTTGGATTATTGGGCATCGATTTTGGGTATGGATTTGACCCTGTTTTGGGCGGTACAGAGCCAAATGGATGGCAAACCCACTTTATCATTGGACAACAATTTTAAAAACTGGCACGATATTTTCTTAAACAACAACCAAATAATATGAAGACAAAAAAAACACTCTTTTTTACCCTTGCCCTTTTTTGCTTCACCTTCATGGCAGAAGCACAAAGAGGCGTTCGAATAGGATATATTGATATGGAATATATCCTAGAAAGTGTTCCTGAATACAAAGAAGCTTCCATACAATTGGAAGGGAAGGTGCAGCGCTGGAAACTGGACATTGAGAAAAAACAGAAAGAAATTGATCAAATGAAATTGAACCTAGCGAATGAAAGGGTTCTTTTAACAAAAGAATTGATTGATGAGCGCGAAGAGGAAATAAAAATCAAGGAAGACGAAATGCTTAAATACCAGCAGGACCGTTTTGGACCCAATGGAGATTTAATGATACAGCGCAGGCAATTGGTTCAACCTATCCAAGATCAGGTTTTTAATATTGTTCAAGAAGTTGCAGAAAACAAAAAGTATGATTTCATCTTTGATAAATCTGCAGATGTTGTAATGCTTTTTGCGGCAAAAAGAAACGATATCAGCGATTTGGTTCTACGAAGTATTGAGCGTGCCGGTAGAAGAGTTCAGGCCGCAGATAAAAAAGAAAAGCGCGAAATTGAACAACGCGAAAAACTTTCACTTGAAGAAGAAGGAGCCGTTACTGAACGTGAAAAAGCTATTCAAGAAAAACAAGAGGAACGCGAAAAAATAGTTGAAGCCAAAAAAACAGAACGTGAAGAAATGATGGCCCAACGTCAAAAAGAACGTGATTCTATCCGCGCCGTAAAGAAAGCAGAGTTTGAAGAACGCAGACAACGTTTAATTTTGGAAAGAGAACGTAGAAAAGATTCCATTATAAATGCTCGTCAAAACAAAAATAATCCCCCAAGTGGTGGAGATGGAGACGATGGTAGTGAAAACGGCCAATAGCCTACATAAAAATTAATAATCAATACTTTAAATAAAATAACACTTAAAAATTAAATACACTTACAATGAAAAAAATGAAAACGTTACTAGTTGCAATTGCACTTTTCGTGGGAGCTACAAGTTTTGTGAATGCCCAATCAAAAGTTGCACATATTAATGCACAAGAGCTGATTGAAGCTATGCCAGAATACAAAGCAGCACAGAGCCAATTGGAAAAAGTGCAAAAAACGTACGATACAGAGATTAAAGCAATGGCTAAGGAACTAGAAACCAAAATGAAGCAGTATGATGCTGAGGCCACTACTAAAACTGATGAGGAAAACCAAAAAAGATTTCAAGAAGTTCAAGGTATGCAAGAAAACATTCAAGCATACAGACAACAAGCACTTCAGGATCTAGACAAGAAAAGAACCGACATTTTTAAGCCAATACTAGAAAAAGCGCAATCTACTATTCAAAAAGTAGCTAAGGCCCAAGGATACCAATATGTATTGGATTCAACTGTAGGTAGCGGTGTTATTCTTGCTGATGGTAAAGACCTTATGGCAGATGTTAAAAAAGAATTAGGAATGTAATTCTTTTTTAAAACTATAAAATTTTAAAACTGCCCGTTAATAGCGGGCAGTTTTTTTATGCACAAATTTCAAGTAATTAGCTACTTTTACTAAATGGATAAAAACAGTCCCATAGGAGTTTTTGATTCGGGTGTGGGGGGATCCTCCATTTGGCAGGAAATCCATAAACTAATGCCTTTTGAAAATATCATCTATCTCGCCGATAGCAAAAACGCTCCCTACGGAAATAAATCTTCGGAAGAAATAACTACACTTAGCATTAAAAATGTAGAAAAATTACTAAAACTAAATTGTAAAATAATTGTCGTTGCTTGCAATACTGCAACTACAAATGCAATTTCAACGCTAAGAGAAAATTACGAAATTCCTTTCATCGGGATAGAACCAGCAATAAAGCCAGCAGCATTGCAAACCATTTCAAAAAGTATCGGGATTTTGGCTACTAAAGGCACTCTCAGTAGTGCGCTTTTCAGCAGAACCACTAGAGAATTTTCAAAAGATATAAATGTTGTTGAAATTATAGGTGAAGGTCTTGTACCTTTAATTGAAGCAGGGAAAATAGACAGCCCAGAAATGATTTCGCTATTGAAAAAACACACAAAACCAATGATAGAAGCGAATGTAGATTATATAGTCTTAGGCTGTAGTCACTACCCATATATCATTCCACAGTTAAAAAAAATTCTTCATGAGAACGTGAAAATTATTGATTCTGGCGAAGCGGTTGCACGGCAGACAAAAATAGTTTTACAAAGTTTAAATTTGCTTCGGGAAGAGAATACCAAACCAATGCTTCAGTTTTTCACAAATGCTGAAACAGATACCTTAAAATTTCTACTAAAAGAGTATTCGGAAAAGATTTCTGTGGAAAAAAAAGATTTCTAAATTATTCCTTGAACCACGAAGAATACATAACATAATTATTTGCAATCCGTTCAATTTCGCCTTTGGTCAATTCGGGGCTGATGTCTTTTATTTTTTTGGCGGGAATGCCCGCATAAATACTTCCACTCTCAACCCTTGTGTTTTTAGAAACCACGGCGCCTGCTGCAATTATCGTATTGCTTTCTACCACACAATCGTCCATAACAATACTTCCCATCCCTATCAAAACATTATCGTGAATGGTGCAGCCATGAACAATGGCATTATGACCAATGGATACATTGTTGCCAATAGTTGTAGGTGAAGTTTTATACGTTGCGTGAATAACGGCTCCATCCTGCACGTTCACTTTATTGCCCATTTTAATGAAATGAACATCGCCTCGAATCACAGCATTAAACCAAACGCTACATTCGTTACCCATTACAACATCCCCAACAATTGTGGCATTTTCAGCAATGAAACAGTCCTCTGGGATCTGTGGATGTTTTCCGTTTATAGATTTTATTATCATTTGTTTAAAATTTTATCCAAAATAAGCCAACAACTCCTTTTTCCGTGAAGGACTCACCATAATTTCTTTTCCGCTGGTAAGTACCACGCTCCCACCCTTTCCTTTTTTGTATTCGGTAATTTCATTCACATTTACCAAATAGGATTTATGGACTCGTGCAAACCCACTTTCTGAAAGGGAATCTTCAAAATACTTTAGGGTTTTGCTCACCAATCGTTTACCAACTTTTAAGTGAATCTGTGTGTAATTATCATCTGCCTGACAATAAAGTATATTCTCCATTTGAAGCACTTCAAACCCATTCTGTAGCGGAATAGTAATCTTGCCAGCAACTTGCGTTTGTAGTGGTTTCAAAATTGAATTTTGAAGTTTGTTTTCCTTTTCTTTTATTTCCGAAACATAATCCACTGCTTCAATTAATTTATCAATGGAAATTGGTTTAAGCAAATAGTAGGAAGCGTGGGCATTTAAGGCATCCATTGCATAATGATTGTATGCGGTAACAAAAACAGTTTCAAACTGACGGTCGCCCACTTTGTCGAGCAAATCAAAAGCATTTCCATAAGGCATTTCTACATCGAGGAAGACCACGTCCAGATCATTGTTACGTATTAAAACCAGCGCTTCATCAACATTGGAAGCTTCACCTTTTAAAACTATATTAGGGCAGTATTTACCTAAATAATTCCTTAGGATTTCACGGCTGGTTTCTTCGTCTTCTACAATTATTGCGTTTAGTTTCATCAGTCTTTCCTTAAAATAAGTTCAACTTTAGTTCCTTCGTTATTTTCAAAAACGTTTTCCACATTCACGTCAACTTTGTCTTTGTACATTTGGTTCAAAATAGCGATTCGTTTTTGCGTATTCCCCATTCCTTTTGACTTCTGTTTCTTTTGATTTTCAGTTTTGTGTTCTTTCGATTTTGAACGCCCAATGCCGTCATCGATAATAGAAATTTTTATGGTTTCGGAATCTATTTGCTGAAAATTTATTTCCAAGAGACCTTTCTCTTCTTTATACCTAAGTCCGTGCCACACGGCGTTTTCAACATACGGCTGAAGTAACATTGGTGGAATTACAAACTCATTCAGTTTAATCTTTTCGTCAACTGTAATTTTATATTCAAACTTATCCTTAAACCTAAAGTGTTCTAGCTTTACATAAAGTTCCAAAAGCTCAATTTCCTTTTCCAGTGGAATAAAATCTTCTTCGCTGTTTTCCAAAACAGAGCGCATTAGCAAGGAAAAGTCGGTCAAATATTTATTAGCAGTTCGTTCATCATTCACCGCAATAAAGCTATTAACAGAGTTCAAAGCATTAAAAATAAAATGAGGATTCATCTGTGACCGAAGTGATTTCAGCGCTAAAACATTATTGGCGAACTTTTGTTGCTTCACATTTTTGTACTGGGTGTAAGCCGCAAAAAAAAGCAGCAAAACAATAACAACCAATGAAATGATAATCCACTTTTGGATCTGGCTGTTTCTTTCAATAAGTTCTTGATTTTCAAATGCGAGTTTGTATCGGCTTTCATTCAGTTTCCGATCGTTTTCTAGGCTCGCAATCCTGTTTTGTTTCTGTGTGATTTCTTTACTCAGACGTGCCGCTTGGCTTATTTCCTGTTCTTTTTTTACATAAAGTTCATCCACAACTTCAACATACCGTTGGTAGCTTTCGGTGGCTTTATCAAATTCACCAATGTCTCGATAAATCTCGGAAAGTTTTCTAACAGCGTCTTTTTGAACAATCAAATCTTCCTTTTTGTCAGCCTCTGCAATACTTTTTTCGAGATACGGAATGGCTTGTTTATATTTTTCCTGAGCCACAAAAGCATTGGCAATTTTATAGTTTTGGCGTTGTGGGGTTAATGCTTCATCATCAACATTAGAAGCCTTTCCCATTGTGTTCAATTCCTCAAGAGTTTCTTCTCGAAGCTGGATTTCTTTATCATATTCGCGATTTTGATTATAAAAATCAGCTACTTTATTTTTTTCTGAAACTGCACGTTGTTTATTTTCTTTTTTAGCAAGTTTCAGCGAATTGTCAAAATATTCTTCGGCTTCATTCAAAGCACCACTTTGGGCATAAGCTTCACCAATCTTGGAATTTAAGTTTGTAATTTTAGGCGAAATTTTATTTTCTTTGGCTACATCTAGCGCTTTTTGATAATTGAAAACGCTTTTTACACCATCGCCAATTGCTTTATAAGTATCCCCTAGCCCTTCGTAAATTTCCACTTTTTGGTATGCAGAAAGATTATCCTTCAGCAAATTTTGAAATGCTGAAATACTTTCCTGATAGTTTTTGTTCTGTGCAAAAGCATTCGCCAACTTAATTGAAACATCTGTGCTTGCACTGTTTTGAATACTTCGTTTATAATTGTCAACTGCAAGATCTGGTAAGGCCCAAAACAAGTTGATATCACCCAAAGTTTCAAAGGCTAAACTGTTCTCTTTATTTGAAATGGTTTTACCACGTTTCGGCTCCAGTGCTTTGGTAACGTATTCAATACTTTTCTGTGCATCCTTTTTCAGAAAGAATTTTGCAGAGTCTAGATAAACATTGAAACTCTTTTGCCCTTTATCCTGGGAGCTTTTGGATACAATTGGTGCCGCGGTAGTTTTGGCTTTTTCGACCCGTACGGTTATAAAGTCGTTCTCTTTAATGGTATAATAAACCGTTACGAAATCATCACTTTTTATAACAAGTTCATCACCTATTTTGGCTGAAATAACAAACCTTCCTGATAGATTTGTGGTTGTGTATTGCCCTCCCAAAATCTCAACGTTCACTTTTGCAATTGGCATATTGGTTTCTCCATCCACTACTTCGCCTTTCAGCATAAATGATTTGTTCTCCGAAGATCGCTTAACTTGTGAAATGCTTTCTATCGAAGAAAACAAGCTCAACTACCAAAAAAAGGTAAACCAGTTTTTTCATTTCGACTTTAAAACGGTAAACATACGCACTTTGCCGCAATGTCTAAAATTACGTTTTTCCTGAAATAGCTTCTACTAATGCTGGAAAAAGAATACTTCACTCAACCAAAAATACTTTTCACTAATTCAAATAAACTGCTTCCTCAAACTATATTTTTTTAGAAGAAAGTTCGCCCTATGTTTATATCGTTATAAATTATTTAAAAACAATAATTATGAAAAAGTTACAAATTATTCTCGTAATCTTGGTCGCTTACATGTTACGATATTCCTGTAAAGCGGACACTAAAAAACTGACAAGCAATTATTGGCTGAAATTGGAAACCAAAAACAGAACAAAGAAAGAACACTACATTAAAGTCGCTCTACTATCTAGACACCAGTAACAGTATGGATGGACTTAATAGATCAAGCAAAAGCACAACTTTGGGAAATTGTGAATGAACTTATTATGCCAAATGCCAGAATGACCGACCAAAACTTCAAATAGCTTTGTATGAATATGGCAACGATAATTTAAATTCACGCGATAATTACATTAGAAAGATTTTAGCATTCACGGAAGATTTAGACGATGTTTCAAAAGAACTTATTTTCATTGACCACCAATGGCGGCAATGAATATTGTGGTGCTGTTATTCAGGAATCTTTAAACAAACTTGATTGGGGCAAATGAAGATGATGATTTAAAAATGGTTTTTATAGCGGGTAATGAGCCTTTTACATCAAGGTGGTATCAATTATAAAGATGCTACAGCCAATGCCAAGGAAAAAGGCGTTGATTGTAAATACTATTTTCTGTGGCGATTATAAACAAGGAATTGACAGTTATTGGAAAGATGGTGCCGAACTTACCTACGGTGACTATATGGCCATAAACCAAAATCAGCAAACTGTTTATGTTCCTTCTCCATATGATGATATTATAATTCAATTGAATGTGAAACTAAACAAAACTTATATTCCATATGGAAGTTCATGGAAGCAAAAAAAGCATTTGCAGCAAGAGCAAGACGACAATGCGGCGGAATATAGTAAAGCTAATGCAGTAAGCAGAACTGTTTCAAAAGGAAGTCACCTTATACACCAATAGCACTTGGGATTTGGTAGATGCCGAAGAAGAAGCAGGATTTCAGTTATGATAAGTTGAAAAAAGACGAATTACCTAAGGACGCTTCAAGGAAAATCATCTTCAGAAATAAAAAAATATCTTGAAGCAAAACGTAATGAAAGAGAAGCTATTCAAAATGAAATTAAGAAATTGAATGAAAAACGCAGAAAATACATTTCAGAAAATAGCAAACAAACAGAGAACGGTTTAGAAAATGCAATGGTTCAAGCCATAAAAAAGCAAGCAGAAAAAAAGAATTATTCTTGGGAATAATTGTGTTTCCAATCACAAAAAATGCCTGACACCTTTAAAATGTCAGGCATTTTCATTTATGAAACAAAAAAATTAATTAATTGCTGGACAATTACAGTCATATGGCTCTGGTCTTCCGCCCAAAAAGTCGTAGCCCAAAGTAATTTGATGGTATGAACCTCCATCAAATCTAACATTTCCAGATTGATAGGTATATGTATAAGCAAACATAAAATTCTTGTAGTTAATACCCAAAACTGGAGAAAAATATTGGGGTTTTTGACCCTTTACTTCAGTACCGTTTAAGTATTCAGCACCATCAAAACCTCTTCGGTATGATAATCCACCCCACAATTGACCAAAGTCCATTGTTCTATAGGCTTTAAAATTTACATCAATTGCTTGTTCTCCTGTGCCCTCGCTCCATTGGAAAAGGAAAGAAGGTTCATAACTCCAATCTGCTCCATATTTACCAATGGCATATCCAGCAGAGAATAAATATTTCCGCTGATTATTAGACTCATATTTCTCAGTATAAATAGATCTATTCTGAAAAATGATATTCTTTACAGTGAAATGTCCCGAAAAATTCAAGAAGTTATAAGATAAACCTGCGTCCACATTAAAATAGGAAGTACTTTGAACAATTCCAGCAATTACTGGATCGTAATCTTCTAAAGGGAATTTAGTTTCGTCAAGCCGTTGTTGCGTCAATCCAGCACTTAATCCAAATGATAACTGGTTAAGATCAGCTTCACTCCTTGAAAACATAAGATGGTGGGCATAAGTAATATACCCTCCTGTTTGCGAATGATAACCATTTTTATCATTATAAAAAATAGCACCCACGCCAGATTGCTCTCCAATTCTAGCATTAAAACTCAGTGTCTGCAAGTTGGGTGCCTCTTCCTGATCAAACCATTGTTGGCTTGCACTTAAACGCATCTGATTGTGCGTTGCCGCACCTGCCATTGATGGATGCAATAAATATAAATTATCAGCTAAATATTCTGAATATATAGGTATGCCATCTTGAGAATATCCATAAAGCGATGATATCAAAAATAGGATAAGGGGGATTTGTTTGATGTTCATAGTTTCTATTTATCGTTTTAGGGTAAAATGTCCTTTAAATTCCTTGGCGTCTTCCGTCCTCTTTGTACTCCACGCGGAACCAGTAGTCGCTCGATGGCAGCGGGCTGCCGTTGTAGGTACCGTCCCATCCCGGGCCCATCGGGCTCAGCTGCTTGAGCAGCTTGCCGAAGCGGTCAAAGATATAGATTTTCGCCGTCGGGTCGCCCGAGGCGATGCCGATGATGTTCCATGTATCGTGGTAGCCGTCACTGTTGGGCGTAAAGTACGGCGGATAGTCGATCACGCCCGACATCGAAGGTCACGCTGCCGCAGCCATAGATGTCCCTGATGGTGACGGTATGGTTGCCCGGTGCCACGTTCTCAAAGATGTTGCTGTCCTGGAACGGGCCGTTGTCCAGCTGGTACTGGTAGGTACCGTTGCCAGTGGCAATGACCTCAATGATATGGTTGCCCGCAAAGGCACCGTTGATCAGGTTCGCGCTCATAGGTGAACGGTGGCGACGATACTGTCACCGTGGCGCTCACACTGTTCACACAGCCTGAGGCAAGCTCGGTATAGGTCACCGTATAGACCCCGCCCTGCAACGCGATGATCGAGGGCCCGGTCTCCCCGACGAGGATCACCCCGTCCAGCTCCCACTGGAAGGTGTACAGGCCGGGTCAAGCCCCGTGTCGATGGTCGGCGGCGAGGCGCCCCCCTCCTCCGAGGCGATCGGGTTGCCGTTCTCGTCCACGCACAGGCGGTAGTCCCCGTCAAGAAGGAGGTCCTCCAACTGCTCGACCTTCAGTACCAGGTCCACCACGGCATAGCACTGGGGATCGTAAAGATTGTCGCCGTTGGTCACCCGAACGTAGATGCGCTGCGGGTTGATGGTGTTGATGTACGGGAAGGCTATCGGGTTGGTGCCGGCCTCGGCCTCGGCAAGGGTCTCATGGAAGGTGATGCCATAGACCAGCGGGTCCTGCCCGGCCAGTATCTCGGCACGCAGGTCGGATACCTGCTGGTTGGCCACGTCGTCCAGGTCGAACTCGGCAAAGCCATCGCTCGGCGGCAGGTTGTCGCAGATGATGAACGGGGCCGCCGGGGCCACCGCAATGGCGCCCCGCTGAACAATGAGCTCAAGGGTCTGCATTCCCCCGATATAGCAGCCGGTCTCGGTGTTCAGTATGCCCGTATAGAGTAGCTGTGGGTTCATCGGGTTATTGTTCACGTCCCTGTTCTGGTAGGTGGTGGTGTTCACAATGGCGTTGGTGCCGGCCTCGGCATCGGCCATATCGATGTAAAAACTTACCTCAAAGGGCGGCTGTGGCTGCCCGCCAAGAATCTCGCCCACTTTCGTTTCCAAGTTGAACATGCCGATTTCACTGTCGTCCGGCGAGCAGACGATATAGGGTGTCACTATCGCACTGTCGTCCGGCAACGGGTTCACGATCAGCTCCAGCTCCACGATCTCAAAACAGAGCGAGGTCGGGCTGGTGGTGCGCACATAAATTATCTGTGGATTGCTGGTGTTCTGGTATGCAGTAACCTCTGGAGCGACTATCTCACCGGTCTCATTGACTGCGTCGTCGTAACTTAAGAAATAGCCCATCGTCCAATTGTTCCCGTTGAGTATCTGTGCCTCACGCAGGGTAAGGTCAAATAGCTCTGCTTCGTCATTTGGTCCCGGAGGGATTATCACATTGTAATCGCAGAGCTCAATGGGCTCAGGGTCAACCGGGTTCGGGTTGTTGATCACCTTGATGGTCAGGGTCGTGAACGACAGGCAGGCACTGTTGCTGTCCTCCACGCGCACGTAAAGCACCTGTGGGTTGATCGGTTCCGTTGGCGTCCCGGTTCACGTAGGCGGTCTCCGGATCTATACGGTTGGTGTTGTCCTGGGCATCCTGCTCGGTAAGGAAATAGGAAACGCCCTGGGTCAATACTCCGTTGGTGATCTCGGGGTTCTTCTGGGTAAGGTCAAAGGAGGTAATGCCGTCGTTCTCCTGGCCAAGGTCATCGCACTGCTCCAAAGGGGTCGGATCGGTGATCGGAAGGCCGTTGGTGACCACAAGATCGAAACTGCCCACCTTATAACATCCCGTGGCGTTGTCCTCCAAACGCACCCAGATGGTCTGTGGGTTGCTGACATTGGTGTAGGCCTCGGGCTGTACGATAGAGTTGCTATTGGCAATGGCGTCGGCCTCTGTCAAATGGTACGTAAGGGTATAGTCCGCGGGGTTCTGACCTCCGAATATCAGATCTTCTTGAACGGTTAAATCGAACTCCGAAGAACCGCTGTCATCACAGGCTACCAGATCCGGAAGGTCCTGGGGAACTACCGGGGTCGGGTTCACTACCAGTTCCAGTTCCACAATGGTATAGCAGCCCGTGCCCGCAGGTGGGGCGCTGTATGCGGCACGCACGTATATGGTCTGGCTGAAGGCAAAGATGTTCTCGTACGGACTGGCCAGCGGGAAGTTGCCCGTGGTGGCATCAAAAAGGCTCTCGTGGTAGGTGATGAGCAGGGTCGGGTCGCCGCCGCGTATCTCCGCGGTCTTGCTATCCAGGTCAAAGAACGTAAAGCCGTCGTTGTCCACATCGCAGGCTACCAACGGGGTCGGTGCCACGGGCGTGGGGTTCGGATTTACGGTGATAAGGAAGCTCAATAATGCCCTACAGGTGTTCTGGCCCACTACCGCAACGAATATTTCCTGCTGGGGGACCACAACGTTCTGGTAGGCACCGGGGCTTACGATACGGATGTCGTTGTCCCGGTCGTCCTGGCTGGCGTAGTAATAGACCGCCAGGGTCGGGTCGCCACCGGTAAGGATTGGTGTGTTCACTGTCAAATTAAAGGTGGAGATGCCATCGTCGTTGGTGCTGCCGTTGAGCTCATCATCACAGAGCACAAGGTCGTCCGCCAATCCTGTTCCAGGGTATTGGCCCACCTCGATCTCAAAGGAAGACACCCTCGCACAGCCCGTATCCAGACTTTCCAAACGCACCCAGATGGTCTGCCCACCGCTCTGGAAGGCATCCGCTGGATTGATGGCGTTGGTGCCGGCATCAGCGTCGGCCTGGCTTTCGTAATAGGTTATCGGCGCAAAACCGGCCGGGTCCTGTACGCCATAAACTGCCGTGTCCTGAACCGTGAGATCAAAGATCGCCTGTCCATCACCGTCATCGTCGCAGGCTATCAACGGATCCTGCAGGGTGGCGTCGGGCGCATCTGGCAATGGCACTACAATTAACTCCAGCTCCACAATGGTATAGCACGGAAGGAGCTCCGGGGGCACGTCGTTCGTTACCCGCGCGAACACGATCTGGCTGTAGGGAACTGTGTTGGTGTAAGGGCTTATTATTTCTGTGCCGGGAACGGCATCGATCGCTTCCTGTTGGGTCCCATAATATAATATGGACACATTTGTCTCGCCATCCACTATCTCCACATCACGGTCCGTAAGGACAAAGCCGTCCTTAATACCGTCATCGTCATCGTCGCACTGTACCAGAGGCTCGGGGTCCATCTTCGGGCTCGGGTTGGGAAGGACGGTCAGGGTGAGGGTCGTCCTGTTGGAACATCCAAATTCCGAGGTCACCCGCGCTATCACCGTCTGTGGCGTGGCTATGTTCTGGTACATCGTCGGGTCAACAATGGGGTTGTCCGCGGCCTCGTCGGCAGGGGTGGCATACCATTGTACCGTTAGGGTGGGGTCGCCCCCGGTCACCAGGATGTCCTGGGTGGTAAGGTCAAAGGTCGATATCCCATCGTCCGGGGCACTGCCCTGCAGCTCGTCGTCACAGAGGGCCATCTCCAACGGGCCGTTGTTGGCCGGGATCGGGTCCACGATAAGGGTAAGGGTAACAATGTCGTAACAGCCCTCCGCCCCGTTGGGGTTCGGCGGGATGCTGCTGGCGGCGTTGCCCACTACCAATATATAGATGTCCTGCGGGTTGGCCGTGTTGGTATAGGCCCCGGGGTTGCCGATGGCGGCCGAATAGTCCGGCGCGATCAGGGCAAGGTCCCCGGCCAATTGGGCATCCGCAAGGTTTTCGTAGTAGTAAAGGTCAAAGCCCGTTGGGTCCAATGTGCCAAGGACTTCCGCTTCTACTTCCGTCAGGTCGAAGAGCGTAAAGCCATCGGCCACGGCATCGTCGCATTTGCGCAAGGGCTCTGGCTCGGTGGCAACTGGCGAGGTATGAACCTCCAAAGCAAATGATATGGTCCGGTGGCAACTGTTCACAGTGGTCTCCACGCGTGCCCATACACCACCTGTACCATAGGCGGGATCCGCTGGATCGGTAATCGGGAGGTCAAGGTATATCTGGTCGTTCTCGTAGGGGACCGTGATCGGGAGCACATTGTTCTCCGCATCCAAAAGGGTCTTGTGGTAGCTTACCGTAAGGTTGGGGTCACTGGCGGTGATGAATGCGTCCTGCGTGGCCAGATCGAACAGGGCAAACCCGTCGTTGTCGGAATCGCAGGCGATCATACTGCCCGGTGAAAAGGCCGCGGGCGTGGGCTCAACGGTAATGAAAAAGGAATTGGTGGCCCTGCAGCCGTTCTGGCTATAGGCCGTCACGAAGATCTGCTGCTGCGGGCTGATGATATTCTGGTAGGCCGAGGGATTGGCAATCGGGTTGTTGTTCGCCTGGTCCACTGCCGTGGCGTAATAGAATACGTCCAGGTTGGGGTCCCCCAAGGTGATCAGGGGCGTGTTCACGGTAAGGTCAAAGGTGGAAAGGCCGTCGTCCGCGGTACTGCCGTTCACAAGGTCGTCACAAAGGGTCAGGTCGTTCCCCAGACCAATGGTGGGGAAAAGCTCGACCTCAAGCGCAAAGGGCGTTACCCGCGCACAACCGGTGACCAGGCTTTCCAGGCGCACCCAAATGATCTGCGGCGCACCGGCGCTTATGTACGTGGTGGGGTTTGGGATCTCCGTCCCGGGAATGCCGGCATCGGCATCGGCCTGCAGCTCGTAATAGGTGATGGGCAAAAAGTTTGCGGGCAACTGGTCCCCGAGCACGCCATCGTCCTGGAGGGTCAGGTCAAAGATGGCCGTACCGCTACCGCTCTCGTCACATCCAATAAAGGGGTCCGCGAACGGGGGCATCTGGGGCTTGTCCGGAAGGGCTATCACGATCAGCTGCAGCTCCACAATGGTGAAACAGCCAACGGTGGCCGGGGGAACGGTCTTTTCGGACCCGTGCATATACTGTCTGGGCAAAGGGGACCGTGTTGGTATAGGGCATAATGATCTCCGTGCCGGGAACGCCCGCTATGGCATCGTTGATATCTTCATAGTACAGCACCGAAACATCGGCCTCGCCATCGATGATGTCGGCATCGGCCAGGGTAAGGTCCCAACCGCCAACAAGTCCATCATCGTCATCATCACAGAGTTCCAAGGGGTCTGGGGCGGTGTTCGGGTTGGGGTTCGGCAGTACGGTCAATGTTAGGGTGACCAATGTTTTACAACCGCGGTCCGAGGTAACTCTACCAATAACCGTTTGCGGAGTATTGGTGTTCTGGAACGTGGTCGGGTTGGGGATCGGAAGGTCAGCGGCCTCATCGGCATAGCTCAGGAACCACTCTACCATAATGGTGGGGTCGCCGTTGGTCACCAACGGGTCCTGGCTGGTAAGGTCGAAGGTGGAGATCTCATCGTCCAGGGTACTGCCCTGGAGATCGTCGTCGCACAGCTGCATCTCGAAGGGACCGAAGTCCTCCGGACGTGGGTCCACGATCAGCTCCAGTTCAACGATATCATAACAGCCCTCGGCACTGTTGGGGTTCGGGGGTATGGTCCCGCCCGCATTGCTCACGATCAATATGTAGATGGTCTGGGGGTTGGTACTGTTCAGAAAGTTGGTGGGGTCCGGGATGGCCTGCGAAAAATCGGGCGCACTGATAGCTAGGTCGCCAGCAGTCACGGCATCGGTGAAGTCTTCGTAATAGTACAGGTCAAAGCCCAAGGGATCCAGTGTGCCAAGTACTTCCGGGGCGACCACGGTAAGATCGAAGAAGGTCAGCCCATCGGCAACGGCATCGTCACACATGCGCAGCGGCTCGGCCGGGGCGGTGCCCACGGGAGAAAAACGCACTTCCAGGGCAAAGGGAACTACCACCGTACAGCTACTGGTGGTACTGCCCACACGGGCCCACACGCCCCCGGTGCCATAGTCCGGGTCGGCCGGATCGGTAATGGGAACATCCAGATAGCGCTGGTCGTTGATATAGGGGTTCGGCAAGGGCAGTGCATTGTTCTGCGCGTCCACAAGGGTCCCGTGGTAGCTGACCGTCAGCGTGGGATCGCCCAAGGTGATCACTGGTGCCTGGAGCGTAAGGTCGAAGGGCATGAACCCATCGTTGTTGTCATCGCAGAGCACCAGGTTCGGCGGGGTGCCGTTTACCGTGGGAAGCGAGTCGATGATAAGGTCCACATGCTGGGTCGTGTCCACGCAGGTATTGTCGTTGCGGTTCTCCAGCCGGATGTACACGGTCTCCCCGGGGGCCGTCACGAAATACGGGTTCGGCAACGGGTTGGCGCCAGCGTCCGCATCGGCCTGGCTGCCGTGGTAGGTAATGTTGTAGCGCGAGGAGGGCTGCCCGTCCAGGACGAAGGGGTTGAACTCAGCGGCCAAATCAACGAACTCCCCACCGTCGCCATCGGCGTCGCAATAGCTCGCGTTGACCGGGACAAGCCCGGCGATCGCACGGCTGAAGTAGATCTTAAAGTCCGTAAGGTCAAAACAGCTGCCCGTGTTGTCCTCGATACGCGCATAGATCGTCTGCGGGGAAGGGGGAACGATGATGTGAACCCCGCCCAATATCTCGTTGGTGTCGTCAAAACTGTCCTGAAAGGTCTCGTAGTACTTTATCGTGAATAGGGCAGGGTCCTGACCGCCCAAGATGTTCGCGTCGTTGTCCGTCAGATTGAAGACGCCAGCTGTCGTGCCGTAATCGCACTGGTAAAGATCAACAGGGGGATTGGCTATTGGCTGGGGCTTAAAGGTTATAACAACAGGGTTGCTATCTACTCTACAAATTCCATCTACAGCTTCAACAGAATAAATACCATCTGTAGTAACCACCAATGTGGGGTTTGTTGCGCCAGGGATAGCGATTGTATTTCTAAACCACTGAATGTTAAAAGGTGGATCTGTTACGCCAGAATCTAAAATAACCGGTATTCCCAAACAAGCTGGGCCTGGATTTAATAGTATTCCCGCAGTACTAAGATCAACAGGATAAACAAATTCGTTATTGGATTCATCAGTTTCTGCAACAACACCAGTGCCATCACCAATATCATCAACAACAGCCCTTAAATTAAAATTATTAGGGGTAGCAATCGGAATGTTAAGCGTAATAGTTCCACTTTCAGAGCCACCTATTGGTATAATGTTGTTGGTAGTGGTTTGCCCAATCAATACTGCATCGGCATAAAAGGCAATAGGCACATTCGCTGGCAAAGGACTTGTACTGTTAACATTATAGACAGTATAATCTACATCAATATTATTGTTTTGACAAAGCACCCCAAGATCATCTATTTCTATGGTAGCATCCGGCAATTCAGAATTTACACTGGTAATAATATTATTTACCATAATAAAATCTTGTTGTGATTCCAATTCAATAAGAATGGTGGTATCGCCTTGGGCTACAATTCCTATTAAATCATAATAATCCAAATCCATATTATAGCATTGGGTATTTAATGGTGGCCCTATATAAGAATTGGTTCCATTAAATGCATTATTTGCAGGATTTAATGCATTTGATATCAAAGTTCCATTAATAAAAAGACTTTCTCCATTGGCAATTTCTTGTTCACCTTCCCAAGCTAAAAAACCAATTTTTGAAAGTATATCAGAACTCACATCAATATTGGTCAATGTGATACTGAGGTTGTTATTATTTGCAGAAACGCTTTCTAAACCATCAAACAGACTTATTTGGTTGAGCAATAGTGAAGGATCTTCATAAATAATATATATAGCCCAACCGCCAAAATTGGTTCCACAATAACCGGGAAGCAAAGCCTGGACATCCATGTCAGAAAAAGTATAAGTACCATTTCCCGTAGCCCCAACAAGTGCAGTAACATCTGCATAGGCTGAAAAATAAGGGTTTCCATTAAAAGTATGGCTAAAGATACGCTGGGCACTAATTGGGGTTCCGTTTAAAGACACATCAAAATCTCCAGTACCAATAGACCCCCAATAGAGATGGGCCGAAACAAAAGTTTGCCCAGGGTTTAAATTAAGGGTAGCACTGCTTTGGAGAAGCTGACCACAATATCCGTTGAAATTTGGCTGAGCGTTCAAAGTATTACCAACCGCTGTAAAATCATAACGACCGTTAAACTGTTGGAATAGTTGCACCGGTTGTGAAAAAACAAAAAGCGGAAATATGAGGAGAAGTAGAAGTATTAATTTTTTCATAATGGGGGTGTTAAGATGCCAAATATATTGAATACATTGTTTTTCTTTTTATATTTTCGCAAAAAAAACAAGGAAATGTCTCAATTTAACATAGAAGTTACACAAACGAGCAACCAAAATATTGTTAAATTTACTGCTAATTCCTTCTTAACGCGCTCTGCAAGCTACGAATTTAAAAACATTGACGAGGCAAAATCCAGTCCGTTGGCACAGCAACTTTTTTACCTTCCATTTGTAAAAACGATATATATCTCACAAAATTTTGTTGCCATTGAAAAATATGATATTGTGGAATGGAAAGACGTGCAAGACGAAGTTGCAGAATCTATTGTGGAATATTTAAATAGTGGAAAACCCGTAATTACTGAAGCAGACACTCCTAAGAAAATGCCGGTAAGCATATATGCTGAAAGCACCCCGAATCCTGCCGTTATGAAATTTATTGCCAACAAAACCTTGGCAACCGGAACTTATGAATTTAAAAGCATTGATGATACCAGCACATTCTCCACTTGCAAAGGCTTTGTTCAATTTTTCTTTCGTAAAGGAAGTTTTCATTAGCGGGAATTTTGTTTCAGTGATGATATTAAATTTAGCTGACTGGCAGGAAATTTCAATGGAAGTAAGAGAATTTATTCGAAAATTCATAGCAGACGGAAAACCTATCTTGAATGAAGATGTATTAAATACCACAAAGGCTCCGTCAGGTATTTCTTCAGATAATAATTCTTCCGAAAAAACAATAAAAGTGCATACCGCCCTGGAGAAGGAAATAATTTCTATCTTGGATGAATATGTAAAGCCTGCCGTAGCGAGAGATGGCGGCCATATTCTTTTTGATTCTTTTAATGAAGATACTAAAACTGTTAAAGTAATTCTTCAAGGGGCCTGTAGCGGTTGTCCTTCTTCGACCATTACTTTAAAAAACGGAATTGAAACAATGCTAAAGGAAATGCTCCAGGGGCAAATAAGCAGTGTTGTGGCAGTGAATGGTTAGAAAACAGATACTTGAAAGCTAATTAATGCTTTCTTTTTAACTTAATTTTCAGATTATTGGCTTTGATTAATTGTAACTTAGGGTTTTATTAATTAAACCAAAAAATTATGGCAGTATTAAAAGTAATTGAAATTCTAGCAAGCTCACAGGACAGCTGGGAAGATGCAGCACGTAATGCAGTGGCGGAAGCATCAAAAAGCGTTAAGAATATCCGTTCGGCATATATACGCGAGCAAAGTTGTATTGTAGATGGCAACAACATAACCCAATTTCGTGTAAACGTAAAAATCACTTTTGAAGTAAATTAAATTTGATTTGAATTTTGAAAATACGCTTTTGAAAATTCAAAAGCGTATTTTTGTTTTTTTAAACTCCTAGTATGCGATTACTATTTGCTTTATTGGCAATGACCTTATTTACTGGTTGCAATTCCTCAAAAAAAGAAGCTTTGGAAACACATCCCTTCACTAACGATTTAATCCACGAATCCAGCCCTTACCTACTCCAACATGCACACAATTTAGTGAATTGGAAGCCTTATGGCGAAGCTGCTCTCCAACAAGCAAAAAAAGAAAAAAAACTAATTGTAATAAGTATTGGCTATGCCGCCTGCCATTGGTGCCACGTGATGGAACATGAAAGTTTTGAGGACAGTACGGTAGCGGCCGTAATGAACAAGAATTTTATTTCGGTAAAAGTGGATCGCGAAGAGCGCCCCGATGTGGACCAAATCTATATTAACGCAGTACAACTTATGACCGGAAGCGCAGGTTGGCCACTTAATGTGGTTACCCTTCCCGATGGAAGACCCGTTTGGGGCGGCACATATTTTCGTAAAAACGATTGGATAAATGCATTGGAGCAAATTCAAGAAACTTATAACCAGGAACCAGAAAAACTGATTGCGTATGCCAACAGATTGGAAGAAGGCATCAAAAGCATGGACTTGGTGCATTTAAACTACTGAAGATATTGATTTCTCAGAATATCCTACTTCAAAAATTATCAAAAATTTATCACAGAATTTCGATAATAATAACGGTGGATTTAAAGGTGCTCCAAAATTCCCGATGCCCAACAATTACGAATTTTTGTTACGGCAAGCGGTTGAAAAAAAAGACACAGAACTACTGAACTTCGTAACACTTACATTGGACAAAATGGCTTACGGCGGTCTTTACGATCAAATTGGTGGTGGTTTTGCCCGTTACAGTACTGACGAAAAATGGCACGTACCACACTTTGAAAAAATGCTATATGACAATGCGCAACTTGTGAGTCTTTATAGCAATGCCTATTTGGTCAATCCAAAACCCCTTTACAAAGAAGTGGTTGAAGAAACTTTGGATTTCATAGCAAGAGAGATGACTAACGAAGAAGGCGGGTTTTATTCGTCTTTGGATGCCGATAGCAAGGATGAAAATGGAAAATTAGAAGAAGGTGCTTTCTATGTTTTCACTTCGGAAGAATTGCAGAAATTGTTGAAAGATGATTTCGAGATTTTTAAGGAATATTATAACGTGAACAGCTACGGAAAATGGGAAAACAATCATTATGTGCTTATCCGGAAAAAGACCGATGAAGAAATTGAGAAGGAATTTAGAATATCTTCTGAAACATTGCGGGAGAAAAAAGAAAGCTGGAAAAACACACTTCTCGCTTATAGAAACAAAAGACCAAAACCGCGACTGGATGACAAGACACTTACTTCGTGGAATGCAATGATGTTGAAAGGCTATGTGGATGCCTACAAAACATTCAGCAAAAAAGAATATTTAGATGCCGCACTCAAAAATGCCGTGTTTATTTCTGAAAAACAGCTTCAGAAAAACGGAGCCCTTTTCCACAACTATAAAAATGGAAAAAGCAGCATCAATGGATTTTTGGAGGATTATGCATTTACAATTGAAGCATTTATAGATTTATATCAAGTTACTCTAGATGAAAAATGGCTGAACCTTTCAAAGAAAATGGCAGACTATGCTAAGTCTAACTTTTTTGATGCAGAAAAGCATATGTTCTATTTTACCTCAAAAGAGGATGCAGCCATTCTTACACGAAACTTTGAATATCGCGACAACGTTATTCCTGCTTCAAACTCAGTAATGGCGAAGAATCTTTTTGTGCTTTCAAAATATTTTGAGGAAACTGGTTTTGATGAAATTGCCCATCAAATGCTGAAAAATGTTTCCGAAGAAATTGAACAATATCCCAGTGGTTTTTCAAACTGGCTGGATCTTTTGTCAAATTTTCAAAATGATTTCTATGAAGTAGTAATCGTGGGTAAAGATGTTTCTGAAAAAGTAAAGGAATTCAACAAACACTATCTGCCCAATATAATTATAGCTGGAAGCAAAGTTGAAAACAGCGGACCACTTTTTGAAAACAGGTATGTTCCCGATGCAACGCTCATCTACGTTTGTGTAAACAATGCGTGCAAACTTCCAGTAGAGGACACAAAAATTGCAATTGAATCATTAAACAAATAAAAAATAAGTTTTATGGAAAAATTTCAGGATTTCGATATTTATCTAGAAAAATATGGACAAAAATTAATTGATTTTTTACCCAGTTTGATTGGTGCTATTTTAATGCTGTTGATTGGGTTGTGGCTTATAAAAATCATAAACCGCATAATTAGAAAGTTTTTCGATAAAAAGGATTATGACCCAACGCTGGAAAATTTCATTGCCAGTCTTATAAATTGGGGGCTCAAGATTTTACTTTTTGTTTTGGTAATATACCCAACTCGGCGTTGAATCGGCCTCGTTGGTTGCCATTATTGGTGCCGCAGGCCTTGCTGTAGGCTTAGCATTGCAGGGTTCACTTGCAAACTTTGCTGGCGGGGTTTTAATTTTGTTGATAAAACCATTTAGGGTTGGCGATTTTATTAGTGCGCAAGGCGTGGATGGAACCGTGAAGGAAATTTCAATTTTCAATACAAAAATTATCACTTTTGGAAATCAACTGGCAATAGTTCCCAATGGAAAATTGAGCAATGACAACATTATAAATTACACCGAAGAAGGAGTGCGAAGAGAAAAATCTGTCTTTTGGCATAGGTTATGATGATGATATTAAAAAAGCCAAAGAAATTTTACTGAATTTGGTAACAGAACAAGAAGCAGTCTTTAAGATTGAAGACAAAATGCCAATGGTCGCAGTTGCCGAACTTGGTGACAGTTCCGTAAATCTTACGGTTCGGTATTGGACCAAAAACGAAGATTTTTGGAACCTGCGTTGGTTAGTTTTGGAAGAAGGAAAAACGAGACTAGAAGCTGCTGGAATTTCAATACCTTTCCCACAGCGCGATGTTCATCACTTTAATTTGGAAACATTAAAGAAATAATTCTTAAATTGTAGGAATAATTCAACAAAAAATAATATTCTTAAAAAAAAATGTAATGAAAAAAATTTTAACCCTTGGGTTTTCCGCCCTTTTAGCAATATCAAGTTATTCTACAGTCCCAGAATAGCAACTATGATATTTATTCACGGACGATTGACTTAATCAGAAATCTTTGGCTTTTGGTCTCACGGAAGCACAATTTAACTCTATAAAGGAAGAGGCTTATGCAAATCCAAGCTTTGTTCAGGGAAAAATATTTCAGGAAGATAAATTGATAAAGGACGACGTACCAATGCGCTACAATGCCTATGCTGACGAAATTGAGATCAAGAAAAACACCTCAGATGAGAACTATAGTGCTTTGATCAAGGACCCAAATATCTTTGTTAAAATTTTCAAGGATATTTATGTTTTTGTCCCTTATGAAGGGAGTAATGAAAAAGGAGGATATTTTAATGTACTCAGCGATGGCAAGACATATGATCTGTATAAAAAAACAACCGCTACTTTTAGGGAGCCACAGAAAGCCAGAACCAATTATGAAAGAGACTCACCACCATCCTTCACAAAAACCACCACGTATTATTTGGTGCAGAACGGAACTTTTTTAGAAATGCCAAGCAGCAAATCCAAAGTTCTTAAAATGATGGATCAAGAAGGGCGCAGAAATTAAAAGCTATATAAAGAAAAACAATATAGATATTGACAAAGAATCAGATATGATAAAATTAGTTTCCTATTTTGATTCACTTTTGTAGTTGAAAAATTAACTAAGCATAAATTCCTTTAAATAATAAGGTTCAAAATAAGCGACATTTTCCATGTCGCTTATTTTGTATTTGGCTTCCACCAAACTTGCCATATCTGCAGATGAAGGAAATGTATCATTCTGAAAAATAGCATTTTTATGTTTGCAAATTGCTTCAAATTTTACTGCACCGTCACCTATAAAAATAGTTTTCCCTTCTTCTCAAAAATTCAAGAAAGGAATTTTCGTTTAAAATTTCCGCTTTAGTTTCACGAATCTGTTTTTTTTCTGAATTGAAAACGGCGGAATAAACTTCCATTCTTCGGGCATCGAGCAATGGAATTATAAAGCAATTTTCGCATTGCACTTGCTGTGCCAATACTTCCAAGGTAAGTGTAGAAATCAAAGGGATGTCCAAAGCAAAACACAGCCCTTTAGCTGCCGAAACGCCAATTCGCAAACCCGTATAAGAGCCTGGGCCTTTGCTAACGGCAACAGCATCCAAATTCTTTTTATCAATCTTTGCTTCCTTTAAAACTTCTTCAATAAAAACATGAAGTTTTTCAGCGTGGGAAAATTTTTGGTTATTTTCCTCACGAATTGCCTTTATTTCACCATCAATAGCAATCGCCACCGAGCAATTGGTTGTAGCAGTTTCAAGACACAAAATAGCAGCCATTACTTTTCTTTTTTTATCTTTTTTCGGGAGTGGAAACCTCAACCTTATCGCCTTGTTTCAAAAGTTTGGTTACTGTATTGTATGGTCCGGTTATTACTGTTTCGCCTTCCTTTCAATCCAGATAGTATTTCAATATTTGAATCGTCTTGAATTCCCGTTTTAACAATGCGAAGCTTTGCTTCTTCACCTTCCTTTACGTAAACAGCCTCAAACTTTTCGGCATTTATATTTGCAACTTCACCTGTATATGGTTTCTTTGAATCTGTAGTATCCGTTTTTATAACAATAGCACTGATGGGCACACCAATTACATTACTTTTTTTATTGGTTATAACATCAACCGTGGCAGTCATTCCTGGACGAAATGGCGAATAACTTTCGGGTTTCCCCTCAGTCAAGTCTTTGTATGATTCTGGCAGAATACTAACTTTTACCTTAAAATTGGTAACTTGGTCTGCTGTCAATGCGCTCTCTGCGCTATTTGCTATTGCTGTAACAATTCCTTTAAATTCTCGTTTTAAATAGGCATCAACCTCAACAATTGTTGAATCGCCAACGGAAACTTTTACAATATCGTTTTCATTTACGTCCACTTCCACTTCCATTTTCTGAAGATTGGCAACACGGACAATTTCAGTACCTGCCATTTGTGCGGTACCCACTACCCTTTCTCCCAATTCAACAGAAAGTTTAGAAATAGTCCCGCTCATAGGTGCATAAATAGTTGTTCTGGAAAGGTTATCCACAGATTGTTTAACGTTAGCCGCAGCGCTCTGAACATTGTAATAAGCAGCTTTGGCATTTGCCTGCGCCATATCATAATCTGCCACAGACTTGTCCCATTCTGATTTTGAAATCACGCCTTTTTCAAATAATGCTTTGTTACGATCATAGTTTAACTTTGCATTTTTTTCACTTGCTTGTGCTTGGGACAATTGCGCTCGAACATTCTGAAGTCCGGCTTGAGATTGGCTTACGGCGGCTTGAATTAGATCTGGGTTTATTTTCACCAAAAGATCTCCTTTTTCAACTGTTTGACCTTCCATTATGGGAAGTTCAATAATTTCCCCAGAAACTTCGGAAGAAAGTGCTACTTCTACTTCGGGTTGTATTTTTCCAGTTGCAGCAACGGTTTCAATAATATCTAATCGGTTCAATTTCGGTTATTTCAACTTCCCTGAAATCTCCAGATTTTCCGAACCATCCTGCTTTTTTCCCAACAAGGAGCAAAACAATAAGTAGGACAACGACTATACTAATCCAAATGAGTGTTTTTTTCTTCATACTTAAAATTTTAATTCACTTGCAGGAACGCCAAAGTAGAGTTCCAATACTTTTAATTTAAAAATATATTCAAATTTAGTTCTGTTCTCTTCAATTTTTGCATTATCAAAACGCAATTTTGATTGGCTGAAATCGAAAGCATTTGTAAGCCCAACATCGTAGCGGTCTTTTGCATATTGATAGGCCAACTCTTGCGATTCTAAGGCTACAACCGCAGCTTCATAAGCTTTTTCGTGCACCCTGTGCATCTACATAGGCTTGATAAACGTTTGACTCCAAATCAAGTTTTGCCTGTTCTAGTTGGTATTCGGTTCTTTTTAAATTGATTTTGCTCCTTTTCACATTATTTCTGACCGATAATCCATTGAATATAGGAATATTCAGTTGCACTCCGTAAGAAATACCGTCATTTAAATAAAGTTGCTCTGTATAAGGAAGTGCAGAAGTTGAAATTAAAGCGTAATTGGGTGCCACGACCACATCTCCTGTTGCCTCTACCACACCAATAGGCTGAGTGGGCTGATCTGTGTCTATACCACCTTGAAGTATTCTAGGGGCATCAGATTCTCTAGTATTGTAATTCACGAAACCTGATAGCGATGGATAGTACTCACTTCTCGCCAACTGTAAGTCTTTCTTTGCCAGCTCAACATTTTCCTCAGCTATTTTCACTTCGGAACGGTTTTCTCGAGCAGCTTCAATAATTTCTTGAACAGGTTTTTCCGCAATATCGTCTTGGATTATTTCATAGCCTTCATCCACAATATCAAAATTTTTATAATCCTTTATAAGGAGCAATTGCGCTAAATTTATAAGTGAAATTTCAACTGTATTTTCAGCTACTGCAATTTTCTGTTTTTCGCTCGCATCTGTAGCTTTTATTTCCAAAAGATCACCGCGAGGAAGTACTCCCGCATCAACAAGATCGTTGGTTCTTTGTAATTGTTCCAAAGTAACAAGATTTTGAGATTTTGCAACATTCAAGTTTGCTTTGCTTAAAAGTATCTGAAAATATGCATTTGCCACAAGTAGTGAAATATCATCTTTCATTTTATCCAAATTATACTGAGTTGCAAGTCTTGAAATTTCTGCACGCTGACTAGTTGCGGATGTTTCGAAGTCCATTAAAAATGGAAATTCACAGTTATATTATAGGAAGAGTTACGTGGTGTTTGCGATTGCAAGACACCAGTTGTTACATTTTGCGTTAAACCAGTATTCCATGAATTAGAGGCAGTACCATTAAGAGTTGGTAAAAAGTTACCAAAAGCATCCTTTTTACCTAGTTCCGCCGTTTCATAATCAAGTTCTCTTTGTTTTACCGAAATGTTATTTTCAAGTGCATAATTCACACATTCCTGCAATGTCCATTGTTTGGTTTGGGCCGAGAGTGAAATGCTGAGTATCAAAAAAAAGAAAGGGATTGCTATCTTCTTCATAAGTTTTTCTGTTGTTGAATAAGTCTTTTGTATTGCATTTGCGTTACAAAATTTATTAAATAATAATTTTTTAATCAGGTTTTCAATGTATTTTAAACACAGAAGCCAATCAGGTTTTATCATCTTCCACGTACTGGTGTTGCGGGTTTTAGTTGATTCCAAACTTTTATCTTATCATCTTTGGAAATACCGCTTTTTACTTCAACATCTATTCCATCACTCACGCCTAAGTCTACGTCTCTTCTTTCAAATTTTTGGTCCCCAACCATCACTTCCACAAAAGGCTTTTCGGTTTTTGGATCATATTGAACCAAAGCTTCTTTTATAGTTAGCACATTTTCGGCTTTGGCAAGAATAATGGAAGCATTTGCACTTAAACCGGCACGGATGAAGGTATTGGTTGTGTCCAAGTTTTTCATTGTTCCTTTTATTTCAAACTGGATTGCACCATTTTCATCTACTCCTTTTGGAGCAATATAATCCAGTTCGGCATTAAAATTTTATCTGGAATTGCTCCAACTGTGATTTCAAGCGGAAGTCCTTCTTTTATTTTTCCAACTTCACTTTCGTCCACTTTTCCTTCAAAAATCATTTTTTCAACATCTGCCAAAGTTGCAATTGTGGTTCCATCATTAAAATTATTGGCTTCAATAACTTGGTTTCCTGTTTTCACGGGAACATCCAAAACCATTCCAGAAACCGTAGCACGAATTTCAGTATTTGCCGAAGCACCCATACCGCTGGTTGTTCCTGTTTTTACGATATCATAATTCTGATTTGCGGCATGTAAGCTCTACTTGCTCTTGTTTAAGTCTTTGTTGGGCTTGGTCATAGGATAATTGTGCTGTATCAAATTCATTTGCAGAAATCACGCCTTTTTCAAACAATTCTTTTTGACGGTTGTAGATACTTTTTTGGTTTTCAAAAGCAAGTCGGGCAGTTTCCACCTGTGTCCGAACGCTGTTAATATTGCTTTTGGCACTGTTCAATGAAGAAACATTTGGGACTACTTTTACTTTTGCGATCAAGATCGCCAGCTTTTACAATATTCACCAGCTTCCACAAATATTTCATCAATAATTCCTGAAATATTTGGTTTTATAAGCACTTCTTCTTTAGGAACAATACTTCCTGTGGCCACTGTTTTTTTCACAATGGAACCCATTGCAGGTTTTTCAGTTTCGTAAACCACTGGGTCTTCCATATTTTTTGAATATAGCCAATACATAGAAGCAACAAACAATACTGCTATTGTAACAAGGATTATTATGGTTTTTGTTTTTTTCATTTTCTTGATTGTTGAAATTATTTTTTAATTGATGATTTTCTGCTATTGTGTTTCAATTTATGCGCCTAAAAGTGGCAAATTTTTAATTTTATGATACGTCAAGCCATTAAAATGCAATGCTTTAATTCGGCTTCGGGTATTTTTTCATTTAGTTTAAAAACAATTGCTCTATTTTCTCTCAAAGTTGAATTTGTCCTTATAAACTGTTTTAAATGTGGGCACCAATTTAGAAGTGCATTTAAAATACATCGCAAATTGGTCTGGATTTTTCTCTTTCCAATCCATACGTAACGTGCTTCCATATTTTGTTACATAGCTTGGTTCACCCCATTTAAGTGTTTCTTCCAGTTTTTCAAGCACCTTCGGTTTCGGAAGCTGTTTTTAAAACCAATTCCCTAAGATGAAGCATTTGTTGCTTCACCCCTTTGGGATAGTTTTCAAAAATTGCTGCTAACTTTTGGGTCTGCTTGTCAATTCCATTATTCGTTCTTATTCAGTTCTTAATGCTTCAACAGGTTTTACTTTTATAGCGTTTTGCGCAGGAATCAATCCTGCCAAAAGTCCGGAAACTATCAAAATAGTAAGTGCTATAAACACGACACCAATATTTACCGATGGATTTATGAACATCATCTCGCTGGTATCCATAGTGCTGAGTTGATAAGTTTACCAACCACAAGTACGCAGAGTTGCCAAAACAATTCCTGCCATTCCAGAAACGATTGTTAAGAAATATAGATTCCAATAATACCTGTGAACGGATTCCCCAAGGTGTTGCGCCCAATGCACGGCGAATGCCAATTTCCTTTGTGCGTTCTTTTACTACAATCAGCATAATATTGCTAATACCAATAACTCCCGAAAGCAAGCACGAAAATTCCTACAAAATATGCAACAAAATTTAGTGCTGTAAACAAACCATTTATCTTGCTGTATTCTTGGTAAAGGTCAAAATTTCCCACGGCACGATCGTCATTTGGATTTATGGTGTGGCGGGATTTTATATAACATCAAAAATTTGAGTTTTTAATTCTGTTATAGAATAATCATCTTTTGCGGTAATTGCCATCCAGCCAACAATATCGCCCATATTGAAGGCTTGTGAAAATGATGTAAAGGGAACGTAAATTTCTTTTTGCATTTCTTCAGGATCTCCGTTGTTTCCTTTCTTTTTGTAGGTGCCAATTACCATAAAATTGACCCCATTTATTTTAATGTAAGAACCAATCACTTCTTCATTTGGGTCATATAAAGCACTTTGCACACCACTGCCAATGATGGCTACTTTTCGTTTTTCTTTAATGTCAGAATAATTTACAAACCTCCCGGAAGTAATATCCATAGGTTGCTGTTGAATTATTTCGGGATAATCGCCGTAGACGTTAAAAGCACCCGTTTGAAGACCCGCGAACCACATTATTGCTTCCGCGAAAACCACCCAATTGATTTCTTGGGGAAACAAAGCGAAGCCCATGCAACATTTTGCTTTAATAGCCGGAACGTCATCCGTTTTAAAATTATATCTGCGCCCTTTTGGCAAACCTTTATAGGGCTGTGAAGCAGTTTGGGACCACATAAACATGGAGTTTGTGGCCATATCCGCTAAAACCTTGTTTTATGCCATTTTCCAAACCATTGCCGGCGGCGAGCAAAATAACCAAAATAAAAATACCCCAAAGCACCCCAAAAGCGGTAAGAACCGTTCTAAACCAGTTACTGCTCAGGGCTTCAATAATTTCGGCCCAACTATCTCTACTAAATAATTTACTCATCGCGCAAAGCTTCTATGGGTTTAATATTTGCGGCACGGTATGCTGGAAAAAATCCTGCAACTGCACCAGCAACAACAAGTATGATTACGGTTGTAATTGCTACCGAAAAATCTACGGAAGGATTGCGGATATAATCCGTTTCAATAAAAGGCCCTACAAATTGCAATAAAAACAAACTAAAAATAAGCCCAACAAAACCTGCAATTGCGGTAACAAAAATAGATTCATGAAGAATCATTCCTATAATAGACCAAGGCTGAGCACCAATGGCTTTGCGAATTCCTATTTCCTTGGTGCGTTCTTTAACTATGATGAGCATAATATTGCTAACGCCAACAACTCCTGCAATGATTGTACAAATACCCACTCCCCAAAAAAACCATCGAATCATATTATTGAGGTCGTAAAACTTTTTAGCGTTCTCTAAGGTATTGTTGACGTTTACGGCTCTTTCATCATGTTGGAGCAATGGTATGTTTTGCTTTTAAATCGGCTTCCAATTGTGCCGAAAAAGCCTCGGAAGCTGCCAAGGCGTCTTCATATTTATCTTGCTTTTCGAAGTGTAAAAGCCATATGAACGAAGCTTATCTCCAGCATTATAAACACGTTGTGCTGTGGTTAACGGAATAAAAATTCGGGTTTCCTCGCGTTCGCCGCCAGGGTCGCTATAAATGCCGACAACTTTAAATTTTATACCTGCAATATCAACATATTCACCAATTGCATTTTTATCTTTTGAAAAGATCCAAATACACTTGGTTTCCTATTACGGCTACTTTTTCAAAAGTATTCAAATCACTTTGGTTTATAAATCTTCCAGCTACCAGTGTTGCATTTTCCAAAAACTGATAATCGCCACGAACACCTTCTACCCGATAGCTTCCGTTTTCTTTTTTGTAGGTTGTCAATTGCCCCCATCTGCTGTAAACGCCAGATTTATAGTTCCAATTTGTCACTGTTTTTGTTGACCGCCATTTCATAATCACGATTGTCCATTTCAATAACTCGGCCAGGATTAAGGCCTTTGTATTCCACTGAAGTTACATTTGTCCAAACGCTGATTCGGTTGGTAGCATCTCTTTCAAATTCCTTTTCAACTCCGTTTGACATTCCTTGACCAATAGCGAACAAAATGACCAAAATAAAAATACCTGAGGCAACGGAAAGACCCGTTAAAAAAGTTCGCAATTTGTTTTTACGAATCGCTTCAAAAATTTCCTGCCAGCGCTCAATATTAAACATAGGCTTCGGTTTTGGCTCGGACTTGATTCACTATAGAATCGTCAATGATGATCCCATCCTTCAGATTAACAATACGCTTGGTCATATGTGCAATATCGTCTTCGTGGGTAACGATAAGGATTGTTTTCCCTTCGTCGTTAATGCCTTGTATTAGTTCCATTACTTCGTATGAAGTTTTAGTATCAAGCGCTCCCGTGGGTTCATCAGCAAGCAATACTTTTGGATCGCTGGCCAAGGCACGGGCAATTGCCACACGTTGTTTTTGTCCTCCAGAAAGTTCGTTGGGGAGATGAGAAGCCCAATCTGCCAAGCCTACTTTTTCCAGATAGTGCATCGCTTTTTCTGTACGGATGTTTCGTTTTACTCCTTGGTAATAAAGAGGCATAGACACATTTTCCAGAGCAGATTTGTAATTGATAAGGTTGAAAGATTGAAAAATGAAACCCAAGGAATTTATTGCGGTATTGGGCAGCAACTTTTTCATTCAGGTTTTTAATCAATGTGCCGTCAAGAGTGTAAGTGCCTTCATCTGCTTCGTCAAGAATTCCAAGAATGTTCAGTAAAGTGGATTTTCCTGAACCGGAGGAACCCATAATGGAAACCATTTCTCCTTTGGAAACCGAAAAATTAATCCCTTTTAAAACATGAAGCGAGTTTTTGCCCATGTGATATGATTTATGAAGGTTTTTTATTTCTATCATCCTGAAAATTGTTGGATTACAAAATAAAGGGGAAATTCCCTTCTATATGTGAAATTCTTGTTAAGACTTGAAAAGATATGGATGTTGGTTATTAATAAGACTCTAAAAAACACCAATTGTTACAGAAATAAATGAAAACAATTAGGAGTTTTCCTCAGAGCGGGCTTTCTTTCGGCTTCTGTAGATTGCATAGCCAACCCCACCAATTAGCAGGTATGGAAATATCATAAGATAAATAATTCCATTGTTGATTCCTTTAGCTGCTTGTCCTCCTTCTTCGCTTTCCAAAACCGCACGACACATGGCGCATTGCGCTTCGGCGGGAAGTACAATTATTAAAAAAAGTATTGTAATAAGAAGAATTTTAAGTTTCATTGTTTCAGGTTACAGGTTTCAAAATGTTAGGTTTAAAACAAACCTCAATCTCACATCTCAAGTCTAATAATATGGTGAAATCATTAAATAAACAATCACACCAGTTACAGCCACATAGAGCCAAAGCGGATATGTTATTCGAGCAATTTTTCTGTGTTTATAAAACTGGCCCGAAATGGCCCGCACATAGGTTATCAGAACAAAAGGTATAACGGTAATGGACAACAAAATATGCGTCAAAAGAATAAAATAGTATATATATTTCAACATACCATCACCGCCATATACAGTTGAATCTGAAGTCATATGATACGCTATATAGAGTAATAAAAACACAACAGAACAGCCGATTGCGGTTTTCATTAATCGTTCGTGCAATTTTCTGTTTCCTTTTCTAATTTGATAGACAGCAACTACTAAAAGAATAGCAGTTATGCCATTAATAGTGGCATAAATGGGTGGCAGAAAACCCAACCTATCTACTCCAGGGATTTTTACCGAAAACAAGACTGCAACTGCTAAAGGAATAGCAATGGAGAGAATCCATATCCAAATGTTATATTTTTTTGTATTTTCTTCTGATGTGTGCATTTTTTTACAAAAGTTTTTTGATGTCTTCTTTCAACATTTGGATTCTGTTTATCATCCAGCCCATCGTAATAAATCATTGGGTTTCCGCTTTCATCTTTTCTGGAACGGATGTTCCCTTTTTGGTCTATCAATGCAAAAAATCCAGAATGCTCAAAACCACCTTCCGCTTCCGGCACTTCTCCCACATAAAGATTGAAACCTTCATTTGCAAGTTTGAATATTTTTTCTTTTTCACCTGTCAACAAATGCCACTGTGGTTTTGTGATTCCCTTATTTTTGGCATATTCCTTTAATATTTCGGGAGTGTCATGTTCAGGATCAATAGAAAACGAGGCTATTCCAACTTTGGGGTTACCCAAAAACTCATTTTGAATTTTAATCATGTTTTCAGTCATAATTGGACAAATGCTAGGGCAAGTAGTAAAGAAAAATTCAACTACATATACTTTGTCTTCGTAATCTTTATTGGTAATTGTTTTTCCGTTTTGATCTGTAAAACTGAAAGCCGGCACAGTACCAATAGTTTCAAGATCGGATTTTGAAAGGGTGTCCACAATTTTAGGGACCGCCCAAATACCAAAAATTAAAATAATGAAAGAAATGCCTATGTATGAATAATTTTTTTTCACGGGGGAAATTGTTTGTTTTTTGAAAATCGGAAATATCTCTATTCTTTTTTCTCTATTCTATATTTTATATCTCTCGGTTCGATTTATACTTTTTTAAAGCACGCCTGTATTCTGCCAATAATACCTTTACGTCGTCGCTCATTTTGTTGTTTATTTCTGCAATATTGCTGGAGTCAAAACCATACATCACGCCTGCATCTTCGTCCTCTTTTCTGCCACGAAGGCTTCGTTCTTTGTCTATTATGAAAACGTACGGGGTGGATAAATTGGAATCTAAAGCAAGATTGGAATTAAGCGACTGAAAAATCCTACTGATATCTTCATTAGGTCCAAAAGCGAAAAACCAAGCATTGGTGGGTGCTATCTGTTTCAGCTTTTGTTCAATGTTTTTAGCTTGTGCTTCGGTGCCCTCCGGTAAAAGAATTACAAATTGAAATTCTTTAAACTCGTGGTTCTTGCTATAGATTTTTTGCGCAAGGTTATAGGCATAAGCTCTATGATCCTCCAGATTATTTCCAAAAAACCCTAAGACTGTAATACGGTTTTGCAATTGGACGGGGTTTCCATCAAGATCTTTAAAACCATCCAACTCGGCAACCGAAGGTGTCAGGACTGGCAACGGCTTAAAATAATTGGTACTCATTGCAAAAAAAATGTATGCCGTTATGGGCAGAATAAACAGGATGCCGAGGACTATATATTTCTTCATTTTCGCATTTTTTTTGCTTTCGCAAAAATACAGGGTAAAAGGGGGTTGGGCAATATTTTGGGTGTTAATTTTATTTTTTTGGAAGACTTTTAAAACCATCAAAAAATTCTTCAGGAGTAATATTGAAGTAGTCACACAATTTAATCAATGTAGTAATTATGAAAACAACCAACTTCCTTTATCTGTTTCTTTTTTGTATTTTTATGGGAAACACAACAAAAATGTTTGCCCAAAGTTATTTAGACACCTGCGCCACCGAAAGCACAGAAAGCCCTGATACTTCAGGCGAGTTCAGTTACTCAACGGATCTATTGGATCTTAATACTGATGGTCCTATTGTATTGAATGTATTTTTTTGGCAAGTGCAGAAACCGGATGGCTCTTATGGATGGGGCGAGTTTAGCGAGGACAAGGTTTTGGAGTGTATCGCTAAATTGAATATTTTCTATAATCAATTCAATATTTTTTTTAAGTACAGAGGCTATGATTCCTTTACAACTCCAGCTAATCTTCCTCTTGTTGAATGGATTTGGGACGAAACACTGCAAAGATATATTTGTCATACAGTAGTAGGACAATATGACCCTGATGGTTATGGTAATGTTGGAAGGTGTCAGATAAGTCAGTTTTTTAGCTATGCAGCAACTAACTATAAAACGCCAAACGCCATAAACATTTACGTTCCTTATGGTTCTGAATTTGGAGGAGCTGCTAGAGGCGTTGGTAGCGATATGATAATCTTAAAGGCAGACAAACTTAACAGCGTTACCGCAACCCATGAAATGGGCATGCTTTAGGGCTTTACCATACCCGTTCGAAAACCAATGGATGCTCGAATAAAGAACATACCACACGAATACCTACTCCACCTCCCTGTAATCCCAATAACGAATACAATGCCCCTTGTGCAGACGACAATGTCGTGGACACGGCTGCCAATACATGTTATTATCATTTCGATAATAATGGGGTAGGGTATTGCCCTTATGTAAATGAAAACTGTAGTTATTATGGAACCGAAACCGATGAAATAAACGTTCAGTATCAAATTTTCCCTGAAGATGTTAAAAACGCCATGAGCGATGCTTATTGTTTTGACTGTGTCCAGGATTACTTAACCCTCGGGCAAGTGCGCCGCATGCGTGAAAAAATTGAGTCTTTTACGCCATTGGTTCAGGCTACCACTACAGTGGCTTCACTTTATGAGCCCTATGCGGGGGAATATTTTGACCCAAACAATCCAAACGATCCATTATACAAACCATTGTTTCAACCCGGCTTTGAATATCGATTTTTCGAATGTGATTGCAACTGTCTTGAACCTGCTCCCTATGAGGACATATCCTTTACATATACACAAAATATTATTAAACAAGTTAGCAAATATGAAACGGATTTTAGTATTATTACACATCCCAATCATAGTGCTATACATATTGACTTGATATCACAATGTATATCTGGACAGAATACTCGCAGGTGTTATGACAATTATAACCGAAAACCTACTTAGGAAGCGTTACGCTATTTAATGATGGAGTTTTAAATGCCAATGTTACTATAACCCCAAAAGATTCCGTGGGTATTAATATGCCCACGTTAATTGATGATCTTGATCCTGGACTCTATAAAGTTGAAAAAAATTATGATGACGGAGAAATAGAGCAGAATATAATTTTTAAAGAAAATTAATTTATAAACTTGTTACGGCTTCCAAAGATTTTTGGGAGCCTTTTTTCTATAATATGCCATCAATGAAATATTTAGTTTACATATTTTTTTTGTCTTACTTTCATGGTTATTCTCAATTCGGACCACAACAAATTATTACTCAAACCGCAAATGCACCCAAATAATTTGTGCGGCGGATATAGATGGAGATGGTTTTAAAGATGTATTTTCAGCAAATAAGTTTTAGTAACCTTATATCGTGGTATAAAAATTTGAGGATGGTAACTTTGGATTCCGAAAATACAATAGTCGATTTTTGGATCAGAACTACTTGGATTTCTTCGGCAGATATTGACAATGATGGGGATATCGATGTTTTAGCAGCTCTTCAAGTCCTCAAATAGAGTAGCTTGGTATGAAAACTTGGACGGTAATGGCACTTTTAGTTCTCTAAGAAATATTGATTGAGGTGTTGATGGAGCATCCTGTGTAATTGGGGCAGATATCGACAATGATGGGGATTTAGATGCAATAGCCGCAGATGATTTTGGAAATACCATAGCGTGGTATGAAAACCTAAACGGGCAAGGAAATTTTATTCTAAGAAAATTATATGTTAATACTTTTGGAAGTCCTCGATTTGTGATGACGGCGGATATTGATAGTGATGGCGATATGGATGTTCTTGGAAATGGAACAGGCACCTCATAAGGCGTATTCTGGATAGAAAATATGAACGGTTTAGGTAATTTTGGCACTCGCCATACAATCAATAACGCTGGAGCCTATTTAAACGAGTTATTCCTGCTGATGCGGATGGGGATGGGGATATGGATACTTTTTCAGCATCGCCATTCGACAAAGAAGTTGCTTGGTACGAAAACCTAGATGGACTGGGGAATTTTGGTTCCAAAAACTCAATTACGAGCACTTTAATTGATGCTTGGACTGTTTATGTTGCCGATTTGGATAATGATGGAGACAATGATGTATTAGCTACGAATGCGGATCCTTTTGGAGGTGAAGTAGTTTGGTTTGAAAATTTGGATGGTCTCGGCAGTTTTAGTGCAAAAAAAATTATCAGTACAGAAGTACAATCACCACGTTCCGTAATTGCCGCCGATATAGATAATGATGGCGATATGGACGTTATTTCATCCTCACAGAACGATGATAAAGTAGCATGGTATGAAAACCAAACCATTATAGGAGTTGAGGAAAACCAATTAAATACTGTAAAAATCTATCCCAATCCCACAAAAGATTTAATCTTTATAGACTCAAAAACTGATACTATTGTACGTGCCAGCGTTTTTGATGTTTTGGGTAAGAATGTATTTCAACAAATTGGGAATATTCAGGAACTCGATATTAAAAACCTTCAAAGCGGGATGTATTTTTTAAGAGTAGCTACCGATGTAGGCGAGCAAGTTTTTAAAGTGATAAAGGAATAGAATGCCTAACCGTACAAAGTGGTCTCGACTATAGTTTATCCTGAGCATTGATGAAGGACTCGGCCGGACAAATCATAAAAAAGCCCTCAAAAAGAGGGCTTTTAATATAAGTTAAGTGTAGGTCTAAAAATTAAATTTTATAAAACCATTTTTATAAACTTCAAAAATATAATCACCTTCTATCAATACTAGTGCTACCAAATAGGCTATCAAAAACAATGAGGTCCAGATTACGGCTCTACGTAACCCTTTTGTTTCATCGCGCATGTGCATAAAGTCCCAAGTAATGTAGTATGCTTTAAAAAGTGTAAGGATTATAAATACCCAGTTAAGAAGCTTAAGAGCTAAAAAGTGATGATCTACCAAGAAAGCAGGACGGATAATACCCAAGGCTACTTCTACTGTTGTAACTATAGAAAGTATAATAAATACTCCCCAAATCTTACTTACGTTTGATTTGAACTTTAATGCTCCTCTAAATATTTCTAATTTATGTGCTTGTTCGTGTGCCATTTTTCTACTATAAAAATTTTATACAAGATAAAAGAATGTAAATACAAATACCCATACTAAATCCACAAAGTGCCAGTACAGTCCTACTTTTTCAACCATTTCGTAATGGCCGCGGCGTTCGTAGGTACCCAAGATCACATTAAAAAATATGATACAGTTTATCAATACCCCAGTAGCAACGTGAAAGCCGTGAAATCCAGTAATAAAGAAGAAAAAATCTGCAAATAATGGATGTCCATATTCATTGTGGCGAAGGTTTGCTCCTTCCACAACCATAGCACCATCATTTACAACTTTTGCAATAGATTCTTCGCGGTTTAAAACAATAGGATGTCCATGTTCATCTTTATGCTGAACCCTCACCAAAATATTATCATTAGCTAGAAACCCTGCTTTTACTTGTTCAAAAGAAACACTTGGATAATACTCTCCTTCTGTGTTGAACCAAATTCCATTATCTTTTGTATGCTCTATACGCTCTCCAGTAGCCGCTGCAGCAAAATCACTCAATGCAACTCGCTCGCCTTCTTTATCAAGAAATTGAATAATTTGACCCCCTTTAGTTTCTATTGCACCATAATCACCTTTAATAAAAGTTGCCCATTCCCAAGCCTGCGAGCCCAAGAAAATAAGACCCCCAATAATTGTTAGGAATAAGTATAATATAACTTTATTCTGCTTCATTTTATGACCTGCATCTACGGCCAAAACCATAGTTACCGATGAAAAAATCAAAATAAAGGTCATAAATGCCACATAATACATAGGCGCATCTACCCCATGAAGAAAAGGGAAGTGAGTAAATACTTGATCCGGAATTGGCCAAGCATCTACAAATTTGAATCGTGAAAATCCGTAAGAGGCAAGAAATCCTGAAAAAGTCAAGGCATCAGAAACGATGAAAAACCACATCATCATTTTGCCATAACTTGCTTTAAGCGGGTCGTTCCCGCCGCCCCAGGTTTTTCCTTCGGTACCTGTTTTAACAACAGTAGCTTCCATAAAAATAATTTGGTTTTAAATAAGGTTCAAAAATACGTTTAATTTTTATTTAACAAAATATAAAAATAAGAACAGGTAAATCCACACTACATCCACGAAATGCCAAAAAGTTGCAGCCAGTTCAACACCAAGGGTTTTACCGTTTTCATATTTTTGTTTATAATGATTATAAATTACAACCAAAAGCGCTATTAGCCCTGCAAAAACGTGCGCCACGTGAAGTAAAACTACTAAATAGATGAATGAAGTGGTTATACTACTTGTAGGCCCTGTAAAATTATAGCCGCTTTCTATAATCTCTGAAAACCCCACAAACTGAAAAACAACAAACAAAACACCTAACAAAAAGGTGGTAACCAAAAAAAACATTCCGAGTGCGTTATTTTGCTTTTTAATAAATCGGAGTGCAAAAAAGATTGTAAAACTACTCGCAACTATCAATGCGAGACTTATTTGAAAAGCTTGTGGTAATTCAAAACTTGAAATCCAGTCCGGCCTTTCCTTGCTTACTACATAAGCACTGGTAAGTCCAGCAAAACTCATAGTTAGGCTAATAATTCCAAACCAGAGTATGTTCTTTTTCGCTCTGTTTCTTTTGGTTTCTTCAGTTCCTTCGGTTAAATCCATTCTATATTTTGTTAATTCGGGCTTCGGTATAAATTTCTGTTTGGCTCCGCAAAATAGAAATCCACTCAGCTATCTTTATTCATTTATTTTTTTACTCTTTTTAATCAATACGCGCGCATAATCTATTACTGCGCATTTTTTATCTTAAAAATTTATCCGCTACATAAATTATCTGCAACAATGTAATATAGCTCACACTTGCTAACATAAGTTGTTTGGCGGCTTTTGATGTTTTTTCTTTATAAAGACGAATGGCGTAATAGATAAGTCCAACCCCTAAAACTCCAATTAAGATTCCTGAAATTGGCGTCAAGAAAAGTTTTCCGGTAATTCCTAAAATTGGGATGAGCGACACCAATACTGTCCATATGGTGTATAAAATTACTTGAATTGCTGTTCCTTTATCACGCTTTCCGTTGGGAAGCATAAAGAACCCTCCTTTTTTATAATCTTCAAAAAGGAACCACCCGATAGCCCAAAAGTGTGGGAATTGCCAAAAAAACTGAATCATAAATAAGGTTCCCGGCTCAATACCAAATTTACCAGTAGCAGCCACCCAACCCAACATAAACGGTATAGCTCCAGGAAAAGCACCTACAAAAACCGATAGTGGCGTTCTAGTTTTTAAAGGTGTATAAAGACTGACGTACATAAAAATAGAAATGGCCCCAAACATTGCTGTAATTGGATTGATGGAATAAAGTACCACTATACCCACAATAGTTAAAATTGAAGCAAGTATAAAGGCCGATTTAACACTCATTAGCCCAGCTGGAAGTGGCCTGTTTTTGGTGCGGTCCATCAGCGCATCGAGATCCTTTTCTATGATCTGGTTATAAACATTAGACGCACCAACCATACAGTAACCACCTACGCACAACAAGAAAAGTATATAAAAATCAATGGAATCTGCACCCAGCAAATAACCTGCAACCGAGGAGAACACAACGCTAACGGAAAGTCGAAATTTGGTAATTTCAATAAAATTCCTAACAACGGATTGGGTAATTGATTGTGATTGAGTAACGGACAAGCTCATTTTTTTTTAGGCTGGGCAAAGATACGCTTCCTGTAATTTTTCCGCAATATAATCTTGATAATGTTATGCTTTATTTCAGCATTTTTAGTATTTTCAACCAATTTTAAAATTTAAAAAATATGTTTTCCAAATTAATATTAAATACTGCATTTCTATTTTTCGTTTTAACAGCATTTGCGCAAACTGATACTGGCCAGAAGGTAAACACTAAACTCATAAAAGTGAACAATAATATCTATATGCTCCAGGGTAAGGGAGGAAATATTGGGCTAAGTTTTGGCAGCGATGGTATTTTTATGATTGATGACCAATATACAGATGGCATTGAGCAAATTCAGGAAGACATCAAAAAAAAGAGCGATAAACCTGTACGCTTTTTGGTTAACACACATTTTCATGGTGATCATACTGGTGGCAATGCAGCAATGGCACAAACTGGAACCGTAATCTTTTCACAGGAAAATGTACGCAATAGACTACAAGGAATGATCGAAAAAGATTCTAAAAAAATACCTCAAGAAGCGCTTCCTATAGTCACTTTTTCGGAAGACCTTACATTTCATTTTAATGGAGAAAAAATATATGTTTTCCATGTGCACAACGCCCATACCGACGGTGATGCAATGGTGTATTTTACAGATAGTAATGTTTTGCACACTGGAGACATTTTCTTTAATGGGAAATATCCATTTATTGATATCGAGAACGGAGGAAGCCTAAAGGGTTGTATTGAAGGTCTTGAAAAAACGCTGCTAGTTGTAAATGAGGACACTAAAATAATTCCAGGCCATGGAGATGTTGGCACCTATAAAGATCTTCAAACAACTGTGAATATGCTATCTATTGTTTACAAGAGGGTATTTGCGAATTACTTAAACAAAAAATCTGAAGACGAGGTGGCAAAAATGACCGATATTACAAAAGAATATGATGCCTTGGGATATGGCACTGGTTTTATTAGCACCGAAGCTTTTTTAAGAATGATATATAAAAGTGTTGCTGCAGAACGGAAACCTATTGAAGACAATGCTGAAAAAAACAGACAAGCTCGTGAAAAACTTGAAAAGAAAATGAAAGAGCAAGTTAAGCAAGAAGAAAACAAAACTCCTAAAGCAAAACAAAATGTTCAGGGAAGTAATGACCTAGATTAAGATTTTCTAAAAATCATAATACCAATTAAACAAATCTGTACGTATACCCAAATTAACCCAAGTGGTTTGATTTTTATATACAGTTTCGGTATTAACCTTAGGGTCAAAATCTCTAAAAATAAAGCTTCCATAAATCTTTAAGTTGGTTGCGGGGTTAATAACGTAGCCTGCTTGCACTTCTGCGTGGAAAAAATTAGTGGTGTTTCCCTGAGCTAAATCGTTGCCAACATCAGAAATGCGGTCATCTTCGTTTCCGTAAATATTTCCTCCATAAAAATATGAGTCTTCTGGGGTATTGAATTCAAATCCACGTTTTGCCAAAATAAACTTGGCATCACCATAGACCCTTCCTTTCTGGTAACGAGCAATAGTTATAAATTCAGAAAAATTAGCCCCAAGGGTATGGGCCATAGATTGGTTGTTATGCCCATAATTAAGCACAACTGTATTATGCGAATAGGTATAGGGCCTTACTCTGTTATACTCGGTTTGCAAATAAAGATTTTTTAAACCAAAGGCATTGTAATATTTCAACCCAAGTTGATAGCCCGTTTTATTTTTATAACTTCCTTTTCCACCAAAAACATCGCTAGTAGAAAATTCATCAATTATAAATTGACCGTAAGCATTTAAGCGGTCATTCACTTTATATTTGGCACTAATTCCAATCAAAGCATTGCCTCCTCGGGATCCCGTTGAAAACTCTATGGCTCGGTAAAAAATTATTGGGTTTAGATAGTTGACGTCGAAACCACGATTGTTGTCATTTTGCCAAAGTACAGATTCAAACAGACCAATATTCAATCGTTTTGTAATGTTATAGCTCAAATAATGATTAGCCATATATTTTGTTCGGAAAGAGCCATCTTCAGTAACCTCAGGACGAACATCTCGTAATGACATCCAGGTGTTGGTATATTTCAACTTCCAAAAAGTAGTATTTATTTTGAAGAATGGGTACGGACTAGCATTATCGCTAGTAAATAAAGAACGATAACCATCACCAAGAAATGTTTTGCCATGGCCCAACTGAATATTGAAATATTTTGAAGGTGTATAAGAAATATGCCCTGTTGCAATAGGATAATCATAAGAATCCGAGCGAAACCCTTTTGCAATACCACGCCCTGGAATGATTGCTGGGTTTCCACCGTCAGGGCGAATAGACTCAGCATATCTGTTAAAATAATCCGCAAAACGACCTTGACTTTCATAGATTACGCCAAAAAAACCTATTTGCCTTCCAACACTTCCCTGTGTATAAACCAAGCGAGTATTGTTATAGGTATCAATATTTGCATCAAAATCTTTTCCAGCTTGCAAATCAACTCCGGCATCAAGGGTTAACCAATAATCTTTCCCTTTAATGGTAACAAGGTGTTCGTTCCATAGTTTTCTGCCAAACCACGAAGACTTGTTTTTTAAAATTTCCTTATTAGCACCTTCAAAATCGTAATATTTATTTACTTCGTTATAAATATAAGGCTTTTGGGCGGTGTGATTGTTCAGGCCAACTCGGTTTAAAGCTGAATCGAAAAGACTGTAATTATGGTGCGATAGTGGAATGTTTATATTGCTTTTATACTCTTCGTTATTATAGGGAAGGTTTTCAAGAGCATCATATTCATTAACGAGTAACTCTCTTTCGTTTTTCTTTGAAATTCCCTCGGCCTGAATGATGCTTTCACCAGGTGCAACGAGTGGAATGGCAACAGGCAAGGTAAATTGTACATAAGCGGGCGATCCGTTATATGTGGCAGGCACTACTTCAGGAAGCGATTCAAATACACGTCGGGCTTCTTCTTTTAATTCATCATATATTCCATCAACATATAAAACTTTAAACTTACCTTCTTTAGTAACCTCAAACAAAACATTCACATTTCCTTTATAATTTTCCGAAAAAACTTTTTCTGGAACTTTGAAATTTTCAAAAATGAATTGTTGCAGTGTATTGTTAAAACAGGCCTCCACTGCAGCTACATCTGCACTTGCACATTCTTTAAAAACCGGGTATTTCTCATATTGGGCCGAAGGAACCTGCGCAAAAGAAACTACTGAAAAACAAATAATAAGAAGAAATATAAACTGTTTCATTGGGGTTTGACTGTTTGATGCCGAAAGATACAGTTTTTTTGTAATGACGGAATTCAAAAAAGGCTCCCTTTTTAATTGGGAGCCTTCCTTTTTATTCAAATTATACTATTTAATCTTAAAAATGATGGGGATCGTGTAAAGAACATCCACATTTCTAATCCCTTGCTTACCAGGTTTCATTGTTGGTAAATTATTGATTACACGCTGCGCTTCTTTCTTTAGGTCATTGTTATGAGAGCTTGCAACAACATCGGTCACAAATCCATTTGAATCTATTTTAAAATTAACATAAATTCTGTAGGTTTCGTTTGCGTTTAGGTTTTCCAAAACTTCTTTTCTGAAATTTCTATTGATAAATGAATTTATTTTAGAAGACATACATTCCACCTTTTCAGCATTTGTATCTAAAGATTCACAGCCAGGAAAAACTGGGACAAACTCTACGTTCATCATAGATTTAGGAGGCTCAGGTTTTGAATCAACTTGATTATTGATGATTGTTACAGGTGTTTTAAAAACTGGAGCATCAGTAGGCAAAATGGAAGTTTCAATCTCGGGTGTATCATTTGGTTTTATAGTAATAGAATTACTTTTAACAACTGTTTGAAGGGGTTGTTTTTTCTGAACTACCTTAGTTTTTTCTATAGTCTTAGGTTTATCAACATCAACTACATAATGCATAAATGGCGGCTCCTCTATACTATTTGAAGTTATAGGTTTATATATTGCAACCTTTTTTTCAAAATCTGTTTGCATTATGAAAAAAACGGAAAGTAAGCTGGCAATGACACCAATTTGGAAAAACAAACGTGAATTCCATTTGATGTTAATTTGCATTTTTTCGACTCTTTTGTTTCGGGTATTTTTTGCAACTTCTTTCATAATGTATAAGTTTAAAAGGTTTACACTATTATAAAATACAACTGTTGTGCCAAAACGAAAAAACCCCCTATTTGCTGGTGCAAATAGGGGGTTTTAAAAATTTTTATAATTACTTATTGAATATCAAAAACTATAGGAAGTGAATAAAGTACACCAACTGGTTTTCCACGTTGCTTCCCTGGTGTCATATCTGGCAATGATTGTACTACGCTCATAGCTTCTTTTTCAAGTCTTGGATGTGGAGCACGTGCCCGAACATCTACAACCTTTCCATTTTTATCAATCTTAAATTGAACGGCTATACGTTGTCTGCCATCTAAACCCAAATCAGAAGCCAAATCTGTATTGAATTTTTTATTGATGAACTCACTAATTTTTGAGGACATGCATTTCTTTTTTGCATCATTCCCTCTTTCATTCTCGCAGCCTGGATAAATAGGCACATTTTCAATTACTGCGAAAGGAACGTCGGCAATTTCTTCTTCAACCACTTCTTCCTTGATTTCCTTAACCTCAACAATTTTTTCATCTTGTTTTGCTTCAGTAGATTTTATTACGGTTTCTTCAATTTCTACTTCATCTTCAATAACCTCAATAACCTCTGGTGCTGGTGGCGGAGGTGGTGGTGGCGGTGGTGGCGTTAATTGTTGTGTAATCGGAATTTCTTCTTCAAGATCTTCACTTACATCCAGTTTTCCGAAGTCAGTATCGGATTTGTCATAAGATTTCCATTCAATTGCTTGCCATGCCAGAAAAAGCATAGCAACCATTCCAAGTTGGAAAAAAAGCATACTCTTACGGCTAACGTCTGCTTTCGGATTTTTTTTGGGTTCCATAATAGTGGGTTTAACTTGTTGCTAAAATATAGAAATTATCATTCAATTTAAAACTTAATTGAAATTTTAAGCTTTTAATTTATTTTTTATGCTTTTGAAAAAATAGATTCCAATCAAAGAACCTATTAAGTTTGCGGCAACATCAAAAATATCTGCACTGCGTGAAATTGTTAACAGCCCCTGTAATATCTCAATTATTATGCCATAAAGCAGTACTGAAAGCAACAGGAATAATATCCATTTTTTATCAAACTGGTAATCGTTTTTTATATACAAATACAGCATCCAAAGATTAACCAGTATAAAGTAAATCAAACTGTGAATTATTTTATCTAATGCTAAGATTTGGACTTTCGGCAAATCTGGACTAGGAATAAAGAATAGAACAGAAATTAAGCAACTGTAAAGTATTGCAATTAGCAATATAGATTTATCCGTCAATAAGTGCTTTATATGCGGCATCATCCAATAGTTCTGCAATTTCGTCGGGGTTTGAAATTTTCATCTTTATCATCCAACCTTCTCCATAGGCATCTGTGTTGACCTTTTCAGGTTCAGACTCAAGGGATTCGTTGAACTCAATGATTTCTCCCGAAAGAGGCAAAAACAAATCTGAAACCGTTTTTACTGCTTCAACTGTCCCAAATACTTCTTCTTTATCCATAGTCTCACCAACGGTTTCAACTTCTACATAGACAATATCGCCGAGTTCGCCCTGCGCAAAGTCAGTAACTCCAATAGTGGCTATATCGCCTTCAATAAGAACCCATTCATGGTCCTTAGTGTATTTTAAATTTGATGGTACGTTCATAATAAATTAATATAAAAATTCTTAGTTTCCAAAGTTATAGCGAAGTGTAAATCCACTTCTGATTGTTGTTTGTGGGAATGCTGTTGAGATAGCATATTTAGAGAATGTGTGGTCATAATAGAACAATGCAGTTAGATTTTTGCTCAAAGCATAATCAATAGACAATTGTGCGCCATAGATGGTCTGCCCAGCTGTAGTTTGGTTGTTTTCAATGTCTAAATACCTAATGATTGTTATATTATCTCTTCTTGAAAGATCGACCTTAAAATTTAAATCACTGGTTATGACCGATTTCTTTCCTCCAAAATTAGTGGAAATGCGCAAATCCTTTACTCTATATCCAAGACCAATAATGTATTCATTCCCTTTAATTTCCGTTAGCAAGTTGTTGGCGAAACTCATAGAAAGGGCACGGTCCTTTCGCATTTCAGCAAGGATTTTTACTGAATTGTTCATTTCAAAATCCAATCGCAATAAAGGGGAAAATTGTTCCGTCAAGTTTACATTGGTCAATAAAGTTTTCACTTTAAAGTTCCCTGATTGATCTGGTGCTTCGGGATTATTTGGATCGTAATCTAAATTAGACTGAAACTGGTTGACTGTATAGTTAGCTCTATATCCATGGGCAAGTGAAAAACGTTTGAAGTTTTTCTTAAACCAAGGAATGTTCATTAAACCAGTATATTTAATATCCCAATTGGGAAGTGGAATATCCCTAAAGATTCCTGTTTTCTCTTTTGAAGCATTACTTCCTTTATATGCAGCAAGGAAAGAAGGCAACAACACATCTTGGCTATTTCTTCCGAAACCAACGGGATATCCGAGTGTATCTCTAGGAATTGCTCCTCCTTGATAATAATCTTCGGCAAGTCTATTTGCAATAGTCAATCTATTGCTTCGGAATTCATCAAAAGCAGCAGAACTGTTTTCATCGCTTGTGCTAAATGCTGTTTTAATTAAGACTGTCGAAATGTTGAAGTTCCCAAATGTAGTTGGGGTCAACGAATTATAAAGGCCATCTTGAACTATATAATTTTCAGAATAGTTTTCAGAATAAATTCTGCTTCCATTTACGTCAATTGTCAAATCGTTTATAGGTTCTAAATTAGCCTGAATGTCCATTTGGCGACTTTCAACTTCTGTATATTGCTCGTTAAATTCTGGGTATAACGTTAACCAACCTTTTCTTGCAGCAAGATCTCTAACTTCAGCCTGACTTCCAAAAACAAAACCAGTAGTTGGTTTAAGCGTACCAATAAAACCAATTGACGGTAAATAACCTGGCAAATAAATACCATTGTTTTCCTGATAATTGAATTGTATTTTCTTCAGCATGGTTGCAAAACCAATGACTGTATTCAACGCTTTATCACCTGCATTTAAACCTCCTTCTGCACCAGCACCTTTTCCAAGAACGTTTGGCGAACCGGTTTTTCCATTTGATAGGGCGCCTTTCTCTTCTGGATCCAATTTGCTTTCTCTACCGTCTTTTCCTTCTTTTCCAGCACCTTTTTCATCACCTTTTCCACCTTCTTCTCCAGTTGTCGATTTTTTAGGCTTGCTCTTCTTAATTTTAGTAAGCCCAACATACCTATAAAATCCATTCATATCTAAGCTAGAGTTTATTTGGTGCGTGCTGGCATTCTGGATAGAGTTACCCAAATTATAGGTACCTACTGTTCCATCACTTAACTCAATGGGAATGTTATTAAATTGGTCACTCCCGCGTTGCCATTGATAATCACCAGTATATGAATAGGTTGCTCTTATAAATTTAAGGAAAGGAAACTTGTTGAAAGGCAAATCATAATTTAATTGTAGGGATTGGAAATGTTGATTTGGATCGCCCACATCAAAGAAACCATCCCAAACACCAATTTCGTTGTTAACTACGCCGTCATCGTTCAAATAATTATTTACAATCATATTATTCGAAGACGTAAAGTTTAATCGTAATGATTTGGTCAAGTTATGATTTATGGTGTATTGCCAGTCGAAAAGGTAATTGCGTTGGTATAATCTTGGCAATCCAATATTACCAGCCTGCAAATCAATTTCCCTAAATTTCTGTTCGTTGTATTGTCGTGTAATGTTTGAGCTTACTGAAATATTAGTTGGCAAGTAATTAAAGTTGAAATCTTTCATGAACTTCCAGTATTGCCCTCTAAATAAAGAATCATTCTTTTTGAAAGGCTCTATCGGTTTTGCTGTGAAATTATAATTATAAGTTGCACCCACGCGAACGTTTTGCTCCACCGCATCTTCTACCTCAAAATCGTGATGGTCTAATTGGTTGTATGAAAAGGATCCTGTAAAATTTTCTATATCATATACTTTAGCTTTGGAATCTCCTGTACGTTCTTTACGAACCCCAATTAAGTTTACACTTTCACGCTTGGTATAATTTACTGATTGATTCTTTATTCTGTCTTTTTCGTCTTGGTCTTCTGTATTGTCTAACCTAGTTTCCAACTCAATATCTTGGAATTCAGGATCGTATTGAGGTGTTATTAACTCTTCTGAACGCCCATAATTGAATGGAAGTTGAACTCCCCATTTTTTCGGCAATAGTTGTCCTAGGTTCAAGTTTGTAACTACTCCATATTGTTGAAAATCTTCACGGCTTCTTTGGTTTGGGCCTTGCTCCAAGGAACCGAAACCGATGGTGCTTCTTTTTCCTGTAGCACTAATGGTTGCAAAATCTGCAATATTTGCATCCATACTTACTACCGCTGCCCAGCCACCTTTATTTTTAAGTTCGGACATTCTGAGCTCGTTGAACCAAACTTCACCACATAACTCATTATTTGTACTATTTCTTACACCAAGCATAATGGTTCTGACGTTTCCGAAACTTGGATTTCCTTTTATTCCTATTCGTAATTCGTTTTCACCATTGGTTGCACCGCCATCAAGTTCAGATTGGTTGAAGAAGTTTACCTCGGTTTGATCGTAACTTGAATCGCCAAGAACTTTTGTTTTTATTTGTTGAAGTAAATCCAGGGGTAAATTTAAACGGTTTGCAATGGGCCAAATTTCCTCTGCGGTTCTTGCACCAAAGTTTGTTGGATTTAACGGTATTTGAACTTCGTAATAGTTATTGGTAAGGTCATTACCTAAACGCATAAATGCAACCAACTGTCCATCCTGTAACTCTGTTGAATTGTTATTATCTATAATGGATTCGGCGTGAATGAACATTTCCAGATTTTTATACTGACGCATATCAACATTAAAGTTTTTATACACAGCGCGGCCATCATTTTCCTCCAAACCACATACCCGCAATGAAAGCGATTGCTCGTTCTCGCGAATAATATTATTGTTGTTATTTAACTGTTCACGTTCAAGTCCTGGCGGCAAAACATACGGAATAGGCTCACGGTTTTCATTTTCTTCAATACTTACGGATCCTGCTTCAAAAAGAGTATCGTCATTGGCAGGATCTTCAAAAGTTACATTATCCAATGTTTTTTCGAATTTTCTGTAATCGCCCCGAATCAGTTCCATTGTGCCAAAACGCAAAATGGTTTTTTGCGAAAACTGTGAAAGGAACATTCGCATAAACCGGATAGATCTGTAGTCGGAAATACCATTAATGGCTTGGTCAGGCTCGCTAATCGGAATTTTAAATTGTATCCAACGCACATCGATAGTATTATTATCTGGTGTGATTACTTGCTGACTCTTTACATCTGAAATATATTGATTGTTATCCCTGTTCATACCTGGAAACATAGGAACGTTATATTCAAAATAGCTGTCAATCGTGTTCATGGTATTGTCACGATTTATATCTTCCACGTCAGGTTGTGCGGTGCTCCCACGATTTGTATTTGAAATCTCTACAGGAGAGTTTCCTTGGGTTCCGTTATATTTTAAATAACGATCTAAAATACTTCCTTCGGCTTGCAAAAAATATTGATAATCATCATTCGCAGGATCGGGAAGCCCTGCAAAAGCTGGAAATTTAGCACCTTCACCTGCGTTGTCCAAACCATCAAATCCGATATCTTGATTTAAGCGCTCCTGCCCTTCTGAGTCAAAGGTGTAAACCAGAGATTGGTTGGTAGGTACTTTACCCCAAGCTGTTGATGTTGTGTTGTTATCAGTTCCATCTTTAGGCAATCCGTTTTCGTATTGTTTTCTTCCGTCTTTCAATACATCTTCCGAAATGCTTCCAAGGTTAAAATTTAATACCCCTCCTGGGTTTCCATTGTTTTCTTCGTAAATGAAAGGATCCATAACCCAAAACTGGATGTATTCAACATTCGATTTTTCAAAATCAGTTGTAGTAAGTTGTCGCATAATCCCTCCAAAGCGATTCTCAGGGTTTGGAAGTGTATTGCCGCCTGAAGCCTCGGGACTATAGTTATATTCTCCTCTTTGAGATGGGTAATACGCTAAATCTAAGGTGAACAAAGCCTGTGTCTGACCTTGAATAATATCTTGTTGCGGGAAAATTTCATCTCTAAAAACCCGACGGGTAAAAGGAGAAGAAAGATCTTCATCGCTAATACCTTCTGGTCTTTGACTACTATAAAATATAGGATCAATAGTGTACCAAGCCAATTTCGCACGGTTGTAATTATATCCTAAATTATCATTTGCCAATTCACCACCATAGCCAACGGGAGTACTAGATAAAGACCAACTTAAGGGGGTGCTTATATCGTTTCCTGTTTGTGAAGATTCAAAATCATCTACATATACTGTAGTTTTTCCATCAAAATCGGAAACTTTTGGAGCACCAGGGTTTAAATATGCAAATTCGCCACGCAAAGAAACGTTGGATTCAACATCAGTATCAATATTAGGAAGATGGTTCACCATTCTGGTAAGGAATGGAACCTCTGTTGAATAATTCAGATTTATTCCGTAAATACTATTATTGATAGGTTCTACACCATAGGATGATTTTTGTGTCAAAGGACGTTCGTTAAGGTTTAAGTAGGTTGCGCCTATCAAAAAATTATCACTTAACTTATGCTCTACGTTCAAGCCTGTAAAACGTTTGCTCTGTTGCCCAAAAAGTGAATTGTTTTCAGTGCTTACAGAAATTGGAATGTTGCTATTCAACAAGGAGGGATCCAAAATCTGAACTCTTCCCAATTGATAGTTAACGGTATAGTCTACACCTTCCACTAAAGTTCTTCCTCCAGCGGTTACGGTAACAGAACCTTGGGGAATATTGAAAGCCCCAATTGGAATTCCATCTGCGCCCGTAGATTTGTAACTTCCTTTTAACTGAAATTTATTTTTCTCACTTTCTTGCTGTTCTGCTTGTGTTTTTGTTCCTGTATAAAGTGTTCGGAAAACGTATTTTGCTTGGTTTGCGTTGTAGGTAGCCGGCATATCATAAGTAGCCGGAATGGAGGGTACATTCAATTTTTCAAACAAATGTTTTCCAAAAGGCTCGACAGTAGTGAAAATAATCCGTCCGTTTTGTGCGTCTACAGTTATTCCTGGAAGAAAGTCAAAGAAACCATCACCATCTTGTACGGGGTCATTGTTGAAGTTCAACCTATCAACATTGAATACCTTTAAAAGAATTTGATTCTTCACATCATCTGGAAGTTCTGGCCCACCCTGCGCCTGTTCAATATAGTTAAGTGGCGAAGGGTCTGTATAAAGTATGTTCAGTCTAAAATCTTCCTTCTCAAGTTGGTATGCTCCAATTGGGTAGATGTTTTTCATCATCAAATCCCACGTTGGTTCTTGTACATTTGTGATGCTGCTCTTCAAAAGTTTAACCACAAGATTTTGGGCAAGTCCAACTTCTCCGCCTGGAGGATTTCCGCCGCCGCCACCGCCATTGTTATTTGTGCCACCGTTTGCTTCTACACCATCATTGGAAAATTCACCCACTTGATACACTTTTCCATTAACGGTAAATTGAAATGAAACTGCTAAAACCTCATCATTAGTCAAACGTTGGTTTAACGATATATAACCAAGTTGTGAGTTGAGGGAATATTCACCTGAATCCAATCTTCGGGCGTTTTCCAGTGTAACGAAGTCCGTACCTTCATTTACCTGCACTCCTGTAAAACCTTGACGTACACTTGCAACATCACGAATTGCTGGGTTTAATAATGATGGCTCACTGCCGTTTATTCCAAAGGGATTAAAAAGGTTGTTTGCATTATCAGGATAAGCATTTCGCGTTGCTCTAATAAAGCCCCCTGGAGGGGTGTTCAATCCAATATTTGTTGGATCGGACTCACCTATATCCTGAACCGCTACAATATTTCGTACGTTTTCGGTACGGCTAGTGCGGTTGGTTATCCAAACTTCCATTCGGGTAATCTGAACATTGCTATTGATGAAAGGATATTGCTTTAATGCACGGTCATAGTTGTCCCTAAAATAGTGTGACAAAAAGAAGTGGCGGTTATCGTCATAATCTAAGGCAAAAAGTTCATAATCCGTAATGGTGGCACCACCTTCCGCGGTAACTGTTCTTGTTTCAGATTTTTGTTCAGAGAAAACTCCTGTAATGGTAGTTTTACCAAACTGAAGTTGTGTTTTTACCCCGAAAAGACTTTGCGCTCCTTGAATCAATGAGCTATTCAGCGGCATACTTACGTTACCTACTTCAATCTTTTGAATGATATCGTCTTCTGTGGGGGTGTATTCCAACTTTATCTGGTTCTGGAAATCGAAAGTACTTTCGGTATCATAATTTGCAGTAACCTGAAGTCTTGTTCCCACTTTTGCCAAAAGGCTTAAACTGATCCGTTGGTCAAAATCAAAAGAGAAGTTGCTTCTGTTTCGTGGTGAATATTGCGGGTTATCCTGTTTAGTATAAAGCAAACCAAGGTCTATTTCAACAGAACCTTGCGGGATTACTTCGATAGTGTTTCCTCCGAAAATAGACTCAAAGAAACTTCCATTCACATAAAAAGTTGGAAGCAAATTTTTCTGTTGTTCCTCAGCACCTTCTTTTCTACCATCAGCAGCATCAATTTTTTCTTTGAAATATGCCTTCATCTGCTCTTCTTGAATGAGGCGTTGATATTCCTGAGGCGTAAGAATAATAGGGTAAGTTATATTAAAGCTACCCAAAGTTTGGGTATAAATATATCTGTCTGTTATAGGATCATAAGTATATAAATCCTGGATGCTGTTAGGGGTGGGGAGATCCATTCTTCCCATTTCGTTTCCGACTGCGGTTGAGTCCTGTGCCAGCGAAACATTGCTAACCAGTATGAAACTTACTATTGCTAAAAGCTTAAAAAAGCCACCCTTGTAAACGTAATTTTTTGCCTTCAAATTTTACAAATTTTTTAAAGCTTGTTTAATGATCATTTCTACTGAAGCCTGTGGGTTTTCCTTCACAATGGTATCAACCACTTTCTCAGACTGTTTGCGAACAAAACCTAAAGTCTCCAAAGCAGATAACGCTTCATTTTTGTTCGTATTGCTTGATCCGGCAGAAATAGACGACAAACCGTACACTTTTAAAATCTTATCTTTTAAATCCAAAACCACACGTTGGGCAGTCTTGGTTCCTATCCCTTTTACGGATTGGATTGTTACAATATCATTTGTTGCAATTGCCTCCAAAACTTGTTCTGGCGCCAAGGACGACAACATCGTTCTAGCTATACTTGCTCCAACTCCGGAAACACTAATCAACAACTTAAATATTTCTCGTTCTGCAACACTTGAAAATCCATATAGTGTATGGGCATCTTCTCTAACGAGTAAATGGGTAAACAGTTTTACATTTTCACTAGTGGGGAGTTCGGAAAATGTGTGCAAGGAGATATTGATAAAGTATCCTACTCCATTACAATCTATCACTACGTCGGTCGGATTTTTTTCAACCAGTCTTCCCTGTATATGGGTTATCATGTGTTAACGAAAACTTAAAGGCTCAAATATAGTATAATTATTTACAACTGCCATTGAGGTTTTTGTGAAAAAAATTGAAGGAAAAAGCTACACTTTGTTTGATTCACTTCCCACTTACACTTTTCTCTTTCTGTTGTGCATCTACAACCGCTACGGCGGCCATATTTACCATTTCCTCAACGCTAGCACCCAATTGTAAAATATGAACAGGTTTACGCATTCCCAACATAATTGGGCCAATGGATTCAACGCCGTTCAATTCCTTCAATAATTTATAATTACTGTTTGCAGAATCAAGATTCGGAAAAATTAGTCCGTTCACTTTTTTACCTGCCAATTTTGAAAATGGAAATTTTCTTTGAAGTAATTCAGGGTTTAGGGCAAAATCAGTTTGTAGTTCGCCATCTACAATCATATCTGGATTGCTTTTGTGAAGTAAATCTACAGCTTCGCGAACTTTAGTGGCATGCGGATCTTTTGAGGAGCCAAAGTTGGCATACGAGATCATCGCAATTACGGGCTGCAAGCCGAACATTTTCATTGTATAGTTTGTCATTTGTGCAATTTTCGCAAGCTCTTTAGCTGTTGGATCAATATTTATAGAAGTATCAGAAATGAACAACGGGCCACGTTTGGTTAACATCAAATTTGTAGTAGCTACTTTGGTAACGCCTTCAAACCTTCCTACGGTTTCAAAAACTGGAACAACCACAGAAGGGTACGAACGTGCATAACCAGAAATCATACAATCCACATCACCTTCGCTGAGCATCATTCCCGCAAAGTAGTTTCTTTCGCGAACTAGCTTTTCAGCTGTATAAAGCGAGATTCCGCTTCTTCTTCTTTTTTCCCAGAGCTTTTGGGCATAATGCTGAAGTTTATCTGCATTTTCATCATTCTTTGGGTCTATAATTTCAAGTTCAGCTTCAAAATCGATTTGTTCCATCAGCTCAAGAATGACTTTTTTTCTTCCCAATAAAACTGGAGTGCCAATGCCTTCTTCAAAAACAATTTGTGCAGCTTTTAGAACATCTAGATGATCTGCTTCAGCAAAAACAATACGTTTCGGATTCAGTTTTGCGCGGTTAAGCAACAAACGGATTATTTTGTTATCGCTTCCCATACGTTCGTAAAGCTCATCTTGGTATTTTTCCCAATCGGTAATTTCAATGGTCGCAACACCACTTTCCATGGCAGCTTTTGCGACTGCAGGAGGAACCGCGGCAATTAAACGAGGGTCAAATGGTTTGGGGATTATGTAATCTTTTCCAAAATTCAGCTTTGTTTCTCCATAAGCAATATTCACTTGCTCCGGCACGGGTTCTTTCGCTAGTTCTGCCAAAGCTTTAACGGCTGCCATTTTCATGGCTTCGTTAATTTTTGTAGCGCGAACATCGAGTGCTCCCCGGAAAATAAAAGGAAAGCCCAAAACATTATTCACTTGGTTGGGATGGTCACTACGACCTGTAGCCATAATAATGTCTTTTCGGGCTTTTACGGCAAGATCATATTCAATTTCTGGATCTGGATTTGCCATTGCAAAGACAATTGGGTTTGGCGCCATACTTTTCAGCATTTCTGGCGTTACGATATTCTTTACAGAAAGCCCCACGAATACATCTGCATTCTTCATAGCCTCATCAAGAGTATCTATTTTTCTATGGGAAGCAAATTCAGCTTTCTCATCGGTAAGGCTTTCACGATCTTTCCTTATAACTCCTTTACTGTCCAACATTACAATGTTTTCAGATTTTGCGCCAAAGGCCTTATAGAGTCGCGTACATGAAACCGCGGCAGCACCAGCGCCACTTATAACTATTGAAACATCTTCCATTTTCTTTTCGGCAATTTCCAAAGCATTGAGCAAGGCCGCAGCAGAGATTATTGCAGTACCGTGCTGGTCATCGTGCATTACAGGAATGTGCAACTCTTCTTTAAGTCTTCTTTCAATTTCGAATGCTTCAGGAGCTTTTATGTCTTCAAGGTTTATTCCACCAAAAGTTGGAGCTATATTTTTTACGGTCGCAACAAATTCGTCTATGTTTTCAGTATTTATCTCAATATCAAAAACGTCAATATCGGCAAAGATTTTAAAAAGCAATCCTTTTCCCTCCATTACTGGCTTGGAAGCCTCAGGGCCTATATTTCCCAATCCCAAAACCGCTGTTCCATTTGAAATTACTGCAACCAAATTCCCTTTGTTAGTATACTTATAAACGTTGTCTAGATTTTTTTCAATCTCTAAACAAGGCTCTGCCACCCCTGGAGAGTAGGCCAAAGAAAGGTCGCGCTGGGTTGCATATTTTTTTGTGGGGACCACCTGAATTTTTCCAGGTCTGGGTTTTGCGTGGTACAAAAGTGCTTCTCGCCGTTTGCTTTGCTTGCTCATGTTTTTTATTGGCTTTATTAAAATTGCCCCGGGTTATTTTAACCCATGGAAAGAACATCAAAGGTAAAGGTTTTGGAAGAATCGCAACAAAATTTACTGGAATAACATTAGCTCTGTGCATCAATTATTTCAAAAAAAATTTATACAATCAAAAGAGGTTTCAATACTTTTGAAAATGAATTGCTAACTAATAAAAAAAATTGAAATTGAAATTGAGGCATATGTTATTTTTGTTGTTGTTGGGGGCTTCTTTTCCACAGCTTTCTGCGCAGGACAAAACAATACAACAGGACAGTACACAGTTGTACAAACAAATAGAAACCTATTCCAAAAAGAGCAAATTCACAAAAATGATTCACCGATGGATCTTTCGTCCTACCCATAAATCCCCAAAAAAAACGAGTAAACAAGAAAAACCAAGTTATAAAAAATTTGAAGGAAAAATAATTCGAAATATAATAATCGATACGAAAGATCCTTTTGGTTATTCGCTTATGGATAGTACTAAGGTAGCAAATAGTTGGTTGGAAAAAACGGGTAACGCAATCCATATAAAATCAAAAGAAATAGCTATCCGGAATTTTTTGTTATTGAAAAATAACCAACCATTGGATACATTACTAGTTGCAGAATCAGCGCGATTGTTAAGGACTCAAAAGTATATCCGTGAAGTTAAAATTTCGCCAGAGTTTGTTTCCGAATCCAGGGACTCGGTGGATGTAACCGTTACTGTTTTGGATTCGTGGAGTATTATTCCAAAGGCACAACTTTCCAGTTCCCAAACTAAACTTAGCTTGAAGGAGCGAAATTTTATTGGGACGGGTCACGAGTTTAAATTTCTATTTGCCAAAAGGCTTGAGGATAGAAAAAATGCTTATGAGGGATCTTATACAGTACCGAATTTTAAAAACACATTTATAAATGCTACTGGAAGGTATGCTGTAGGCTATGAGGGGTTTTACGAAAAAACAATTGCTGTGGACAGATTGTTCTATTCTCCTTTGACACGTTGGGCCGGCGGTATATTTTTGGGCGAACGTTTTTTGGAACGGGCGCTGCCAAATGATAGTCTGTTTGTAGTTGGCCAAGATTTTAAATATATGGTACAGGATTATTGGGCAGGACATTCCTTTAGAATATTTAGTGGAAATACCGAGAGAGAGCGAACCACTAACCTTATTGTTAGCGCCCGTGTTTTGCTTGTGGATTATAAAAAATTGCCAAGTATTGAATATGATAGTATACGGTTTTTCGCTAACGAAAAATTTTATTTGGGAAGTGTTGGTATTGCTTCAAGACAGTTTATAGAAGACAACTATATATTCCGAGACGGGATAATCGAAGACGTACCGTTGGGAATTGTTTATTCCATCACCGGTGGCATTCAGTACAAGAACCAACAAAATCGATTCTATTTGGGAGCAAAAGTAGCATACGGCAATTATTTTAAATGGGGATTTTTCAGTATGGCCCTTGAAGCGGGAAGTTTTTTAAAAAATTTAAAAACCGAACAGACTACGTATAGTTTTCAGGCAAATTATTTTTCAAACTTATGGAGCTTGGGAAGTAAATGGAAGATGAGACAATTCGTGAAACCCCAATTAGTTATAGGCACCAATAGATTAAATTCCATTGCGGATAAGGTTAGCCTTAACGAAAACCCCAGTTTTAATGGGGTGTATGGCAATTTATACACAGACACGCGGAATGGAAATATCCAAGGTTTTAACGGATTGGCCGTGGGAACCAATAAATATGTACTTTCTTTTCAAACCCAATTTTATTCTCCTTGGCAGCTTTGGGGGTTTCGGCTGAATCCATTTATAAATATTACGGCGGGAATGCTTGCAATTAAGCAGAACAACCAAGGGGTTAATAATCTTTATACTTCTTTTGGCGTAGGTTTTATTATTCGAAATGATTATTTGGTGTTCAATTCCTTTCAATTTTCATTGGCGTATTATCCAGAGATTCCGGGGCAGGGTGTCAATATTTTCAAAACAAACGCATTTGAAAATGACGATATTGGGTTTCAGGATTTTCAGATTGGGAAGCCTCGGCCAGTTATTTATAATTGATAATTCCATTCCAGAAAATCTAAAATAGAAGCCCATTAATCTTTGAGAAATTCGATATTCCTTTTTAGACCGGAAAATTTTGTACGTTTTACAGCACTGTTTTTAAATATTCTTTGAAAAACATCTTCGGTTATTTCTTCCCATTCTTTTTTGGACATGGAAAGCAGTTCTGGATTTGGATTGAAAAGTGGTTCGCTATGGGATTTACTAAAGCGATTCCAAGGGCAAACGTCTTGGCAAATATCGCAGCCAAATATCCAATCTTCAAAACGACCTTTCTGCGAAGTTGGGATTTCGTTTTTCAATTCAATGGTAAAATAACTGATGCATTTACTACCGTCCACAATTTTGTCTGCAATAATTGCATTGGTTGGACAGGCGTCTATGCAGGCTGTGCAACTACCGCAGTGGTCAGTTACAGGAGTATCGTATTCCAAATCCAGATCCACAATCAATTCAGCAATAAAATAAAAAGAACCCAATTGCTTTGTGAGTAAATTGCTGTGTTTACCAATCCATCCCAAGCCACTTTTTGCAGCCCATGCTTTGTCTAAAACAGGTGCGGAATCTACAAAAGCGCGGCCGTGTACTTCGCCAATTTCCTCTTGAATGAAACCCATTAATTGTTTCAGCTTGTCTTTTATAACAATATGATAATCTGTGCCGTAAGCGTATTTGGAAATTTTATAGGTTTTTGAAGTTTGAAGTTCTGTTGGGAAATAATTCAGCAGTAAAGAAATTACACTTTTTGAATCGGGAACCAATTTTGTTGGGTCCAACCTTTTATCAAAATGGTTTTCCATATACGCCATCTCGCCTTGGCCATTGTTTTTTAACCAATTTTCCAATCGCGGAGCTTCTTCTTCCAAAAATTCTGCTTTGCTTATTCCGCAGGATATGAAACCCAAGCGTTTGGCTTCCGTTTTAATTAATTGCGAGTATTTTGAAGGATTTTGAATCAAATTTTATCTCAAATTGAATTCCAAAATAGCATTTTTTGGTTTAAGGGTAATTAAAGGTTTTATTTCTATTGGAGATTTCTTTTGAGAAATTTTATAAGTTTTCACTATTTCTGCAATGGCCAAAATCATTTCATACATCGCAAAATTATTGCCGATGCACATTCGTGGACCTGCTCCAAAAGGATAATAATTTGATGAAAATTCATTGGGATTTGCATCTGAAAAACGCTCAGGAACAAAATTTTGGGGTTTTTCCCAATATCTGGGATTTGTATGAATTTCTAACAATGAAAACAATAAACTTGAATTTTTGGGAATTTTCATTCCCTTAAATTCATCATCCTCAATATTTACACGATCAATAAAATATGCGGGCGGATATAACCGCAGCGATTCTTCAACAACATTCTTTGTGTATGGACACGCTTTTATAAACTCCATCAAACTTTCCGTTTCACTTTTAGCCTGTGTAATTTCCGAATAAATTTTTTCTTGAATTTCAGGATTTTGCGCTAACAACTGACATGTAAATGTGAGGGAATTTGAAGTAGTTTCGTGACCAGCCGTGAAGAGAATCAAAATTTCATCAATCAATTGCTCTTCATCCATTTGATTTCCGTCTTCATAGCGCGCATCTAAAAGCATGTCGAGTAAATCGTCTTCTCGTTTTCCAAATTGTCTACGTTCGTTTACCAATTTTTTCAAAACTGAACGTGCTTCTTTGGTTTGAGAAATGTGTTTTTTTATTTTTCCGCTCCATGCAAACCACCAACCCAAATACGGCTGCCGCAATTCTTTTACTAACATTTTTTGGGCAGATTCGGTAATATACTGTAGCTTATTTATTTCTGAAGCATTAACGGCACTGCTAAAAAGTGATTTTACAACGGTTTGAAAAGCGAGATCATTGAAAACAGGAAAAATATCCATGCGTTTTTCAGTTTCAATTTTTGAAAGTTCAATTTTAATAGCAGCATTTATGTTTTCCAATAAATTGACAAGCTGTTTTTTATGAAATGCAGGTTGAATTAGTTTGCGCTGTTTCTGCCAAAGTTCGCCTTCAGAAGTCAACAATCCAAAACCTACATATTTTGAAAGATCTCTAGTTTGAATGGGAGATTTGGTGTAGTTTTTTTGATTTTTCTGAAGTGCATATTGCGCAAAACTGGCATCGCGAGAAAAAATAACAGATTTTCCAAAACCCAATTTCAACCGAAAAGTATCTCCCTTGGTTTCAAAATTTTTATGGTGAAAAGGCAATGGATTTTTTAAGTATCTGGGTTGAATGCACCAAAAACCGGAAAGCAGAAACCGATGGGATTTTCTTTGCTTCCATAGTATTATTTTTAAAACAATCCGCCCTGTGGAGGGCCTTTTAGTTTGCCAAGATGTTTATAGGCGGCTTCGGTAACTTCCCGGCCACGGGGCGTGCGCATAATAAATCCTTGCTGAATCAAAAACGGTTCATAAACTTCCTCAATGGTTTCGGTGCTTTCGGAAACTGCGGTGGCTATGGTTGTAATACCAACTGGCCCGCCCTTAAATTTTTCTATAATTGTTAGCAAGAATTTTGTTGTCCATTTCATCCAAACCATGTGCATCAACATTAATGCTTCCAAGCCAAATTTTGCAATTTTAATATCAATCTTTCCATTTCCCTTTATTTGTGCAAAATCACGAATTCGACGTAAAAGTGCATTGGCGATTCGAGGTGTCCCCCGACTTCTTCCAGCTATTTCAATTGCAGCTTCCATAGTTATGGGAACTTGTAATATTCCCGCACTTCGCTGTAAAATTGTAGTGAGTAATTCAGTAGTATAATATTGTAATCTCGAAGAAATTCCGAAACGTGCACGCATAGGTGCGGTTAACAAACCAGAGCGGGTAGTTGCCCCAATAAGGGTAAAAGGATTGAGATTGATCTGGACTGAGCGCGCATTGGGACCGGATTCAATCATAATATCAATTTTATAATCTTCCATTGCGGAATAGAGATATTCTTCAACAATGGGACTCAAGCGATGTATTTCGTCTATAAATAATACATCCCGTTCTTCAAATTGGTGAGCAATCCTGCAAGATCACCTGGTTTATCTAAAACTGGTCCTGAGGTAACTCTTATGTTTACGTTTAATTCATTTGCAAGAATATATGCAAGGGTGGTTTTTCCCAAACCTGGAGGACCGTGAAAAAGGGTATGATCTAATGCTTCACTACGCAAGTTTGCTGCCTGAACAAATATCTGAAGGTTTTCCAAAGCCTGATCCTGCCCTGTAAAGTCTTCAAAACTGAGCGGACGAAGTTTTTTTTCAATATCCAACTCCTGGTGAAAGGTTTTCTCCAGTGGGATCGAGGTTTTCATTCATAAAACAAATATAGGAAAACACTTGGTATGACTTCTATAGTTTTAATGTAGATAAGATCTGAAATTTATAAAATTTTGAAAATAAAAAGGTCGCCTAAATTAGCTTTAGGCGACCTCATGAAATAAATAGCAGGTTCCTCACTTCCTACTTATTATTAACTCAACTATTCAAAGATAATCTATGCTTTAAAATTCTTTCTACGTATTTCTACTTAATAATTACGTATAAAAAAACCCTTTCAAAATTGAAAGGGCTTGATTTATTATTGTTCTTATTATATTAATGATCTAATTCATCTTCGTTATCCTGTAAAGGAACATGTTGAGGAATAAAGTCTTGTCCTGGAATCACGATAATCGGTTTCGTCTTTATTCAACTTGCTATAATCATAAGACCAACGGTATACATGTGGAATTGGACCATCCCAGTTTCCGTGGATGTGTTTTACTTCTGCAGTCCATTCTAAGGTAGTAGATTTCCAAGGGTTTTTTGGGCCAATTTTTCCGTAGAAAATAGAATGGATGAAGTTGTATAAAAAGACTAACTGAACAGCAATTGTAATGATAGCGAAAATAGTCATCACCACATTTATATCTGCCAAATCATCAAAATAAGGGAAGTTGGTATTTGTATAATATCTTCGCGGAAGACCAGCCATACCTATAAAGTGCATTGGGAAAAATATCCCATAGGCACCAATTGCCGTTACCCAAAAGTGAATATACCCAAGTTTTTTGTTCATCATTCTGCCTTCAAACATTTTTGGGAACCAATGATAAACCCCCGCCAAAAATCCGTAAAGAGCAGAAATACCCATTACCAAGTGGAAGTGAGCAACAACGAAATAGGTATCGTGAATGTTAATATCCAAAGCGCTATCACCCATTATGATTCCTGTTAAACCTCCAGTAATAAAGGTAGAAACAAAAGCAATACAACAAAGCATAGCCACGATTCATCTGAAGCTTCCCACGCCATAATGTTGTTATCCAGTTAAAAGATTTTACTGCAGAAGGAATTGCAATCAAAAGGTTGTAAATGTAAATACCGAACCCAAAAATGGATTCATTCCAGAAATAAACATATGGTGGCCCCAAACAATGGTAGAGAGAAATGCAATAGCTAACATGGAAGCTACCATGGCGCGATATCCAAAAATAGGTTTTCGTGAGTTGGTTGCCATAACTTCAGAAACTATTCCCATTGCTGGGAGTATCACGATATAAACCTCAGGATGGCCAAGAAACCAAAAAAGATGTTCAAACAATACAGGTGAACCACCTTGATGGTGAAGTACTTCACCAGCAATATAAATATCTGAAAGGAAAAAAGAAGTTCCAAAACTTCTATCCATAATCAGCATCAAAGCTGCTGAAAAAAGAACTGGGAAAGAAACAACACCAATAATTGCAGTTAGAAAAAATGACCAAACTGTAAGTGGAAGTCTAGTCATAGACATCCCTTTAGTTCTCAAATTTAATACCGTAACAATATAGTTTAGGGAGCCCAACAATGATGCGGCGATAAATATTGCCATAGATGTCAACCATAAAGTCATCCCTGTCCCTGAGCCAGGTATAGCCTGTGGCAGTGCACTTAATGGTGGGTAAATGGTCCATCCAGCAGAAGCAGGTCCTGCTTCTACAAATAATGATCCTAGCATTATAATACTAGAAATAAAGAACAACCAATAGGAAACCATATTAAGGAATCCGGAAGCCATGTCCCTAGCACCAATTTGAAGGGGTATAAGTAAATTGCTAAAAGTTCCGCTCAATCCAGCTGTTAAAACAAAAAATACCATTATGGTTCCATGAATGGTTACCAAAGCCAAATAAATACTTGGATCCATAACTCCATCCGTTCCCCATTTTCCAAGGAAAATTTCAAAAATAGTAAATTTATGGTCCGGCCAAGCTAGTTGCAATCTGAACAATAAAGACATCAAAATACCGATAACACCCATAAATATACCGGTAATCATGTATTGCTTTGAGATCATTTTATGATCCTGGCTAAAGATGTATTTGGTTACAAATGTTTGTTTATGATGATGCCCGTGATCATCGTGATGATCTTCTGCTGCGTGGACCTGTGCGTGTGCTGACATATCTTTTTTAGGTAATATTATTTATTTTCGTTGCTAAGTTGTTGTGCTAAAGTAGGCTGCTCTGCTAGCCATGCCTTATAATCTTCTTCAGATTCTACTATTATTTTCATTTGCATATTGTAGTGGCTAATTCCACATATTTTGTTGCAAATAAGGACGTAATCAAACTCGTATGGCTCCAAGGGTTCTTCCCCAGCCGCTGTAAGTGCTTTGCTCTTTTCTGATCTTATATTATTAATATTTGCTACTTTTTCAACAATATAATCATTTTGCCTCATCTCTTCTGAAGTGATTGTAGGAGTAAAGGCAAATTGGGTAACCATTCCGGGAACACAGTTCATCTGTGCTCTAAAATGCGGCATATATGCAGAGTGAAGTACGTCTTGCGAACGCATTTTAAACAATATTCTTCTGCCTACGGGTAAATGTAATTCTGTAACCACTTTATCATCTTGACCGTTTGGATCGGCAGGATCTACGCCCAATTGATTTATTCCTTGTATTAAACGAACATTGGCTTCACCAAGTGTATTATCGTTTCCACTGTAACGAGCCTTCCAATTAAACTGTTGTGCATAAAGTTCAACTATCATAGGGTCATCATCTTTATCAACATTCATAATGTCCGTCCAAGTAAATAGCCCATAAATTATAAGCCCTGCCAAAGTAATAACCGGGATTATTGTCCAAATGAATTCCAATTTATCGTTATCGGCATAAAAGGTGGCTCTCTTAACTTTATTGCCCCGATATATAAAAGCGAAGTAATGCAATACCGCCTGGGTAATTATTCCCACAAAGAAAATGAGAATCATAGTTACCAACATTAAGGTATCTATCTGGGATCCGTGTTCAGATCCAGATTCAGGTAAAAGAACATCTCCCCATAACCAGAAACTAATAATGGCCAGAATATAGATGAAAGCCAAAAAGCCCATCATCAAATACCCATGTGTGTTATTGTCCTTGTCCGTAGCTATTTCGGAAAAATGCGTTGGCTTTGTTTGTGCCAATCTAAAAATTCGGCTCATCTGCCAAACAGAGATCCCAAAAAGAATGATTACTAATACAACTAAAAATGCGGTCATCTTTACAATTTCTTCTTTAAACTAAATGATTAAAAATGGTAGTTTTCACTTTCCTTAATAAATGGATCGTTTTCCGGTCTTAATGAAACTCTGCCAAGTCCTATTCCAACAACTAAGATAAAAAGACCCAAAAAGAACAGTAATGCTGCTATTTCTGGAATTCCAAAATACCAGTTGTGCCCTACTGTGGAAGGCATAACTAATAGGAAAATATCTATATAGTGTCCTACCAAAATAAATACGGCTGCAATCACCACAAACCAAGGAATTCTTTTGTAATCACTATTCATCAAAACCAGAATAGGGAAAACAAAATTAAGGATAAGCATTCCAAAAAACAACACTTTGTATTCTTGTATTCTTATAATGAAGTAAGTTACTTCTTCTGGAATGTTTGCATACCAAATCAACATAAACTGTCCAAACCAAAGATAGGTCCAGAAGATACTGAAAGCAAACATAAATTTTGCAAGGTCATGAAGATGCTTATCGCTAACAAATGGAATAAGCCCACGTCCTTTTAAATGGATTGTAACCAAAGCAATTACAGTAATCGCAGATACGAACATGCTTGCAAAAATATACCAAGCAAAGAGCGTACTATACCAGTGTGGTGTCATAGACATAAACCAATCCCAAGACATAGTAGCCTCAGTTAGAAGAAAAAACACAAGAAACAGTACAGAAGCTTTAAAGTTTTTTCGGTATGGTCCGTAGTTATTGGTTTCTGCTTGTGCCAAAGAATTTCTACGGGAGAAATAACGATATAAGTTCCATCCTAAAAGATAAATTACTGCCCTGATCACAAAGAAAGTAAAGTTTAAATAACCTGCTTTGTCCTGCAGAATTTTATCTCCAGCTACCAATTCGTGGTCTTGCCAAGGATAAAAATGTGTTCCGGCAAATACAACTATTAAAAATACAATTATGGAACCCGGCAATAAATATGTGGTAATTCCTTCAATAATCCTGTATAAAACTGGAGACCATCCTGCTTGTGAAGCATATTGTATTGCATAAAAAACCAAAGCTCCCAAAGCAAGCATCATAAAGAAAAAGGCAGCGACAAAAGTTGCAGACCAAGGTCTAGTTTGCAATTGGTGCAAAACGTGTTCTTCATGTGATGCAGCACCGTGACCTTCTGGTTTTAAATCAGTGGCATGTTTCATTGCATTTTCTGAGTAACCTTCCTGTCCACGAGCTTCATCAACAAAGTTAACAGTTGCGCCTTCTTCGTGTCCTGAAACAGTATGGCTCTCACCGTGATGGCCTTCTTGCTCTGCCATTATTTTTTTAACATCATCGATGGTTTTCGGCGTAGTTAAAAACCCGAAAATTATTCCTGCAAGCCCTAAGACTATTAGAACAATAGAAAACAGTTTTAAATTTTTTGGTAGCGTGTACATATCTTTAGCTATTCTCTTTTAAATCTTTAATTAGGTTCTATTCGGAAGCTGTGTTTGTTTCGGTCATGTTTGTTTCAACTACAGTAGTGCTGTCTACAGCAGCTTTTGAAGTTTCTAATATACCCGACTCTCCATTAAGTGCAGCCTTTAAATCCATTACATGCATTGCGATTTGCCAACGTTCCTTTTCAGTGGTCTGTGAGGCATAAGAACCCATTGCATTCAATCCGTAGGTTTCTACGTGATAAATTCCACCCAGCACAATATTACGGCCTGGATCAGCATAGCTAGGAATTCCTAAAAATTTCTCACGTGTTGCTAAAACACCTTTTCCATCTCCTTTATCTCCATGACAAACAGCACAATAGATAGTGTATAATTTATTTCCAACAGTCAAGTTTTCTTCTGTTACTTCATATGGACTTTTTAGCTCAGCTTTTGCCAGCAATAAGCCTTCAGTACTATTTTCATAATCATATGGTACAAAGCCACGTGGCACGGTATGTTCCGGCGGATGCATAGCTTCCTGTTGATCGGGAAAAATTTCATATTCTCCATAAGTCTCGTAGCCTACTGGCTCATACATATTTGGAAAATACTGATAGTTCGGTTTTTTATCGTTAAAACAAGAAACCATAACCACAGAGGCGAAAATTGCAATTGCTATGTTTTTTAATGTCTTCATATTAGTGGTCTTGCTCATTTTCAATTAAACTAATCTCTGATGCGCCTGTATCATATAAAAATTGGGTAAGCTTTTTAACATCGTGGTTTTCGGCATCAACTTCCATTAAAAAATGGTCATCTGTTGTTCTAACATCTGGGTTCTCGGCTTTTTTAAAGGGCCACAGTTTACTTCTCATATAAAAAGTGATTACCATTAAATGCCCTGCAAAAAATACAGTAAGCTCAAACATAATAGGTATAAAAGCTGGCATGTTTTGATAATAGGTAAAACTTGGCTTACCACCTATGTTTTGTGGCCAGTCTTGTATCATCATAAAGTTCATCATTGCAATAGCAACACTCAAACCAACGAGTCCATAAAGAAAAGATGTAATTGCGATTCGGGTAGGCGCCAATCCCACAGCGTGATCCAAACCGTGAACTGGAAATGGTGTAAACACTTCTGAAATATGATAGTTTGCCGCACGGGTTTCTTTTACGGCCTGCATCAACAGGTCGTCATCCGAATAAATTGCGTGTATCTTAGTTGCAGCCATAATTACTTTTTGTTTTTTAATTTTAGTGCCTGTCCAGCCCAATCATCGCGTTTGGCTCTTCCAGGAAATTCACTAATTATCTCGTCCAATAGATCGTATTCACGGTCAGTCATTCTACTTACCTGTTCAAAGGTAAAGATTCCCAACTGATGAAGTTTTTGTTCCATCACTGGCCCCACTCCACTAATCTTTTTCAGGTCATCCTGTTTGTGAACTGCTGGGTCGAAAGTCCCAATACCACTAAGAAGATTGTCAATTTTACTTCTGTGAAGTTCTAAATCAACTTTATTGTTTTCCAAATCTTCATCAGTTGAATTAAAAGAAGTATCGAAATCCTTGTCTTCAACATTCGCCGCTGGTCCAGCATTTGCAGGGTATTCTTCAACATTTTGAACATGGCTGTGGTTGTCTCCGTGCTCAGCGCGTAATCTTTTAAATGATTCGCCAGAAGATTTCAAAATTGTTTTTACCTCAGCTTGCGCAATTACTGGGAAAGTACGTGCATAAAGAAGGAACAGTACAAAGAAGAAACCGATGGTTCCCATAAAAGTTCCTATATCAACAAATGTAGGCTGGAAGAGTGTCCAGGAAGAAGTCAATCTGTCCTTACTCAAATCCACAACAATAATATCAAAACGCTCAAACCACATACCGATGTTGATGATAAGCGCTACAAAAAATGTCCATGCAATATTTCTTCTTAAAGATTTTACCCAAAGTGAAAGGGGCACTATAAGATTACAGATAATCAACGCCCAGAATGCCCACCAGTATGGTCCGGTAGCAGCACCAAAGGAAAGATAGGTGTAGTTTTCATAAGGCACCCCAGAGTACCACCCAATGAAATATTCAGTAAGATATGCAACGGTAACAATACCTCCTGTCAACAAGATTACCTTGTTCATGTATTCTATATGTAGTACAGTAATATATGCTTCAAGATTTGAAACTTTACGCATAATTATAAGAAGTGTCTGTACCATTGCAAATCCAGAAAAGATTGCTCCTGCCACAAAGTAAGGCGGGAAAATGGTACTGTGCCAACCTGGAACCACAGAGGTTGCGAAGTCAAAAGATACAATGGTGTGTACCGAAAGCACCAAAGGTGTTGCCAAACCTGCCAATACAAGCGATACTTCCTCAAAACGTTGCCAGTCTTTTACGCGACCACTCCATCCAAAACTTAGGATTCCGTATATTTTTTTCTGAAAAGGACTCTTAGTTCTATCGCGGATCATTGCAAAATCCGGTAACAAACCTGTCCACCAAAATACCAATGATATGGAAAGATATGTTGAAATTGCAAATACGTCCCAAAGCAGTGGCGAGTTGAAGTTTACCCATAATGAACCAAATTGGTTTGGAATTGGAAGTACCCAATATGCCAACCAAGGACGCCCCATGTGAATAATAGGGAATAAACCAGCCTGTACAACAGCGAAAATCGTCATCGCTTCCGCAGAGCGGTTAACTGCCATTCTCCATTTTTGGCGGAAAAGTAATAATACCGCTGAAATTAGTGTCCCCGCGTGACCAATACCCACCCACCATACAAAGTTTGTGATATCCCAAGCCCAGCCAATGGTTTTATTTAATCCCCATACTCCAATTCCAGTTGAAATGGTGTAGATGATGCATCCCAATCCCCATAGAAATGCTACAAGGGCAATGGTAAAAACAATCCACCAAGATTTATTGGCCTTTCCCAGAACGGGTGCCCCAACATCTACACTGATGTCATGATAGGACTTCTCTCCCAGAACCAAAGGCTCTCTTATAGGTGCTTCGTAATGTGACGACATATTTAATTCTTAAATAATTGGTTCTTTATTAAATTTTATGCTTCCGATGTGTTTTTAACTATCATTTGATAGAAAACATTCGGTTTTGTTCCAACATTTTCCAAAAGATGATACATACGGTCATCGTTTTTTAACTTTAAAATTTCGGAATCTTTATCATTAACATCCCCAAATACAAGTGCTCCCGTTTCACAGGCATTGGAACAGGCCGTATGGAATTCACCATCTTTTATAGCTCTTCCATCACGCTTGGCATCAAGAATAGTTTTCTGTGTAAGTTGAATACACATAGAACATTTTTCCATAACTCCACGAGAACGCACAACCACATCTGGGTTAAGCACCATTCTTCCAAGGTCGTTGTTCATGTTGTAATCAAACTCATCATTTTCATTGTATAAAAACCAGTTGAAACGACGTACTTTATAAGGACAGTTATTTGCGCAATAGCGCGTACCTACACAACGGTTGTAAGCCATTTGGTTCTGCCCTTGACGACCATGTGATGTTGCTGCAACGGGACAAACAGTTTCACAAGGTGCGTGGTTACAATGCTGGCACATTACTGGTTGGAATGCAACCTGCGGATTTTCATACGCTGGAACTTCTACTGCTTTATAACTATCAAAAGCAGGAAGATTATCAAGTTTTTCAATTTCTTCTACAAAAGTTTCCCCAGCAGAATAATATCTGTCTATACGCAACCAGTGCATATCTCTGAATTTTCTTACCTCTTTCTTACCTACTACTGGAACATTATTTTCAGCATGGCAGGCAATAACGCAGGCACCGCAACCGGTACACGCATTTAAATCTATTGAAAGATTGAAGTGCGGCCCAATAAAATCATCAAAGGATTCCCATATATCTGCATTCTTTTCTCTTACGGAAATTTCACTGTGGTCATAATCGGTTACCGGAATAGTATTCCAATGTTCTCTATCCTTGGTGTTGAAAATTTCAAGTGTAGTTTCCTTTAAAATATCTTCACTACGACCGGCCATGGTACTTTGCAATTGTACGCAGGCAAACTCATGGATGCCTTCGGCCTTTTCAATTGAAACACTTTGTACCGAAGAAAGATTTTGGTAGAGCGGATACGCATTTACTCCCGTCTGCATTTCTTCCTGTATAGCAGCTGTCTTTCCGTATCCTAAAGCCAATCCTACAGAACCTTTTGCCTGTCCCGGCTGGATTATTACGGGAACTTTTTCAACAACCACGTTGCCAAGTTTAATGTTCACATAGCTTCCGTTAAGTGCACCGTTGGAAACATGATAATTTTCAAGCTCCAATTCTTCGGCATCATCCTTGGAAATGGTTAAAAAGTTATCCCAGGACACACGGGTAATAGGATCTGGGAATTCCTGCAGCCAAGGGTTATTTGCCTGTTGGCCATCTCCCAACCCGGTAGAGGTATAAAGATTTAATTCATATTGTCCAGCAGCCATTGAAGCGGCAAAGGCACCGTTAGCGGTACTGCTCTCCAAAGTCCCCTCCCCTTTTGCGGTGGGTGGAACTTCCATTACCATTTCAGAATCGTTTGTTACGAAACCGTCATGTAAGGCTTTGTTCCATTTATTATCACCAAGAATGGAACCGGTCCAATTTTCTTTGATGTAATCGTAATATTTTTTGCTATTACCCGTCCATTGCAGGATACTATCCTGAAACTGTCGCGTATTAAATAGCGGACGTATAGTAGGCTGGGCAAGACTGTAATTTCCCTTTTTTATTTGGGTATCTCCCCATCCTTCCAAATAATGTGGAGTAGCGGCAACTAATTTTGCCAAGGAAGCAGTTGCGTCCTTCTTCATTGCAAATGCAAGGCTAAAGTCCAACTTTTTGTATGCTTCAGTAAAATCTTTATTGTTGGGGAATGAATAAACGGGATCTACACCCACAGTAATCAATCCTTTAATTCTTCCGGAAATTACGCCGTCCATAACGGAAAGCACTTCGGAGGTTTTTCCTTTTCTGGTCATCAAAGGTCTTGACGAATCCATTACTTCGCTACCCGCGTTGAAGTTTAACGCCATTGTTTGCGCTGAAACATCTGGTAATCCCGTAACCACTACACCTTTATTTCCTGCTTTTTGAAGCTGTGCTTTTGCTTTTGCAACGGCATCTGCAATATTTTCGGGCAAGCCGGAAGTGCTTCCACCGGTAAGTGCCTTTAAAATCTGCATTTGTTGCGAAGGGGTTGCCCGTACTCTTTTATCTGCCTTTCCACCTGTTAAGGTAAGATTGGATTCAAATTGTATGTGACGGGACATTTTGCCGTTTTTTGGAATACGACTTTTCGCATAAGATTTTGCGTAGCCACCACCTTGCCAATCGCCAAGAAAATCTGCCCCTACGGAAACAATAACTTCAGCTTTTGAAAAATCGTAATCTGGCAATGCACGCGTTCCGAATTTATTCTCGAAAGCATCCAATGTTTCCGACGATGAAACGGTATCGTAATATACGTGGCGTACATTTGGATATTTAGCGGTAAATTCAGAAATCAATTTTTCGGTTGAAGGACTCGCAAATGTTTGTGTTAACAAAACAATATCCTGCCCTGCCATTTCATTCATCTTTTGGGCAACTGCCGTATCAAATTCTGGCCAGCTTACCTCATTTCCATCCGCCAAAGGACCAGTCAATCTGTTTTTATCATATAACGATAAAACCGATGCGTGAACACGGGCATTGGTATTTCCTCCATTTACGGCCAACTCGTTACGCTCAATTTTAATGGGGCGTCCTTCTCTTGTTTTAACAAGAACATTGGCAAAATCGAATCCATCTGCCATTGTTGAGGCGTAGTAATTTGCTACTCCAGGAACAATTTCATCTGGTAATACAACGTAAGGAATTGACTTTACAACAGGACCTTCACAGGCAGCCAGAGTAGCGGCAGCTGTTGTAAAGCCCACATATTTTAAGAAATCGCGACGTGTGGTTGAAGAAGTTTCTAATGCTTCTTTATTTCCAAGAAATTCGTCCGTAGGGATTTCGGTTACAAACTCATTGTCCTGTAGTGCCTTTACAATTGGGCTGTCTTCTTTCAGCTCTTCAACACTTTTCCAGTATTTCTTGTTTGATGCCATATTAGTATATGTAATAATCCTTTTAATTAATTAATAGTGACATTTGCCACATTCCAATCCGCCAATTTCGGCGATTGTTAGTTTTTCCACACCATACTTTTTTGAAAGCTCTTCGTGTATCTTGGCGTAATATTCATTTCCTTCCAAGTTTACGTTGGTTTCTCTATGACAGTTAATACACCATCCCATTGTAAGTGGCGCAAATTGTTCAACAACTTCCATATTTTGTATTTCTCCGTGGCAAGTTTGACAAGCTACACCAGCTACTGTTACGTGCTGGGAGTGGTTAAAGTATGCGAAATCCGGTAAGTTATGGATTCGAACCCATTTTACAGGTTCTGTTTTGCCTGTGTATTGTTGATTGGCAGCATCCCAACCAACGGCTTTGTATAATTTTGCAATTTCACCATCGTAAAATTCTTTTGAGTATTCCTCCGTAGCTGTTTCTGGCGCAACTTCTGAAATATTTTTATGGCAGTTCATACAAACATTTAAAGAAGGAATTCCTGAAGTTTTACTCTTCCTAGCAGAACTGTGGCAGTAATTACAATCTATTTGATTATCGCCAGCGTGAATTCTATGTGAATAATGTATGGGTTGTACAGGGGCATAGCCTTGGTCAACACCAACTTGCATCATATAACCATACGCAAAATATCCTGCAGCAAGAATAAAAAAGATTGAAAACACCAAAACCAAAAATTGGTTCTGGATAAAAGCTTTCCAAAGCGGGGTATGCTTTTCTTCTTCTTCGTAAATAACGCCATTTGCTTCTGCAATTCTTTTAAGCGTATTGGTAACCAAGAAAAGCATAATTACCAATAATAAGAAGATTAGTGCCAAAGCAGCAAGCACCAAACTATTCGAAACGGAACTTCCTCCGTCGCTGCCTGCCGCAGTTGCAGCAGTGTCTGGTGTTACTGAGCCCGCGGGCTCACTTTTAGGCTGGTTGGTGTAAGCCAATATATTGTCAATATCTGTAGTGGAAAGCGCGGGGAAAGCGGTCATTACCGTTTTATTATTATCCTCAAAAAGCTTTACAGCAATAGGATCGCCCGATGCTATAAGCTCAGAACTGTTGTGTATCCATTTGTACATCCACTCCCTGTCGTACTTGTCCGCAATGCCACGCAAAGCTGGACCTACGGCCTTTTTATCAAGTTTGTGACAAGCAGCACAATTAGCCTTAAACAAAGCTTCTCCAGCAGCAACATCACCACCAGCATCGGCGGGAGCATCAGCAGGAGGTGCGGCGGCTTCAGCAGCAGTAGCTTTTTCCGCTGGATCCTCCTGGGAATATATGGTAGTTGAAAAAGTTAGTAAAAACACTAACAAAAGAAATGGCAATTTTGAGCGTAGATGTATAAAATTCACCTTTTTCATACTAATGATTAAATTATGGTCGATAGTTTTGGAACAGAATTAGTTACGGGCAACTTTTCTTAAATGCACATTCTGCGCCCCAAATAAAGCAGCAAAAATACATTATAAAGTCGATTTTGAAAATGCAAACAAAGTGTTAACTATTAATTTATATTTATTCTAAATAATATTTTCGCACTTCACAAAGTTATTAAGTTTTACATTTGCACTAAAGAATGATTTATATGAATTCCCATACTTTTCCTAAAATTTTTGCTACCATTATTTTACTATTGTTTGTTTCTGTCAAAAGCATAGCACAAAGTGCTACTTTGACTGTAAACCAAGACCCAAAAATCACTCAATTACTTGAATTGAAAAAAGATCTTGAGAAAGAACGTGAGTTTTCGGATGGATATACAATACAATTGTACTATGGCGAATTAAACAAAGCAAACCAAACACTTAGAAAATACAAAGGAAACTATAGCAACTGGCCAGCATCTATTGAATACGAAACTCCTAATTATAAAGTTTGGGCGGGAAATTTTGCTTCCCGAATTGAAGCCGAGCGTGCATTGATTGAAATTCAAAAAAACTTTTCTGCAGCATTTATTTTAAGGCCTGAAAGACGAAAATAAAATTTTAGCGCCTTATACTCCTTTGATAAGGGAAAGCCAATTCATTCATTTTTTCATTCCGTAAAGAAAACCCAACATCATTTAATTTACTTTTTGGTCCGAACCAATTTTTTACTCTATTATAGTCTAAGTAGTAGCTAACGCGTAATGACAAACTATTAAGCTGTGGTTCATCAAATAAATTATTAAAATTATTTGAAAAATTTACTCGCGAATTGCTTAAATAGCTTTCCATTGCATTTCTGTATACCAATGTAAGTTGGCTTCCAGGTGCAAACCACCAAGAAAACCTTAAGTCTATATTCCAGTTGTTGTAAGTTGCATCACGATTTTCATTGAAAACAGTATTTTCTATAAGTCGTCCATCATTCTGAAGGGTTAAAAACTGGTTGTATTCCACTTCGGAGTAATAATGGCGAAAAGCTAAATTGAGTGCCATTTTATTGTTAAAAATATATTGTGACTCCAGTGAATTGATCACCGTATTCCTGTCGCGATTTCCGAAAATTATCGCATCATTTACAATATCCACAAACCCTTCTTCTTTGTCTGAAAGAATTACGTTTGTGTTTAAAAACAATTTCCATTTGTCTGAAACACGATATTTTGGACCAAACTGAAGATGAAGGTCTCCACGACCTTTTTCATTATATTTATACCAATCAATGTTTACATCTACGGCCAATTTTTTTCTGTAATCTGTAGAAAAATACCCCCAAACATCATAATAATCCGGAACTTTCACATATCTATTTTCTACCCGCGGTTCATAAATATCATTTTTCCCAAAGGGCGTCATTTCAAATCCGCCACCAAAGCCCAAAAAATTCTTGGTCGTAAAGCTAGAGTTGAAATTAAAAATAAAATTGCTATAAAGATCAGTTTCCAATCTGCGGGTATAATTCAAATTGAAATTTAAGTAAAGATTGTTCAAAAACCCTTTTGGTTGAAGATATCGGTAACCGTAATAGCCTGAGTAATTTATAAAATTTGTATTGCTGGAATACCCTAAATCATTAATATCATAATCCTTTGTCCTAAAATTTATTTCTCCCGAAACCCGATGCATTCCGTTTATTTTTGCCATTCCCGCAGCACCTTCCATTCCAAATTTGGTGGCATCCTCAATTACAAAGCTTCCCTCAGCATTAGCAAAATAATTAAATGTATTTTTCTTATTGGTTAGATCCATATACAAACCCGTGGCATTTGCATCCCTATAATCACCTTCACGAACTACATTTGTATTTACAAATGATATGGAAGAATTATCTCCAAAACGTTGGTCCAAGACCAAAATGTTATAGTTAGTCAAAGGTTCAACCAATTCTTTTCTGGTCTCGTTGGTTTGGGTATTTCTTATATCTGCATAGGTTCTTTCGGTAATTGCATTAAAAACCCCAATTCCTAAGTTTCCATCCGTTCTTCCAGAAATTTTAAACGCATTAATAAGATCCACGGAAGGTGGATACTTTTCTATTTCCTCGTTTTCTGAAAGGTTTACACCGCCTGAAGGATATCCGCCAACACGCCTTGAGTAAAAAAGATTCCCTTTTGTAAAAAGCTCAGTTCCTTCCGTGAAAAAAGGGCGGTTTTCCTCATATTGCACTTCAAAAGCAGAAAGGTTTAGAACCTCAGCATCAAACTTGGACTGGCCAAAATCTGGGATTAAAATCATATCCAACGTGAAGGCATCATTTATTCCATATTTAAGGTCCATTCCACCGTTAAAGATAGTTTCGGTTTTGCCATCGTAATCATTTACATAGGCAGAAACATAAGGTTGAAATGAAAGTCTGGTGGGCGATTGTACATTTTCAATTCCATAAATCTCGCCATCATAAATTGAAAATGCGCCTTTGGTATTATCTACGTGATTCCAGCTATAACGTGTTCTGGTTCGTCGCATTTCCCGCTCCATATTCAAGCCCCATTCTTGCACATTTTTATTAGGGAAACGCACTTCGGAATAAGGAATAAATATTTCAGCAACCCAACCATCTTCATTAATTTGAACGGCGCTGTACCAGATTCCGTTCCACGAATTGTCCTCATTTTCGTTGGTCATTTTCGCATCGTACTGAACGCCAGCAGCGGTTACAATAAATTGAAGACTTTGCTGCCTGTCGTTATAACCGTTCAACAAAACGAAGAAAAAATCGTCGTTTCCTATACCATCGCGTTCGGTGAGTTCCCTAAGGATTTTATCGGGTTCGGGATCTTTCAGGGTTGCCCCGAAATAAATTCCTAAATCGTCGTATACAATTTTTACATCTGTTTTCAGACTATCCGCGATGGGCCTCCCATTGTTGGGTTGTCTTTCTACAAAATCGGTGGCAATTGGAGCGTTTTGCCACGCGGCATCATCTAAAACGCCATCAATTTTTGGAGCCTCCACAATTCGTGGAATGGTAATTTTTTTTCTCGGAATGCTATCATTTTCCTGCGCTTTGGCGGAAATAAATAGCAGGGTAAAAAGTAAAAGGAATAAATATTTCACCTGAAACGTGATTTGATTGATTACTTAATAGACACGAAAAAATAAACGTTGTTACACTTCAGAAAAATGAATTCATAAATTCCCAAAAAAGAAAACGGCTCGAAAAATTGATTTTCAGGCCGTTTTGAACTTAAAATTTATTTAAAATTATTTCAACTTTTTCTTCACCGCTACTTCTTGGAAGGCTTCGATAATATCGTTTTCGTAGATATCGTTGTAGTTTTTAACCTGAATACCACAATCGTATCCTTTCGATACTTCTTTAACGTCATCCTTGAAACGTTTCAGTGAAGCAAGTTCACCAGTGTAAACTACCACTCCTTCGCGAATCAAACGAATTCCAGAGTTTCGGAATATTTTTCCGGTTAATACCATACATCCTGCAATAGTACCTACTTTCGATATTTTGAAAGTTTCACGAATTTCAGCTGTACCAGTGATTTCTTCTTTCATTTCTGGAGAAAGCATTCCTTCCATCGCATCTTTTACATCGTTTATGGCGTCATAAATGATGGAATAAGTACGGATATCAATTTCTTCTTTATCTGCTATTTGGCGCGCGTTGCCCATTGGACGAACGTTGAAACCAATTATAATTGCATCAGAAGCTGAAGCTAACAATACATCACTTTCAGTAATAGGACCAACTGCTTTGTGGATAATATTTACTTGAATTTCTTCAGTAGAAAGTTTTTGGAAGGAATCTGTCAATGCTTCCACAGAACCGTCGACATCACCTTTAAGAATGATGTTCAGTTCTTTGAAATCGCCAAGAGCGATACGTCTTCCAATTTCATCAAGCGTAATGTGTCGTTGTGTTCTAACGGACTGCTCACGCTGAAGTTGAGTACGTTTTGTAGCGATTGCTTTTGCTTCACGCTCGTCATCAAATACGTTAAATTTATCACCAGCTTGCGGAGCGCCGTCCAAACCAAGTACAGAAACTGGGGTTGATGGGCCTGCTTCTTTCACATTATTGCCTCGCTCATCCTGCATTGCTTTTACCTTTCCGCTGTTCTGTCCTGCAAGGACGTAATCACCTACTTTTAGGGTTCCGCCCTGAACCAAGACCGTTGAAACATATCCACGACCTTTGTCTAGGAATGCTTCCACAACAGTACCATTTGCTTGGCGGTTTGGGTTTGCTGTAAGTTCAAGCAATTCGGCTTCAAGCAATACTTTTTCAAGTAATTCCTTTATTCCATCACCAGTTTTTGCAGAAATGTCGTGTGATTGTATTTTTCCGCCCCAATCTTCAACCAAAAGATTCATTTGAGCAAGTCCTTCTTTAATTTTTTCAGGATTTGCGTTAGGCTTATCTATTTTATTGATTGCGAAAACTATTGGAACCCCTGCCGCTTGTGCATGGCTAATAGCTTCTTTGGTTTGTGGCATAATATCATCATCCGCTGCAACCACAATAATTGCAAGGTCGGTAACTTGTGCTCCACGGGCACGCATAGCAGTAAATGCTTCGTGACCCGGTGTATCTAGGAAAGCTATTTTTTGTCCACCATCCAGTTCAACACCGTAAGCACCTATGTGCTGTGTAATGCCACCAGACTCACCTGCAATTACGTTTTCTTTACGAATGTAATCCAAAAGCGAAGTTTTACCATGGTCAACGTGACCCATTACGGTAACAATCGGTGCGCGTGGTTCAAGATCTTCTGGTGCATCTACTCTTTGATCAATTGACTCTTCAATATCTGCAGTTACAAATTCTACTTCATAACCAAATTCTTCAGCAACAATGCTTAAGGTTTCTGCATCTAGACGTTGGTTCATCGTCACCATCATTCCCAAGCTCATACAAGCTGAAATAATCTTGGTGACGGGAACGTCCATCATTGTGGCCATTTCACTGGCAGTAACGAATTCAGTAACTTTAATAAGCTTGTTATCTGCTTCTTGTTGTGCAAGTTCATCAGATTTTTGACGGTGGGTATCACGTTTCTCACGACGATATTTGGCGCCTTTTCCTTTAGATGATTTTCCTTGAAGTTTCTCTAAAGTTTCGCGTACTTGTTTTTGTACTTCTTCTTCACTTGGCTCTTCTTTTGGGGTATTGCTACGACCTTTTCTAACTCCACCGCGATTGTCTCTAGAATTTCCGCCTCCAGAAGCGCCATTTTTAGGAGTTTCCTTACTTATACGGCGTCTTTTGCCTTTTTTATCTTTTTTATCGTCAGCTTTTGGGTCTTTCTTCTTTTCCGGTTTCTTGAACTGGGTGAGGTCTATTTTTTGCCCAGTAAAGTTAGGTCCATCAAGTTTGCGATATTTGGTTGTAACAGTTTCAGACTCCTTGGAAGCTTCTTGCTTTGGTTCCTCTTTGTCCAGAGGCTTGTCTTCCTCAACTTTAGAAGTTGATGTTTCTTTTGCTTTTTCTGCAGGTTTTTCCTCCGTTTTATCTTTAGCAGGGGCAGCAGGCTTAGTGTCTGTTTCTGCTTCTTTATCTATTTTCTCTGCCTTAGATTTTTCAGCAATTACTTCGGGCTTATTTTCTTTCTTGGTTTCAACTGGTTTTTCTTCAGCTTTGACCACTTCCTTCTTGGCTTTCCCAGCATCAAGGTCAATTTTACCTACTTGCTTTGGGCCATCAAGTTTAGCTTCAGCTTTTATAACCCTAGAAGCTTCTTCCTTTTTGTGTTTTTCTTCCAACTCACGTTCGCGCTCCAAACGTAATTCTTCTTTTTCCTTGCGCTTTTCTTCGCCTACTTCCTTAGAAGCTACTTTTTTGCTCTTGTCGGTTTCAAACTCTTCAAAAAGAACTTCGTACTCATCACCCGTTATTTTTGTATTGGGACTTGCGTCCACATCGAAACCCTTGGAACTTAAAAATTCCACGGCACGATCTAACGAGATGTTGAATTCACGTAATACCTGACTTAGTCTTTTCGTCTTTACTTCAGCCATAAATGCTTTTTCCTGTTTTGTCTTTTTAAAAAATTTTTATAAAAGTAATTAAACTTTCAACTACTCTTCAAATTCTTCTTTTAATATATTTATTACATCGCGGATGGTTTCTTCTTCCAAATCGGTACGTTTTACCAAATCGTTGATGTCATGTTCCAGTATACTTTTAGCAGTATCCAGACCAATTTTGTGAAATTCCTCAATGATCCAACCTTCTATTTCATCTGAGAATTCACTTAATTCTACATCTTCTTCAGCACCTTCGCGAAGAACGTCTATTTCATAACCCGTTAGTTGTCCAGCCAAGCGGATATTGTGCCCCCCCCGGCCAATTGCTTTACTTACTTCTTCTGGGCGAAGAATTACCTCTGCGCGTTTTTTAACTTCGTCTATTTTAATGGAAGTTACTTTGGCGGGGCTTAAAGCACGCGTAATATATAGGTTAAGGTTACTGGTGTAATTAATAACGTCTATATTTTCATTACCCAATTCACGAACAATTCCATGAATTCGAGATCCTTTCATACCTACACATGCGCCTACGGGATCAATACGATCATCATATGAATCTACGGCAACCTTTGCTTTTTCACCTGGAATACGTACTACTTTTTTTACAGTAATCAATCCGTCGAAAACCTCGGGTATTTCCTGCTCAAACAATTTTTCAAGGAAAATTGGAGCTGCTCTTGACATTATGATTGTGGGTTTGTTTCCTTTAAGGTCAACACTTTCAATAATTCCGCGAACGTTATCTCCTTTTCTGAAAAAATCTGAAGGGATTTGTTTTTCCTTCGGAAGTATTATCTCGTTTCCATCATCATCCAAAAGAATCACTGCACGATGACGAATGTGATGTACTTCAGCAGTATAAATTTCGCCTTCAAGGTCCTTGAACTGCTTATATATTATAGTGTTATCGTGCTCGTGTATTTTTGAAATTAGGTTCTGGCGCAATGCCAAAATAGAACGGCGGCCAAGATCAATCAACTTTACTTCTTCCGAAACGTCTTCTCCAATCTCAAAGTCAGGCTCTATTTTTTGTGCTTCACTTAAAGAAATTTCTTCGTTTGGGTCTTCTACTTCGCCATCGGCAACCACTATTCGGTTTCTCCATATTTCAAGATCGCCTTTGTCTGGGTTTACAATAATATCAAAGTTGTCATCACTTCCGTATTTTTTCTTCAAGGCGTTTCTGAAAACGTCCTCAAGTATCGCCATTAGCGTTACTCTGTCTATTTGCTTGTCGTCCTTAAATTCTGAAAAAGAATCGATCAGTGCTAAATTTTCCATATCAATCCAATTAAAATGTTATCATCACTTTTGCTTCCATAATATCTTTATAAGGCAAGGTTGCCTCTTTTTGAACGGTGATTTTTCCTTTACCCACGGGTTTGGGCTCACGCGCAGACCATTTTAAGGTACAGCTTTCATCGTTCGCGGCGGTTAATTCGCCTTCAATTTTTTCGCCGTTTTTGGTTTTAATCTTTAAACTTCTGCCTATATTTTTTTTGTATTGCCGTGGAAATGTCAACGGTTCCGAAGCTCCGGCCGACATTACTTCCAAAGAAAAATCATATTCCTCACGGTCCAGATTGTGTTCAATGGCGCGGCTAACCGCAATACAATCCTCAACCGTAACGCCTTTATCGCCGTCCAGAATGACCCGTATTTGGTTGTCTTCAGAAATATTTAGGTCGATCAAAAACAGTGATTTGTTTTCTTCCAGCGCACTTTCCAGCAGTTGTGCTACTTTTTCACGCATCATTTTAAGCTATAAAAAGAGGGGACTTTAGTCCCCTCAGATAATTTCGTATCAAATTCTGTGCAAATATACTATATTTTTTAATATTATAAAAACCAACCCCAAACGATTTATTTTTGTAATTTCAGGGTTCCTAAAAACATATAAACAACCTATCATTTATGAAACGTATTCTCGTCCCTACAGATTTTTCAGAACAAGCAGAAAACGCGCTTAAAGTTGCCGTAAAACTTGCTGAAAAATACAAGAGTGAAATCTACGTGCTTCACTCTATGGAAATGCCACTACACTTGTCTTCTTCTGATTCTGGAACCCTTCCTGAATCTCTTTTCTTTATAAAACTTGCTGAAAAACGCTTTGGGGACCTTCAGGAAAAAGAAATATTTAGAAGGGATTACCATAAACGAAGCCATTGGACACAACGAAATTTACGAAGATATTGAAGAGGCCTCCAAGAAAAACGAAATAGATTTAATAGTAATGGGTTCGACAGGAGCCAGTGGTTTTAAGGAAATGTTTGTTGGAAGTAATACCGAAAAAGTGGTACGAACTTCCAAAACGCCAGTTCTTGTTATTAAAAATAATCATCCAGAATTTAATATAAATGATTTTGTTTTTGCCACCGATTTTTCAGAAGAAGGCCGAGGAGCTCTGAACAAGGCCCAAAAATTTGCCACAATGGTTGGCGCAAAAATGCATTTGTTGTTTGTAAACACACCCGCTAATTTTAAAACTTCTTTACAAGCTCAGGCAATTATGGAGAATTTTGTGAGAGGAATGGAGGTTGAAAACTATACACTTAACATTTATAATGATACTTCTGTAGAAAAAGGGATACTCAATTTTACTCAAAACATAAATGCAAAGCTAATAGGAATGGGCACGCATGGCCGTAAAGGTATATCCCATTTCTTTAATGGTAGTATTAGCGAAGACATGGTAAACCACGCAAATATGCCTGTGATAACTTTTAAGATTTAAATGAAATATTTGCTTTTTGCCACATTATTCTTAACGCTGGGATGCAAAAAGCTTGGTAACACACACCAACCAGTAGAAGATATAATTACTGATAAACCTCTGGTCATTTTAGAAGAAAAGCCCAAGCTTCCTGAGGGAGCCATAACAGCAGATTTTTTCGGCAATCAAGATTCCATATATGCTTATGTTAAGAAAATTGATCCTATAAACGAAACAACATACGTGGGTTTTGAAAATGAAAAATTGCCAGAAATTACTATTCCAGAAAGTATAGGTGCCGAGCTACAATTCTTGAAACTTAAAAATTACAATAATGCTGTTTTATTAGTAAATGCAAAACTAAAAGACACAAATTTCAACGAATATTACCTCTTTGTATGGAACGGTTTTATGTGGAAACAGCCTGTTAACCAATTCGATATCCATAAAAGTAATATGACTGATACGCTAATTCCCATAATGAACAACCCAAAAGACAGTACGCAACTGTTACGCTATTATTCCGTATTTAATATGGACCGTAAAAGTGAAAAAAAATTCACTTGGAAATTGTTGCAAGAAAGTATCCCGATTGAAGAGTAAAACCTACCCCCTTCTATCAATTAAATCTAAAGGCTTTCGGCTTAGTGGCGGAAAACGAAGCGCTTCAATTTCTTCAGGAGTAGCAAATTCAATCTTTGGCGCAACACGCAGTTTTGCTCGGAAATGATCTTTTATTTCCAACAGCAATTCTTCTGAAATAGCTTCCGAAGCAATTTTTATCAATATTTCATCTGTGCCCAATTCATTATGGAAAATTTCTATGACGTAACTTTCAATCCCCGAGAAATCATTTAAAATATTATACATCGCCGGTGGATACAAGGTTGTTCCCTTGTATTTAATCATCTGTTTTTTTCTGCCTACAACTGGTCCCAAACGAAGGGTATTTCTCCCACATTTACAGGGTTCGTGATTCGCTTGAACCATATCGCCGGTTTTAAATCTTAACAAAGGCATAGCTTCAACCCCTAAAGTTGTTATTGTAAGTTCCCCCACTTCTCCTTCTGAAACTGGCAAATTATTGTCATCCAGGATTTCAGCAATTATAAGTTCGGGATGGTGGTGACCGCCGTTGTGCATTTCACATTCGTTGAAAGCCGTGCTCATTTCGGTGGAAGCATAGGTTGAAAAGAGTTCAATATCCCAATCCTTTTTAATCTTTTTTGCTAAAATGTTCAGTGAAAAATCTTGCTCGCGAATGGGTTCCCCGATGCAAATTGCAGCTTTCACACCAGAACTTTTTAAATCGATTTTGTGTTGCTGCGCATATTCAATCAACTTTAAAAGAAAGGAAGGTACTGTGATTAAATAGGATGGTTTGAACTTCAAAATAGAGTCCCATTGCAGCTCTGGAATGCCCGAACCCACACGGATAATGCCTGAGCCAAGTTTACGGGCGCCTAAAAAATATGCCAATCCAGCCATAAAACGCCGATCCATAGTTGTCATTAACTGTAGGGTATCATCTTTACCAACACCACAACAAGCAAAGGAAATTGCTTCGTTGTAGGCCAAACGCTCCAAGTCATTATCTGTTAAAACAAATGTTACCGGATCACCTAAAGTACCCGAAGTGGTTACATAATCAATGATTTCAGATTTCTCTACACATATAAAATCATTGTTAAATTGCTGAAGATGGTCTTTGGTCGTAATAGGTATTTTCTCAAGATCTTTCAAAGTTTTTATTTCTGAAACCTGAATGTTATTCTCTTTGAAAAAGCGTTTATAAAACGGCGAATTTTCGCTTAAATATTGAAGGGTTTCCTTCAGTTTTTCTTCTTGAAAGGCTTTTATTTCTTCTTTAGATGCTTTTTCTATTTCTGGGATCATTCGCTATTTTTTCAATTTTTGAAGAAACTTTTCAATTTTCTCTCTATCGGGAACTGTTGTAATTTCTTTGGTTAAGGCTGTTTCAAAAGCTTTTTTTGCAGCGGCATCGTATTTTTTTTCAAAGTAATACTTTCCCGTTAAATAATAGGCCTTCCAGTACTCAGGATTTTTTTGTTGCATTGCAAAAAGTTTTTCTTCAGAAATAGTCTCTCCATTTTCAATTGCACTTTCAACTTCCCGTTCCAAAACTCGGTATGCTTCGTAATCTTTATATTCTTTTGAATGAACAAATGGATCTTCGGAAATATTTCCTCTTGAATTTGAAATAGTTTTTGTTGCAGGATTTACTTCCCTATTCTTAAAAATTTCATCCAAATCATATTCTACAAACTCACCTAACTGATACGGATTTGAAGAAACCCAAACTTTTCTGCTTTCGGGTTTAAAAACAATGCCGTGATGTGCCAAAAGTTGGTTTAAAGCTTTTTCATTCCCAAAACCAATTTCTTTATTATCCAATCCCTTTTTGTTCCTAAGAATGGAAACTGCATCGTGGACATCAAGTTTTTCTTCTTCTGAAATTAATTCTTCCATTCTTTCAAAACGGTACACTGAATGACTGTCGGCAATCCACTGTAAATTCCGTTCATCACTCTTGTATGCCTCACTTTGAAAATGGTTGCTGCAAATCAACTCGTCTGTATTTTCAACTTCATAAACGCCAAAATTATCGGGCGAAACTTCAATAATTGCTGCCTTTTTATCTTTTGCGCTGCCTACAAAAATAGCTTCGGAAACAAAAACTTTGCGTTTTTTTGCAATTTCAATTGCCTCTTCAATAGTTGAAGCATATTGCAGAATTTCACGCGTTACAATGGAAATCGGCGTTTTTGCCGTCAACGGAATTTCAGATTTTCCAGCATTTATTGTGACTGTCAATCCCTGATTGTTCATTCCAGAAACCACACCAATCATTCCTCCCCACGTGACTGACATAAATTTATGCCCTTCGGAAGGATTTACGAAAGCTATTATTTTTTCTTTTGCAAAATCATCACCTGCGTAAAAATCGAAATTTCTTCCGATCAACAATTCGCCATCAACAGTTTTATCGCCCCAAACCGCAAAGGATGAGCATCCCACGAGCATCAAATCCTGCATTGCGTGGCCAATATCGTGTGCCCCATGCAGATAGAGCAACCGCAAATAAGGTTCGCCAATTTCACTAAAATTTGAAGATGAATATTGCGAAAGCCCATAAATTTCTACTTTATATTCATCGGGAATATGCTGGTACATTTTTCTATTATACCACGCTAAAAATTTGCGTAGCAAATATTGCTGTGTTTTTGAAGGCACCAAATCTTCAACTTTGTTGAAAAAAATGGCTTCCTGCTTTTGCATTAATTCCTGCGTTAAACTTCCAGTGATTTTACCTATTTGAAGCGGGTTTCCTTCCACGTAAAGCTCCCATTGGCCTTGTTTGTTTTTTAGAAAAAAATTGTTTCCAACAACAAAAGTGGAATCGTTTATTTTTACTCTTTCAGGGATTGATACATCATAACCACTAACATCTGGCCTATTGTGTATGGATTTTGAAACTCCGCATGAGTTTAGAAAAATAATTAAAAAAACAACCGCAGCTAACTTTTCCAAATACTTCATTTTACCCGTTTTGTTTTTTTAGCTTCGAAGCGGATTTGTTAGTTTTTGAAAGGGTTTGGTTTTCTTTGTAATCAATCCATTTCTGCCCAAAGGATTTGCGCATCATATTTTCAAAATGGCGCATAAAGAACACATTATAGAGCATATTTCCAAAACGCCCAAGATGCCGTGGAAAAGCACGAAGCGTCATTGAAAAACCACCATCTAAATATTTTATATAATGCCAATAGCCGCTGGGCATATAAAGCGCATCGCCGTGTTTCATTGTGGTGTGGAAACCTTCCAAATATTGCAACGCGGGATATTTTTCAAAATCTGGATTATCCAAATCTATACTTTCTAAATTGTGAACGGCGAAAGGGATTTTGTACAAATATTTAGTTTGTTTTGGGGAAAAAAGCATCACGCTTTTTGTGCCGTGAAAGTGAAAATGCACCAAATCTGCTAAATCCATATCGTAATGTGGCAAAACTTTGGAACCTTTGCCACCGAAGAAAAGTACTGGAAGCCTTTTAAAAAATTTCAACCCAATATCGGGGTAATCAAAATCCTTTAATAGTTCGGGGAGTTTCACTTTTAAATCATAAAAGAAAATGCGAAGATCGGTTGGTTTTGTTTTTATAAGTTCAATATAATCCGTCATTTTCATTTCGGTTGCCGGCTCGGCCGAATTTTGTTTGCCTTTGGTAGGTTCATTATTGTAAAGCGGAACAACTTGTTCACCAGCGTGTTGCTGGATGTAATCCAAATTCCATTTTTGGAAAGCATCCCAATTTTCAGTTAATCCCTCAATTAATACAGGTTTTTGTGGCTTGTAATAATTTTTTATGAAATCTTCTTTAGAAATATTCCGGACCCGTTCAATAGGTGTTGTTTTGATCTGTCCCATAGCCAAAATTCATTAAGTAATTTCTTCCTTTTTTGTGGCTTCCAATATTTTGTCCAGCAAATATTCGCCGCCCAAAATTTCCGAACAGGTTACCACACCACTAATGGTAACGCCCAAAATGCCATGCATATTCAAACTTTGTCCAGTAAAATATAGGTTTTTGATTTTTGTGCGCGGTGAAACAAAAGATTTTAAAGGATTATTGGCATCTTTCACATAACCGTACATTGATCCTTTGTTACAGCCAATATAATCGCGGTAGGACAATGGTGTGGACGCATAAACCGCCTCAATGCAATCACGGATATTGGGGAATTTTTTCTCCAATTCTTTGATGATTACTTCAGACTTGTGGGCTTTAAACTCTTCGTAGGTTTGACCTCTATCATTTTTTTGGGCTGCAGTGTTGAAAGTATCAACCCATGGTTCCATTTCTTCAAAACGCATATAGGTCATAACCGCAATATTGTCGCCATATTCCGCCATATCCTTTTTTATTCCCATAGAAAGCATATAAGCCTCAGGCCAACTTTCTTGGGTATAATTATGAACATCCCAGATACTACGATAATCTTTAAAATGGTAATAGTTATGGTTCAAGTATTTAAATGTATTTGGTTTTAAAACTAAATACAGACTGAAAGCTGCAACAGTACTTTCAATACTCTCAATACGGCTGGTATATGATTTTCTAAAATTTTCATGCCCAATCATCTCAAGCGTCATTTTTGGATCAAAGTTTGAAATAAATATATCGCCGTATATAGTTTTTCCGTTTGCGGTTTGAACAGCAGTAACAATTCCGTTTTCAGTTTCAAATTTTGTTACTTCGTGACGTTTGTATGCTTTTCCCCCTTTTTCTCGAAATCGGGCAAGCAAGGCTTTTGTTATTTGGCTTCCTCCATTAATGCAGCGATATGAACTTTCAATGTATGAGTTTACAGAAAGTGCATGCATATAAAAAGGGGTACGCTCGCCTTCACCTGCATAAAGCAGATTGCTACCGCCCAAAACAGCGCGTAGCTTTTCGTTTTCAGTTATTGAGTCTATAAATTCCTTTGCTCTTACTTCAAAAAGTGATGTGTTTTCGTAATAGGGCTTTCCAAGTTTTAAGCCATATAGTGGAAAGAAACTACATGTATCCCGCATTTTTTGGCAATAGGCTTCTAACGCTTTTTCTTCTTCGGGAAATTCTTCGAGTAGTTTTTTTTTGAAATTTTCATATCCTTGAGCATGGTGATATTCTTTTGGATCGTTGTCAAAAGTGATGACATCAAATCCATCCTCGTTCATTTTTTTAAGCGAAATGTCATCCAAAATATCCAAATACTTGAAATATCTGTACAAATTTTGTCCTTCAGAAAGACCACCTATGTAGTGAACGCCTGTGTCAAAAATGGTCTTGTTCCGAACAAACGTTTGTAGGTTTCCTCCAAACTGTTGGTTTTTTTCAAGTACGCAAACACTATAACCTTCTCTGGCAAGAATAATCGCCGAAACCAATCCGCCAAGACCGCTACCGATGATTACTACATCATATTTTTCACTCATTTCGCTTTGTTTCCCGATGGTTTAAAGATACTAATATTAGTTTTTCGACACACGTTTTGATAGTCTAATCTAACAATATTTTCGGTTTCTGCTGAAATGGTTTCTTTTAATAAAATAATTGTTTTAATAGAAAGGCCTTGTAGTTGCGAAACCACTTCCGAAGCCATTTTTTCTGAAGAAATAATAACGGTTTCAATGTTTGGGTGAAATGTCTTTGAAACAGAATCAGTGAACTGTAGCTTGCCGTATTTTTGGGTTATGTAACTATTTTGAAGAATCGTTCTCTTTTCAGAATTGTCAATTAAACTGAAGATTTTTCGCTCGGGACCATCAAGGGCCATAAGGAAATCCAACTGACCAAAATCTTCAGAAAAATGTGCTATGTTTCCACTTTTTTCAATTTGACAGATAATTTCAAAATAGCTTTCGGCATGCTCTTTCAAATCCTTTTTCACATTTCGGTATAATGCATCCCCTTTATAACGATATTCTTCCAAAACGATTTGATGAAAATATTTTGGTCCTTCAATCTTTTCGCGAAGTTGCGAAAATTCACTTTTAAAATAAGCTCCTATTTTCTTAGCCTGTTGTGTATGATTTTCACCATACGAATTATCTTCAGCTTTTATCCGCGGTAAAATTTCAACCGTAATACTTCCGTCTTTTATGATAAAACTTCCTTTCGGATTTACTTCACTATTTCCGTGGATTAAAACGGGAAGAATATCTAAATTGAATTCATTTGCCAAATAAAATGCGCCTTTATGGAATCTTTTTATTTTGTTGCTCAAGCTGCGAGTTCCTTCGGGAAAAGCCATCAACGAATATCCTTGTTTTATTTTCCTTTTAAGCGGCTCTATACTATTTTCAATACCGCTGGAAACGGGATAGAAATCTGCCTTTTGTACTGCTTTTCCAAATACTGGAGAATTATAGACCCAGTCGTTTACCAAAAAACAAATTTTGGGATGTAGCATTCCGACCGCCAGAATATCCAAAAATGATGTGTGGTTTGCAATGATAATGGCGGGTTTTGAAAAATCCTCCTTCACTGTATTAATAACCTTTTTCTTCACAAACGGATTAGTGTAGAGCACAGATTTCATAAATATTGAAATCACTTTATGAAACCATCCCATTTTAATCTTTTTACTGATGGGAAGTAGTGGCATCAAAGTAATACTGTAAATCGAGAGACAAATTCCTCCAAGTCCAAAATAACCAAAAGACAATATTGAATGGACAAACATTCGCGGGGTTATAGGTCGTTTTGTGCGACTGCCGATAAATAATTTAAATAGCAATGGTTGTAATGTAAACGCGGTAATCATTGCAGAAAATATTCCAATTATTGAAACAATGGAGATGGAATACAAGGCAGGATGCTTTGCAAAAATCAAAACGCCAACCCCCAAAATTGTCGTTAACACTGAAAGCATGATGGAGGTTTTGTGGGTAGCCATCACCTTTTCACCAGTGCGAAGTTCTTTCAGCAGCCCTTTGGTCATAAATATGCTGTAATCAATACCCAACCCAAAGATAAATGTGGAAATAATAATATTGAAAATGTTGAATTGGATATGAAAAAGTCCCATTATTCCCAACGTTAAAAACCAGGTTATAAATATGGGAACAGCCGTAACGAGCGTAAGTGAAAAACTTCGGAAGAATAGAAAAAGTATAAAAAGAACAGCCAACAAACAATATCCAATCAGGCTGTTGAAATCATTCTTTAAATTGCCTAAAAAAGTCTCGTTCATTTCTTGGCGGTCAATCACAAGGGTATTTGGAATCTCTTTGAATGCATTTTTTATTTCTGAAGCATTTTCATCCTTGAGTTTAATAAGTGTTGTGATTGTTGTAAAATCTGCTTCATTCGTAATGTAATCTTCCAAAAGAACTGATGGAATTTGCTGGTAATCTTCAGGTTTTAGTGTTTCAAAATCTTTTTCTAAAAAAGTGTAAAATCTGTTGAAGGTAGTTGGCTTGAAACCCAAATCGTCTCCGCTTTCAATTAAATTATTTTCTAAACTTTCTTTTTTGCTTTCGTCCCAGAAATTTTGCCACTCAGCAATTTTCTTACGTTGGTCCCTTTGTGAGTGTACCAATGCCCCAATGGAACTAAAACTACTAATTCTTCCTTCTTCTTTAAGCGATTCTAAGGTTTCGTGAATGGAATCGTTCAGCTGTAGGGTGCCTTCCACAGACTTACCATAGGTTGCCAAATAGACAGATTTTGAAGATATATCTGTTAGCTCATCCAAATGCTGCATTGCAGCTTTTATTTCAGCAGGTTCATAATTCAGCTTTGAAATGTCTTTATTGAATTCAACATTATGATATGTAAAGAGACTCACAATTAAAGCCGCTACCAAACCAATAAGTATCCACTTGTTTTTGTGAAATGGATAATCCGCTACTTTATCCAAAACATTGATTTGTTGTTTTCGAGAAAGCGGATTTTTGTAAACCAATGGAATAAAAAATAAAGCAAAAACCGAAGCTCCCAAAACACTCACAGCTGCAAAAATTCCTAAATCCTGCAAGGCTTGTGAATCTAAAAAAAGTAGGCATAAAAACGCCAGAGCGGTTGTCAAACTGCTCATTAAAATAGGTTCGGTAACATCTTTATAAAGACTTTCAAGCGTTTCGTTATTGCGGATGTGCGTTAAAATATGCAATGAATAATCCAGCGTTACACCCAACAATACAGAACCAATACCAAGAGAAATCGCAGAAATTTCTTCTCGAATCAAATAAAGCAACGCTACTGCCAAAAGCCCTCCAAAGATTGTTGGCACAAAGAGAATTACAGGTACATAAAATTTTCTGTAAAAAACAATAAAGACCAAAATGAGCAAACGTCATAGCTACACCAACTGTAAACTGAATATCCTTTTTAATCTGCTGTGCATTTGCAACTGCAATCAGTGCTGCACCAAAATATTCACTATTCACACTTCCAGAATACTTCTGGTTCAAGGTGTTTTGAAGCGCATACAAATATTCAGCAAACTTGCTATTTTCGGCAGTTTCGCTACTTGAAAATTTTGGGGTGATGAACAGTAGAATATTTTTTTCGTCTTTGCTTACCAAAAAACCGTCCTTCAAAACAAAGTCGTCCGTAATGCCGAGTTGGCGCAATTTCTTTAAAGCAATAAATGAAAACCCCAATGGATCTTTCAAAATCATATCTTTCGAGACAATGCCCGAGGGAGATATAAGCGTTCGGTAATTCGCTTCGGTAATAGCGGAAATGCTGTCCTTTTCGATTTTTTTAGCAATGGTATTATAGTCTCCTTTGTCCAAAAACAGTGGTAAGTTATCATAAACAAAATCAATGGTGCGTAATAAATCGTCATCATTAACCTTCCCCCGGATGTTTTTGATGTATTGCGAAGAAAGGATTTGGAGACTATCCACAAATTCGGTGGCGTATTGGGTAAGTTCATCAACTTCTGATGAATCATTACGCTGAATCGTTACAATAATTTTGTCTGTAAAATTGACGGTTTTCAGTACTTTTTGAAAATCCTGATTTTCACTGTTAATGGGAATTAATTTTGAAATATCTTCTTCAAAACGAATTTGTGAAACAAGCATTGTCAGTCCAAAGAGCAATAATAGCAGGACAAATATGCCCGCTATTTTATTTTTAAGTAAAAATTGATATACCTTGAAAAACCATTTACCCATTATCGAGAATCTTTTTTCGGTCAAACAACGTCAAGAAAACGTAGCAAAAGAGACCACAAGTAATAGCTGCAGTAACCGAAAGCACTAAACTGCCAACAATATAGGATTTTAAATATTTTACCAACTCAATACTTGGATCAATTTCGCTCATGGATAGCACAAAATTTTCACCCAAAATCCAACTGCCCAATTTTAAACTGAAATAAAGTATAAAAGGGATAAACGGAGGAAGGCTAACGTTGGAAAAAGCAAATGCAATCACTTTGTTGAGTTTCAATAACAGCGCCAAAAAAATAACGGTGACTGTATGAAAACCCCAAATGGGCGAAAGCCCAATAAATACTCCTAAAGCAATAGAAAATGACTTCTTTTCAGCAGAATCATCACTACCCAAAAGATCCTCCATTAAAAACCTTTTAAAACCTTTTTTTTTTAGTTTTCGATAAAGGTTTCGAGGTTTTATATAAAAAAATGTAACGAGTACGAACCAAGTATTTAAAATACTGATACGGGTAAAATCCTTGAAAGGACGGAAGTGTGAAACCCTATCCTCCATTTCGTAATGTATTTGGATTGGGATGTTTTTCACTTCAATCCCACTCCATGCAGCTTTTACGATGGCTTCAATTTCAAACTCAAATTTTTTAGTGTAGAACTTCAGTTTTTTCATTGCGAAGAGCGGATACAATCTAAACCCAGATTGTGTGTCTTGCAAGCGGGTTCCAGTTTCTACCCAAAACCAAAAGTTGGAGAATTTGTTGCCGAAACTGCTTTTTTTTGGAATACCAACCTGGGCCATATTTCGTGAACCAATTAATAAGATCTCTTTGTTTGATTGATTTTCCAACGCTTCAATAAACACGGGAATATCTTCCGGAAAATGTTGTCCATCACTGTCAATAGTAATTGCGTAGCGATACCCCAAACTATCAGCATGGCTAAATCCTTGGCGCAGTGCATTGCCTTTGCCTTTGTTTTTTGAAAGTTTGATTTGTTGAATTTGTGGAAAAAGAGCCAATATCTCACCTGTAGAATCAGTAGATCCGTCATTCACCACAATCACATCTTCGGTATAAACCAAAACACCTTCAATAACCTGTTGCAGCGTCTTGTAATTATTGTAAGTAGGAATAATTACGCAACATTTCAGGTTTTTAAATTTTTCTGAAAGTAGATTTTGGTTCATTCAAGAGTTTTATCCTCTGTTGCTTCGTGGTTAAATTTGCACTGCAGAGGCGCAGAGAGTATAAAGCAAATATAGGTTTTATGGAATTAAACTGGAATTGAAGAATTGGTTTTGTTTTCTAAAGAATCAAGGTTTTTAAAACTGTGCTTTTTCAGTTTTATTAAAATTCTCAGACTTCATCACAAAATCTTTTATAAACTCCTTTAATTCTGCTGAAGAAATTGATTTGTAATTCTTCAAAATAAACTGTTTATCCTCTTCAATATTTTTATGATATCCCAGAAATTTTGGCGAGTTTTCCTGCACGCTCAAACGAATATAACGGATTTCAATATTTGAAGGCTCTACTTTTATTGCACTTTCAAGCAATGAAACGCCTTCTTTAAAATACTCCTTTTTTTCTTTTTTTGATTTGACAAATTTTGCTTTCAAGTGTGGATACCGCTCCTTTGTACGCCAGTAAAACGGGTTTACTTTTAGCAGTTACCCCTGAAAGTTGTGCATCAAGTTTAGTCGTGGTTTCGGCACTTTCCACTGCTTTCATATATTGCGAGCGGATTTCTTTCAAATCTTGGGCGTTGCCAACAATTGATACAAAAAGTGCGATGAAAAAAAAATATTTCATATCAATTAACAACTTTAAAGGTTGCGTTCAACTTCAACGCTACAGTATCTTCATAAGACGCAGTATTTTTTACTTTCACTTCGTCATTTTCCTCAGCAATTTCAATGATCAAGTTGCAAATCAGGGTTCTTTTCCGGATTTATGATTGCCATAAATTTTATGTTTGATGAAACGGCCAAAAATAAATTCTTCCCTGTTGCAGCCTCAGTGAGTTCCTTTATAATCTGAATCATACAAACACCTGGCATTACTGGGTTTCCAGGAAAATGGCCTTTGAAAATTGCGTGATCTTTGTTTAAATGAACCGTTGCCAAAATCCCTTCGGAAGTGGGGTCGGTTGTCTGTCACCTTATATAATCCATCTATTAACATATTATTCTTTTTTAAATTTTTCCAAGTCTATTTTCAACTTGATGTTGTTGTGCTTTATTGCAATTGTGTCTGCAATTTTTCCTTCAGAAGAAGTAAAATCAATTTCTAATTTCTCCTTTCTTTTTGAAGTATTTACAATTTTTTCCAGCTTTTCAGACTGGATTCCCCAAAAATAAAAATTGAACTGATCTTCGTTCTCTGTTTTGTAAACTCTATTGAATCTCGGATTCATAAACTGACAAAACGGCTGCATTTTCCTTCACCAACAACTTAAAATCATCCTTTAGGATATTGACAATGAACTTTTTATCTAAATCTTCAACTACAAAATTTTTCGTAAAAGTATCGCCTTCAAACTGAAAATCAAACAGTTTGCTTCCAAATTCCGTTGTAAATACCACTCGGTGGCTATCGGAACCTATTTTTTTTATAATTAAAATTCCACCAAAATTTTTATTGTAAACTTCAATCTTCGCCTTGTAAACATAATCAATTTCAGGATTCGAAAAATAAGGATTTTCAACTGTCGTTTTGTCGAAATGTACTTGCCGCAAACCTTCCGTTGTTTTTAAAGAACACGAAACTAAAAGGAGAATTATAAAAAAACTAATTGCTAAAAACCGAATCATTTATCGCTACTGTTTAATGTACGGTTGCTGAAAACAATGCGTGTAAAATCCTGCGTGGGTTCCACCATTTTTACTTCATAAACCTGTGCATCTTCTTTATTGAAAAGCAATTCAAAAGAAGCAATATAACCTGACAATTTTCTTGTCTTTTGGAATAAAAACCGCTTTGTTATATTTTGCAGATTTTTAAAGAATGATACCGTAAAATCGGAATCGTTAAACATATTTCCTTTTACGCTGTTCACTATAACTGGTTCAATTTTTTGAAGAGTTTGCTATTACCAATATCTACTTTGCTTTTGGTGCCTCCATCGTTGATAAGCAGTTGGTCTTCCTTAAAAATCACGCTGTATTGGTATGGATTTGTGTATTCCCACTTTACCAAATTGGGAGCCTTAAAAATCATTTTTCCCGAAGTTTTCACATCATCCGCCAAAAAATCTAAATGTTTGTACTGCACAAAATCGCTTTTTATGGTTTTGGTAGTTTTTGAAGTGGTGATAACTTTTTCTTTAAAGGAAGCAATTTCAGAAGCATTCATCACACTTTCCTGTGCTTGAATTGAGCTACCAAATAACAATAAATAATACTAAAAAATAATTACGCATAAGCCTCAATTTCAAGTAAGCGATCCACAGTGAACCGACTGCATTTTGTGCGATTGCAAAAATAGCAATAACTGTTCCAATACGGCAAAGGTTTTTGCACTGCTGTCATGGAGTAGGATAATATCTCCTTTTTTTAAGTTAGCAGTTATTCTTTTTAAGATTTTTTCTTCGGAAATGTTGGTTGTATCATAGCTGCGTTTGCTCCACCCTATGGAGCAATGATTTGTTTTTTGCAATGCCCTTTTTATATTCGGATTTGTAACACCAAAGGGTGGACGGAAAAGCTTTACTTCCTTTCCAGTGATTTTTTTCAATATTGCATTGGTTCGGTTTAATTCTACAGCTACTTTTTCCGAAGAAAAAAAACCAAATTTTTTGGAATGGGAATAGGAATGATTGCCAATTGTATGGCCTTCGCTCAATAATTTGATGTACCAATGTCGGGATATTTTTCGGCATTTTTCCCAATTAAAAAAAAAGTAGCTTTTGCTTGGTATTCTTTTAGAAGTGATAAAACTTTTGGAGTAAATTCTGGATTTGGACCATCATCAAAAGTGATTGAAACATCATTTTCGGAAGTTTTATAATTGTGGTTTAATGATTGCAAATGATAGTTCCATTTAATCTGAAAAGAGCCGATTGCTGTAATTGTAATCCAAATAAATACAAATAAAATATAGAGCCAAACCGGAACATCGCCAAAAAAACCCGCCAAGCAGTAATCCAAAAAAAACTACCAAGGCCAATGCGTTTATGGTATAAAATTTCAACATTTTTTTAGTAAAATAAGGCTGTGGTTTTCGCCACGGTATTGGTTGTAGCAAAGAACCGTTTTAACTTTAGGAGTAATAACTTTATTGATTTTTACAATTCCTGGAATAGTTTGAGTTTTCAAAATTTTTGAAGCCAACCAAACCCCAAAAGCCGAAACCGTATTATATTCGCCCACCAAATGCTTGTAAAAAACTTGTTGGGTTTTGTTGAAAATTCCTGTGGAGAGTTGATTGATAATAATCATCAAAATCCACATCGCCATTGTTTCCTAAAACCACTACATCAATGTCGTGAATCTTCAAATTGTTTTCTTTCAAAAAACTTTCAATGGTTTCGGAAACCTTTTCTTTTTTAAGTGTATTAAAAATTTCAACGGCAACCAATTCAGCATAACAACTTTCCTTTTCTTCGTTTGAAACCACAAAAAAATTAGCGCCTTCACTAAAAACTAGCTCCTTTTGTTTTTGAATTTAAAATTTCTGAGAATACTTACAGGCTCGGGCTTTATATGATTTATCAATTCGATGTACTTGAGTAGTATGCTCGCCCAATTCTTCCACACCACCAACCAAAATATGCTGGGCTTCCTCGTTTTCCAACTGCAATTTTGCATCCAGCAAAGCAGATTCAAACGAAATGGAGGAATGCACGTAAGTAAAATTATAAGCCTTGCACGACATCCCCAAAGCAATCTGTCCAGCAACGGTGTTATGTGTGCTTTGAATAAAAGAAGTTGGCGTTAAATATTGTTCTTTATTATCTATAATTGCACTTACAAATTTTTCAGAATCTATCATACAGCCCATTCCGGTTCCAGTAATTATGGCATCAACCGTTTCCAATTCCTGCTTCTTCCATAGCAATTTTTGAAGCTACCACGCCCATTTTTATTCCTTTTGCCATTCTGCGGGCCGCAGCGGGCGGAATGTATTGTTTGTAATCTGGATCTTGTAGCAAAAATTACCGTGTCGTTATAATCAATTATTTCATCCAAAAAAACACGTATTATCAAAAGTTTTTTGGGCGAAATGGAAGCAACGCTATTTATGTAAACTTTTTTCATTACGCTTCTTTTGAAAATATTACAGTGAACAATTCCCTCCAAAACCTAATGAATTTGACAAAACTGTTTGCAATTCTTTGTGTTTTAAGTTCCGTCTGCGGAATCATTGAAAATTCCTTCATTGGGGTTTTAAAATTCAAGTTTGGAAAAATTACATTGTGTTGCAATGCCAAAACGGAATAAACAGCTTCAATGGCTCCAGCAGCTGCTAAAGTATGCCCAGTATACGCTTTTGTTGAACTGAAATCTGGCATTTTTTCACCAAAAACACGAATAATTGCACGTCCTTCCGAAAGGTCATTATTTCCCGTGGCTGTTCCGTGGGCATTGATATAATCTATTTCCGCAGGCTCTAAGTCTGCAACTTTCAATGCTTTTTCCATCGCCAAAGTTGCACCATCACCATTATCTGAAGAGGCGGTTTGGTGAAAGGCATCGTTTGCATTTCCATAGCCTTTTACATAAGCGAGTACTTTTTTATTTTCAGCTTTTACTACTTCGTCACTTTCCAAAACCAGAAATGCGGCAGCTTCACCTAAATTTAATCCTTTTCGGTTTTCATCGAAAGGAGTGTTGTAAGTATCGCTTAAAATCATCAAGGTTTTAAAACCATTGATGGTAAATTTTGAAAGGCAATCTGCTCCACCAACAATAACCCGATCCAATTTTCCAGATTTTATCAATCGTGCGCCAAGCATTATAGCATTTGCCGCTGAAGAACAGGCAGTACTGATAGTAGTTACCAAGCTTTCTTCAATCCCAAGCTGTTCTGCAATTTTTTGGGTAGAATCGCCAGCATGATGGCTTTCAATATATTTTTGGTTTCTTTTTCGGTAAGATATTCGTAATAATATTTTTCGGTCATATCCATGCCGCCAACACTGGTGGCTGAAATAATACCTGTTTTATATTTTTTTATATCGGTTATTCCAGCATTTGCAATTGCTTCTTTTGCGGCGATAACGCCAAGCATTGCGGTACGGGAATAATTGTTTGAAGCCGGAAGGTTTAGTTGAGCAATCAATTCATCATTTGTGAATTTTATTTCGCCAACCATAATTTCTTCCCTTTGAATGGTTTCAATATTATCAACGCGGGAAATGCCTTTTTTTTTGTTTATAAGCGCATCGTAATTTTCCGCCACATTGTTGCCAATGGCAGAAATAATTCCCATTCCGGTTATGGCTACGCCTTTGCTCATTAATTGATTACTAAAGAATCCTGACTACGCTCGACCAGTTATGTTCTCCTCGAGTGTAGCCGAAAGGTTTTTAATAAAATTTACTTCGTGCGGTGCTCCTGAATATAATCTGCCATTACTTGTACAGATTCAAAAATCTTCTTTCCTTCTTTTGGGTCGCTCAAACGGATGCCGTAATCTTTGTCAAGCATCACTATAAGTTCCAAAGCATCGATTGAATCCAGTCCAAATCCATCGCCAAAAAGTGCATCATCATCTGCAATGTCATCTACTGAAATGTCTTCAAGATTTAATTGCTCTATGATTTTCGCTTTTAATTCTTCTTTTAATTCGCTCATAATATATTGTATAATCTGGTTATTTCTTCTGTTGTTATGTTCAATTTCGCCCTTTTTTTGCAACAAGATATAAAAAAGCTTCGTAGTTGTTTTCATCAAATTCCACCCACCCACAAAGTACTTTTTCTGCTTTTCCGTTCGCAATAAACTATTAGCGTATAACTAGTAAATGCTCTGCGTTAAAGCGGTCAAAGATAAAAAAACTATTTTCAGAATACAGCCTGTGCTTAATACTTATCTCCCCAAACAAATATTTGGCAATGTGTAAACAAAAACTGCAGGACTCGGAAAGTATTCTTCATGTTTTCAATTGCATCTTGATGTTTTCGATCTGTGTCTAAACTTGAAGCTTTGTTTGAAAAAACAAAGGCAATATTATTTTCCTCTTCTTTTAAATTTTCATTTTTCAGTAAAATATCGGCAGCCAAAAAAGCCAATTTGCTGAAATTATCCATTTTGAAAAACTTGGATAATCTGTTTGTAAAAACTTATAGGCATTCTTATAAATTCGAAAAATCTTCTCATTATCACTAAAAAGTAATTCCCCATTTAAGAAACGGATCGGTTTTTAATATGGCAATAAGTTTTTAATGTGAAAATTCTCTTGCAAAATTTATTTTTTTTTGCAGACCAACATGGTATGGATATTCACCCAATTGGATGTCTTTCTTTAATTTGAGACCTGCTTTCTCAATCAATCTTATAAAAACTCTTGCCGGATACATTTTACTGTTTCCATTTGCAATACCGTAAAATAAAGTGAAGTGGCTTCCAATATAAATTGGAATCCAAAATCTTGTCTGTCAGTAAAAGTTTCAACAATTATCAATTCCGCATCATCATCCATAGATGTAGCACAAGTGCTTAAAATCTTTACTATTTCATCTTCCGAAAAACAATCTAAAAACTGGCACATCCAGATTAGTGTCTGCACCACTTGGAATTTGAGGATTTTCAGAAAGCCAATCTATTTCATGACCAGAAATTCGATCTTTAAAACCGTTGCTGCTCACATTTGACAACGCCATGTTCAATTGCCCTGGTAAATCAACAATTTTAATTAACATCTTCATTATATTTACAACATTTAATAGAAAATTTTCCAGTATTCCCTCCAATATCAAAAGTGTTTTTGGGTTGTTTTCAAATATCATTTTCTAGTGCTTCCTAAAAATATCATCAGAATAATGATGGTCAAATTCAAACCAAGATTTTTGTTCTTCTGGCTTTAGTTGTGAAAGACCTTCATAAATAGTATTCCATTCGCCTAGTTCCTTTAAGTCCTTCAGGTTTCCCAGTTTTATGGCATTCATATAAATGGAACAAACCTTTATAGCATACATCGTTGTGTAAAATTAATGATTGACATCTACAGTTTCATTATAATTCAAAAAATAGCCCACTTTGGTAAGTTCATACCGATTGTCTTCATTTTTGCATACAATATTGGAGGTTTGCGCAATCTCTAAAAGCACGCCCACGCCATAGGAACTCAACAGAAAGTTTTTTGGAAATTTCCTCCACAGTTGTGCCACCGTTTTGCCGTTGGTCAAAAATATAACCGAAAATACCAAGTTTCCGAAGCGATACTGTAGCCTGGAAAACAAAAGGTGCAAAGGCAATCTTTTGAGCTTCTTCCAAAGCCTCAATGGCATTCATTTTTTTTATTGAATTTGACATTTATAATTGGTTAGTTGTTTACTTTTTTTAAATATTACAGCTGTATTGCAACCCCCAAAGCCTGATGCTGTTTTTAAAAAGATTTGCAATTTTTTCGGTGTATTTTCTTTTATGATATTTATTGGTTTTGAAACGCCAAGGTCTGAAAATCCTTTGGAAGAAAAAAGAATATTTTTCTCCATAAGAATGCATTCCCACAATAGTTTCCAACAATCCCGAAGCGCCCAAAGTATGCCCAAAATAACCTTTTAAACTATTTAGTGGGTATATTTTCCATTTCCAATCGGTTAAAGGCAATGGCTTCCATTTCGTCATTAAAAGGAGTAGCAGTTCCGTGTGCAGAAATATAATCTATCTCCGAAGCATCTAAACTTGCTTCTTTAATTGCAGCTTTTACACTTCGGTACAAGACCTTCGCCAGTGCGCGATGGGCCAGAAATATGGTTGGCATCATTGCAAGTTGCATCACCCAAAATTTGGACGGCTTCCTCTGGAAGATTTTCTGCTGAAGAAGTAACCAAAGCACTTGCGGCAACTTCACCCAGATTAATTCCAATTCGGTTTTTATCATAAGGTTTGCAGGGTTCTGCAGATAAAGCTTGAAAAGAATTGAAACCTGAAAGAATGAATTTTGTTACCAAATCGCCACTGGTTATAAAAACATGGTCATATTTTCCTTCAGAAATAAATCGTTTTGCTGCCGAAATTGCCAAAACTCCAGAAACACAGGCATTTGAAACAACGATTGCTTCATTTTTAAATCCAAAAAAGTCTTGGATTGTTTTTCCCAATTCACTTAAATAAGCGCGACTTTCAGGAAAATTACTTTCATTTTCTAGTACGTCTATATTTCCTTTTGTGGTTGAAATTATCAATCCCACTTTTTCATCCAAAGAAATATTTGATGCGTCGATGACCTTTTTCAACGAAAGAATCATCATTTGTTCCAGTTTTGTATATTTTGATGAATCCGCTATTTTGTTGAATTCATTTGCTACTTTTTCAGAAGAAATCATTGATGCGCAAAAAGGTTCGGGCAAAAGGGAAGCATTATCAAATCTTTCAAGACCGGAATTTCCTTTCGATATATTTTCAACCACTGTTTTACTGTCAAAACCAAGATTGCTGAAAATATTGTTATATGAAAGAAAGGTTTTGGTCATTTTTTAAAGCCCCATTTTCCTTTTCCAGTTTGCAAAAAACTCAGGTTTCGTTAATGAAAGTTCGCCTTGTTCGTTCAAAAAAACCTGGATTGTTTCACCCAAACAGACCAATCTTCCTTTTGGATCGAAAATTCGATACTGAAAAATCATTTTTGCTGCTGGCGAATCTACAAACGTGGTTTTAATTGTGGCCACATCGCCATAACGCAACGGCAGTTTGTGTTCACAGGAAGATTTTACGATTGGAGAAGTATAGCCATTTGCTTTCTGTTCCAAATAAGAAATACCGTGTTCCCGCCCAAAAGCCTCACGACCGTCCTCAAAATACTGAATGTAATTGCCGTGCCAAACGATTCCCAAAGGATCTGTTTCAGTAAAACGTACCCGAATTTCTGATGTAAAACTTATATCACTTTTATTTTCAGACGGCATTTTTTCTTCGATTATAGATTATTGCAATTATGATTGTAAATAAGAAGAACAACAATAATAACGAAATTTCGGGAAGGATTTTAGCAAAACCAACATTTCTTAAAAAAACATCGTAAAACGCTTCCAAGCCCCAGTTCATTGGGGAAATTTTAGAAATCATTTGCATAAATTTCGGCATTACAAAAACTGGAACCCAAACACCGCCGAGTGCGGCTAAAATTACAACTAAAGTAGATCCAAATGGCGCAGCTTGCTCCTGGGTTTTTGCAATCGTTCCCAACAACAGTCCTAACCCAATTGCTGCCAAACCGGAAAAAAGCGCAACAATATAAAGCATCGGCAATTTCCCCGAAATGTCAATTCCCGGAAGTCCCATTGCAGGGAAAAGATAGATTCCAACAAGTAACATTAACGTAAATTGAACCAAACAAACGCCTAAATAAACAATAGTTTTTCCACCCAAAACAGTGATGTAATTTACTGGTTGGGTGCGTAAACGCACAAAAGTGCCTTGATTTTTTTCCTTCACCAAATTAATTGAAAGTGGAACGATGATAAAGAAAATGGCAAACAGCGTCCACGCAGGAATGTTATGTTGGGCCGAGTTTGGGATGATTTCTTCGTTGTCTTTCGTAGGAAGTATTTCTTTAAAAGCGATAAAATTTTCAGTTTCAAAAATAGGTTCTGCATCTTCTTCGCCCAATTCGGTTTGAAACGCTTTATAAATACTTTGGGTTTCAATTTTTGAAATCATTTTATCGATTCCATTTTTCACCGAAGATTTAAAACTTGTTTGTGTTGCCGGATCAAAATACAATCGAACTTCCTTTTGCGATATGACTTCTTTTGCAACTACCAGACTGTCCTCCTCCAATCCAAATTTTGATAAAATTCCTTCCACATTTTGATCTACTTTTTTCTGAAGCGATGCAGAAAGGTTTTCCGGAATTACCATAGCAAGCTGATATTTACCAGAGAAAACAGCTTCTTTAGCTTCTTCTTCTGAAGTTTCTGAATAATTTCAAACGAATTGGATTCGGAAAGATTTTCGATAATGTTTTTTGATACTTCGCCTTTGTCATTGTCCACCAAAAGTACTGGAATTTTAACCTCACTAATGGTTTTAAAGGTGCTGTCCTGGACCAAAGTGATTACAATCAGTAATAAAACTGGCATTATAAAAAGTATTGCTATTCCGCCCACATCACGTATTAGCAAAAGCATTTCTTTATATGTTGAAGCCCATATTTTATGCATAATCGCGTAAGGCTTTTCCAGTTTGAGCCAAAAACACATCTTCCAGATTGTTGGCTCCAGCTTGGTTTTTTATCAATTCTGAAGGAACACCTTTTACGATAATTTCACCACGGTCTATTATAGCAACATGGGTACAAAAAAATTCGGCTTCGTTTAAATGATGTGATGTGTAAACGATTGTGGTTCCTTTTTCGTTCAGCAATTTTAAATGGTCGATGATCACGTTTTTGGATTGCACGTCCACACCAACAGTGGGTTCGTCCAAAAACAAAACTTTGGGTTGGTGTAGAATTCCGGCAATCAGATTTACGCGGCGTTTCATTCCGCCTGAAAAAGTGTCAGTCTTTTTATTTGCAAACTTTGAAAGTCCCATAATTTCCAAATGCTCATTTATGGAATTTTTGAGATTTTCACCATTAATCCCATACATACTCCCGAAATAGTGCAAATTCTCAAAAGCAGTGAGCGTTGGGTAAAGTGCGTATTCCTGTGGAACGATGCCAATCAATTTTTTTAATTGGTTTTTGTGTTCCTGGAAATTTAATCCATTTATTGTGAAGGATCCCGAAGTTGGTTTCAGCAAAGAAGTGAGCATTGAAATAAGCGTGGTTTTCCCTGCGCCGTTTGGGCCGAGTAGGCCGTAGATTTCACCTTCTTTAACTTTCAAATCAAGGTCTTTTACCGAAAAGAAATCGGCACCTTTATATTTTTTTGAAAGTTGGTTTATTTCTATCATTATACCCTAAGTTCACAATGGGAAAATTTTATATTGCTTTTTTCAACTTCTTAAAAAACACTTTTTCCAAATCTGCAATATGGTCTAATTGATCTGCAACTTTATTATAGGCGTCAGTTTGAGCGCTGCGATTTTTGTAGATTCGGGAAGCTTCTAGAGCAAAATCGCGCCATAAATCGCCAATCTCTGTCATTTCTTTTGAAAGTTCAATAAGCTTTTCATTGTCTAAAAGTTTTCCAGCTTCTTGCAAAAAAGCTGCATAAATATAACGGAAACCGCCACCGCCAGTACCAATTTCTTCTTGCATTCGCACTACTTGGCCTAAATAATGGTTTGCGGTTTTAACGCCTTTTCTTTTGGGCCACTTACGGATAAGGTTTGCTATTTTATGAATTCCTTTCACCCCAACATAGGAAACCGGCGCCAGCATTGCTCTACAGGTATTTTTTATTCCTTTTACGATTGCTTTTTCTAATTCAAGTTTTTCCGGGAATGCGATTGGGTAATACATATGTCCCTTTGGTGCAAAAGCACCTTTGGCGAAACGCACTTTTTCAAGCTCTTTTTCTGAAAGAGAAGTAACCTCTTCCATCACAGGATCGCTTATTAAATAACGATTGTCTTTCTTTCCATACACCACCATATTGTGGGCATTGAAATGGAAACGGTATTCATCAGGGAAGTAAAGGAGATTGTAAACCCCCACTTGAAGCCCAACGGGGTTATTATTTTCAAGATTTTCGTCCAATCGAGCTTTTGCCTCTTTTGGATTTTTGAATTTTTCGCGCTTCATTTTAACCCCTGTACGCTTGGCAAATTTCTTAAAAATGTGTCCGGGTAATGCACGATACGTAATTACTGGCGCATGGTTCACTTTCAACAAAGGGATATAACAAAACAACAAACCACTGCCAATGCCAAAGACCATAGGCTCGCTAACGCTAAAACCGTTGTGCTTCATCAAATTTGAAACTACGCCGTTTTCGCAATGGGCGGATTGATGGTGGGTAAAATCTATTTCCATTATTTTGAAATGTTCTGAAGTTCTTCCATTGAAATCTCAAAGACTTCAGCATATTTATTCAAAGTTTTATCACTTAATTTTTTAAAAACCGAAGGCTTAAAGTGTCGTTTTACTTTCCATTGCCAAAAACCCACGTAACTTGCCAAGATACCCACGTCCATTTTATGGAGTTCCATAAAATATTCTATCGGGCTGGTTTTGCCAGCAATTACACGGTTTTTTGCGTCTTCGGTGCGTTCGTTGATTTCTTCAATAGCATTCTTTAGAGCTACTGTTTTTGGTTCCCAGCCACTGCTGTTTTCTGTGGTATATTCGCCATTTTCATCTACTGCGTAGCAGAGTTCACGAAAATTGGCGGATTCCAAATTACTTTTGTCCTGAGGTACTTCTTTTTTCTTCATAATCAGACTTCATGGATTAAAAAATTCATGGTAGAAGATACAATTAATTTTTTATCAAGGAAGGTTTCCGCTTCAAGGCTACACATGGTTACTTGGCCAGTGTCAAACCGTGAAAGGAGTTTTGCTTTGGTGATTATGGTATCCCCCATTTTTGGAAGTTGAAATATCTCAACTTTTTTTATGGCGCTTATATAGCCAACTAATTTATTTCCCGTTCCGTCTAAATCGTCTTTTTCAAAAAAACTTTGCCCCACTACGCCAGAAGCTGCTTGGGCTGCATTTTCAATAAGTCCGGTTTCAGAAAGTTTTCCGTCTTTCAAAAAAATACAGTCTTCTGAAATATGAAACTTTGTGGAAACCGAATCATCGTCAATTTCCAAAACGGAAGTCACCATGAGCATCGGCGCTCGGTGTGGTAAATAGTTGGAAACGTCAATATTTGAAACGTCCGGATTTTTCATTAACTGGCCAATACGGTTTTCATTTCACTGGCGGCAATTATTTTGCCATCACATTCGGTTTCAGCAGCTACAAGGGTAACGCCCATAATGTCGTGAAGTATAATTACGGTAGTTTTCAATTCTTTCCCAACAACGGGAAGTTCAAAAATTTCAGCTTTTTTTATTGCCCCAATATATCCGACGGGAGCTGCTTCCTCTCTCAAAAAAAACTGGTATCCTGTATAAAGTGCTACGGTTTGGGCCATATGCTCAATCAAGCCTGGAGCGGTGAATTTATTATTTTGGGTGAAAATATTTTCTTCGTAAATGGTCAAGCCCGCAACCACTTTTTTCTCTTCAAAATGAAGCAATTTGTCCACCATAACAAACGGCGCTTTCTGCGGAATCAGTTTTCCGATGAAATCTTTGTCCGTTATTTTTTCGGTGAATTGATTCATTTAAACAACCGTTAAATAAGCATAGGAATAAGCAAATCTCGCACTTTCTGGCACTTGAAGGAAAATTTTATCCCCCGTTTTCAGTTTTCCGGAATGTACCAATTCTTCCAGCATAAGATATATAGAACCTGCGCCAACGTTGCCTACTTTTTGAAGGTTCAAAAACCATTTCTCCCAAGGCAAATGCAAGCCTTGGCGTTCGATTTCGTTGTAAAGATTTTCCTTGAAATAATACGAAGAAATATGTGGCAGGTAGTAATCAATATCATCTTCGGTAATGTTGTGTTTTGCCATGGCATCCCTCATACTTTCAACACCTTTTTGAAGAATATTTTCGGCCAACAATTTAACATCCTGTTTCATTGCAAAAAGTGACATTTTTCCCCAAACATCCGCTGGGTATTCACTCCACGGTTTTAAGCTGCCATCATCCTGTTTATCGCCACCGGCATACATACAGGTTTCTAGTTCAAAGGCATAACTGTAGCCTTCCATCCATTCTATTCTTAGAGGAGTTTCTCCCTTTGGTTCGTTTTCCAAAAGAAAGGCTCCCGCACCGTCAGATAGCATCCAGCGCAAAAATTCCTTATTAAATGCAAGAATTGGGTTTTCATCAATTTGTTGCAAATGTGCTACTTCGTCTTCAAAAATATCAGACTTCATCCACGAAGAACAACGCTCAGAACCTGTACAAACGGCATTGTTTACTTGTCCAGATTTTATGGCCATATAACCATACTTCAAAGCATTCATTCCACTGCAGCATGCGCCGGAAGGGGAATTAATTTCAAGGTTTCCGTTCTTTAAAAAACCGTGTACCATTGCGGCGTGGCTTGGTAAAATCTGGTCTGGGCTGGAGGTGCCACAGGAAAGCAATTCAATTTCGTTTTTATTGAAAGTTTCATCGCACAAAGCCTCCACTGCTTCTGCAGCAAGTTGCGCATTGTTATGGGTAACGCTTCCATCTTTATCGATGGCGTAGTAACGTGTTTTTATTTGGTTGTTCCGAAGGATGATACGGCGAGCTTTTGAGGTTTTTCCATTAATAACTCCAAGTTTTTCCTCCATGGCCTCATTGTCCACAGGCTCGTTGGGCAAAAACTTCGCAATCCTTGTAATATATACGTTCTTCATTAATCTTGCTTTAATGCAACTGATGAATAATAAGCTTTGTCCCTTTGTATTTTATGGTACATTGGAACATAAGTGAGCAAAAATACAATAAATACTATTGGTGCAATAAGCCATATTGCAAATAACAAATAATATTTAAAATATACGAGCCATTTCTCTCTTTCTTCACCTTCTTTTTTTATTAAATGATTGGCCCATTTTGTGAAAACTACATTTCCACGAATATCGGTAGCAATCAACGATGGATCTATTTTTACAGCACCAACATCCAAAAGATTTTGCTGCAAATTTGAATATTCATTTTGAATCAAAGCCTCTTTAATAGGAATTCCAAAACGGGATGCCTTTTGAATATCGTTGTCAGAAACGCCAGGTTTTGGAAAAATTCCGAGCATTCTTGTTTTCTTCCCCCCCATAAGCCAGTGCACAATCGTGATAACACTTATGTGGTTTAGGTTTCGATCCGTCAAAGCAATATTCCCAACTAATTTCGCATTGTTTGCTACTAATAATTTCTTCACTTTTTCCTGTGCCATAATCCACATATTTCTGCTGGCTGAAACCGTGACTACAGGTGTATTTGCTAATAAAGTTTTTGCCTCTTCAGATTTTAAAAATGAATTAATTGGGATTGAAGGCGTTAGGTACCAAGTGGTGTATCCCAAAATAACTAAATCATATTTTTTTTTAAGAATTTCAGATGGAATCGCTTCCAATGGAGCTGGAATTTGAAGGAAAGTTTCAGGAAAAGCGCCATAAAATTCTTTCTGTGTCCAAGGAAATGGAAATTTATTCTTCGGAACAATTTCGTAATAGGAAATGTTTACTTTTTCATCAGAAATGGTCGAAGCAATATTCTTTAGAATATCAAAAAGTTGTCCAGTTTGTGAATAATAAATTATTAATACTTCTTTCATCTCTTAATCATCCGTTTCCCAAAAATCAAAATAGTTAAACCATTGTAATGGATATTTTTTCAGCATCCACTCTACACTTTCAGAATATTTTTTTAATAAATCTTGGGCATCGCGATTTTTCACTTCGGCCCTACGGGAATAAAGATGGTAATGTTTATTTGTCTCCTTCATTACATATACGAACAAAACGGGAACGTTCAGCCTACTGGCCAATAAAAATGGACCCGCGGGAAAATTTGCGTCTTTTCCCATAAGTGATTCGGTTAAAACCTTTTGGCCTTTCATGTATCTATCTCCAGTGAAACAGACCAATTCGCCATTGCTCAGGGCATTGTTAATTTCAAAAATATGCGACATATTTTCCCTCACCAATATAAACTTTACCTTAGAACGGATGGTTACTTTTTCCATATATTCCTTGATATTTTTGTGTTCGGCATCTGTGGTTACAAGGCTTATTTGGGAACGGGTGTCAATTTCTTCAAAAAAGAATTCGGCTATTTCAAAATTACCCACATGGGCACTAATCATAATACCCCCTTGTTGTTTGTCCAGAAGATCTATTATGGTTTCGACACCATCACATTCACTGGTAAATCTATCTTTTAGGCCAGAGGAGATTGCGGCCTTATCAATAATAGTTTTTCCAAATACGTAATAACTCTTAAAAATACTAGAAAGACTCTTCAAGGAAGAATATTTCAGCCGTTTACGAAAATAATAATATATGGATCGGCTACTTTTTCCTGCAAAGAAAACATAATATAACGCAACGAAGTAAAGCAATCCGTAAGCGGCACGGACTCCTAATTTCCGAATAAAAAATATAAAGATTTTATACCCTAAAACGGTTCCTTTGCTTTTGCCTTCCCACTCGCCCGCCATAAACAATTATTGCAAATTCAGCTGATTTTTGTTTCAATCAGGTCGTAAAAATCTTGAAGAGTTATAACATTAATGAAATCTTCACCAGTCAATTTTACGCCAAAGTTGGCCTCAATGGCAACAACTAAATCGACAAAATCCAAGCTATCCAACTCTAAAGTTTCCTTTAAATTGGCTTTTGGTTCTATATCCTCAGTCTCTACCTCAAACTCATCTACCAAAAAGTAGTTTATCTTTTCAACTATAACTTCTTTATTCATTTTTAATGTGTGCACTTTTTAATAATTAATGCGGAATTGGTTCCGCCAAATCCGAAAGAATTGGACAAAAATACATCAATTTTTCTATTTAACGTTTTGTTAACAAGGTTTAATTTTGAAGCGGCCTCATCAGGCGTTTCAAGATTTATATTAGGTGCGATAAAGGAATGTTCCATCATCAACATTGAATAAATAACTTCGCTTGCGCCAGCCATCCAGCATTCATGGCCGGTCATGGATTTTGTGGAGCTCACGCACGGCCCATTTTCGCCAAAAACCTCTGTAATAGCAAGGGCTTCGTTTGCATCACCCACTGGTGTTGAAGTGGCATGGGCGTTAACATAATCAATTTCTGAAGCTTTAATATTTGCTTGCTCCAAAGCCATTTTCATAGCGCGGGCGGGACCGTCAACATTTGGTGTTGAAATGTGTTCACCATTAGAAGAAAAACCATATCCAATAATTTCACCCAGAATTGGCGCACCACGTTTCACAGCGGTTTCGTAACTTTCAATTACCAAAGTCGCAGCTCCGCCACTTGGTACCAATCCGTCTCTATCTTTATCAAAAGGACGACATGCTTTTGTTGGGTCCAGTTGTGTTGAAAAAACACCTAGACCGTCAAAACTACCCATTGCTAGTTCGTTAATTTCTTGTGCTCCACCCGAAATAACACAATCCTGCAAACCATTTTTTATAAGAAAATAGGCCATCCCTATGGAATGGGAACCACTTGCACAGGCAGCACTGATCGTAAAATTGATTCCTCTCAATTTGAAAATGGTTGAAAGATTCATTGTAACGGAAGAGTTCATCGCCTTAAAAATAGCGCCCGAGCCAACCAAGGTTGTATCCTTCTTTTCGCGAATTTTATCAACCGATTCTATTACGGATTTTGCGGTACTATCATTTCCGTAGAGAATTCCCACTTCGTTTTCATCGAGATATTGTTGGTCTATTTTAGCGTTTTTTAAAGCTTCAATGGTTGCTGCATAAGCATACGCACCCTCTTCGCCAAGACTAACGCGCTCTCTTCTTGAAAGCTGTTCCCTTAAATTTGGCTCTTCTACCCAACCCGTTAAACAGGAGCGATAGCCAAAATCCTTTCGCTTTCCATCACAAATAATACCTGACTTCCCATTATATAACGATTCTTTCACTTCCTGCAAGTTTTTGCCTATGCAGGAATAGATGCCCATTCCGGTTATTACTACTCTTCTCACTTCTTTTTCAATTTAGGAATAAATTCCGCCATTAATATTTATCACTTCGCCGGTAATATAGGAAGCTTTTGCCGAAGCTAAAAAACTAACCACGTGGGCCACTTCCTCTGCCTCGCCAAAACGGTTAGCGGGAATCATTTTTTTAAGTTCCTTTTCGTCAAGTTCGGCAGTCATATCACTTTTTATAAACCCTGGGGCAACTGCGTTTACGGTAATGTTCCGTTTTGCTACTTCCTGGGCCAATGCTTTTGTGGCTCCAATAACAGCACCTTTTGCTGCGGAATAATTTACTTGTCCTGGCGTTCCCTTTAAACCAGAAACCGAAACCATATTGATAACTCTTCCATATTTATTGACAAGTAATTTTTGAATCAATGCATTGGTAACGTTATAAAAACCATTTAAACTAGTATTGATTACGCTGTGCCAATCTTCGGGTTTCATCCACATAAACATTCCGTCTTTAGTGATTCCGGCATTGTTTATAATTACTTCAATGATAGCATCTTTATTATTTTCGTGCCATACGTCAAATGCCTTATTAACAGCTTCGGAATTTGTAACATCAAATTGGATTATTTCACCTGTTGCACCTAGTGTTTCAATTTCTTGAAGGGTCTGTTTGGCAGCTTCTTTGTTCCCATTGTAATTTATAAGAAGATTATAATCCAAATCTTTTGCCAATTGTACACAAACTGCACGGCCAATACCTCTGGAGCCTCCGGTTACTAATGCGTATTTTTGTTTCGTTTTTTTCTCTTCCATAAAAAATTTTGTCGTAAAGACGTGAATTCTTCTTTATTCTTTATTCTATTTCGAAGTATCCACAAAAGCCTCAGCATTTTGGTGCCATTTGCCAACAACCTTTCCAGTTTTATCTATGAAGCCCCATTCTTTGTTTTTCTTAACACGGGCAAGGCCATCTATAAATCCTTTGTCAGAACCGCTTTGTAAAAAACCAAACATTCCTATTGAAATATCATATTCCATTGGGATTACGAGTTTACCAGTTTTATCAACAAAGCCCCATAGCTTTTTTTCTTTCACAGGAGCCAGGCCGTTATCAGAAAATATTTCGGCATCTCTGTATTTTATATCGATAACCTTTTCTCCCTTTTCATTAATGTAACCCCATTCTTTTCCTTCATTAACAGGTGCTAAACCAACATTAAAAGCACGTACTTTATCATAAGCTGGTTGAATAACCCACTCGCCTTTACCATTTATAAATCCCATTTTTTTATCGCTTCGTGCGTAGGTTAAAGGAGAATCATTGGTAAAATCCCAAATTTTATCTACGCCGTTAATTGGTGTGAATGTTCCATTGATTAAAACTCCAAAGCTTTCACCTTTTCTTGCCCAAATTCCATTTTTACTGAAATCTCCTATTTCATTATAATCTGCAGGAACAAATACTTCTCCTTTCTTGTTCAGCAACCCCCAGGTTTCACCATTTTTAAACTTTGCGTACCCGTTATTGAAACTTTTTATTTCATCATATTTTGGCTCCAGAATAGCTTTTCCGCTTGTATCTATCAAACCAATTTTATCGCCACTTTTAATAATGGCTACACCATTATCAAAATCGTAAACTTTATCTGTTGGGGGAATACTTAGGGTTTCACCTTTCGTGTTAATATATTTCCATTCATCATTCTGCAATACCACGGCGTAGCCAGAATTAAATTCTTTTACACGATCATACTCGGGTTGTATTACCCATTCACCGGATGTATTTATAAAGCCCCATTTTTTGTCTTTCATAGCTGCAGCCATCTTGCCAGAAAAGCTACCAGCCTTTTCGAATTGTGGTTGAATGGCATATTCACCAGTTTTGTTGATGTAGCCAAACAAATCATTGTCACGGACCAAAGCTAGTTCTTGTGAGGAAACCGTGGTTATTCCAAAAATTAGAATAAGTGCGAAGGAAAAAATTGTTTTCATAATATTTATATATTTTTGAGTTAGATGAGGAGAGACGAACAATTTACAAAATTATTCTGTTCTTATTTTGCAGAACCCATCAAAAATTCTTTTACCTTATTTACATAGGGGTACATAATTACGTCTTCTTTAAAAACTGGCACTATGGCTCGAATTTCATCATACATCTTTTTGGTTTCGGAAGAAACTTGATCCTGTACTTTTAAATATTCTATTGCTTGAACAATAGTTATAAGTTCTATTGCAACCACTTCAAAAGCATTTTCAATAACTTTTTTGGTAATTAGCGCAGCATTTGTACCCATACTCACAATATCCTGATTGTCATTATTGTTTGGGATACTGTGAACGTACATTGGGTTGCTGAGCATCTGACTTTCGGCAGTTGTGGAGGTGGCAGTAAATTGTACGCCTTGCATTCCAAAGTTTAATCCCAACTTGCCCAAATTTACAAAAGGAGGCAATATATCGTTCAATTTTGAATTCAACAAATAATTAAGTTGTCGCTCTGCAAGCATTGTCATCTTTGCAACTACTATTTTCAGCTTGTCCATTTCCAGGGAAACATAATCGCCATGGAAATTTCCACCATGATAAACATTTCGGTTTTCAACATCAACAATTGGGTTGTCATTGGCAGAATTTACTTCTTCAATCAATATTTTTTCAACCGAATTGAGTGTATCCAGCACGGGGCCCAAAATTTGTGGCACACAACGCAAAGAGTAATATTCCTGAACTTTTTCAACAAAAACTTCCTCTACAGTTGAACCATTGTATAAATGGTGTTCCCGTTTGCGGGTTAGTGTGCTGTCCTCTAAATGGGTGCGCATCATTTCGGCAATTTTACGCTGTCCCTTGTGTTTTTTTGTCTGATTTAATTCAAAAGAAAGATGATCATCGTAGGCTTTTACAATTTCGTTTATTGCAGAAGAAGCTTTAATCATCCATTGCATAATTCGGTGTGTATATAGCACGTTTACCATACCAATTCCTGTCATTACTGAAGTACCGTTCATTAAGGCCAGTCCTTCACGAAGCTCCACTTTTATGGGCTGCAGGTTTTCAATTTTGAAAACTTCATCTGTGTTTCTGCGTTCGCCTTTGTAAAAAACTTCGCCTTCGCCTATCAAGACCAAAGCCAAATGAGCGAGCTGTACCAAATCTCCACTGGCACCAACACCGCCGTGCTCATAGATTAGGGGAATTATATCTTTGTTTAGCAATTCGCCCATCAATTTAATAACAGAAGGGTGAACGCCACTGGCACCAAGGCTCAAGGTGTTCAATCGTGCGAGCATTGCTGAGCGAACATATTTTGCTTTTATTGGACTGCCTGTTCCTGAAGCATGGCTACGAATAAGGTTGTACTGCAACTGAATACGCTCGTCATCTCTTATCTTGTACTGTGCCATCGGGCCGAAACCCGTATTTACGCCATAAATAATTTTGTTTTCAGAAAATTCTTTTAGAAAGTCAAAACTGTTTTGAACTCTTTCTATTATATCTTTGTGAAGTTGGACAGATTCATTTTTGAAGATAATTTTCTCAAAATCGGCTATTTCCAATTTTCCTTGTAATGTTGGCATTTATAAATGAATCAAATGTTTTATTAAATTTCAGTCTAAAATAATTTGGTAACTTTAGTTTGCAAATTTAGAATTTTTTAACAATCTATATCTTAATAATATGAATGATATTACTGTTGATGTGTTAATTATTGGCTCAGGCCCCTCAGGTTGCGTTGCTGCTTCTTATTTAAAAAACAACGGAATAAGCTGCAAAGTGGTCGAAAAAAGCAAGTTTCCACGTTTTGTAATCGGCGAAAGCCTTTTACCACGCTGTATGGATCATTTTGAAGAAACTGAACTTTTAGATTGCTTGATGGCACGAAAATATGAAATTAAAGCTGGAGCCCGTTTTTTAAAAGACGATGTTGTTTGCAATTTCGACTTTGGGAAAAAACATACTCCAGGTTGGGATTACACTTGGCAGGTTCCCCGTGCAGATTTTGACAATACACTCGCCAAAGAAATTGTGAAAAAAGGTGTAGACGTTTCCTTCGGGCACGAAGTAACAGACGTTCAATTTGATGCAAACGGGCATTCCGCCACAACAGTAAAAAACGAAGACGGTAAAGAATATAAAATCAACGCAAAATTTATCATTGACAGTAGTGGCTATGGAAGGGTTTTGCCGCGTTTGCTTGATTTGGAAAAACCCTCTTCGTTAAATCCGAACTCTGCAATTTATACCCATGTAACAGAAACAAAACGCCCCGAAGGTGTTGAGGGAACGCTCATCACTTTTGATGTTGTAAAAGACGAAGTGTGGTTTTGGGTTATTCCATTTTCTAACGGAAACACGAGCATTGGTTTTGTGGGACCAACAGAATTTATTGAATCTTTTAAAGGCACAAATACTGAAAAACTGCGTAAAATGCTTAAAATTTCTGACTATTATTATGATAGATTGAAAGATCAGGAATTTCTTTTTGAGCCCCACATTATTAAAAATTATTCAAAAGCTGTAAAACAACTTTACGGAAAAGGTTATGCACTTACTGGGAACAGCGCTGAATTTTTAGACCCTGTATTTTCATCGGGCGTTACCTTCGCTACGGAATCTGGACTAAAAGCTGCTAAGTTAATTACCAAAGAATTGAATGGTGAAAAGGTTGACTGGGAGAAAGATTACACAGGCTATATTATGAAAGGCGTAGATGTTTTTAGAACCTATGTTAGTGAATGGTACACCGGTAATCTTCAAAAAATATTCTTCCACCGCCCAGAAAACCCAATTATAAAAGAACAGATTTGCGCTGTGCTTGCAGGTTATGTATGGGACGAGACCAATCCCTTTGTAAAAAACCACAACCGTCTTGTGAAGACGGTCGCTAAGGTTATTGATATGGAAAATGAGCGGGCTGTCTAAGCTGCTTATTTAGCTTTTTTCTGAATGTTTTTGGCAACGGTTTTAGCAAGTTTAGCATAACCTTCGGAAATACGGTAACCAGAATCAAAGTCGTAACCCATGGCACCTCCGCCTTCAACTTTTGTGTAATTAGCAGCCCAAAGCACATTGGAAGGATTGCCTGTTTTGTAAACAGAAACTGTAGCTTCTAATTTTGCGTTTTTCCGCACCACGCCCACATTATAACCCGCATACAATAAAGTAGTGTGGATTTTCATGGTGTATTCAGCACCTATATCTTTTCCTACTTTTACTTCGCCATCGTCAAAACGTTTGTTGAAAGATTCAATAAATTTTGGTTCGTAGCGTTCTTCACGGTCTGCAAACCAAGACTTTTTAAATTTTTCTCCTGTTCCAGCTTCCTTCTCGTCGCGTTTCGCCATCTTGTCTGCAAGAAATTCTTTTTCAGAATCGTATTTTGGAATTTGAACATCGGTATAATCAAATTCGAGATTGTAAGCTGCAATACCTTTTAGATTTTTAAAGCTACCATCGGTCACTTTCACTTTTTGTGAAAACATTAGTGTTGTGCAAAACAGCACAGCAATGAGTAAAATTTGTTTTTTCATAATATATATTTAGGTTTTTCACAAACATATAAATTTTTGTGAAAATAAAAAATCCCAATCTTTTAACAAGATCAGGATTTAATTTTTGTTGGCCCACTAGGGCTCGAACCTAGACTCTTTGGTACCAAAAACCAACGTGTTGCCAGTTACACCATGGGCCAATACTCAAAATTGAGAGTGCAAATTTAATAGAAAGTTTGGCTTGTACAAATATTTTTATCTAAAAATATGGTTTCTTTCTATTAATTATTCAGGGTATCCAATAAAATAGCTTGCCAAATTATTCGTTAGCAGATTTACATGCGTGGCTATGTATATTATTAGTAAATTCGTGCCAACAAAATTTTCTGCACTTATGGGTTCTTTCAACTTTACAAAATGGAACAAAATAACGGGCTGGCTCGTCTTTGCGATTGCACTAATTACATACTGGCTAACCGTAGAACCAACGGTAAGCTTTTGGGATGCCGGCGAATATATTGCCACTTCTAGCAACCTTGAAGTTGGTCATCCACCAGGAGCACCACTTTTTCAGCTTTTGGGAGCGTTTTTCTCCATTTTCGCACCTGATGCATCATATATTGCACTTACCATTAACCTAATGTCGGTTTTTGCTAGTGCATTTACAGTTCTATTTATGTTTTGGTCGCTTACCATATTGCTGACAAATGTGGTCTCAAAACATCAAGAAATTGAAAAAATCAGCGCTATTGCTATAATAGGAAGTGCTGCAGTGGGCTCACTCGCTTTTGCTTTTACTGATAGTTTTTGGTTTAACGCTCTTGAAGCTGAAGTATATGCAAGTGCTGCATTTTTAATGTCCGTATTATTTTATACCGCACTACGCTGGGAACGTGAAATGTTGGAGCCGCGTGGAAATCGTTGGGTGATTCTTATTGCCTTTATAATCGGGCTTTCGTTTGGGGTTCACTTTATGGCGTTACTTACTATTCCCGCCATCGGGTTTCTTTATTTCTTCAAACATTATAAAACAATCACAGTAAAAAATTTCATAATTGCCAATATAGTTACCGTTGCCATCCTTCTTTTAATCTTTAAACTTTTATTGCCTTGGACGATGAAGTTTTTCAGTGCTTCGGAATTGTTTTTTGTGAACACAATCGGACTTCCTTTTAATTCTGGGACTATTTTTGCGGCATTATTGTTTATTGTCCTTTTTATATTCGGATTACGTTTTACCAGAAAAAAAGGGTATGCTAAATTTAACACCTTACTACTTTGTGTGCTTTTTATATTCATAGGCTTTTCAAGTTGGTTGATGCTCCCTATTCGTGCTAATGCAGGAACTGTAATCAATGAAAACAACCCAAATAACGCCCGTGAACTTTTGGCTTATTACAATCGTGAGCAATATCCAGAAACGCATTTGTTCTACGGACCGCTTTTTACAGAAAGCTATGTAGGGCTAGATGAAAATAACCCATACAAAGACGATAAGCCAAAATACGAAAAAGACGAAACCACAGGTAAATATGTAATCGTAAACAATTACAAAAACGCAAGTCAAAATACGGAAGATTCGCAAAAAGCATTTCTACCAAGAATGTGGAGCACTGAGCATAGCTCCAATTATATGGAATTTACCGGCGGACTTGATTTTTCAGTTAAAAGCGAGTACTTAAGTGAGCCACGGCTTGTTGATGAAGTAAATAAATTCAAGCAAGCATACAACCAAGACTTAGTGGATAAGGATGATTACGATAAATTTCTTAAAAATTTTGGACAATTTCTCGACATCCAAAAACCTTCCTTTTTTCAGAATATGAAATTTATGTTCGAGTTTCAATTTGGATATATGTACTGGCGTTATTTTATGTGGAACTTCACAGGCAGACAGGACGATGTGCAAGGCCAATACACAGATTTGCACGGAAACTGGTTAAGCGGTGTTAAATTTATTGATGCGCTCCGGCTGGGCAATCAGGATAACCTACCGAGTGATATGAAATCCAACAAAGCACGGAACACCTACTTTTTTCTTCCTTTGATATTAGGGATTATTGGTTTGGTTTTTCACTTTAAGAACGACCAAAAAGGTTTTTGGGTATTATTGGTGTTGTTTCTGTTTATGGGGCTTGCCTTAAAAATATACCTCAATGAACGGCCGTTTGAGCCTCGAGAAAGAGATTATGCTTTAGTGGGTAGTTTTTACGTATTCGCCATGTGGATTGGTTATGGTGTATATGCCCTTTTCGACCTAATGAAAAATTATCTAAAACCAAAAGTTGCGCTTCCAGTTGTACTTATTTTTACAGCTTTGGCAGCTCCTGTATTATTGGCAACCCAAAACTGGGACGACCACGACCGCAGCGGACGATATACTGCACAGTCTATGGGCAAAATGTATCTGGATTCCTGTGATGAAAACGCAATACTTTTCACCATTGGCGACAATGACACTTTTGCACTTTGGTACGCTCAAAATATTGAAGGCTACCGTCAGGACGTGCGAATTGTAAATACAAGTCTTTTCCAAACAGATTGGTACATAGATGATATGAAGAAAAAAGCCTTTAGTAGTGATCCAATTCCTTCACAATTAACACATGATAAATACAGGTGGGGTTCGCGTGATTTTTTAATACATCAAAAAACCACTCAAGATACTATCGATATCAAAACTTGGATGAATTTTGTTGCCAACGAAAGTCCTGCCACACAAATGGAACTGCCAAGCGGCCAGCAAGTGCATACCTTTCCTTCAAAAGTAATTCGTATTCCTGTTGATAAAGAAGCAGTTTTAAAAAATGGAATCGTTGATCCAAAAGATGCTGATAAAATCGTTCCATATATTGATATTAACTTGAAGGGCGATATTATCTACAAAAACAGAATGATGATGTTGGATATCATTGCCAACAACAATTGGGAACGTCCTATTTATTTTAGCGGTGGAAGTTTTGGTGATGATGATTATCTATGGATGAAAGATTATCTTCAATTGGACGGTGTAGTTTATAAATTGGTTCCTATAAAGACACCAATCAACAAGCGAAGTCCTTTTGATATGGGACGAATTGATGCTGACAAAATGTACGATATCGTTATGTCTTGGGATTGGGGCAATAGTGGTAGTCCAGATATATATCACGACACCGAAACCCGAAGAAACGGCATCACTTACAGAAGCAACCTCGCCCGTCTTGCCGAAACCTTAATTAATAATGATGAAAAAAACAAGGCCGAAAAAGTACTAGATCTTGCAATGGAGAAAATGCCTGTAAAATATTTTGAATATTACAGTTTGTTGGAGCCATATGTTATAGGTTATTATGAACTGGAAAAACCCGAAAAAGCCCGAAAAGTCTATGAACGATGTTACAAGGTTGTACCAAGAACATCTTTTATACTACAATAGCTTAAAATTCAACAAACAGCGCGCCATAGCATCAGATATTATAAGTGATATGGAACGTTACCGAAGCTTAGTGCAACTAGTAATAATATATGATGACGAAACTTTTGCTAGAGCAGAAGCAAAAAAATTCAACGATTATTTGAAACTTTTCCGCCATTTCTATTCTCCAGACGAAGCGATAGACTTGGATAAAGAACTGGAAAAAGATTCAACAATTGAAATTCCTTTAGACTCAAATCTTCTGAAAAAAATGGAACTTGATCCATCAGAAGAAATTGAGGCAGAAGTTCCTATAAACTAAAACAGTTGAAATTCAATTTAGTAAAAATGCCCAGATTCATTCAGCGGTTATACCCTGAGCGGATTTGGGCATTTTCGCGTAAAGAAAACGCGGTTTATCTCACATTTGATGATGGACCAATTCCAGCAGTTACGCCGTGGGTTTTGGACGAATTGAAAAAGCACAATGCAAAAGCAACCTTTTTCTGCATCGGCGAAAATGTAAAAAAATATCCAGCGCTTTTTGAAAGAATTATTGCCGAAGGTCATGCCGTTGGCAACCATACTCATAACCATTTAAACGGTTGGAAAACCAATACCTCAACTTATGTTGCAAATACGCTTTTAGCTGAAAAAGTAATCAACTCAAAATTATTTAGACCGCCCTATGGAAAAATCACTTCAAAACAGGCTAAAACTCTTCAGCAAAAAGGTTTCAAAATTGTTATGTGGGATGTAATTAGCTATGATTATAATACAAGCATTTCTGAAGAAAAATGTCTTCAAAATGTACTGAAAAATATTAAGCCCGGAAGTATTGTTGTGTTTCACGATAGCCTAAAGGCAGAAAAAAACCTTCGGTATGTTTTGCCGAAGGTTTTAGAATTTATCTCAGAAAGAAGATGGAAATGTAATAAAATTTTATACTAAATTAAACGTACTCATTTACAAGCCCAATTAGCGTATCGGCATCTTGTTCACCACTTTGGCGCCATTTCATTTCGCCATCTTTATAGATCATTAATGTGGGAAGACCTTTTACCCGAAGTGCTTCGGCCAGCTCTTGGTTTTTGTCCACATCTATTTTAATTACCCGAGCTTTATTGCCAAGTGCGGCGGCAACGTCTCTTAATACAGGGTGCATTTCTTTGCAGGCTTCATCAGATTCCGCATAAAAATCTAGCAAAACCGGGATGCGCGTTTCAATTAATTCTCCAAATTTTGACATTTGCCTAATGTGTTAGTTGAACAATTGTATTACAAATATAACATTTCCCGATTATTATACGGTATTCTGTTTCTTTTTAAGTTGAATAACAGTAATCTCTGGCCAGATACCTACCCTTCCTGGATAGCCCAAAAATCCAAAACCTCGATTAACGTTTATATACCTGCCAAATTCCTCATAAATTCCAGCCCAATTTTTATATCTATATTTAATGGGGCTCCATTTTATGATTCCTGGTATTTCAATGCCAAATTGCATTCCATGTGTGTGTCCGCTCAATGTTAAATGGAAATGGCGAGGATCCTGTTTTACCTTTGCTTGCCAGTGTGAAGGATCATGGCTCATCAAAATTTTAAAATCGTTTTCTGAAATACCTTCGCAGGCTTTATCGAGATCTCCCATTTGTTTGAATCCATTCAGCCCCCAATTTTCCACCCCTACCAAGGCAATTTTCTGTCCGTTTCTTTCAAAATATCGGCTTTCATTAAGCAACAGATTCCAACCCATTTCTTTTTGGAGCAACTTCAACTTCTGAAGATTTTCAGCTTTTTCTGAAGCACTTTCCCACTTTACATAATCACCATAATCATGATTTCCCAAAACCGAAAAAACACCGTAAGGAGACTTTAATGTTGAAAAGAGCTGTTTCCAATCGTTCATTTCATCTGCAATGTTGTTTACCAAATCGCCCGTAAAAAGAATAACATCGCTTTGCTGCTCATTAATAAGGTCTACGGCATATTCAATTTTGTTTCGGTTGTCAAAACTACCACTATGAATATCGCTAATTTGCGTAAGCGTAAAGCCGTCAAATTCATCAGGCAAATCGTCAAATTCCAGTGCATATTTCAACACTTTGTAATTGTATTTTCCTTGAATCATTCCATAAAGCAAAGAAGCAAAAGGAATAGCTGCAATTCCCAAAGCAATGGTGCTCACAAATTTTCTTCTGGAAGCCATAAAACTGGTTTCTTCACTCCCAGCAACTTTCATAAAGATGCCAACAAAAAACCGTGCTATGTCTTCGCCGAACATAAAAACGATAATGATCAATTTTGGAACAAAGACAGCCAGAAAAATTCCGAAGAAATACATTTTGGGCGGCTCCATCATTTTTGCAGAACCTAAAAAAGAGAGCTCATAAATCAACCCGGCTAAAACCGCAAGTGATATAAAAACATACAAACCGTGCAGCCACGGACTTTTTGCAACTGTTTTTACGGCCTGAAAGGCATAAATATCAATAAGAATGTAAATGACAATAAAGATGAACCAACGCATAGAATAAAAACAATTTTTAAAGATAGTGTGTTTCAAAAAACTGAAACGCAACTTCACTTTATTTTAACGGTTTTAGTATCTTTTCAAAATATTTTTTTGAAATGCGAAAAAACCAACTCCTACTCTTTTTCCTCTTTTCTTCTTTCTGTTTTTCACAGGAAAATTCTTCTCTAGAAAAACTAACTTCTTTTGTAAATCCCTTCATCGGCACAGGGGGCCACGGCCACACCTATCCGGGCGCGACGATGCCATTTGGAATGATGCAATTAAGTCCCGACACGCGTCTGGAAGGTTGGGATGGCTGCAGCGGCTATCATTACAGCGATGAATACATCTATGGATTTTCACACACGCACCTCAGCGGCACCGGCGTAAGCGATTATGGCGATGTGCTTTTGATGCCGACAAACACCGTAAGTTTCAATAATGGCGCGGATGGAAATCCTGGCTACAAAGCACATTTTTCCCACGAAAACGAAACTGCTTCTCCAGGTTATTACAAAGTTTTGTTGGATGAAACCAATATTGAAGTGGAACTTACTGTTTCAAAGCGAAGCGGAATGCATCATTATACATTTCCGAAGGATTCAAAGCAAATTGTAATTCTCGATCTCGAACATCGCGACAAAGTTTTGGGTTCTGCAATAAATGTCATTTCCAATACCGAAATTTCCGGCCATAGAAATTCCGAAGCTTGGGCAAAGGACCAACGACTTTTTTTTAATATTGAATTCTCACGAACTTTTAAAAATGTGACTTTTTCAAATGATAAAACCGAAGGCGAAAAAGTGAAGGCAGCTTTTGAATTTGATGCTTCCGAAGGAACCGAGCTTGAAATAAAAGTAGCGATTTCGGCAGTTGACGAGGCCGGGGCGAAGAAAAATCTGGAGGCTGAAATTGGAAACAAATCCTTTCAGCAAATAAAAACAGAAGCTGAAATTTCTTGGGAAAACCAGCTTCGCAAAATAGAAATCGATCCCGAAGCGTCGGGAGAAACCGAAAACCGAAAAACAATATTTTATACCGCACTTTATCACACGATGCTAGCGCCCAACCTCTATCAGGACGTTGATGGGCGTTACCGCGGAATGGATTTGGAAATCCACCAAAGCAACGAGTTTGAAAACTACACAGTTTTTTCACTTTGGGACACCTATCGAGCGGCGCACCCGCTTTATACAATTATTGAAAAAGAGCGGACGGAAGATTTTATCAATTCGCTTTTAACCAAATATGACGAAGGCGGAATCCTCCCAATCTGGCCCTTGGCGGGCAATTACACTTGGTGTATGGTCGGCTATCATTCCGCACCCGTGATTGCTGATGCCTACTTAAAAGGAATCCGCGGTTTCGATGCCGAAAAAGCCTTGCAAGCCATGAAGCACAGCGCGATGCAGGATAAATTGGGACTAAAAAGCTATAAGGAATTTGGTTTTATTCCTGTTGAAGAAGAGAGCGAATCGGTTTCAAAAACGCTGGAATATGCCTATGATGATTGGACGATTGCTCAAATGGCGCAGGCGATGGGAAAAATGGAGGATTATGAATTGTTTTCAGAAAGGGCCCAGAATTACAAAAACGTTTTCGATCCCGAAACCAAGTTTATGCGTGGTCGCTTCAGAAATACCTGGTTTTCACCATTTGATCCGTACGAAGTGAATTTCAATTACACCGAAGCAAATTCTTGGCAATACAGTTTTTACGTTCCGCAGGATATTTCCGGCCTCATAAATTTAATGGGCGGAAAGGCGGAATTTGAAAAACAACTCGATAAACTTTTCACTGCAAAAAATGAAACTTCCGGCCGTGACCAGGCAGATATTACCGGCCTCATTGGTCAATACGCCCACGGAAATGAGCCGAGCCATCATATGGCCTATCTCTACAATTTCGTTAACAAACCTGCGAAAACACAGGAAAAAGTCCATCAAATTTTAAATGAAATGTACCAAAACGCACCCGACGGAATTTCCGGCAACGAAGACTGTGGACAGATGAGCGCTTGGTATGTTTTCAGCGCGATGGGTTTTTATCCCGTTACGCCAGCGAGCAATCAATATATTATCGGAACCCCTTTGTTTGAAAAGGCTACAATCAATTTGGAGAATAGGAAAAAAGTTTGAAATTTCTGCTGAAAATCTTTCCGAGGAAAACAAATATATCGCTTCGGCAAAGTTGAACGGAAAATCCCTGAACAGAAGTTTTATAAGTCATTCCGAAATTATGAATGGCGGAAAATTGGTTTTCAAAATGACCGATAAACCTTCAAAATGGGCAACGAAAGATGACGAAATCCCAAAAACTGAAATCACTGAAAACTTGATTATTCCCGCTCCATTTATTGCAAAAGGCGATGTTGCCTTCAAAAATAAAACTGAAATTTCGCTTGCGGTCGCTGAGCGGAGCCGAAGCGCTAGTTCGGAAAAAACGGATATTTATTATTCTTTGAACGATTCCGATTTCAAAAAATACACAAAACCATTTATCATTTCCGAAGAGACTATTTTAAAAACCTATGCTGAAAAACTTCCCAAAATTCCTTCCGCGCGAAATCTTGGAAAACGAAGCAGTTTGCTTTCAACGCATTTCTACAAAATAGACCCCAACCTCAGCATAAAATTAGAAACCGAATACGCCAACCAATACAACGGTGGTGGCGACAATGCCTTGATTGACGGCGTTCACGGCGCAATTGATTTTCGCACCGGGGCTTGGCAGGGCTATCACGGTACAGATTTAAAAGCCACTTTGGATTTGGGCTCAAAAAAGGAAGTAAAGACTGTTTCGGTGAATTTTCTGCAGGACCAACGCAGTTGGATTTTTTATCCCACGGAAGTTTCCTGCGCGGTTTCAGAAAACGGAAAAGATTTTACGGAGCTGCCAATTCAAAAAATAAATTCCGAAATACCTTCGGAAGAAGCAGGAATTAAAACCCTTCAATTCGAAATAAATAAAAATATACAGTTCATAAAAATCACGGCGAAAAACTTTGGTGACCTTCCAAAAGGTCATTTGGGTTACGGCGGAAAGGCTTGGCTTTTTGTGGATGAAATAAGCCCCCTAACCCCCGAAGGGGGAATTACCGATAAAAAATAAAATGAACCACGACTAAAGGGAAACACGAATCACGACCAAACAATTGAATATGCTCAAAATCTTTATTAAGGCAATTACAATATTTATCTGTTTTAACTCCTTCGCACAAACAAAGGATTTCACCCAATTTGTAAATCCATTTATCGGCACAGACAAAATGGGCCACACTTTTCCCGGTGCTACTGCCCCTTTCGGAATGGTGCAATTGAGCCCGCAGACCAATATGCAAACGATGTATCAAGCGGATGGAAGTTATAACTCAAAAACCTATGAATACTGCGCCGGATATCAATATGCAGATTCTACGATTATCGGGTTTTCGCACACCAATTTCAGCGGCACGGGACATTCAGATTTGGGCGATTTTTTGGTGATGCCAACGACGGGAAAATTGGTTTTGGATCCGCTAAAAACCGAAACTGGCGAAAAAGGTTTTGTTTCCTCTTTTTCACATAAAAATGAAATGGCTTCGCCCGGTTATTACAAAGTGAAGCTGGACGATTACAACATTACCGCCGAGCTTACCGCCAGTGACCGTGTGGGTTTTCATCAATACACTTTTCCGAAAAGTGATGAGGCGCACATTATTCTCGATATGGTTTACAACGTTTACGGCTACGACGATAAAAACGTTTGGACTTTTGTACGGGTTGAGAATGATTCAACCGTTACCGGCTATCGGCAAACCCACGGTTGGGCGAGAACGCGAACGGTCTATTTTGCGATGGAATTTTCTAAACCTTTCAAAAGTTACGGTCATAAAAAATACGATAAAGCCAAGTACAATGGCTTTTATAGAAAATTCAACGAAGAAGAAAATTTCCCGGAAATGGCCGGAAAGGAAATCCGCGCTTATTTCAATTTTGATACTTCGGAAAATGAAAAGATTGCAATAAAATTTGCCCTTTCATCGGTAAGTACCGAAGGTGCAATGAAAAATTTAAAGGCCGAAATCCCGCATTGGGATTTTGAAAAAACAAAAGCCGAAACCCAACAAAAATGGAACAAAGAACTTTCAAAAATTGAAGTAAAATCTATCACTCCCGAAGACAAAATCACTTTTTACACCGCGCTTTACCACACCATGCTAAGCCCAATAATTTATGAAGATGTGAACGGGCAATATCGCGGTTTGGACCAAAACATCCACACTTCGGACGGGTTTACCAATTACACCATTTTTTCACTTTGGGACACGTATCGCGCGCTGCATCCACTTTTTAACATAATCCATCCACAGCGAAATAATGATATGATTAAAAGTATGCTGGCGCACCACGACCAAAGCGTGCACAAAATGTTGCCCATTTGGAGCCATTATGCCAATGAAAACTGGTGTATGATAGGTTATCACGCCACCTCGGTGATTGCCGATGCGGCTGCAAAGAAGGTGGGAGATTTCGATAAAAAACATGCTTTGGAAGCTGCCAGAAATACTGCAAATGTTGATTATTTTGACGGCATTGGCGACTACAAAAAAATGGGGTTTGTACCCGAAGATAAAAGCAGCTCTTCCGTTTCAAAAACCTTGGAGTATGCCTATGACGATTGGTGTATTGCGCAAATCGCGAAAAGTGTTGGCAATATCAGAAGTCGAAAAGGAATATTTACAAGCGTTCGGAAAATTTCAAAAATGTGTACGATCCAAAAATTGGTTATATGCGACCAAAACTTTCCGATGGAAAATTCAGAAAGGAATTTGATCCGCTGGACACACACGGACAAGGTTTTATTGAAGGCAATGCGTGGAATTACGGACTTTACGTGCCGCAGAATTTGGATGAAATGGTAGAAATGATGGGCGGAAAAGAACGTTTCAGCAAACATTTGGATTCCCTTTTCACCATGGAGTTGGACGATAAATACATCGAAAAAAATGAAGACATAACCCGCGACGGGATTATGGGAAATTACGTGCAGGGCAATGAGCCCGGCCATCACATTCCGTATCTATACAATTGGACCGGAAAAGAATACAAAACGCAGGAACGCGTGCGGATAATAATGGACAAAATGTACGGCAGCAAAGAGGATGGCCTATGCGGAAATGACGATGCCGGACAAATGAGCGCGTGGTATGTTTTCAGTGCGTTGGGCTTTTATCCCGTGGTTCCCGGATCACCAAATTATGCTTTGGGAAGTCCGTTAGTTGAGGAAGCAATCTTACATTTGGATAATGGAAATTCAGTAAAAATCATTGCGAAAAACCAAAGTGCGAAAAATATTTATGTGAAAAGTGTTTCGGTTGATGGACAGAAATTGGACCGAAATTATTTGACGCACGATGAAATTACAAAGAGCAAAGAGATTGTTTTTGAAATGAGCAGTAAGCCACAGAAACACGACTAAAAGAGCTAAGAGCCAAGAGCCAAGAGCCAAGAGCTAAGACTAAAATAAAAATCTGTCACCCTGAGCGCAGTCGAAGGGCTGAAACCTGAAACCTGAAACCTGAAACCTAAAATTATGAAACGCAGAAAATTCATTCAAAACGCTTCGCTTTCCACTTTTGGAATTGCTGTTGGAAGCTCAGTTTTTGCTTCGGAAAATGCCATATCTTCCTTTACTTCCGAAGAAAAGCAACTTCAAAATTCAGCTGAAAATTTTCCGTTGGTAATCGCTACCTGGAATGTTAAAGACAGTACCGCCGAAGCTTGGCGCGTTTTACAGGAAGGAAAATCTGCGCTCGATGCAATTGAAAAAGGTTGCAACATTGAAGAAGCAAATGCCGAAGGTCAGTCCGTTGGGATTGGCGGTTTGCCCGACCGCGACGGAAATGTTACGTTGGATGCTTGCATAATGGACAGCAACGGCAATTATGGCGCCGTGGTTTATCTGCAGAATATTGTGCACCCTATTTCGGTTGCGCGAAAAGTCATGGAAGACACCCCACATGTAATTTTGGCAGGAAAAGGTGCGGAACAATTTGCATATTCCGAAGGTTTTGAAAAAACAAATCTACTCACCGAAGCTTCAAAAAAAGCTTGGGAGGAATGGAAAAAAACTTCGAAATATAAACCAATCATAAATATTGAAAACCACGATACCATTGGGATGCTTGCCATCGACAAAAATGGCGATATTTCCGGCGGTTGCACCACAAGCGGCTTGGCCTACAAAATGGCCGGGCGCGTGGGCGATTCGCCCATAATTGGTTCTGGGTTTGTTTATCGATAATGAAATTGGTGGCGCCACAGCAACAGGTTTAGGCGAGGAAGTTTTAAAAACCGTGGGGAGCTTTTTAATTGTTGAATTAATGCGCCAAGGTAAAACACCTCAGCAAGCCTGTGAAGAAGCAATTGGAAGAATCATAAAAAAGAATCCAAATTATAAAGATTTTCAAGTGGGTTATATTGCTGTCAATAAAATGGGTGAAACGGGTTCTTTTTCTATTCACGATGGGTTTTCCGTTACCAAATATCAAAATGGAAAAAATGAAAATATTCCATCCGATTTTTATAATAAACAATAAAAGAAATTAAACCAGCTCTGCCTCGAGTTCCCCCTTCGGGGGTTAGGGGGCCTGATTATGACCGAAAAAAAATCTTTCCGCTCCGCATTCATAACGGTTACCGTACTTTTTTTCCTTTGGGGATTTATCACCGTTTTGGTTGATAGTTTGATTCCGCGATTAAAAGATGTTTTTGAACTCACTTATTTTCAGGCCGGTTTGGTTCAGTTCGCCTTCTTTTTGGCGTATTTGGTTATTTCGGTTCCTGCGGGCGCTTTGCTTTCACGAATCGGTTATAAAAAAGGAATAATCGTCGGTTTGATTACCATGGCCATCGGCTGTTTACTTTTTTATCCAGCCGCTTCGGAAAGGGAATTTTGGATTTTTTTGGTGGCATACTTTACGCTCGCTGGCGGAATTACCGTTTTGCAAGTCGCCGCGAATCCATACGTTTCGGTTTTGGGAAGCGAGGATGGCGCGTCCAGCCGCTTGAACCTTTCGCAAGCTTTCAATTCCTTGGGAACGGCTATTGCCCCATTGATTGGCGCTTCGTTTTTGCTGAGCGATACCATTAAATCTTCGGAAGAAATTTCAAGTTTGACGGATATTGATAAAAATACGTATTACGTTTCCGAAGCTTCTGCAGTACAAACCCCATTTCTCTATTTATTGCTGCATTTATTGGCCTTTTGGCTTTGTTGTTCGTCTTTATAAAACTTCCAAAGATATTGGAAAAAAGTCCCGTGGGTGGTTACGGAAAACTTCTAAAAAACAAAATAGTAATGCTCGGAGCCTTGGGAATTTTCCTATATGTAGGTGCCGAAGTTGCCATTGGCAGTTACTTGGTGAATTATTTTATGAGTATGAATATTTCTGAAATAATCCTACAAAACGGACTCATGAAATACATTGCAGAAAGTCTTTTAAGTACAGATTTAAATTCAATTGACAGCAAAGCCATAGTAGGTGCCTTCGTAGTTTTTTACTGGAGCGGGGCGATGGTCGGCCGATTTATCGGTGCCTATTTAACCCGAATAATGAAACCTACAAAAGTACTTTCTACCTTTGCTTTTTTGGCGGTATTGATGCTACTAATTTCAATGAATACAAACGGTTTAACGGCTATGTGGTCTATTCTTGCAGTGGGACTTTTTAACTCTATTATGTTCCCAACAATCTTTGCTTTGACCATTGATGGTTTGGGCGATTTGAAGCCTCAGACTTCGGGTTTGCTTTGTATGGCAATTGTGGGTGGTGCGGTAATTCCGCCGGCGTATGGTTTTTTAACGGACAATGTTGGATTTAAAATAGCATTGTTCTTATTAATTGCTTGTTATGGTTATATCTTATTTTTTGGAATTATTAAAGGAAGATTTACTACAAAATTAAAATTTAGTTCCTGAAAAATGATAGTTTTAAATTAACATTTAAGTAAAGCCAAAATAAAAAGGCTTCTCTATTTTTGATACCGTAACTAGCAAGTTAAATTTGTGTTTCATATATAAATAAAGGTGCTTTTGAGGAGAAGCGACTTTATTAATTTTAAAAATATGAAATCCGAAATTTATCCTATAATGCTAAATAATTTTTAAACGATATGGGGATGTTGTTTAAAAAAACTAAGCCGCTGTAAAAAGCGGCTTTTGTATTTTATAGTGCAAAAACCATTTCTCCATTGTTTTCCTGTTCCTTGAATTTCGTTACAAGCTCCAAGGCATCGGGTATTACATCACTACAACAAACAATGAGAGCCCCCTTTTTTGCGTTTTTTATTGCGTATGTAATCGCTTCTTTTTCTGAAGGGATAATAGTTGTTTTTTTGTGGGGATCCTTCATTTTAATGCCGTCGTTTAGCATTTTGATAAGTGCTTCCTCAGTCTTTCCACGTAAATGTTTGTCCTGACGAATTATTATTTCGTCAAACATTTCGGCGGCGATGCTTCCCAGTTCGTTGGTGTCTTCTTCCCTTCTATCGCCTACACCGGCAATAATTCCAACTTTGATCGTCGCTTCCAGGTTATCAGTAAATTTTTGAAGTGCCCGCATTCCCGCAGGGTTGTGCGCATAATCCAGCAATATGGTAAAGTTTTCGAATTTGAAAAGATTTAACCTTCCAGGCGTTTGTGTAGCTGAAGGGATAAAGGTTTCCAAAGCCATTTTTGTGTCTTCTATGCTTATGCCACGCACATTTGCGGCAATAATTGCAGGTAGAATGTTCTGTATCATAAAAGTTGCTTTCCCGCCGAAAGTAAGCGGAATGTTTTCAGCTTTTATTACTCGCATTTTCCAAGTGCCGCGACAAAGTGTGACGTATCCATTTTCATAAATAGCAGTAATCCCACCCAGTTTTTGAAGCGCTTTTATGCGTGGATTTTCTTCGTCCATTGAAAATAAAGCGAGGTTGCAATTGATACTTCTTCGCATTTCATAGACCAAATCGTCATCGGCATTTAATATTGCGTAACCATTCGGCAAAACTGTTTCTGGAATTACACCTTTTACCTTTGCAAGTTGTTCCACGGTATGTATTCCCTTCAACCCCAAATGGTCTGAGGCAACGTTGGTTACAATCCCAACATCACATTTTTTGAAACCTAGGCCGGCGCGCAACAATCCGCCACGTGCGCACTCCAAAACGGCAAAGTTTACCGTTGGGTCTTTAAGTACAAATTCTGCACTTGCTGGACCGGTGCAATCGCCCTTCATCAATAATCTATTTTGAATATAAACCCCGTCACTTGTAGTGTAACCTACACGATAACCTTTCATTTTTGCGATGTGTGCAATTAAGCGGGTTGTGGTTGTTTTTCCATTGGTTCCTGTTATAGAAATAATAGGAATACGCCCTGTATCACCCTGTTTTGGAAATAATTTATCTACAACTGGAGCAGCAACATTTCTGGGTAAACCTGAGGTTGGCGCCAAGTGCATTCTAAAACCTGGGCCAGCGTTCACTTCCAAAACGGCCCCGCCGGTTTCCTCCAAAGGTTGGCTGATGTCTGTAGTCATAATATCTATTCCACAAATATCCAGATCTATTATTTTTGAAATACGTTCGCACATAGAAACGTTTGAGGGATGCACAATATCCGTAACATCTTCGGCAGTACCGCCCGTGCTTAGATTTGCAGTGTCTTTTAAAATTACTATTTCATCTTTTGAAGGAACGGAATCTTCAGTATAGCCTTTGGAGGCAATGATGGTTCTGGTTAAATCGTTAATGGTAATCTTTGTAAGCACATTTTCGTGTCCGTAACCACGACGAGAGTCTCTGTTTACATCATCAACCAATTCCTTAATGGTTGATTTTCCATCTCCCACGACTTTTGCTGGGGTGCGTTTTGCGGCGGCAACTAAAACATTGTTTATAACGAGCAGCCTGTAATCTTCGCCAGTGATGTATTTTTCAATAATAACTTTTGGAGATACATTTTTTGCGGCATGAAATGCCACTAAAGCATCTTCATAGTTTTTTATGTTTACTGTAATACCACGGCCGTGATTTCCGCCAACTGGTTTTACTACCAAAGGAAAGCCAACATATTTGCAAGCTTCTTCCAGGCTGCTTTCGCGCCCAATGATATCACCTCTAGGAACAAGCACTTCGGCCTGCTCTAAAAGATATTTTGTGTCTTCTTTATCGCAAGCAATTTCAACCCCAATACTGCTAGTTTCGGAAGTAACGGTTGCTTGTATTCTTTTTTGGTTAGCACCGTAACCCAATTGGCAAAGCGAATATTTATTCAAACGGATCCACGGAATTCCTCTGCTTTCAGCTTCTTCAACTATTGATCCTGTACTTGGTCCTAAGCGTTCATCTTCACGAATTTCACGCATTTTTTGAATATCGGCTTCAAGATCATACTCTTTTCCTGAAATTAATGCTTCACAAATTTCAACGGAAGCTTTTGCTGCATAACGCCCTACGTTTTCTTCAATATAACTAAAAACCACATTGTATACGCCCTTTTCACCATATGTACGGGTTCTTCCGAAGCCTGTATCCATATCTGCCAGTGTCTGTATTTCCAGTGCTATATGCTCAATAATATGACCCATCCAAGTTCCTTCTTCAACTCTTTGGAAAAATCCACCTAGTTCCCCTATACTACACCGGTGGCTGAACATACTCGGGAACATTGATTTAAGTCGGTCGCTAAATCCTTCAATCTTATCGGAAGGAAGTTCCTCCATTTCCTCAAGGTCTAGGACCATTACTATTAATTTATGACGGCGTATGGACCAGTAATTTGGACCCCGCATGGCGTTGATTTCTCTAATTCGCATAAATGGACGGATTTGTTAGTTTCGTATGAATTTGATAAATATATAATTAATTTCTCTAACAATTACCGTATTTTTGCCCGCAAAACAAAATAAATCATGAGCGTAAAAGGCACTCTGATTCCCATAGGCGGAAATGAAGATAAAGGTATTGAACAAAGTGAAATATATACCTTAGAATATATTCAGGAAGGAATACTTTCCCGTGTGGTGCGAGAGAGTGGCGGAAAAGAAGCTATAATTATCGTTATTCCGACAGCCTCCAGTATTCCGAATGAGGTAAGTGAAAATTACCTGCATGCTTTTAATAAACTGGGTTGCAAAAACATTCATATCATGGACATCCGCAATCGTGAGGAAGCTGAAGATCCCCATTATTTAACTTTAATGAAAAAGGCTGACTGTGTGATGTTTTCTGGTGGAGACCAATCAAAAATTGTACAATATATTGGCGGAACACTGCTGCACAAAATCATTCAAAATCGATATGAAAAAGACAATTTTGTAATTGCCGGAACCAGTGCGGGGGCTATGTGCATGAGCCAAGAAATGATTAAAGGCGGAAGCATTAAAGAAGCGTTTACAAAAGGTGCTGTTTTGATGGGAGAGGGCATGGGCTTTCTTCCAAATTTAATTATAGACTCACACTTTATTCGCCGCGGGCGTTTTGGAAGGCTTGCTGAAGCAGTTGCACGTTTTCCAAAACTTATTGGTATTGGTTTAGCAGAAGATACCGCACTTGTTATCAAAAACTGTAATATTGTTGAAGTGATTGGCTCAGGAATGGTTATTCTTTTTGACCCAAGAAAATTGAAGCATAACAACCAAGCAGTGGTTGAAAATGGTACGCCAATGTCTCTTACAAATTTAAAAACACACATTTTGGCAAATGGAGATCATTTTGATATCAAGAAAAAAAAGGTAAAGATTTCCCCACATCACATTCGGGTTATTGAGTCTCAAACTTTATAAATTCCAATCTCCTTTTTCCCTTCGGAAGTTTTAAAAGCGCGGTACATCCCTTCCGTATTAAAAGGCATTGCAATATTTCCTTCGGAATCAACGGCGATTAAGCCACCGTCGCCGCCAATGTCTAAAATACGCTTATTTATTACTTCTTGAGCGGCTTCTTCCAAAGTCATTCCTTTGTGTTCTATTGATTAAAGCAATCCCTCCCTCACCCAAAACTTGCTGTCTAGAATTGCAGCTTGCACTTCGTAGATGCCGTCATTGGTGAAAACACTTTCTAAAAGTAAATTACTTATATTTAAACAGAACTAAAAACCAATTAAATTACAAAAAGAATAAAATTGTAAAGAGAAAGGTAAACCGAAAATATAAAAAGATTGTAAAAACACGATGCATTTACTTCAAGAAAAGTAGAAATTAAAAAGGCAAAAAAATAGTATCAATCATGAAAAAAAATATTCTCAGAAAACAGAGATTTAGTATAGTCTTGTTACTATTTATTTCTACGCTATCAATTTTTGCCATAGCTACTCTATCGGATAAAAACAACAAACTTTTATCTTTTAAAAATATCTCTATTAACAATGCAAAATTAATGGGAGTTTCATATAATACAAATTATAGTGTTGGTAGTATTTGCGACTCTTTTCCTATTACAGATAACGGATCCACTACTCCACCTAGTTTTACAGATTTTACTGCAGCTATTACATCTAGTGGCTTAGACATTAATAGAAGCTGTACAATCATTATAAATAAAGGAGTATTCGGAGGTATTGGAAATATTTCTGAACACTCTCTTCGGGTAAGTAATATAACACCCAATATTGCGATTGATGGTTATGGAAATCTAGTTTTTACTGATTTAAATGGGGTTGATGATGTTATAACTATTGTAGTTGATGGAACTAACTATCGTATTGCTAATGGCAATGGTAATTTAACTGCTGGTAAAGGAACCACACAAGATGGAGAAGATATAATAGCTGCTATTGCTTTAGTAACTGGAGAAATACAAATCAACACCCAAGATGGTGATGATTTATTAAATGTAGATTTTTCTGGAGGAAACTTCACGAATGTTATATACTATAATGGGGGATCCCAAAGTGCTGCTCCGGGAGATTTACTTTCTTTTAATGGTGGAGCAAGTTTTGCTCAAGTAACCCACAATTTTACTAATGAAAATGATGGTGCGGTAAATATTACAGGAAACAGCACCATTTTTTATAAAGGATTAGAACCAATTATTGATAATTTAAACGTAATCGATAGAGTTTTTAATTTTAATGGAGGCGCCGAAACCATTACACTAAATGCAGGAGGAACTCTTAACAATCAAATAGATTCTTCTCTTGGAGAATCGGTAGACTTCAATAATCCTTCCAACTCACTTACAATAAATGCTGGCACGGGTGACGATATTATTAATATTGAAGGGGTAAATGCAGGATTCGATGCCGATTTAACAATTAATGGAGACGATGATAGTGACACCATCAACTTCCAGATTAATGTAACAAATATAGGAAGTAGGGCACTTACTACTTTTTCAGAAACAGTATTAATCTCAGCCGATGTGAGTACTACAGGTACAATTACTACTACTTCCACAGACAATACAATTGTAAACAATAATGCTACGGTTGAATCTACAGATGGGAACATTAATATGACGGCAGGTACAGCACTCTCGGCTGGATTAATAATTAATAATGCTACACTACAGACTACTGGAACTGGTAGTATTTCTCTCTCTGGAGATGATAGCGGAAATGTTGCTGGAGTGTATTTACACGATAATGCTATAGTACAATCTAATGGTGGTGGAATAACTGTAATTGGCAATGGAGTTAATAGTAAAGGAATCAACCTCATATCGGGTGCAACAATTGAGGATCTTGCATCTGGGAATATACAACTGCATGGTTCTGGAGGCCTTGGCGGAGGGAATGGATCTGGAGTAGAAATAGTTTCTGAAAGTGTTGTTAGAGCACATAACGGAAGTATAAATATTAATGGTTCTGGCGGAAATGGAACAGACCCATTTAATATCGGAGTTTTCTTTCAATTTGGGTTAGTAGAAGCTACAGGCTCTGCATCTATTACAATTTTAGGCACAGGAGGTGCTGGCAGTCAGAATATTGATGGGATAAATCTTTATGGTGGTGATAGTATTATTTCTAACGGTGGAGGAATAAATTTAACAGGGCTTGGGGGTATTTCAACTCCCGGAAGTGATGGTAATAGTGGTAATAATGCTTCTGGAATCTCAATGAATGCTACAGTTATATCAGACTCTGGTAGCGGGAATATAGTTTTAAATGGAACAGGAGGAGCTGCTACAAGAGAAGCAATGGGGATATATATTCAAGATGTTAATATGTTAGCTACTAACGGAGATATTATATGTAATGGAATTGCTAGCGATATTACTGGTGTTCGGAATTATGGTTTATGTTTAGTAGATAACAAAATTGAATCTACCAACGGAAATATAATATTTAGCGGCACTTCAGGTGCTGCAAATTATTCCGCTATAAATTTTCAAGAATATCAATACCTTTTGATAGCAGGTGGTGTTTTTACTGCTACTGCCATTACCGGTGGATTACACACCCCTACTGGCTTTTCGACTCCTAGTGGTGAATTATTTCGACTCTTTGATGCTACTTCAACTGGAGTGAATGGATTAATATCGCCTGGACAAGAACAATCTCTAGGAAACATGTATGTGAACGGTGAGTTTTCAATTAATTCGGGAAGTACCTATCTATGGGAAATAACACGTGAAAACAATGTCTCAGAATATGACCAAATACTTATTACTAACGGTACAGTAGATGTAACCGATGCAACTTTGAGTCTTTTTGATTATTCAACTGGTGATAATTATCCTGAAGCTGATGAATATGTAATTATCGACAATGATGGTACAGATGCTATTATTGGTAATTTTAATGGGCTTCCAAATAATACACCTATATTTTTAAATGAAGAGTTCTTCTATATATTCTATGATGGTGGAGATGGTAATGATGTTGTATTAGTTGTCAATTCAATACCTACGGCTAACTGTCAGGATATAACTGTACAGCTAGATGCAACAGGAAATGTTACAATTTTACCTTCGGATATAGATAATGGATCTTCCGACCCTAATGGTCCAGTAACTTTATCACTGGATATTGATTCCTTTACTTGTGAGGATTTAGGTTCAAACACAGTTACTTTAACGGTTACGGATAGTACAGGATATATAGCTATTTGTACAGCTACAGTTACCGTAGAAGATGGCGTACCTCCAACAATTACTTGTCCTGAAAATATTACAGTTAGTAATGATCCAGGTCAATGTGGTGCAATAGTTAATTACGATATTACTCTTTTTGATAATTGTTCAATTAGTAATCTTACAACAATGCTAACCGAAGGATTACCATCTGGAGCAAATTTTCCATTAGGAACAACTACGAATACTATTGTAGTTACTGATCTAGCAGGTTTAACAGATACTTGCAGTTTTAACATTACTGTTATTGATGATGAAGCCCCAGAAGTTGTTTGTCAAGACATTACGGTAGCATTAGATGTAACTGGAAATATAAGTATATTAGACTCAGACTTAGATGGTGGAAGTACGGATAACTGTACCAGTAATAGTATTCCAGTATTGATAGCTGCTCATCGTTTTGATCATTTTTTAAGCTACATTGATACTGACACATATACTTCTGTGAGTCCAGATATTCAATTTACAATTGCAGGTAATCCAATTCATGGAATAATTGGGTTGGATTTAAACCCAATTGATGGTTTATATTATACAATAGCTTATATTATTGATCAAAATGATCCTTACTTAGCTACTTTAGATCCACAAACTGGTTTAGTGACAATTATTGGAAGCAATCTTCTAGATAATATTGAAAGTATTACCTTTTCATCTGATGGAATACTATATGGTATTTCAGGTTTGGGATTATATATTATCGATACAATTACTGGAACTTTATCTCAGTTATTAACTATAGATTTAAGTGATAATTCAATTGCATATAATCCTGATGATGGATTAATTTATCGTTGGTCTCTAGAAAATGGGGCTAACAGTATTTCATATAAAAGTATCAATCCAAATACTTTAGTTGAAACTACTATTCCTATATCTGGATATCCACCCACTGATGTGAGTGGTACTCAGTATATAGGTGGAGGTGAGTTTATACTTGTCGATAATAATAATATTGAAATGATAACAATGGACACTACAGGTTTCTCAACACGTATTGGGCCTTCTGTTTCTTATTTTAGTGGTTTAGAGTTTTATACTATTCCTGCAGGACCTTCAACTTTATCCTTTAGCGCAAGTCAAACCGATTTTACTTGTGATGATATAGGGCCAAATACAGTTACACTAACGGTTACTGATGGAAGCGGAAACGCTTCTACATGTTCCGCTATTGTCAACGTTGAAGATCTAATAGCTCCTGATCTTGTTTGCATGGACATTTCCCTTGAATTAGAATCGGATGGTACGGCAACTATTACTCCAGCAGATGTTATTGATTCATCGGTTGATAATTGTGGTATTTTAACCTCAGCAGTAAATATAGTAGACTTCGATTGTAGTGATATAGGAACTCAAGTGACTGTAACTGTATTTGTAGTAGATAACAATGGTAACTCTTCCACTTGTACGTCGGTAGTAACTGTAGTAGATCTATTCGCGCCTTTAGTTACATGTCCACCAGACATTACAGTAGATCCAGGCAGTGGTAATTTGTTCTATGAAGTGCCAGATTACTTTGCCTTAGGGGAAGCAACAGCTGTCGATAATTGTACAGATCCACTAACAATTCTTACTCAAGATCCTGAGCCAGGCAGTTTATTACCAGATGGAGTATATACTGTCACTATGATGGCGGAAGATGAATACAGAAATGTAGGAACTTGTACCTTCGAATTGACTGTAGAGAGTGAACTTGGAATCTATGATACTAATCCTGAAGATTTTGCTTCGATAGTAATACATCCTAATCCTACTGATAATGAAGTGAACATAAGCAATCCTAAACATATAAACCTTAGTGATGCAACTCTTTATGACCTAATGGGAAGAATTGTTAGTAAAGTAGATTTAACGAATATGGGAACAGAGATTACCATTGATGTTTCTTCTTTAACCAACGCTCCTTATTTTTTAGTAATTAAAGGAAGTCAAGGTATTTTTACCAAAGAAGTAATTATAAATCATTAAAAATTTAATCAAGACTAGTCTCTGTAAATTAAGACTTTATTTAGTCCATTTGAATCTTTACAACCTCGGTACATCCCTTCCGTATTAAAAAGCATCGCAATATTTCCATCGGTATCTACGGCAATCAAGCCACCGTCGCCGCCAATGTCTAAAATACGCTTATTTATTACTTCTTGAGCGGCTTCTTCCAAAGTCATTCCTTTGTGTTCCATCAAGCAGGATACATCATAAGCCACTACACCACGGATGAAGAATTCACCACTACCCGTGCAACTAACTGCGCAAGTTTTGTTGTTGGCGTAGTTTCCTGCACCAATCATCGGACTATCCCCCACACGGCCCCAACGTTTGTTTGTCATTCCTCCAGTTGAGGTTGCGGCGGCAATGTTTCCACTTTTATCGCAAGCTACTGCCCCAACGGTACCAAATTTTCCTTCCTTTTTCATGCTGTGATCCAACTGAAATTTATCGCTGTCCTTAATATTTTGCCATTGCTGATAGCGATGTTCATCATAAAAATATTTTGGAGTTTCCAAAGAATAGCCAATACTTTTCGCAAAACGCATTGCGCCTTCACCTGCCAGAAAAACATGATCAGTTTTTTCCATTACATCCCTAGCAAGGGAAATCGGGTTTTTAATTCCAGTGATCAATGAAACTGCACCAGCATCCAATGTTTTTCCATCCATAATAGCGGCGTCCATTTCGTGGGTACCGTCATTGGTGAAAACACTTCCTTTTCCTGCATTGAACAGTGGTGAATCTTCCAAATGTTTTACTGCTGTCTCAACTGCTTCCATTGCGGAACCACCTTTTTCCAAAACAGCATACCCCTTTTCCAAAGCTTCATTTAATGCCGCTTTGTATTGTTCCTCTTTTTCAGGGGTCATCAAACCTTTTACAAGTGTTCCGGCGCCACCATGGATTACTAGGGAATATTTTTTATTCATTGTTACTTTATTTATCAATGGCGAAAAATACGAATTGCAATTAAATTTTTTCCGAAAACAAATTGAAAAAAATTGTACCTTGAAAATCCTAACCAACTGATTTACTATTGAAAATAATTACGTTTTGTTTTTGCCTCATCTTTGGATGCCTCGGTTTTTCTCAAAACGGAAATATCCTTTCTGAAAAAGAAAATCTTTTACTTGCAATAGACACCACGACAAATTTTTCAGAAAAAGTACAGCGCTATGCCGACTTGGCTTGGGAGTTCATCAATACCCAAAACGACAGTGCGCTTATCTATGCCGATAAAGCATTTAAACTTTCAAAAGAAAAAAAATATTATTTGGGCCAAGCTATAGCACTGGAAACCAAAGGTCTTTACCATGAAATTGTGGAAGGCAATTATGAAAAAGCCAGTACATTTTATTTTGAGGGCATTGGTATTTGTGAGAAAAACAAGCTGGCCTATTCGGCTTCAATTTATCACACACTTGGCGTGATGTTCCACACAACAGACAGTTATGAAAATGCATTGAAATACTACACCATTGCGTATGATTTAGCGAAGAAAAACAGTGATTTGGAGCTTCAGAAAAAATGCTTGATAAATTTAGGCTCCGTTAATTCCTCTCTTGAAAATTTTCAAAAAGCAAAACAGTACATGCTCGAAAGTTTAGAGATAGCCGTCCGCAAAGAGCTAGACTACAGCACCTACGCCAATTTAGGAAATCTACTAACCAAGCAGGAAAATTTTGCCGAAGCATTGCCTTTTATTGAAAAAGCAACGGAAATAAATCCTGACAACCCAGACTCTGAATTAAACCTATATTTTTTACTTTTCGCTAAAGCGAAATCAAGGGACAGCACAAACATGAAAGGTGTTTTGAAACGTGCCGAAGCCGCCGTAAATACTGTAGGAATAAGGGATAAAAGCTTGCTGCTTCGTAATTTGGCGGACTATTATGCTTTCATCGGAAATTATAAAAAAGCACTTGAATATAGGGATGCTTATGTGAACGTTTTTGAAGAAATTAAAGAGAAACAGCGCGACGAAACTGTTTTTGAACTGGAAGCACAATATGAAACTGAAAAAAAACAACGCGAGTTGGATAAAAGGGAAGCGGCACAAACATTATTATTTTGGATTTTGGGCTCCATTTTGGTTTTGTTTGGCTTTTTGGTTTTCTTTTTTCTTAAAAACAGACGTAAAAATATGCAGCTTTCAAAGCAGAAGAAACTTTTGGAAGCTACCGTAGATGAAAAAAATGTGCTTTTAAAAGAAACGCACCATCGCGTAAAAAATAGTTTTCAAATTGTGTCTTCATTGCTTTATCTGCAATCTGAAAACATTGTGGACAAAGAGGCAAAACTTGCAATGAAAGAAGCACAGAACCGAGTTCGCTCAATGGTTTTGATTCATCAAAAATTGTATAGCAAAGAACAATTGGTGGGTATAAGTACGGAAGAATATTTTACTGATTTAACAAAGGATATTTTTGAAAGCCACCAATTTGAAGAAAACGCTATACACTACAGTTTGGATGTAGAACCTTTGGTATTGGACATTGAAACCATTACGCCTTTAGGGCTAATTTTAAACGAATTGATCACAAATGTTTTGAAACACGCCTTTAATCCTATTTCCGAAAAAAGTAAAATGCGAATTCGGTTAAAAAAGGATGGAGAAATGCTACAACTTCAAGTTGAGGATAACGGTGTTGGGATGCCTTCAGAAATTAAAGAAACTTCATTTGGTATTCAACTTATAACCGCACTAGCAAAAAAATTAAAAGCCAAAGTAGGTTTTTCAAAAGGTTCTTTAAACGGAACTTTGGCTACTATAGCTATTTATAGGTTTAATGAGCTTTAAATCCTACAGAAGATTCCATTCACTAAAAAAAGAAGTAATTTCACTAAAAACTTAATGCCTTTAGATTATTTAACAATAGTTTCCCTTTCAGAAAACCTAAGAATGAAAGCACTAAAAATCTATATTGTAGAAGACGAACCGCTTATTGTGGCTACAATTACTTCGGCTTTAAAAGAGCATGGTTTTCAAGTGATGGGCGATAGTGATGAATATTACGAAGCTTTGCCTGCAATAGATAAAAACCAACCCGATTTAGTTTTACTGGATATTCAACTGGAAGGCGCAAAAGATGGCATAGATCTCGCCATAGAGATGGACAAACGTGCTATTCCATACTTATACCTTACCTCACAAACAGATCCTGAAACCATAAAAAGAGTAAAGGCAACGCAGCCTTTGGGCTATATTGTAAAACCCTTTACAGAGAATGGATTGCGAAGCAACATAGAATTGGCTTGGCATAATTTCTCTTTGACAAACCCAGATTTTATTTTGCTGAAATCTGAAGGACGCACCCACAAAATCAATCAAGCGAGTATTTCTTATTTAAAGGCATTTGACAATTATTGTTACGTATTTACCGCTACCGAAAGATACTTGGTCCCACATACACTTAAAAAAACTTCAGAGCGATTAAATATCGACAACTTTGTGCAAACACATCGTTCGTATTGGGTTAATCTGAAAAAAATTTCTTCTATAAGCGCTTCAAGCATTTACATTAATAAAAAAGAAATACCCTTAAGCACTTCTCACAAGGAAGAAGTCATTAAAAAACTGAATTCCCTTTAAAATTCTTCAAAAAGCCCATTCACTAAAAAAAACATTCTCTTCACTAAATAGAATTGCTGAAGTCACAATCAAAAGATAGTTTTAAAGTAACAAAATTATCTAAGATGAAAAATACACTACTTATCTGTATATTGTGCTTCTTCGCTTTAAAAGCAATTGCACAGGAACCCATTGTCTTCGACCGAAACGGAAAAGCAAGACTATCGGCCAACTTAGCTCCAAACAGCGTTAAGGCATATACCCTGGAAGGTGACACCTTTAGATGCGCAGCTTTTAAATTTAGAAGACTCAACGGGATTCAATACACCATTGCTAGGGGAAATGAAGTAATCTTCTCCGGAAACACCGATGAAGACTTTGTAAAATTTTACAGCGACAAATACAGCCTCTACACCTTAACACTTCACAACAGAACTCAGAACGTGCGTGGGTTTATTATTGATGCATATACAGCCACCGATGATTTATGGGAATAGACTAACGAAGAATAATCCAATTATTTTGAATCTTATAGTCCTCGGGCGATAGCTTTCAAAACATTAAAAAAGTATCCCAAATCCCTTTTTTCAAATAGCCAAAACTTGACCTACTTCGCTACGGTAGTTAAAAAAAAGTTATGAAGACACTACTATTTTTATCCCTTTTTATAAGTTGTATTTTTGCAAGTACTGCCCAAGTGGGTATTAACACCGCCACGCCCGATGCCAGCGCAATACTCGATATTAAAGCAACCGATAAAGGAATGTTGGTGCCTCGCATGACCGAAGTGCAAAAAATGGCGATAAGTACCCCGGCAACGAGTCTTTTGGTATATCAAACCGATGGTACTACTCCCGGATTTTATTATTACAACGGAAGCAGTTGGGTAAATTTAACAGCCGTTGGAGCAGATAAAATAGACGATCTCACCGATGGAAAAACTACTACAAATTCATTGTTTTTAGGAGAAAATGTTGGCGCGACAGAAACGGCTGGCTTCCGAAAAAACACGAGTGTAGGTATTATTTCATCACAAAGTATCACCACAGGGTTAGAAAACACTGCTTTTGGGTATAGTGCGCTTAGGCAAGTTACTACAGGAAGTACAAATACAGCGATAGGTAGTTTTGCACTAAATTCCACCCAAAATGGAGCTGAAAATGTAGCGGCAGGTAGAAATACTCTTTTTTCAAACCTCTCGGGAAGTTCTAATGCTGCTATAGGTGCTAACGCATTATACACAAATACCACAGGAGGGTTTAATAATGCCATGGGCTCTCAAAGTTTGAATAGAAACACCACTGGAACAGGAAATAATGCCATGGGTTCTTCTTCCTTATTTAATAATACCACAGGAGCAGATAATGTAGCTATAGGCAGAAGTGCGCTTTCTAGCAATACAGCTTCAAGTAGTAGTGTAGCAGTAGGAACCAATGCCTTATTGTTATTTAATTCAGCTTCAGCCATTCCTAAAAATACGGCTGTAGGCACCAACTCTTTTAGAAGCACAACTACAGGAACCAATAATACAGGTGTTGGATACAATTCTGCATATAGCAATACTACAGGTATTAATAATACAGCTATAGGATCTGAAGCATTGTACAGTAGCCAAACAATTTCAAATACTGTTGCCGTTGGGTATAATGCTCTTAGAAGCACCACAACTGGGGCAAATAATACGGGTATTGGAAGCACCTCTCTATATAGCAATACAACAGGATTTGGCAACACAGCATTAGGTTATGAATCACTTTACAATAATACTATTGGGGCGGGTAATACAGCTATTGGAGGTAATTCGTATAATGAAAATACAGCAGGTAATAACAACGTATCTGTGGGGGAGAATTCTGGGCGTTATGTAGATGGAAACAATAATGTTTTTGTTGGTCGCAGAGCGGGAGCTAATAATTTTATTGCTAATCCATCCAATAATAAATCGAATAATATCATGATTGGGTATGAGGCAGGATTTGACCAATTGGTTAATAATCGGCTTTTTATTGAAAATAGCTCTTCAGTTAACCCTTTAATTTATGGAGAATTTGATAATGATATGGTTCGAATTAATGGTGAACTTCAAATAGGAAATCCATCCACAACAGGTTATGTATTATCAAATGTAGATGGTACAGCGGGACAAGTAATGACAACTGACGGTTTTGGCGCTGTTACCTTTCAAACAGTTGTGGGAGACGGAACAGGCACAGATGATCAAATATTAACTATTTCTGGGCACAATCTTAGTATCGAAGATGGAAATACTATAATGCTACCAGATAATGACACTACTTATGATGGATCAGACTTTGCTCTTAGCAATCAATTTGTACCAGCGGGACAATTTGTAAGAGGAATTTCGGTTACAGGCACATTATTAGCGGGATCCGATAGCGATAGTCAAGTAATTGATCAATTGGCACTCTCAGGTACAACGCTTCAAATATCGCTACAAAATGATGGGCAAGCTCCGCAAACTGTTAACCTAGCTTCATTACAAGATGGTATCGGTACCGACGACCAAAACCTCACAACCCCAACGCTTTCCGGAACAACTTTAAATCTGGGTATTGAAAACGGAACAGGAACTTCTATTAACTTGTCTTCGCTCCAAGATGGAACAGGAACCGATGACCAAACAATAGACCAATTTTCACTCTCAGGAACAACCCTTCAACTTTCATTAGAAGACGATGGTCAAGCTCCGCAAACAGTTAACTTAGCTTCATTACAAGACGGCATTGGTACCGACGACCAAAACCTCACAACTCCAACACTTTCTGGAACAACTTTAAATCTGGGTATTGAAAATGGAACAGGGACCTCTATTAACTTGTCTTCACTCCAAGATGGCAACACCCAAAACACCTTAGACCAAGCCTATGATGAAGGTGGCACTGGTGTTGGCCGCTCTATAACAGCAAGCAACGGAGCAGTATTAATTAACGGGAATGATGGTTTCCAAAATACAGGAACCTTTGGTTCAGGTGCTACCATGGCTTTATCGGGTTCAGGTACTAAAATGTTTTTTTACCCTAGAAAAGCAGCTTTTCGAGCTGGTTTTGTAAATGGAGCACAATGGAATGATGCCAATATTGGAAATTATTCTACCGCTTTCGGATTTAATAATACTGCTAGTGGTATAAGATCTGTAGCTTTTGGAAATAACAACACAACAAGCGGAGATGGGTCAGTAGCATTTGGCAGTAGTAATAACGTAGTTGGATTTCAATCATTTGCCTTTGGTAGTAGCAATGACTTAAGTGGTGATAATGGAGCAGCATTTGGAGAAGGGAATAATGCTTCGGGATATTCTAACCTATTGGCTGGAATAAATAATACTTCTTCTGGAGAAAGCTCAATAGCTATGGGGCAAGATAATGATGTTGCTGGCGATATAAGTTTGGCATTTGGGTCATCAAACACAGCTAATAGTAGTAATAGCGTCGCTATTGGAACAAACCTTGAAGCTTTTTCTGCGTATGAAACAGTTATGGGGGTAAACAGTACAAATTACAGTCCTGCAAGTACTATTGCTTTTAATGCAAACGACAGATTGTTTGCCATTGGTAATGGTACAAGTACTGCTGCTAGAAGCAATGCCTTAACTATTTACAAAGATGGTAGAATGAATATTAACGATGCTTACACCATGCCAACAACCGATGGTACTGTAAACCAGGTATTAACTACTGATGGTTCTGGGACTGCGAGTTGGCAAAACCCAACCTCTCCATTTGAATTAAAAGACCCAAAATATCCCGATGGATTTTCTGGGATGACTCCTATAACAATGAATAATTTGTCTACAACCACATATACTGTTCCGGCAGGTAAAAATGTATATATTACTAATGTCCTTAGTAGCGGAGGATCTATTACCCTACAGATTTCTGGAACAGCTGTTCTTGGAGGTATACATAATGTAGGAAACTATGAAGCCTTAACAAACCCTTTGATAGGAGGTAGCGGCGATGTAATTAGTTCCTCTGATGATTCGTTGGTAATATCTGGGTTTTTAGTGAACGCAAATGTCACTCCTATAACTATGAGCACTAATCCTTCTTACACAGTTCCAGCTAATAAAATTTTAGTAATTCTAAATTCAAGAAATGCAATATTTAGAATTAACGGTATAACTATTTATAATGGAAATGGAAACCAACAATCCGCCACAGGTCTAACCTCTTTTCATAATCCCATTTTTTTAGATGAAGGCCAATTATTTGGAAACCTTAATGGAACAATGAATGGATACCTTATTGATAAGTAGCATAGCTGTAATTTTAGAGTAGACTATGTTTTTAGAAAAAGCCGCTGTTGGGAGCGGCTTTTTTTATTGGTATCATACCCGTTTTCCAAATACTTCTTTTTACTTTTGAAGCATACCTTATCCAAAACTATGTCAGAAAAAAAACGCCTTTTCCTTGTTGATGCCTACGCACTAATTTTTCGAGGCTATTTCGCCTTAATAAAAAATCCCCGATTGAACAGCAAAGGCCAAAACACCTCAGCCATTATGGGGTTTATGAACTCTCTTATAGACGTTGTGAAAAGAGAACGCCCAGACCATCTAGCCGTGTGTTTTGACAAAGGTGGAAGCGAAATTCGTAACGAAATGTTTCCGGAATATAAGGCCAATAGAGACGAAACTCCAGACGCAATAACATTTGCCATTCCCTATATTTGCAATATTCTCGAAGCCATGAAAATTCCAATCATGGTAAAGGAAGGCTTTGAGGCCGATGATGTTATAGGCACCTTGGCAAAAAAAGCCGAAAAAGAAGGCTACACCACCTTTATGGTTACACCAGACAAGGATTTTGCACAATTGGTTTCCGAAAATATTTTTATATATCGACCCGTTTTTGGAGGTGGTTATGAAACTTGGGGAATTCCCGAAGTGCAGAAAAAATTTGAAGTAAAAGACCCGCTACAAGTAATTGATTTTTTGGGAATGATGGGCGATAGCAGCGACAATATTCCCGGACTTCCGGGCGTTGGCGAAAAAACCGCTAAAAAATTTCTGAAAGAATTTGGCTCTATGGAAGGCCTGCTTGCCAACACAGCGCAGCTAAAAGGTAAAATGAAGGAGAAAGTGGAAGAAAACGGAGAACTTGGTTTGCTGAGTAAAAAATTAGCAACTATAATGCTAGATGTACCCGTTGAATTTAACGAAGCTGATTTTGAAATGTGCCCTCCAGACACACAAAAAGTATTGGAGATTTTTGATGAATTGGAATTTAGAAGGCTAAAAGATAATTTCCTAAACGCATTTTCTATAGAAGGAATGGCTTCCGTTGGCACCAGCCGTGTAACTCAAGAAAATAATAACCTTGCAGACACAAAACCCAAACCTGCAAAAAGCAATCCTGCTGGCGAAGGTCAATTTTCGCTCTTTGGAAACGATGGCGAAGCTTCAGAAGATATTAAAAACTACAACTCCCGTGCTACCATTGAAAATACGGAGCATTTCTACCAAACCGTTCAGCCGGGAATGGGCACCAAACTTTTCCTTCAAAATTTAATGAAGCAACAAAGTGTGTGTTTTGATACCGAAACCACAAGTTTGAATCCGCTCGAGGCAGAACTGGTGGGCATCGCTTTTTCTTGGGAAAAAGGAAAAGGATTTTACGTTCCTTTCCCAGAAAATCGTGATGAGGCGCAACAGCTTTTGGAAGAACTCCGCTCGTTTTTTGAAGACGAATCAATTCAGAAAATTGGTCAGAATTTAAAATATGACATTAAGGTTTTGGCTAAATACAATATTTCAGTAAAAGGAAAATTGTTTGATACTATGCTCGCGCACTATCTTATAAATCCAGATATGCGACACAATATGGACGTTCTTAGCGAAACATATTTGAATTATACGCCCGTTTCAATCACAGAATTGATTGGCAAAAAAGGTAAAAACCAACGCAACATGCGCGATGTGGAAATAGAAAAACAGACCGAATATGCTGTTGAGGATGCGGACATAACGTTTCAACTGAAAGAACATTTCGAAAAAGAACTGGGTGAGGCAAACACCCAAAAACTTTTTGATGAAATTGAAGTACCGCTGCTACGCGTTTTGGCAGATATGGAATTGGAAGGCATCAATCTTGACGAGGAATTTCTGGAAAAACTTTCCAAAGAATTAGACACAGATATCCTTCAACTTGAAAAACACATTTACGAAGAAGCCGGTGAAACCTTCAACATTGCTTCGCCTAAGCAATTGGGCGATATTCTTTTCGGAAAAATGAAACTTATTGAAAAACCGAAAAAAACAAAAACTGGGCAATATTCTACTGCAGAAGATGTGTTGAGTTATTTGGCCAAAGATCACAAAATAATCCGTGATGTTTTAGAATATCGTGGCCTTGCAAAGTTAAAAAGTACGTATGTGGATGCGCTGCCAGACCAAGTTGAAAAATCTACTGGGCGCGTGCATACTGATTATATGCAAACCGTTGCCGCAACGGGCAGACTGAGCAGCAACAACCCAAACCTTCAAAACATTCCCATTAGAACAGAGCGCGGACGCGAAGTGCGAAAAGCTTTTATCCCCAGAAATGAGGATTACGTTTTAATGGCTGCGGATTATTCACAAATTGAACTTCGTATTATTGCTGCTTTAAGCGAAGAAGACACCATGATCGAAGCTTTTAAAAATGGTGAGGATATTCACGCTTCCACGGCTTCAAAAGTTTTTAATGTTCCCTTAAATGAAGTAACCCGCGAACAACGAAGCAACGCAAAAACAGTGAATTTTGGGATTATTTACGGCGTTTCTGCTTTCGGATTAAGCAACCAAACCGACCTTTCGCGTGGAGAGGCAAAAGATTTGATAGAAACCTATTATAAAACTTATCCCAAACTCCGGAATTACATAAGCGAGCAAATAGATTTTGCCCGCGAAAACGGTTACGTGCAAACCGTTTTGGGACGAAGACGCTATTTAAAAGACATCAACGGAAGCAACCAAGTAGTGCGTGGCGCTGCAGAACGAAACGCCGTGAATGCACCAATTCAGGGAAGTGCGGCGGATATCATTAAGATTGCAATGATAAATATTCACAAAAAACTTTCCGAAGAAAACTACAAAAGCAAAATGCTGCTTCAAGTGCATGATGAACTTGTTTTTGATGCCCATAAAACTGAACTTGAAAAACTAAAGGCGATGGTAAAGCACGAAATGGAAAACGCTTACAAGCTCACCGTTCCGTTGGATGTAGATTTGGGCGTTGGGGATAATTGGTTGGAGGCGCATTAATCGCCTTGAGGCGAAAATCCCAAAAAACAAATTCCAAATTACAAATTACAAATTACAAAATAGCATATTTATTTTTTAGTTGCTTATATATATATTGTAACCTGAAAATCTAGTTAAATTTATTATGAAAAAGACAATTACACTTATAGTACTATTGCTTTCTACAGTTGCTATTTATGCGCAAGATCCTAATATTCTTTGGCAGCGGACTATTGGGGGGAGTGGAGATGAGAATTTATCTACTGCAATTAACACAATAGATGGCGGCTTGATTGTGGTTGGATCTTCAGACTCAAATATTTCTGGAGAAAAAACAGAAAATTCACGAGGAGGCAAAGATTATTGGGTTCTAAAAATGGATAGTGCAGGTGGAATTGAATGGCAGAGAACAATTGGCGGCGATCAAGATGACATCTGTACTGATATAAAGCAAACGCAAGACGGGGGCTATATTTTAGTGGGCTCATCTGCTTCGGGAATCTCAGGAGAGAAGACAGAGCCTTCTCGTGGAAACAAAGATTATTGGATATTAAAATTAAGTTCCACAGGAAATATAGAATGGCAAAAAACTTATGGTGGTGATTCTTTAGACATTCCTATTGAGATTGAGCAAATACCTGATGGTAGTTATATTTTAGCTGGCAATTCACAGTCAGGTATATCTGGAGACAGAACAATTAATAATTCAGGAAACCAAGATATTTGGACTTTAAAACTGGATTCCAATGGAAATATAGAGTGGCAAAAAGTATATCCATTTGGAGATTCAATTTTTTGTCACGGAATAGATTTCACAGATGACGGCGGTTATATTATTGGCTATTCTTCGGGCTCACAAACTATTTACAGCGCTTTGAAAGTAAATTCTGCGGGTAATTTTCTATGGCAAAAATTTTATAGTGGTCTTGGTCCCACAACTTTTATGACTGATATTAAAAAAACCAGTGATTCCGGTTATATTTTAACTGGGTTTTCAGACACCAACGCAGGTGGAGCAAAATCTGAAGATTCACTAGGAAATTTTGACTATTGGATATTAAAGATAGATGAAAATGGAGAAAAAGAATGGGACAACACGATTGGAGGATTATATGGTGAGGGTTGTTACAATACTTTGGAATCTTCGGAAGGTGGTTATTTTGTTACGGGATTTTCATCTTCTAACATATCTGGAGACAAAACTGAAGATTCAAATGGTTTAGCAGACTACTGGATTATTAAATTAAATGATCTAGGCATTGTTGAATGGCAAAATACAATGGGTGGAGAAAATGACGAGAGTTTTCCAGTAGGATGCCAATTAATCGATGGAACATATATTATTGCTGGCAAGTCGGATTCCAATATATCAGGCGATAAAACAGAAGACTCTCGTGGCGGTCAAGATTTCTGGATTGTAAATCATGCCCAAACCTTAAGCCTAGAAGAAAACCCCTTCGCCACCGCAATAACCCTCTACCCCAACCCCGCAAAAAACACCTTGCACCTCAACACCCAAGACAAAAGCATAGACCAAGTGAATATATACACAATGACGGGCAGTCGCGTATTACAAATGGAAGTTGACACCGTTTCTCCAACCATAGATGTTTCCAGCTTGGCTTCGGGTGTTTATTATATTCAACTGTATTCTGGGAAAAATGTTGCTTTAAAGAAGTTTGTTAAAGAATAATCATTATCAATTATGAAAAGAAATATACTTAGCAGTTTAGTTTTAGCATTCATTGCCATTTCGCTTTACTCCCAAGACCCAAACATTCTTTGGCAGCGGACTATTGGGGGGAGTGCAGATGAAACTTTTTATACCATTCAACAAATCCCAGATGGTGGATATTATAATTGGAGGTGGTTCAGAGTCAGATATTTCTGGCGACAAAACTGACGTTTCCAATGGGAATTTTGATATGTGGATATTAAAAACCAATTCAATTGGCGAAATTGAATGGCAAAATTCTATTGGCGGAAAGCAGCATAGACGATATACATTCTATAGAATTTACCCCCGATGGTGGATTCATTGCGTGTGGAGAATCAACCTCCGACATTTCTGGTGATAAAACTGAAAACTCGAGAGGTTTAGATGACTATTGGATTGTGAAACTTGATGCTTCTGGAAATGTAGAATGGGACAAAACTATAGGTGGGAGTGATTCTGAAAGTTTTCCCCAAATAAGAATTTCAAATGACAGTTATTTTATATGTGGTGATTCCTGGTCAAACATTTCTGGTGACAAGACTGAAAACGCAATTGGGGAAGATGATTATTGGCTATTAAAGTTAGACCTTTCGGGGAATATTATTTGGCAGAAAACTATCGGGGGATCATCATATGACTCATTTTCTACAATGGCATTAACACAAGATGGCGGTATGTATTCTTGGAGGATATTCAGACTCAAATATTTCTGGAAATAAAACTGAAAATTCAAAAGGAGGGTATGATTTCTGGATTGTAAAACTAGATTCTTCTGGTGACATAGTGTGGGACAAAACTATAGGTGGCAGTGGGACAGATGTTTTGAATTCTATAGTACAAACTTTAGACAATGGCTTTCTTTTATCAGGAAGATCATCTTCAGATATATCAGGCGATAAAACCGAAAATTCAGAAGGGGAATCCGACTTCTGGATTGTTAAACTAGCTTCAAACGGAACCATAGAATGGCAAAATACTATTGGAGGCAATGATATTGACCAAGCATATTCTGCAAACCAAACCTCCGATGGCGGTTATATTATAGGCGGGTTCTCCCGGTCTGCTATTTCAGGGGATAAAACTGAAAACGGGCAAGGCAATTTCGATTGTTGGTTAGTTAAAATAAACAACGTTGGTATTATTGAATGGCAAAATACTATTGGTGGAAGTGAAATTGATGGAATAACATCAGTTATTCAATCATCCGACGGAAATTATATTTTGGGAGGAAACTCACAATCGGATATTTCTGGCGATAAATCTGAAAATTCCCGAGGCGGTCAAGATTATTGGATCATTAAACACGCCCATACCTTAGGCCTCGAAGAAAATTCATATACTGAGGCAATAACCCTCTACCCCAACCCCGCAAAAAACACCTTGCACCTCAACACCCAAGATAAAACCATAGACCAAGTAAACATATACACAATGACTGGCAGTAAAGTATTGCAAATGGATGTTGACACCGTTTCACCAACTATAGATGTTTCCAGCTTAGCCTCGGGAGTTTATTATATTCAACTGTATTCTGGAAAAAATGTGGCTTTGAAAAAGTTTGTAAAGGAATAAAAAGGGAAATCGAAATCTAGATTGAAGCTGAAAAAAGCTTTGGAAATAATCATCTTATAAGAGAATTTTAAACGCCTTTTAATTTTTGATTAAAATAATTTTGTACCTTATTCACTGTTAGCGAATTAAATTCAAATTCTAATGTTATGAAAACAGATCAACTACCCTTTTAGCCCTATTACTTTTCGTATTTACAATATCACTCACAAGACCGAAACGTTCAATGGCAGAAAACCATTGGTGGGAGTGCTGATGATAGGCCAACATCTTTAATTAAAACAAATGATGGAGGATTTCTTGTTGGCGGAACTTCAGATTCAAATATATCGGGAGAAAAAAGTGAGGATTCCAAAGGAGGAATTGATTATTGGATATTAAAATTAGACGATACTGCTAACATCCTTTGGCAAAGAACCTATGGTGGAAGCGAAGATGATTATCTGACTTCTGTGATGCAAACAACTGATGGAGGGTATATTATTGGAGGGTCTTCCAATTCTGGTATCTCTGGTGATAAAACTGAAGATTCCAGAGGAGAATTGGATTATTGGATATTAAAATTAGACTCGAATGGTGATATACAATGGCAAAAAACCTATGGTGGAAATCGTAGCGATGAGCCAGTATCAGCAGTTGAAACAGATGATGGTGGTTATTTAGTAACTGGGCGCTCTAGCTCGGCAGAATCTGGTGATCGTACGGTTAGCAGAAATGGTCTACCTGATGCTTGGGTTCTAAAATTAGATGCTACTGGTGCTATTGTTTGGCAAAAATCATACGGTTCTACGGACTATAATTTTGCATGTAATGTTTATGGTGTTGCAAAGACTTTAGATGGAGGATTTATTTTAAGTTCCGATTTGATCATTTTTCAGAGCCAAAATAATCCCTATTGGATATTAAAAATTGATGCTTCTGGTAATCAAGTTTGGGATAAAACAATACGAGGTAATAATCTTGATTTGAAACCAAAAATAAGTACAACAACTGACGGCGGATATATTGTGGCAGGTATCTCAGATTCTGACGCTGTTGAAGACAAAACTGAAAACGCTATAAATGGATCTTTTGATTATTGGATTTTAAAACTAGATGAAACTGGTACTATTATTTGGCAAAATACAATTGGAGGCTCAAATAGCGAAAGTTTAGGCACAATATCTCAAAGTGCGGATGGAGGTTATTTAGTCTCTGGAAATTCAAGTTCAAATATTTCCGGCGATAAAACAGAAAATTCGTTAGGACATTCAGATTTTTGGTTTGTAAAACTTAATAATGTTGGCATTATTGAATGGCAAAATACAATTGGGGGTGATGAATACGAATTTGGTGGAGGTTCAATACAAACAACTGACGGGGATTTTATAATATTTGGGTCTTCAGATTCAAATATCTCTGGAGATAAAACAGAAAACTCAAGAGGAGGTTACGATTATTGGATTGTAAAACACAATTCAACTTTAGGTATCGAGGAAAACTCTTTTGCCTCCGATATTACGATCTACCCAAATCCAGTAAAAAATATATTACAGATTAACAGCCAAGACCAGGTTATTAATCAAGTAAACATTTACAACGTTACAGGAAGCCGCATTATGCATCTAGATCTAGATAGCATTTCCCCAAATGTGGATGTTTCTAGCCTTGCTTCAGCAGTTTATTTTGTGCAGTTGTATTCCGGAAACAATGTGGCTTTGAAAAAGTTTGTGAAGGAATAACTTTTTAATCCTGATAGCTATCGGGATTCGAAAATGAAATCACATTTTTTTCTATTGTCTTAAATCTTACAGCGAATCGGTTTTACTTCTTTCCGAAATCCATATCTTTAAGAACAATTTCCTGAAGGACATGAGCAAACTTATTTCAAAAAAGAAACCCGCATACCCCATCACCGAGGCGCTTTCAAAATATCTTACCCGCCATGGCAGGAATATAAAAATCCCCATTTATTACGACGATCTTCTGCGCTTTCAGGGTTCGGTAATTATTTACGACAAAAATGGAAATGATACCCTGTGGGTGAGCGTCTATTATTCCGAATTTGAAACCGAGGAAATAAACTTCAGCCTAAAACGGATGTATTCCATTTTACATTCCGACGGAAGCGATACGCTCCTGCCCTACTTAAACATTGACCAAATTGATTTTTGCACTTTTGGAAATTCAAAACCTTTCCGAGTAAAAGTGCGGAATATTCTTAACGACAATTATATTTTTCTCTACATAAAAAAAGCCGACGCCTCCCGTATTTATGGCCTTGAGCTGGAACATTTACTATCGCCCAACCACATCAACTTTTTGGTTCACGGAAATACCTTAATAGAAGAACATATCTCCGGCATTCCCGGTGACGATTTTATTGAAAACCACCTCGACAAATGTTCTGAACGCGATAAAATGGAAATCGCAAAAGAGTTTGTGAAATTCAACGAACGCTGCTTTGTCCGCCTTTTGGGCGATATGCGCTCCTACAATTACGTAATGGTACTCACCCACGATTTTGACCGAATACAATACCGAATTCGCGCGATAGATTTTGACCAGCAGAGTTATGAAGGAAATGCAAAGGTGTACAAACCCCAATTTTTGAAGGAAAATAACAAACTAGTCAAAATGACCGCCGATTTGCTGCAGGAAGAGTCCGTGGAACAATATAAAAATGAGGAACGCTCTTTATTAGCGAAAAGAGCTACAAGCGAAAAAAACAGGTTAAAGGAGCTTATGGATTGCATGAGGGACGACCATCTTGCACCACCTGAAAAAATAAAGGAACTAAAGATGGGTCTCTTTAAATTAACGGGTGATGTAAATTTCAAAAAGTCTAAAAATATGGGCGAAATCCTGAAAAGTGCTTTGGATTTTATTATCAGGAATTATAAAAATGAAAACCCGTATATTATTTCGGATAAATAAATTGTTGATAAATATCGATTTATAATTTATTATGCGCGCATAGTATTTTATATCTTTAATACCAATTTTAATGTTAGCTATTTAAAAAGTCCTTATTTATGGAAATTAAAAAAGTGTTGGTTGCCAATCGCAGTGAAATCGCAATACGGGTTTTGCGTGCCTGTGCGGAAATAAATTTAAAGACCGTAGCCATTTTCACTTACGAGGACCGCTATTCGCAACACCGCTACAAAGCTGATGAATCCTATCAAATTGGAGCAAATGATCAACCTCTAAAACCCTATTTGGACGGCGACGCAATAATCGCTTTGGCAAAATCCAAAAATGTAGATGCCATTCATCCCGGCTATGGTTTTCTTTCGGAAAATTCTGAATTTGCCCGTAATTGTGCGAAAAACGGAATCATTTTTATAGGTCCCGATCCAAAAGTAATGGACGCCCTGGGCGATAAAATAACCGCGAAAAAGATTGCCGTAAAATGTAATGTGCCCATTATAAAAAGTAATTCGAAAAAACTTTCTTCCCTTAAAATAGCGCTTTCCGAAGCAAATAATATTGGCTACCCCGTTATGCTGAAAGCTGCCTCCGGTGGTGGCGGCCGTGGCATGCGGATAATAAGAAATGATGAAGATTTAAAAAATAATTTTGAATCCGCAAAAAGTGAATCGCTCAATGCCTTTGGCGACGACACCATGTTTCTTGAAAAATATGTTGAAAACCCAAAACATTTGGAGGTACAGATTGTGGCAGATAACCACGGCAACATTCGCCATTTGTTTGAACGCGATTGCTCCGTTCAGCGCCGGCACCAAAAAGTGGTAGAAATTGCGCCTTCATATAACGTATCGGAAAAAGTAAAACAATCCCTTTATAAATATGCCATTGCCATTGCCGAAGAGGTAAATTACAACAATGTGGGAACGGTTGAATTTTTGGTGGATGCAGAAGATAATGTGTATTTCATTGAGGTAAATCCGCGGATACAAGTGGAACATACCGTGACGGAAATGGTAACGGGAATTGATTTAATTAAAACCCAGATTTTTGTGGCCGGCGGGTACAAACTTTCAGACCAACAAATTAAAATTTACGATCAGGATTCGCTGGCTACTTACGGTTTTGCGCTGCAATGTAGATTGACCACTGAAGATCCCGAAAATAATTTCACGCCAGATTATGGCACCATCACCACCTATCGAAGCGCCGCAGGGATGGGCATACGGCTGGATGCGGGTAGTATTTACCAATCCTACAGCGTGAGCCCATTTTTTGATTCGCATGCTCGTAAAAGTTTCTGCGCACGGACGGACCTTGGATGGCGCTGTTCGGAAAATGGCACGCGCCTTAAAGGAATTTCGAATTCGGGGCGTAAAGACCAATATCCACTTTCTTCAGAATGTAATCCAGCACGAAACTTTTAAGGAAGGAAAGGCCACAGTAAATTTTATTGGCAATACGCCCGATTTGTTTGATATTAAACTTGCCGCAGGACCGCACTTCAAAAATTGTGAATTATTTAGGTGAAGTAATCGTGAACGGCAATCCAGATGTTAAAAATATTGATAGGAATAAAGTCTTCCGAAACCCTAAAATTCCCGAGTTTGATTTGAAAAAACCGTTTCCGAAAGGCACCAAAAATCGGCTTACGGAAATGGGTCCGGAAAAATTCTGCGCTTGGCTGAAGGATGAAAAAAAGATTCATTATACAGATACTACCATCCGCGATGCACACCAATCGCTACTGGCCACGCGGATGCGAAGTTATGATATGCTTCAAGTGGCGGAAAGTTTTGCAAAAAACCATCCCAATACTTTTAGTATTGAAATGTGGGGCGGTGCTACTTTTGATGTTTGTCTTCGTTTTTTAAATGAAAGCCCATGGACACGTTTGCGCGAACTTCGAAAATTGATGCCGAATATCCTCTTCCAAATGTTGCTGCGCGGTTCAAATGGCGTTGGCTATAAAGCCTATCCTGACAATCTTATTGAAAAATTCATCGAAACTTCCTGGGAAAATGGAATTGATATTTTTAGAATATTCGATTCGCTAAACTGGGTAAAAGCAATGGAACCGAGCATCAACTATGTCCGCAACAAAACGGGCGGAATTGCCGAGGCCGCCATTAGTTACACCGGCGATATTCTGGATCCGAAAGAAAAGAAATACACTTTAAAATATTACACCCAACTCGCCAAAGACCTTGAAAATGCAGGTGCGCATATGATTGCCATTAAAGATATGGCAGGACTTTTAAAACCCTACGCCGCCACCGAATTGGTTTCAGCATTAAAGGACACCTTGAATATCCCGCTGCATTTGCATACCCACGATACTTCTTCCATACAATCCGCAACCTATTTAAAAGCGATTGAAGCCGGCGTTGATGTTGTTGATGTAGCTTTAGGCGGACTATCGGGACTTACCTCCCAGCCCAATTTCAATTCAGTTGTTGAAATGATGCGCAACCAACCGCGCGAAAATAAATTCGATATTAATAAATTGAATGAGTTTTCAAATTATTGGGAAGATGTGCGCGAAATGTATTATCCATTTGAGTCTGGCCTTAAAGCCGGAACCGCGGAAGTTTATCAGCACGAAATTCCCGGTGGGCAGTATTCCAATTTACGTCCGCAGGCAGAAGCACTCGGTCTTGGCGACCGTTTTGACGAGGTGAAAAAAATGTATGCCCGCGTTAATGAAATGTTTGGGAATTTGGTAAAAGTTACCCCAAGCTCAAAGGTGGTGGGCGATATGGCTATTTTTATGGTAACCAACAATCTGTATCCTGAAGACGTTATGGAACGCGGACGCGATATTTCGTTTCCGGAATCGGTCATCAATTTCTTTAAAGGCGATCTTGGGCAACCGTTGGGAGGCTTTCCGAAGGAACTTCAAAAAATAATTCTAAAAAATAACAAAGCTTATACCGACAGGCCTAATGCACATTTGGAACCCATTGATTTTGATTCGGAATACAGTGTTTTCAGAAAAAAATTCCAGCAAGGTTTTACCCGCCCCATTGAATTTGAGGATTTTCTGTCCTACAGTTTATATCCACGGGTTTTTGAGGATGCCCACGAAAAATATAAGTTATATGGAAACGTAGCCATACTTGCCACCGAAAATTTCTTTTATGGAATGAAGCTTCAGGAAGAGGCGCTTATTGAGCTGGAGCCTGGAAAATCAATCTTGGTAAAACTGCTTTCGGTAGGAATTCCGGATGAGGATGGCATACGAATCGTTTTCTTTTCGGTAAATGGCGAAAACCGTTTTGTGGAAATAAAGGATAAATCCATAAAAGTGGAAAAGGAAGTACATCTAAAAGTAGATACGCAGGATACCAATCAATACGGCGCGCCCTTACAAGGAAATCTTTACAAAATATTAGTGAAAAAAGGTCAAGAAGTGAAAAAAAACGACCACCTATTTATTATTGAAGCCATGAAAATGGAAACCACGATTACCGCCAACAAAGCCGGTAAAATAAAAACCATCGCACTAAAACCGGGAACTATGGTAATGAAAGATGATTTGATATTGACTTTGGAATAATCTTCAATTCTGAATTCTGCATTCAGAATTCAGAATTTTCCATTCATCCGTCCTACGTCATAAATTTTATTCCCACCCCTTGCTTTTCAAATAAATAACATTACATTTGCACCCCTCTTAGACAAAATCCGTTTTGTTTTAGGGTGAGAAAACAATGATTTATTAACGATTGACAAAAAACTAAATGGATACATTAAGTTACAAAACAGTATCTGCTAACAAAAACACCGTTGTAAAAGAATGGTTGGTAGTAGATGCGGACGGGCAAGCATTGGGTCGTCTTGCAAGCGAAGTTGCTAAATTACTTCGCGGTAAGCACAAACCTAGTTTCACCCCACACGTAGATTGCGGTGATAACGTAATTATTATTAACGCCAGTAAAATAAACCTTACCGGTAACAAATGGAACGACAAAACGTACATTCGCCACACGGGTTACCCAGGTGGACAACGTAGCCTTACTGCTACCGAAATGTACAAAAAAGACCCTACAAGGCTTGTTGAAAAAGCTGTAAAAGGAATGCTTCCAAAAAACAAATTGGGCGCGGAAATCTTCAGAAACCTTAAGGTTTATGCAGATGCTAACCACGGACAGGAAGCACAAAAACCTAGAGCTATTAACCTTAACGACAACAAGTAATGGAGACAATTCACAAAATAGGTAGAAGAAAAACCGCTGTTGCACGTGTTTACCTTAAAGAGGGTAAGGGAAACATCACTATCAACAAGCGTGAGTTGGAAAACTATTTTCCAACAGGAACACTTCAGTATAAAGTAAAACAACCTTTAACACTTACAGATAACGAAAAGACTTTCGATATTTCAGTAAATGTATTTGGCGGTGGAATTACAGGTCAGGCAGAAGCAATTCGCCTTGCTATTTCCCGCGCTATGTGTACACTTAATGACGAAAACCGCGGTATCCTTAAACCAGAAGGTTTGCTTACAAGAGATCCAAGAATGGTAGAGCGTAAGAAATTCGGACAGAAGAAAGCTCGTAAGAAATTCCAGTTCTCTAAACGATAATTATTTAGTTATAAAGTTACTGAGTTATTTAGCATTTTTAAATAACTCAGTAGCCCAATAACTTAACCCAAGTTCATATTCATTATTAATTAAAAAAGCTGTTAACCCGAAAAATTCGGGTGTTAGTTTAGCATCTAAACCAAATTCATTTTTCGAAGCGGTTGCTATCCTTTCACAGAACGTAAACTAAAACAAAAATGGCAAAAAAAGTAGTAGTAAAAGACTTACTAGAAGCTGGTGTGCACTTTGGCCACCTAACCCGCAAATGGAACCCAAACATGGCGCCGTATATCTATATGGAGCGCAACGGGATCCACATTATCAACCTATACAAAACCGCTGCAAAAATTGAAGAGGCTAACGAAGCCCTTAAGAAAATAGCAGCCAGTGGACGCAAAATCCTTTTTGTAGCTACCAAAAAACAAGCAAAGGACATCGTTGCTGAAAAAGCGAAGAACGCAAACATGCCTTACATCACTGAAAGATGGCCAGGCGGTATGCTTACCAACTTTGTGACTATCCGTAAAGCTGTTAAGAAAATGTCTTCAATTGATAGAATGAAGCAAGACGGAACTTTCAACACCCTTTCAAAGAAAGAACGTTTGGCAGTAGATCGTCTTCGTGCTAAATTGGAAAAAAACTTAGGTTCTATTTCTGATATGAGCCGTCTTCCTGCAGCTCTTTTTGTTGTAGATACTACCCGCGAGCACATTGCAGTTGCAGAGGCTATGAAACTGAACATTCCAATCTTCGCAATGGTGGATACCAACAGTGACCCTCGCGTTATTGATTACGTAATTCCATCTAACGATGATGCTTCAAAATCTATTGAAAGCATTATGAGTTTTGTTTCTGAAGCTGTTATTGAAGGTCTTTCTGAAAGAAAGTCTGGAAAAGATGACGATAGCGATGACGAAGAAGGAATGGAAAAAAAGGCGAAAGCTCCCAAAAAAGACAAAGAAGTTAAAGAAGCTAAACCAGCAAAGAAAGCAGATAAGGTAGAAGTTCCTTCAACTGACGAAGATGACGTAAAAGATATGAAAGAGGCAAAGAAGCCTGTACGTCAAAAATCGAAAAAAGAAGTTCTTAACGAAGAAGAATAATATCGATATTTTAAAAATTTAAAAGTCGTTTGGTTCTTTTCTTTTTTGAAAATAATTTTAACGGCTTTTTTTAATATTAAACTTTAAAAATTCATAAAAATGGCAAACATAACAGCCGCAGAAGTAAATAAACTAAGACAAACCACCGGAGCCGGAATGATGGACTGTAAAAAGGCATTAGTTGAGGCAGACGGAAATATGGAAGAAGCAATATCTATCCTTAGAAAAAAAGGACAGAAAATTGCTGAAAAAAGAGCAGACCGGGACTCTAGTGAAGGTGTTGCAACTGCAAAAGTTAATAGCAACAATACAAAAGGTGTTATTATCTCTTTGAATTGTGAAACTGACTTTGTTGCAAAAAACGATTCGTACGTTGAAATGGCTAATAAACTAGCCGAAGTTGCACTTAACACATCTTCAAAAGATGAATTTTTGGCTGCAGATTTCGACGGAATGACCGTTTCTGAAAAATTAACTGAGCAAACTGGTGTAATTGGCGAGAAAATAGAAATTGGTGGTTTCGAAATTTTGGAAGCTCCTTATGTTGGCTCTTACGTTCACGTAAATAAGATTGCTGCCCTAACGGGTCTTTCAAAAGCAGTTGACAATGCTGAGGAATTGGCGAAGGACGTTTCTATGCAAGTTGCTTCTATGGGAGCTACTACCCTTTCTTATAAAGATTTTACACCAGAGTTTGTAGAATCTGAAACTGAAGCAAGAATTGCTGTTATCGAGAAGGAAAACATCGAGTTGGGCCGTTTGGGTAAAACCCTTAAAAACGTACCAAAATACATTTCAAGAGCACAATTAACACCAGAGGTTTTGGCACAAGCCGAAGCTGATGCAAAAGCGGAATTGAAAGCTGAAGGCAAGCCAGAGCAAATTTGGGATAAAATTCTTCCGGGAAAAATTGAGCGTTTTATTAGTGACAACACTACTATGGACCACGAAAAAGCGTTGCTTGACCAAAACTTTATTAAGGATGACAAAAAGAGCGTTGCAGATTACGTAAAAACGTATGGCGATGTGGAAGTTGTAGGCTTTAAGAGAGTTTCTTTGGCGTAAGCTTTTTGAACATAATTTGAATAAAAAAGAGGCTGATTGATTTCAGTCTCTTTTTTTTGAAACAAGAGCCAAGAAACAGGAACCAAGACTTTCTTGAGAGCGGATGGTACTATTATGAAAGCCAAGGTAAGATATGTTAAAGCCATTGCGAGATGTGTTAAAGCTATTGCAAGAAGTGTTAATGCCAGAGCAAGAAGTGTTAAAGCGGAAGCAAGAATATAAAAGGCGGCCGCAAGATGTGTTAATGCGGACGCCAGTATATAAAAAGCGGAGGGCCTATTTGTTAAGGCGGAAGCAATATGTATAAAAGGTGCGAGGGCACTGCGACAAGCTTACTTGGACACTGCGACAGCGCTGCGACAAGCTGAGTGTGACGTACAAAGCGCATTTTAATCTCTGTAGTTTTTAAATTTTATGCCTTTTACCTGATTGTATTCTTGGCTGGAGGTACCGTACACAGATTTGACGTATTTTTTTACATCGAGGGCGGTGTCCACGAGGCCTGTGTTTTCTTGATAGAGGATTCTGTTGCGCTCTAGGCGGGCGTTGCTTACGGCGGTGTCTGCGATTGCTTCCTGATTGTTTTTGTCTCTTAGGTCCTGGGCGCGTGCCTGAAGGGATGTTATTTGCAGTTCGGTTTCGTTTGGGGCGTAGCTTGGCTCTGAGGCCAAAACGGAGATGAGACCTTCAAAATGCTGGATGAGCTGATCATAGGACTGCTGGCTGGCGCTGATTCTTCGGGGAGCTGGTTGGTTGGGGTCTAGGGGTTCTTCTTCTTTTTTTGGGGCACGCTGGCCTTGGATCTTGCGGTTGTAGCCTTTTGCATCGTCTATTTTTTCTTGGGATGCGTCTGTGGCTTCGAGGGCGTTGACAAGGCGTGTGCTTAATGGCGGGAGTTGTGCGAAGGCTGCTGCCCTACTGTTTACGGCGTCGTCATGTGCGGTTTTAAGGTTGATTACGTTTTGCAGGCTGGCGCTGGCCGTGGCGTGCAAGGCGGTGAGCTGTTCTGCGGTTAGACTTGTTTTTGAAGGATTGTAGGTGGGGCCATAGCCTTCTACAAAGGTGATAAGGTCTTGGAAGTTCGCTACATTTTTAGCGTGGCCTACTTCTGAATTTGATGCCATGTTTTTAGTATTTAGATGTTAGTATTGAGTATGTGAATTTGTGAGTATGTGAGTTTGTGAATGCGTGAATTTGTGAATGGGTTATTGTTTTATGAACTTTTTGATTGTTGTGTTGCCGTTTTTATCTTCAATGTTTAGAAAGTAGATGCCGCTTAGGAGTTGGGAGACATCTATAACTTTTTGGTCTTGAAGCGTTATGTTTTGGGCACTTAACAGTTTGCCTTCTAGGTTGAAGATTTTTAGGGTTAGGGTTCCTGATGTGTATTTTGAAGTTAAGAACAATTCGTTTTTAGCGGGGTTTGGAAGGATTGCGAATTGAGAACTGTAAAAATCTTGACTAGATAAAATGTGATCGCCGTAAATGGCTTGGTCGCCAGTATTTGATATTACTACCAAGGTTTTGTTTTCATTGGAATCTGTTGTTATAGTATAATTATATAGATTCCCTGGCCCACTATAATAGTAGTTAAAGTAAATAACTTCAAAATCTTCGTTAACTTGAAATTGGCAATCAATAAAAGTAGTTTCCAAAGGTTGTGGAAAACTGAAGCTATTAATTTCATATTCTATAAACCCCGTCAATTCATTGCATACAGAAGTAAAAAATCCATCTTGGCTAAATTCTGCGGGAACAGAGATTAATTCATCATTTGATGGAGGGAAATTATTCTGCCCGTTAATTATAACATTTTGGAGATACCAAGTATTTTCCAAAAGTTGAGGGTCTTGTGCAGAACTTGTTTGAAAAACAAGTATAGCTAGAAATAAAATTATGTGTTTCATATTGTGGGTTTTTATTATTGTTTTGCCAAAGTTCTTGATTGTTGAATCTGTCCGTTACAGACCAATGCTACTGAATATAGCCCCATGGGATAAGAGGAAATGTCCAAAGCGGTAGTGCTAAAGGCCAATATGAGTATGGTTATAAGAGTTTTCATTGTTATAAAAAAGTTTAGAGGAAGGACATAAAACCTATTGGCGTGTGGGCGTGTGGGCGTGTGGGCGTGTGGGCGTGTGTTTTCATATTTTGGTCGATTAAATTTAATTGAATTCTTAAAATTATGCCAAAATATTTAAATATAAAACAGGAAAAACCCTGTTTTTTATACAGGGTTTTTCCTGTGCAGTTGCGCTATTTTTCCTACAAAAAAGAAAACCTTTGGAAGAATAATAGCTCCCAAAGGTTTTTAATATATGATAAATAGAGGTCTCGACTGCGCCCGAGCAGTCCTCTTTACTTTAAATTATTCCTTCACAATTTTCCGTACCGTTCTTTTCCCTTCAGAAACAATAACGGCTACGTACATTCCGGTTTTTAAAGAAGTTATATTCAGTTCGGAATTTTCAGCTAAAGGTGCGGCTTCCACTACTTTTCTTCCCAAGAGATCATAAAGAATAACACTTTCAATTTGTGAATCAGCCTTAATATTTATTTTGCCGGAAGTAGGGTTTGGATAAATTGAAATATCTGAACGTTCCAATTCTTCCACACCCAAGTTTGTATTTACACCAAAAATAGTTTCGTAGGTATTTCCGCCGAAATCAGCAGTGATGGTATAGACCCCATCTGGCCATGTGCCATCTACAGGAAACTCCCACATTGCAGAAGCTCCAGTATATACTGGCCAGGGCGATGTAAAAATATAATCGTACAAAATAGAGTTGTCAGGCCTTCTTACAACGATGTGTGTATCATCATCGGTCTGAAGGTCTCTGTAAAAAATGCGGAAGTAAACCGTTTCTCCGGGTTCAAAATTCAATTCTTCATATGTATTTTCAACCACACCACATTCGGTATCAAAATTTGAGGAATTATGGGTTGAAAGGTGGTTTATAGTAGGGACGTAATAATCTGGCTGATTAACAAACCAGGTGTCTGCATTCATACTGTTGCACGGCCCCTCATAGGGATCTATTAAATTGTTGCTTGCGTCATAAATTTCAAAATGTAAATGCGGAATTACGCTACTGCCAGAGCTTCCCGAAGCGCCCAAATATTCTCCTTCTGCAACGCTATCGCCTATGTTTTTAGAAGTGATAGCGCCGTCCTTAAAATGCCAATACCAAGCTTGGGAGCCGTCAGAATGTTCTATGACGATACCGTTCCAGTTGGGATTACCATTGTTTACGCAGTTCAAATCGAAATTACCATCTCGTTTATCTATAATTATTCCTGGGGCGGCGGCAATAACTTCCATGATTTCTTCCTGCATTCGCTTCCAAGGATAAGGCCAAAGCACATAGTCCGTCCCTTCGTGATTGCCGTTTACCCAATCATAGGTGCGTTCACCACACTCATAATCCAGTAAGTTTCCATTGGGAGTTAAATCGTGATCTACTTGATTGTTGATAATATAATATCCATAATCATCAAAACCAGCTTTGGGCCTAAGGGGCAGTATAAATAAAGGATGACCACCACGATTTTGAAAGGCACTTGGGTTTTTCTGAAGTATTGCTTGCTTATTTAAGGTAATTTGTTGCCGTACTTTCTGTCTTTGTGAATCTGTAATACACTCCGAACTCCCAATGTTTGCCGGCTGGAATGTAGGATCGGTTGGCGGCATTAGTCTTCCTGTGTTTTGGGAAATCATAACGGTTGAAATTCCAATAAATAAGTAAAATAAAATTGTTCTCATAGTGTGAAACTTTTAAGGGTTAGTTATACTTCATTATTTATACATCGAAAGAATTTGGGAAATGTCATCATAAAAAAATATTTTATAACATTTCTTACTATAAGCTTCGCAAAAACTAGTTTTTTCATTTACTTCCACCGCATCAATAATTTTCTTTATTTTTGCCCAAGCAAACCCAAACTATGCAATACAAAAGAATTCTTTTAAAACTTTCTGGCGAGGCCTTAATGGGCGAACAGCAATATGGAATAGATGCCGTTCGACTTAAGGAATACGCCCACGAAATAAAACAGATAACCGCCAAAGGCGTGGAGGTTGCCATCGTTATTGGCGGCGGAAATATTTTTAGAGGTTTGGCTGGAGCCAGCAGTGGGATGGATCGTGTACAGGGCGACCATATGGGGATGCTTGCTACTGTAATCAACGGCTTGGCCTTGCAAAGTGCCCTTGAGAATGAAGATGTGCCCACACGCTTACAGAGCGCCATTAACATCAACGAGGTTGCAGAGCCATTTATCCGTAGAAAAGCAATTAGACATTTGGAGAAAGGCCGTGTTGTTATTTTTGGAGGTGGAACCGGAAATCCTTATTTTACAACAGACTCGGCTGCGGTTTTAAGAGCTATCGAGATTGGTGCAGACGTTATTTTGAAGGGAACTCGCGTAGATGGGATTTACACCAGCGACCCTGAAAAAGACAAACTTGCAACAAAATTTGATTTTATCAGTTTTGAGGATGTATTGCAGAAAGGACTGAAAGTGATGGACACCACAGCTTTCACCTTAAGCCAAGAGAACGAATTGCCAATCATCGTTTTTGATATGAACACAAAAGGAAATCTACTAAAAGTTGTTTCCGGTGAAAAGATTGGCACAAAAGTGAATTTGTAAAATATAATATGTCACCCTGAGCGCAGTCGAAGGGTTTAACATTGAATACTGAACATTGATTTTATGGAAGACGAAATAGATTTTATAATTGATGGTACAAAAGAAGCAATGGGCAATGCCCTAAAGCATCTTGAAAAAGAATTGGTAAACATTCGCGCCGGAAAGGCTTCACCTTCAATGGTAGGTAGCGTGATGGTAGATTATTATGGCAGTCCTACACCTTTGAGCCAAGTGGCAAACGTGAGTACCCCAGACGGAATGACTATTAGCATACAGCCCTGGGAAAAGCAAATGATCCCCGAAATAGAACGCGGAATTCATCTTGCCAATATAGGTTTCAACCCTATGAACAATGGCGAAAGTGTAATCATTAACGTGCCGCCATTAACCGAAGAACGCAGAAGGGAATTGGCAAAACAAGCCAAAGCTGCTGCCGAGGAAGCAAAAATTGGAGTTCGTAACGATAGAAAGGTAGCTAACCACGATCTTAAAGGTTTGGATATTTCAGAAGATCTTAAAAAGAGCTTGGAAGATGATATTCAAGAAATGACAGACCAGCACATAAAAAAGATTGATGAGGTTTTGGCAAAAAAGGAAAAGGAAATAATGACGGTATAAAACCGTTTCGTTAAACTATATATAATAAAGCGGCAACAATGCCGCTTTTTTTTACTTTTAAATAGTTACAAACTAACCCTTCCGAATGCGAAAACTTCTTTTTCCTTTCTTTTTCAGTATTACCCTCTTTGCCTTTGCCCAGGAGCCGGCAATAAAAACAGACAAGGATACCATAGCAGGGGTTGAGGACAAAAAAGACTATCCACTTTCCTCAGGGTTTTATCCTATAGGTTTTTTTGACATTGACCTAAAGACCTTAATTAAACTAAACAATTATGAAGGCCTGCGTTTGGGTATTGGAGGACTGACCAATGACAGGCTTTTCAAAAATTACAAATTAGGCGGTTACTATGCGTATGGCTTTAAGGACAAAACCTCAAAATATGGGGTTGGTGTAAGCGCTCAAGTAAACAAAGAAAAAAAGGCTTGGGTAAGTGTATATTATGCCGATGATGTAAAAGAAATTGGAACTTTTGATTATTTGACCGATGCCCGCGTCTATTCCATCTTTGAACCGCGTCTTGTTAACATAATACAATTTTATAAATACCGAAAATGGTTTACAAGCATTGCGAGTGAGCTTTCTCCCAAAATATTAGCAGAAGTTCGATTGGAACATAGCAATGTAGAAAATATTGAAAATTATTACTATATACTTAAGGGTGTGCCCTACAGAGATTACCAGTTAGCCGAGGCTACGGTTTCTTTCAGAATAAGTCCGAAGACAAATTTTTTTACAAACGCAGATGGCACGAAGGAATATTTTGATGGTTTTCCGAAGATAAGTGCGCAGATAACCCAAGGGGTGAAGGATGTGATGGAAAGCGATTTCAACTATACCAAATTTGGGTTGAAATTGGATTATTATATTAAGCGCACCGACCTCTCTTCTACCAACATTCTCTTGGAAGGGTCTTTGGCAACGGGCGATGTTCCACTTACGCATTTGTTTCACTCCTATCCCAACCAACCTACCAAAGATGAGTTGTTGCAGCGTTTTTCGGTGGCGGGCGTGCAGAGTTTTGAAACGATGTACTTTGGTGAATTCTTTTCAGATAGGCTTACAACGTTACAGGTGAAACATGGTTTGCGCAGGTTTAGGCTTACTGAAAAATGGAAGCCAGAACTGGTGCTGATTACGCGTCACGCCCTGGGCGATATGAGCAACAGGGACCAACATTTTGGAATTCCTTTTAATACATTGGATCAGCTTTATAACGAAACTGGTTTTGAAATAAATAAAATTCTCTTTGGGTTTGGGCTTAGTGCTGCTTACCGCTATGGATATTACTATCTGCCGGATTTTGAGGATAATATTTCGTTTAAATTTACTTTTTATTTGAAGATTTAATTGTTGGCTGCCTGTGGTCAGAGCAAGTGCAAAGGTTAACGAACAAAAGGATTATAAAACAGATACTATTTTTAGAAAAAGTCATCGGATCCATTCTTTAAAGGAGTACTTCGTTCATTAATAATTTTTTCAACTTCACACGGATTTTCCCATTGCTACCATAGTTTGCTTTAGTTTTTATTTGTAATGAATAATTGGATTGTCCTCCATGCCATCGCATCGATAGTTTATTTAACCACCACCAGCCATAAGAATTAGAAACAGTATTAAATTTTCCAGAGCCGTAAGAATTAATTGCAATTGAATGTATTACGGAATATCTACCCTTCCCTTTATCTCCCTTTGAGTAACCAATAATTTCAAAGGCAGATACTCCATCAAGATTTGAAATTAACGTTTGCCATTGACCATTTGCAGGTAACTCTATGCAATAATTTTCTAACTCCATAATATTTGTAGTTTAACAAGTTTAGATTCAATATGATTATCTAGTTATCACTGTAAATTTACATAAAGGTTTTCTAAGCTTTTAAACTATTAAAATACCCTCAAAATAAATTTCTTACTTATTGGGAATGGTTACCTTTGTGGAGTTTTTAAAAAATTGCTTTGAACAAACTTTTCAGCATTGGGTTTTGGAGCTGGGTGGCCCGCTTTATTTTACGGAACCGTACCGGGATTTTAATAGTTATTGTAGGTATTACGGTGCTGCTGGCCCTACAATGGAAAAACATGCGCTTCACTTATACGGAGGCGAATTTGCTGCCAGATGATCACCCTATTAATCTTGAGTATGATCAATTTCTTTCGCATTTTGGGGAAGAAGGCAATTTGATTGTTATGGGCGTGAAAGACTCTACCATCTTTACACCAGAAAAATTCAAGGCTTGGAACCAGCTTTCTAACGACATTAATAAATTCACCGAAGTAGAATTGACGCTTTCAGTTGGCAACCTGAAAAAACTAGAGAAGAAAGATAGTACAGGTTTTGAATTGGTGCCTTTTATAAAAGATTCAACTTTTACACACGCAAACCTTGCAGAATATAAAGACGAACTTTTTAATAAACTTCCTTTTTACGACGGCCTTATATACAGCCCAGACAAGCAGAGTATCCGCTCTGCAATCTATCTTAAAAAAGATATTATAAATACTCCGGCACGAAAGGATTTTGTGATCGACGACCTAATTCCACTTATTGAAAAATTTGAAACAAATACAGGCGTAACGGTTTACACCTCTGGGATGCCTTACATTCGCACACTAAATTCTCAGAGTATAATTGACGAGATTGGATTGTTTATAGGAGCGGCACTTTTTGTTACTTCGCTTATATTTTTCTTCTTTTTTCGCTCTGTAAGAGCCACAGTTATTTCTATGATTACTGTGATTATTGGGGTGATGTGGGCTTTTGGATTTTTAGGGCTGATGCATTATGAAATTACGGTGCTAACGGCTTTGATTCCACCTTTGATAATTGTGATTGGTATTCCGAACTGCATTTTCCTCATCAACAAATACCAGCAGGAAATAAAACTGCACGGCAACCAAGCAAAATCATTGCAGCGTGTAATTGCAAAAGTCGGGAACGCGACCTTGATGACCAACTTGACGACGGCTTCGGGATTTGCTACTTTTATTTTGGTAAAGAGCGAGCTGTTGAGTGAATTCGGTATTGTAGCTTCCATCAATATTGTGGCAATCTTTTTATTGAGTTTGCTGATCATTCCTATTATTTATAGTTATATGCCGGTGCCAAAAGACAAGCACTTAAAGCATTTGAACAAAAGGTGGATCAACAAATTTGTTAATTGGATAGAACGGATGGTGCGTTACCGCCGTATTACAATTTATATAGTGGCCGTACTACTTCTTTGCACAAGCATCATTGGAATTTTCAATATTAAAATTTCAGGAAGCCTTATTGAAGATATGCCAAAAAATACTGGCTTTTTTGATGATATCCGCTTTTTTGAAAAGGAATATGAAGGCATTATGCCACTGGAAATAATGGTGGATACGAAGAAGAAAAAAGGAGTTATGAGCCTTTCCACTTTAAAGCGTATTGACGAACTACAGGAGCATATCAAGGAAATTCCTGAATTTGCGAAGCCTATTTCGGTAGTAGAACTGGTAAAATATTCCAAACAAGCTTATTATAATGGTAACCCGGAATACTACCAATTACCAAATAGTCAGGAGAAGAGTTTTATACTTAGCTACGCAAAGAGTAGTAATACAAATACCAATCTGCTGAACAGTTATGTGGACAGTACGGGCCAATTTGCTCGTATCACAACATTTATGAAAGACACAGAACCGGACAGATTCAAACGTATTGAGGAAGATCTGCAGAAAGAAGTAAACAAAGTTTTTCCGCCAGACCGCTATGATGTTTCAGTTACTGGTAAGGCTTTAGTTTTTCAGAAAGGGACACGTTATTTGGTAAACAACTTGATACTCTCATTGTCGCTTGCCATTTTCTTGATTGCCTTATTTATGGCGTGGATGTTTCGAAGTTTTAAAATGATTTTAATTTCATTGATTCCAAACTTACTTCCACTAATCATTACAGCTGGAGTAATGGGTTTTGTGGGCGTTCCCATAAAACCTTCTACTATCTTGGTGTTTAGTATTGCGTTCGGTATTTCGGTAGATGATACCATACACTTCCTTGCAAAATACAGACAGGAATTAATAGCACATAATTGGAAAATCAAGAAATCTGTTTTTGCGGCATTACGAGAAACCGCGGTGAGTATGTTTTATACTTCCATTGTGCTTTTCTTTGGTTTTTCGGTGTTTACCATTTCCAGTTTTGGAGGAACGGTGGCTTTGGGGGCATTAGTTTCCATAACATTACTTTTTGCTATGCTATCTAACTTGTTATTGCTCCCTACACTCCTACTTTCATTAGAAAGAAGTATTGCTAACAAGGAAACGATGAAAAAACCTGCCATAGAGATTTTGACGGATGATGAAGAAGAAGTCTAATTACAAATTTAGAATTCAGAATTAAAAAAATTATATTTGCTCCTCTTAAATTTTGACCATGCAAGACAAAACAATAGATGAATTGTTGAAAAGCGAAAAAACCCACGTGGAAGTAAATGTTCGGGGTTGGGTTCGCTCTTATAGAAGCAACAGATTCATTGCATTAAATGACGGATCAACAATCAAAACCCTACAATGTGTAGTAGATTTTGAAAACTTTGATGAAGAACTCCTCAAAAAAGTAACCGTTGGAGCTGCCATAGAAGTTGAAGGCGCGCTTGTGGAAAGCCAAGGCCAAGGACAAACTGTAGAAATACAGGTTTCAAAATTGACCGTTTTAGGCGAAGCAAATCCAGAAGAAGTAAAACTTACCATACTTTCACCAAAAAGACATTCGCTAGAAACCTTGCGCGAGCAGGCGCATTTACGAATTCGCACCAATACATTTGGCGCAGTGATGCGTATCCGCTCGAAGCTGGCTTTTGCGGTGCACGAATATTTTCAGAAAAATGGATTCAACTATTTTCACTCGCCTATAATAACAGGAAGTGATGCTGAAGGTGCTGGCGAAATGTTTCGCGTTTCTGCTTTGGATGCTAAAAACCCTCCGCTTGATGAAAACGGCAATGTAAATTATAAAGAAGATTTTTTTGAAAAGGAAACCAATTTAACCGTTAGCGGTCAGCTGGAAGCTGAAACCTATGCAATGGCACTTGGAAAGGTCTATACCTTCGGCCCAACTTTTAGGGCTGAAAATTCAAATACCAGTCGCCACTTGGCTGAATTTTGGATGATTGAGCCGGAAGTTGCTTTTAATGATTTGGATGCAAACATGGACTTGGCGGAAGATTTTATAAAATACGTTATAAACTACGCTTTGGAAAACTGCGCAGACGATCTTGAATTTCTTGAAAACAGGTTGCTGGAAGAAGAAAAGAACAAACCACAAGATGAGCGCAGTGAAATGAAACTTCGCGAAAAGCTTCGTTTTATATTGGAGCACAATTTCAAAAGAGTGACTTACACTGAAGCGATTGATATTTTGAAACGTTCCAAGCCAAATCAAAAGAAAAAATTCAAATATATAATTGAAGAATGGGGCGCTGATTTGCAGAGTGAGCACGAGCGTTTTTTGGTTGAAAAACATTTTAAATGTCCCGTAATTCTTTTTGATTATCCTGCAACCATCAAAGCTTTTTATATGCGTTTAAATGACGACGGAAAGACTGTTCGCGCTATGGACGTGCTTTTCCCTGGCATTGGGGAAATTGTTGGTGGATCACAACGTGAAGAGCGTTACGAGGTTCTTAAACAAAAAATGGAAGCTATGGATATTAGTGCAGAGGAATTATATTGGTATTTGGATCTTCGCAAATTCGGAACCGCTGTTCATAGTGGTTTTGGTCTTGGTTTTGAACGCTTGGTGCAGTTTACAACAGGAATGGGGAACATTCGTGATGTAATACCTTACCCCAGAACACCAGGCAATGCAGAGTTCTAAATGATAAAAGCATAAGATTGTATTAAAACTAGCTACTTATTTATTTTAGTAGCTGGTTTTTTTTAACTTTATGAAGTAGTAAATGAAATCATGCTAAAACAACAATTAAGCTTTAAACTTTCCCAAAAATTATCGCCTCAGCAAATACAGTTGATGAAGATGATACAACTGCCCACGCAAGCTTTTGAGCAGCGAATTTCACAGGAATTGGAGGAAAACCCAGCACTTGAAGGTGGAAAAGAGGAAAGTGATGATTATGATGATGAATTTAGCAATGATGAATTCGATGACAATTATGAGGAAGGCAATGAAGTAATTGAAACAGATATAAACGTTGACGATTACTTGAGTGATGATGAAGTGCCGAGTTATAAGCTTTCTGCGAACAATTATAGCGCAGACGACGAAGAAAGGCAAATGCCCTATGCCGCGGGCACATCCTTCACCCAGTATTTAATGCAACAATTGAACACCTATCGGCTTGATGAAGAGGAAAAAGAAATAGCAGAATTTCTGGTGGGCAGTGTAGATGAAAGTGGCTACATACGACGTGAAATTCAGGATATTGTTGATGATTTGGCCTTTACGCAAAACGTTTACACTACGGAAGATAAAGTTGAAAAAGTGCTGAAAGTAGTTCAGGAATTGGATCCCGCTGGTGTGGCAGCGCGTGACCTCCAAGAGTGTTTGTTGATTCAACTTGAGCGTAAGGAACATAACCCTTCTGTAGCTTTGGCTATTGAAATTATAGAAGACTCCTTTGATCATTTCAGCAAAAAGCACTATAAAAAACTTATTCAAAAATTTGATATTACGGAAGACCAACTACGTGAAGCCATTCACGAAATTGAAGGCTTAAACCCTAAACCAGGCGGTACCTACTCTGGAAACACAAGAATGGTGGAGCATGTAGTTCCTGATTTCGCAATAAAAATTGTTGACGGCGAGTTGGACTTAACCCTAAACGGAAGAAACGCACCCGAGCTTCACGTGAGTCATGATTACACCAATATGCTGAAGGGCTATAAAGAGTCCAAAGACAAATCAAAAGCTCAGAAAGATGCGGTAATGTTCATTAAACAGAAGCTTGATGCTGCCAAATGGTTTATAGACGCAATTAAACAACGGCAGCAAACACTCTTTGTTACTATGAATGCTATTATGCACCATCAAGAAGAATATTTTTTGAGCGGCGATGAACGAAAGTTGAAACCAATGATATTGAAGGACATAGCTGATAAAATCAATATGGACGTTTCCACGGTTTCGCGTGTGGCAAATAGCAAGTATGTCGATACGCCTTATGGAACAAAATTGATAAAGGAATTTTTCAGCGAATCGATGAAAAACGATCAGGGTGAAGATGTTTCTACCAAAGAAATAAAGAAAATCCTTGAGATAACCATTTCCGAAGAAAACAAAAGGAAGCCGCTTACTGACGATAAACTAGCAAAAATTTTATTGGAAAAAGGCTATCCCATCGCCCGAAGAACTATCGCCAAATATCGTGAACAATTGGATTTGCCTGTAGCACGACTCAGAAAAGAAATTTGATGAAATTATTTCTAAAAGCTGCTTCATATATTTTTCATCCTTTATTGATGCCAATTTTGGGCGCCATTCTTTATTACAGTGTTACACCTAGGTATATAGATCCTCAATTGGTAGGTACGGAACTTTTTGCAATTACAATCATTACAATTTTAATTCCCATCGTGATATTTTTTTTTCTGAAAAATTTACGGGTTGTGGAAACCATCTATTTAAAAGAAGTGAAGGAACGTAAATTTCCTTTAATGATACAGTGTATACTTTTGTTGCTTATCATTAAGATGGTTTTTGATCCTTATGAAGATCCTGAATTATATTATTTTTTTGTTGGAATTCTTTTTTCGGCCTTTAGTGCGCTGTTGATGGTGTTTTTTAAATTAAAAGTAAGTCTTCACCAAATGGGCGTGACTGGAATTTTAACGTTTCTAGTAGGATTGAGCGCGCATTTCAAAATAAACCTGCTTATAACTATCAGTTTTTTCCTTTTTGTAAATGGTTGGGTGGCTTCATCCCGACTCAATAATGATTCGCATACCTACCCCGAACTTGGTGTGGGTTTATTTTTAGGAGCACTACCGCAATTGATTCTTTTTAATCTCTGGTTATAGAATATAGAACATCAACCCCAGCTTGAGTGTTCTAAAATCAACCGCCTCTCCATCAATAGTAACAGCGTCTTTGAAGAAAGGATTAATACTATAGGAAGCAAATAAGTTGAATGTGCTGTATCCAAAACTTAGTGTAGCTGACATTCGAAGTGGGTCAAACTCAGGAATTTTAGTTTGGTTTACATTGTTGTCTGTTTGTTTGAAAGTTGCTTTATACCAATATGCATATCCTACTCTAAAACCAGCATATACTCTCCAAAATTTATAACTTGAAGGTGTTGAAGTACGCCATCTAAATTCTATTGGAGCTTCAATTATAGCCATATTAAATCGGTTACGAGTAAAATCTATATTTCCATCCAAAACCCTAAAAATTGTTTCGCCGTTTGGGGTTTCGCCTATAAAAAGATTTTGTCCAAATTGATCTATTGCGATTCCAGCACCTATAGCAACAGCAATATTTCGTTGTTTGTTAATGGGCATATCCCTAACAAATCCAAATTGAATACCACCAGAAAGACCATTGGTATTGACCCCAGAAGGCATATTTAAGGGCGCATTATATGTTAGGCCAATATAAAACTGATCCTCTCTATAAAGAGAATCGACAGATGCTGGGCGAATGGTATCCTGCGCCAAAGCTGTAAGAGAAACAAGCCCTATAAATAAAATAAAGTAGATTTTAATTACCCTTTGCATACCATAAAGATAAATTTATTTTTCAGAATAAAAGAAACAAAAAAACGCCTTGAAATATCAAGACGTTTTTATTAATAACATAAATTATTACTACTGGTTTACTTCATTTCCAGGAGTGGTAATGTAAATAATTTTCAACATATTAAGATCACGTAATTCCTGCTTAATATCTGTAACCATTCCAGTATTCGTATTTTCATCAACTTTTAAAGCAACCATAACATACTCCTGAAGTTCAGGCAGTAATTTTTGGCGAGCTTCAGTCAATGCAAACTTAATATTGGAAAGATCTGTATACTTATCACCAATTTGTATTTTAGACTCTGAACCGTATTTGTCCTGATATCTGGAACTTGGTTTTCCTGCATAAATATAAACTGATCTATCTTTCTTTAATTTCTCAACCTGATCTGCCTTCGGCAATTTGTTTTGAACCAACAAGTTGTCATCGCGCAGTACTGTTACCACCATAAAAAAGAATAGTAACATAAATACAATATCTGGAAGTGATGCTGTATTTACCGGAGGTAATTCGTTGCTTTTTTTCTTTGTGAATTTTGACATATTCTTATTATTATTGTCCAGATTTTTTAGGTTCAGCTTCAGAAAGTTTTTGAGGGAATAACTTTTGAATAGTTCCCAATTTTTCCTCTAAAGCATCTTTTGCAGATTCACCTTTTATCTTTCCTTCATCAAGGGCTTTAGTCATTTCTGTAAATTTCCAGCCATAAAGTCTTTGTGATTCTCGATCTCTTAAAAAGTTGTATGCTGCTACAAGTTCGTTCTGAACAGCTATATACATTTTATAAGAAGTAAGCCTGTCATTCTGAACGGATATAACTGCTTTATCTGGATTATCTGATGATTCAGGATTCCTATCGCCTTTACAATAATCGCAATATTCCGCAGTTCCAGAAGGTGCTCCTCCATTATCAAGAAAATCAATCGCTGCTTGGCGTAGATCTTTAAGTTCCATTAGTTTTTCCTCTACAAGTAATTGATCGCTTCTGTTAACATTAACAATAAAGAGGTTCTTTTCTTTAATCTTTACTTGCTCATCAGTTGGCGGTTCCTTTGGCGGCAACTGCCTTGCAATTCCTTTATCTTTCTCTATGGTCGTTGTTACCAAGAAAAAGATAAGCAATAGGAAAGCGATATCCGCCATGGATCCTGCATTAACTTCAGGTGTTGCTCTTCTTGCCATTATTTTGTGATTTTTTTTACTCCACTGAATATCATTGAGCCAATAGCCAATATTGCTAATATATAGAACGCATACAATCCTGTGCCAATCCATTTTGAATCGCTAGCCGAAAGTGTGTTTCCGTCTGCTTTTACCATTGGGGTTCCATCAGCCAAAACGTATGAAATAATTATGACTAGAAGAAATGCACCTACAGCCATCAAAGTGTTTTTAATATTTCCTGCAAAAACTCCTTTGATCACAAAAAAGAGAACGAAAAGTAGCGTTATGGCAAAAATTATATAAGCCACAAACAAAAAGCCATCAACTCCTTCACCAGTTTCAGAGACTACAGCGTCACCTTTTGTGATGATCATTGCAAGAAAAATAATCCCCGCAACGCTTAAAAGCAATGCTACTATTTTTAAAATTTTATGTAATGCCATCTTGGGGTTTGTTTAGATTTTATTTTTTGATTTGTAGTCGAACAACATGTCAATAAGAGTAATAGAAGCATCTTCCATACTATTCACGATACTGTCAATTTTTGCAATGATATAGTTATAGAAAACTTGAAGGATAATTGCCACGATCAAACCAAATACAGTTGTTAAAAGTGCTACTTTAATACCACCTGCTACAAGAGAAGGGTTCATATCTCCGGCAGCTTGAATTTTATCAAATGCATCGATCATACCAATTACTGTACCCATGAAACCAAGCATCGGAGCAACTGCGATAAATAGAGATAACCATGAAACGTTTTTTTCTAACTGCCCCATCTGAACACCCCCATATGCAACAACCGCCTTTTCAGCGACATCTACACCTTCGTGGGCGCGATCAAGACCTTGGTAATAAATTGAAGCAACAGGACCTTTTGTATTTCTACACACTTCTTTAGCAGCATCAACACCACCGCTATTTAAGGCATCTTCAACATCTTGAGCTAATTTTTGTGTATTGGTAGTAGAAAGATTAAGATAAATAATTCTTTCTATAGCAATAGCTAATCCAAGAATTAAACACAAAAGAACAATACCCATAAATGCTGGACCACCTTCTACAAAGCGTTCTTTCAATACTTGATGGAACCCTTTATCTGCTTCAACAGTTGTAGGAGCCACCTCATCTTGAATAAAAGTAACTGTTGCTGCTGTTACTAAAGCTTGTGAGCTGGTTGACATTGTTTGCGCTGTTGCAGCATTTGCGTTAAAGGTGCCTACAAATATCATTGCGGCAAGCGCCATAATAGAGAATAATTTTTTCATTGCTATCGACTTAAAGTTTGTTTTTAGTTAAGGGTTTAAAGATATAAAATAATTTAGTTAATCTGCAAGAATATTAATTTGTACTATATAAGGTATGCAGTTTTCTTTAAAAAACATACAATATTTGGCTTTTACATTTTAGTTTTTAATTTAATATGAATTAGCTGCGTTGATCTCCAAAGGCTATGCTGGTAATACATTTCACTCCAACAGTAACGCTAGCTACATTTGCAGAGAGGAAGGGATTCGAACCCTCGATACGCTTGTGGCGTATACACACTTTCCAGGCGTGCGCCTTCGACCACTCGGCCACCTCTCTATTTTTTGCCCCAACTCCTATAAGGAGCAAAAATTTATTTCAAATATTAAGAGTAAATGCCAATCACTAGGGACGGTGAAAGGCATTTTGCGATTCGAGTGCCAAATATCACAAAAAAATTAACGCTATAAAAAAATTAGCGGGTTAATTTATTGCATTTCTCCACGTAAGGAGGTTTCAAATATGGTTTTGAAGCTCTTAGCCGAAATTTTTTGTCCCAACAAATACATTAATTTAGCTAAAGCTGCTTCTGTAGTGCAATCTTTCCCACTGATAACACCTATTTTTTTTAGTTCGGTGCTGGTTTCATAGAGACCCATATGTACACTGCCGCCAGAACATTGAGTAACATTTATAACAGGAATACCTCTTTTTATAACTTTTTTAAGTGAATTTATAAACCATTCGGCATTAGTAACATTTCCACTACCATAGGTTTCAAGCACCAAACCTTTCATTTCTGGATAATCAAAAAGATAGTTAATGGTAGCTTCATCAATTCCTGGAAACATTTTCACCAAAACAATATGGCTTTCCAACGTTTTATGGACTTTCAATTTTTTTCTTCGGTTGGGCCTATAAAGCGCTTCGTTGTTAACTACTAAATGTACGCCACTTAGCACTAATTCAGGATAATTGAGTGATGCGAAAGCTTCAAAATGTTCTGCATTGATTTTTGTGGTTCTGTTGGCGCGGTATAATTTGTATTCAAAATAAAGACAGACCTCAGCAATTTTTGAAACACCTTTTTCCTGAAGTGCAGCAATCTGGATTGAGGTAATAAGATTTTCTTTAGCATCCGTTCGTAAATCTCCGATAGGAAGCTGTGAGCCCGTAAAAATTACTGGTTTGCCTAAATTTTCTAACATAAAACTTAAAGCTGAAGCAGTGTAACTCATAGTGTCACTACCGTGAAGTACCACAAAACCATCCGCTTTTTCATAATTTTTTTCAATAATGTTTGCAATATCCACCCAATAACCAGAGTTCATATTTGAACTATCAATGGGGTTTTTGAAAGTGATAGTGGTTATGCTGCAATCCAAAAGTTTCAGCTCGGGAATGTGGTTGAGCAATTCATTAAAATTAAAATTGCGCAATGCTCCGGTCTCAAAATCCTTTATCATCCCGATGGTACCGCCGGTATATATAAGGAGTATGTTTGGTTTGGTTTTCATATTTGCATACATATTATATTTATGAAAGTCCAAAGACTAAAATTCCAAATTCCAAAGTTCATCTTTTTTGTCATTTGATGCTTTAGTTTTGGAATTTAAATTTTAAACACCTCTTTAGAATTTTCAGTAGTAACCTGTGCTATTTCTTCATCTGAAACATTATAAATCTCCGCAACTTTTTTACAGACCAACTCCAAATAGCTGCTTTCATTCCGTTTGCCGCGAAAAGGTGTAGGGGAAAGATAAGGCGAATCTGTTTCCAAAACGATATGTTTCAGCGGAATTTGGTTCAAAAAAGTATCAATCTTTCCATTCTTAAAAGTAACCACACCACCAATGCCGAGCTTCATATTAAAAGAAATTGCACGTTGCGCCTGCTCAAAAGTTCCCGTAAAGCAGTGAAATATTCCGAAGAGATCATCACTTTTTTCGGTTTCAAGAACATCAAAAATCTCATCAAACGCATCCCTACAATGGATAACGATTGGCAGTTTGTATTTCTTCGCCAATTGAATTTGCCGTTTGAAAGCTATCTTTTGAATTTCCAAAGTAGATTTATCCCAATATAGATCGATGCCAATTTCGCCAACGGCATAAAAATTTCTTTTCTTGAATTGTTCCTCAACATGAGCCAATTCATCTTCAAAATTTTCTTTTACCGAGGTGGGATGCAGGCCCATCATCAAAAATACATTTTGGGAATATTCCTTTTCTAAAGCATACATCGCTTCGGTATAACCGGAATCAATTGCCGGAATAAAAAAGCGTTTTATTCCAACATCAAAAGCGCGCTGCATCATCTGCTGGCGATCTTCAGCAAAGGCATCACTGTAAAGATGGGTATGGGTGTCTGTCAACATAGTTTACAAAGCTACTTATTTTGTTTGCTATCTTTACACAAAAAAAATGATGCAATTACGCAAATTTCTTGAAAACCAAGGCTTTTATCGTATTCCTCTTAAAAAACTCGCTACAGGCCACTATCTTTTTTTGGCAAAAATAAATGGCGTTACTGGTCATTTTATACTGGACACTGGAGCATCAACGAGCTGTGTAGGCTTTACGGATAGTACGCATTTCTTGTTGATAAGCGAAGAAAGCATCATTAAAGCGGCGGGAGCAGGTGCAATAAACATGGAAACCATGCTTTCACGGAAAAATGAATTTAGCATACAAAATTGGGAAATAAAAAATATGGATTTCGTGCTTTTTGATCTTTCGCATGTTAATGAAGCATTGTTGCAAGTGAATGAAGGACCTGTCCATGGAATTATTGGCGCAGATTTTTTAAAGCAACATCGCGCAGTAATAGATTATGGTAGAAATTGTTTTTATGTTAAATAGATTCAAACGGTGATATGTTTATTTACAATAAATTAAGTACTTTTATCTTCTTCTGAAAAATTTATTTGTGCTGAAAAAAATAGTAATTTTCTTTTTCATTATTGCGCTTTCTCCAGCTTCGGGGCATTGCCAGGACATTCCCCATTATGAAAAAGAACTAGCCAATGCCAAAAACAAAACAGAACGTCTGATTGCACTGGACAGTCTATTGTCTCGAACTTTTAATACCGATAGCGATGCATTCATAAAATATAGCATCCAATATATTGATCTAGCGCAAGAAATGGACAGTATTGAGGCAGCTGCAAGAAAGGCGATAAAACTTCAGTATCCGCTTACCAACTATGCCAACGATCCGTTGAACGCAATAACTATAATAAACAGTGTGCTTGCACGCAAGTATAAAATAAAAGATAGTCTTTTAATAGGCGGTCTTTATATTAAACGTGGTAAAGCCAATACCAAGGTAGATCTCAAAAAAGCCATTGAAGACTATAACATGGCACTCGAAAATTTTTCGAAAAGCAACACCATGCACATTGCGGACACCTACCTTTTTAGAGGGCAGACATATTCAAATTTGGGAAAGTTTGTTTTGGCAGGTGAAGATTTTACCAAAGCATACACTATGTATGAAAACGAAAAAGAATATGATTATATGGTGTATGCACAACAGGGCATAATAAGTATGTTTAGCATGAATGGTTTTTATGAAAAAGCTAAAGTGGAGCGGGATGTACTTATTGATAAAATGAAAACTTTAGGGTTAAATAGATTTTTATCCAATGAATATTACAATCAGGCCTTGGATTACAAAAAAATGGGGGAGCGTGATTTAGAATACAAATCCTTACTAACCGCTGAAAAGATTTTCGACAAACACCAATCAGCCCAATCAACTTTTATAGGTATCCATTCAAGATTGATAGAATACTATTGTGAACACAACCAGCTCATTGAAGCAAAAAAACATCTCGAACTTATAGAGAATTTGGAGTATGATCTCTCCGGAGATCCTTCAGCAGAACTAAATTTTTTGGGTGGAAAAGCTAAATATCTTCAAACAACGGGTAAATATGAAGAAGCCATAAAAGTTGCACAGCAAAAACTCGAAATAGCCAAAAATTTAGGGCTGGAAGATGAAATTATGAGTTCCTACTCTTTTCTATCTGAACTCTATTTTGATACAGAAGATTATAAAAAAAGTATTGAAAACAACCAAGCCTCTAATGAAATCAAAGACTCAATATATAACCGGAGCACTGCGAATGCACTTGCATATTACCAAACTCTCTACGAAACAGAAAAAAAAGAAAAAGAACTGGTTGAAAAATCAACCGACATAAGCCTTCTTGAAAAGGACAACGAAGGTTTTAAAAAAGCCTTGCTCTTTGGAGGAATTGCTATTCTTTTGGGGTTTGGACTAATCTTGTTATTCCGTAACCAACGGCATTTAAAAAGCAATAAAACCCTTCAGGAAAAATTCAGTCAGGAACTGCTAATTTCACAAGAAAGCGAGCGGCGAAGAATATCTAAAGATTTGCACGACGGAATTGGTCAGCAATTGTTGGTTATCAAGAACAAGCTTATGGCAAGAGGTGATGATGATACAAAAAAGATGATTGATCATACCATAGAAGAAGTGCGAGCCATATCAAGAGATCTGCACCCATTCCAGCTACAGGAACTAGGCATAACCAAGGCCATTGAATATACTATTAACATGATAGATGAAAACACTGCGCTTTTCATTTCTGCCGAAATAGATAATATTGACAATATTTTCTCAAAAGAAGACGAAGTAAATATTTACAGGATTATTCAAGAAAGCCTCAGTAATATCCTAAAACACGCAAACGCCAAAGCGGGAAAAGTATCCGTAAAAAAATTGACGAACAATATACTTATTTCCATCCGTGACAATGGCGTGGGCTTTGACTTTTCAGAAAAATATCAAGATGTAAAATCACTAGGCCTTAAGACTCTTTTGGAACGAACTAAATTTTTAAAAGGTCAAATGAAAGTAACCTCTAAAAAAGATACTGGCACTGTGCTGGAATTTCAATTTCCGTTATGAGAAACACTACACCATCCATCATTATTGCAGACGACCACCCATTGCTGTTAAAAGGGCTTAGCGACTTTTTGATAGAAAAAGGATATAACCTTCTAGGGAGTGGTATAGACGGAAGAGAGGCCTACAATCTCATTACCAAAAAAAAACCAGACATTGCTATACTGGATATTCAGATGCCCTATATGTCTGGTCTCGAAATTGCACAACAATGTAAGGGGCTCGATTTAAATACAAAAATTGTTTTGATAACACTTCACAAAGAGAAAGATCTTTATCAAAAAGCACAGGAACTTAACATTTTTGGATATATATTGAAAGAATTCGCCCTTGAAGAAATTGAGAATTGTATCAAATCTGTTACTGAAGGGGTACCTTTCTTTAGTGATAAAATAAAAGAACTAATAGGTGTTGTCTTTGTGGACGATAGTGAATTAAACTCACTTACACCTTCTGAAAAGAAGATTTTGAAATTAATTGCACAAGACAAAACCAACAAACAAATTGCCTCACAACTTTTTATTTCATACAGAACAGTAGAAAAACACCGAAGCAACATTATCACCAAACTCAACATTGAGCCCAAAACAAATAGTCTCCTTATATGGGCTAAAGAGCATCACGAGAAACTGTTATAGAAAATTTTATTATTTTTTTCAGAAATTTACGTGGTAACACGTATTTCATAGTTCTATAGAAAGGCAGATATTTACACTATGAAAGAATCAGTTTATATAGAAGAAAAAGAAAAGGATTATAATGCTACTGCCACTTTTAATAAACCTGCAGTTATTGTTTTAGCTGTTTCAGTTGTATTGGTTCTTTTACTGAATTTAATCAATAGCTTATTTTTCAGCTGAGAAAATATTTCTAACTAATCAAAAAAAAATCCGGCCACTAAGCCGGATTTTTTATTTTCTAATTTTATCAGTTATAGCTCCAAAGCTTTTTTAACATCATTAGCCATTAAAAGATCTTCAGGACTTTCCAATGCTTCTTTTATAGCTACCAAAAACCCTACAGATTCCCTGCCATCAATAATTCTGTGATCATAAGATAAGGCTACATACATTACTGGCGCTACTACAATTCCACCATCACGAACTATGGCTCGGTCAACAATATTGTGCATCCCTAAAATAGCAGATTGCGGAGGATTTATAATGGGTGTTGAAAGCATGCTTCCAAAAACACCTCCATTGGAGATAGTGAAAGTGCCGCCCGTCATTTCATCAACAGTAATCTCACCATCACGTGCTCTAATAGCAAGTCGTTTCACTTCATCTTCAACACCTCTAAAGCTTAAGTTTTCAGCGTTTCTGATAACAGGAACCATTAAACCTTTTGGCCCTGAAACAGCAATAGATATATCTTTGAAATCATACGTTATCATATAATCACCATCAATCATGGAGTTAACGTCTGGGTAAAGTTCCAATGCGCGAACTACTGCCAAAGTAAAGAAAGACATAAAACCAAGTCCAACTCCGTGTTTTTCTTTAAATTGTTCTTTGTATTGCTTTCGCAATTCAAAAATAGCCGTCATATCCACCTCGTTGAAAGTAGTAAGCATTGCAGTTTCGTTTTTTGCGGAAACCAAACGTTCTGCTACTTTACGACGAAGCATGGATAGTTTTTTGCGTTCACTGCCACGAGCACCTTTTCCGGGAGTTCCCATAGATGGAGTTGCGTTGGCGGCATCGTCTTTAGTAATTCGTCCGTCACGGCCACTTCCTTTTACGTCTTTTGCAGCAATTCCTTTTTCGTCCAGAATTTTCTTTGCTGCAGGCGAAGGCGATCCTGTGGCATACGTTTTTTTATCCTGCTCCTGATTTGGAGTAGAGGGTTTTGAAGGGGTTTCTTTTTTAGCTTCAGCCTTCTTTGGAGCCTCTTCTTTCTTCGCAGGTTTTTCAGAAGCATCATCACTTCCCTCAGATTTTTTAGCATCTGTATCAATAATACAAACTACATCACCCACAGCAACAGTATCTCCTTCTTCGGCTTTTAAAGTAATAATTCCGCTGGCTTCCGCTGGAAGTTCTAGCGTTGCTTTATCGCTATCTACTTCTGCGATTGCTTGGTCTTTTTCAACATAATCGCCATCTTTTACAAGCCAAGATGCTATTTCAACTTCGGTGATGGATTCTCCCGGAGAAGGGACTTTCATTTCTAATGCCATACTATTGTTATTTAATATAAACCGTGAGTTTACAATTCTTTAAATTTAATTTCTTTTTATCTTTCTATGAAATTTTAAGAAAAACTAATCCATATTTTTATCAAAAACGTTTCCAATAACTTTCGCTTGTCGTGCTTTTGATCTAACTGAGCTACCTGATGCTGGTGCTGCATACATTTTTCTGCTACAAACCCTAAAGTCTCTTGCCTCTTCAAAATGCATTAATATATGTGAATAGGCCCCCATGTTTTTAGGTTCTTCCTGAGCCCAAACCAGATCCTCTGCATTTTTATATTTTTTGATAATCTTTTTCATTGCATCCGTTGGTAATGGAAATAGTTGTTCCACACGCACCAAGGCAACATCATCCCGTTTCAGTTCTTCTCTTTTTTCAAGTAAATCGTAATAAAATTTACCAGTAACAAAGACCAAGGTTTTCACTTTTGCAACTTTCACCTCAGCATCGTCAATTACCATTTGAAAACTTCCGTTTGCAAATTCCTCTTTTGTTGAAACCACTTTTGGATGGCGCAGCAAACTTTTTGGAGTAAATACAATAAGTGGTTTGCGATAATTTACTTTTAATTGTCTTCGGAAAAGGTGAAAAAGATTCGCAGGCGTTGTAACATCTGCTACAAACATATTATCATTTGCACACAACTGAAGATAGCGCTCCATTCTTGCTGAAGAGTGCTCTGCTCCCTGCCCTTCATAACCGTGTGGCAATAGCATTACCAATCCATTCTGAAGCTTCCATTTATCTTCTGCTGCAGAAATATATTGATCTATCATTATTTGTGCTCCATTGCTAAAATCCCCAAATTGTGCTTCCCAAATAGTTAATGTTTTAGGGCTTGCCATTGCGTAACCATAGTCAAAACCAACAACTCCATATTCTGATAGTAATGAATTGTATATGTAGAAATCGCCTTGATCACCTTTCAAATGGTTTAAAAGCACAACTTCTTCCTCACTATCTTCAACTTTTATAACAGCGTGACGATGAGAAAAAGTGCCGCGCTCTACATCCTGCCCGCTCATGCGCACGTCATGGCCTTCTTTTAAAAGGGTTCCGTAGGCAAGCAATTCTCCCATGGCCCAATCCAGTTTATTGTCTTCAAAATACATGGTGTGCCTTGCTTCAACAAGTTTGGCTATTTTTCGAAGAAATTTTTTATCAGCAGGTAATTGGGTAATTACTTCGGCTATTTCGTTCAACTTCTTTAAATCAAAAGTTGTATCAACAGCTTCCATCATTTTATCTTCTTCGGCATAATCATACCCATCCCATTCATCCTGCATAAATGGAGTGATGGTTGTTTTATCTTCTTTTCTGGAATCTTCAAGATTTTCTTCAAGTTTGTCCTTAAATTCCTGTTCAAGTTTGTCAGTATACCCTTTGTCAATTACACCTTCTGCAATAAGTTTTTCGGCATAAATATCACGTGGATTATCATGCTTGGCGATCGCTTTGTAGAGTTTTGGCTGTGTAAAACGGGGTTCATCACCTTCGTTGTGACCGTATTTTCTATAACCCAACAAATCGATAAAAACGTCGCGAGCAAATTCCATTCTAAAATCCAATGCAAAATTCATAGCATGAACCACTGCTTCAACATCATCGGCATTTACGTGAAGTATTGGCGAAAGGGTAACTTTCCCAACATCGGTACAGTAAATTGATGAACGGGCATCCAAATAATTGGTTGTAAAACCTATCTGGTTGTTCACTACTATATGAATAGTACCTTGAGTTTTATAGCCGTCCAATTGCGCCATTTGCACAATTTCATAAACAACGCCCTGTCCGGCAATTGCTGCATCGCCATGAACAATTATTGGCAGTACCTTATTCGGATTTCCTTTATGGTGGTCGTCCTGTTTTGCCCTTGTAATACCTTCCACAACGGCTCCAACTGTTTCCAAATGTGAAGGGTTTGGTGCTATGTTTAAATTAATTTCCTTACCAGATTCGGTCTTGCGTTTTGAGGTCCAACCCAAGTGATATTTTACGTCGCCGTCAAAAATATCCTGCGCATAATCCTTTCCATCAAATTCGCTGAAAATATCCTTGGCACTTTTTCCGAAGATATTTGTCAATGTGCTCAAACGCCCACGGTGGGCCATTCCCATCACAAAATCCTCAACGCCTCTTTCGGCGGCATTTTCTATCAATGTGTCCAAAGCAGGAATCAAGCTTTCGCCTCCCTCCAATGAAAAACGTTTTTGCCCAACGTATTTTGTATGAAGAAAACTTTCAAAAGCCACAGCTTCGTTAAGTTTTTTAAGAATATGCTTTTTATGTTCTGTAGAAAAATTGGGCTGATTATCGTTAATATTCAGCTTCTGTTGAATCCATTGAATTTCATTTGGTTTGCGAATGTACATGTATTCAATACCAATGGAATCGCAATAAATACTTTCCAGATGCTTTATAATTTCCTCAAGAGTAGTTTCACCAATTCCCAATATTTCACCAGCTTTAAAATTGGCTTTAAGATCGTGCTGCGAAAGTCCAAAGTTTTCCAAGGCAAGTGTTGGCGTATATTTTCTGCGTTCGCGAACTGGGTTTGTTTTGGTAAAAAGATGTCCTCGGGTTCTGTATCCATCAATAAGTTTTACAACTTGAAACTCCTTCACTACATCTTCACAGTTCTCTCCATCGGCCAATTTTGGTGCTTTCTCAGCTTCGGTTATGCCAAAAAAATCGTGTGCGCTGTTTTCTGAGCCAAAATCAAATCCTTGGAAAAATGCTCTCCAACTGGGCTCAACGCTGTCTGGGTATTGTAAATATTTTTCGTAAAGTTCCGCGATATAGGAAGGATGCACCGCGTTTAAGAATGAAAATTTATCCATGATAAATATGCAAAGGGTCTTTTTTTGTAAAACGGTACAAAAATACAACAATTACATAAACTAGCCGGGTTGAATGGTCATATTTATAGGGCGGGAAATATTAAAATATTCACAAATAAATTAACGGGTAATATCGGGGTTTGCTTCTTGTTTTTTAAACGTTCCGTTGCATCAAATTATTTCCAAACTCCTTTAACATCTTTTTTTTATCTTCGGAAATATTTATTCCTTCCAAGAGTGAAAATGCGAGGTTATTGTATTTTTCAATTTCTATTTGTGTGATTTCCGCAGCACCTGAAGTTAAAAATATATCCTTCACTGTTGAAATTTTATCTGTTGGGTCATTCGGATTGATGCTGAAAAGGTGCTCTAGTTCCTCGGCTTGTGCGGATGGGCCTTGCCCGACTGCCATCAAATACAAAAATGTTTTCTTGTTTGAAATAATATCGCCGCCCACTTGTTTTCCGAAGGTTTCCGGATTGCCGAAAACATCCAGATAATCATCCTGCAACTGAAAGGCTATGCCCAAATTTCTTCCAAATTGATAAATTTTATCTTTATCATTTTCCGCTGCTTCTGCTACGATAGCTCCCATTTTCATCGCTGCTCCTAACAACACAGCGGTTTTATGATCTATCATTTGTATGTATTCCACTAGTGTCACATCATCACGGGTTTCAAAATCCATGTCGTGTTGTTGTCCTTCACAAACTTGTAAAGCAGTTTCGCTAAAGAGTTTTGCAAGTTCCTGAAACATTGGTGGTTCATAATTCTCAAAAAAACGATATGCCAAGATGAGCATAGCATCTCCAGAAAGAATGGCAGTATTGACATCCCATTTTTCGTGAACGGTACTTTTGCCCCTTCGCAAGGGTGCTTTGTCCATAATATCATCGTGAATGAGAGAAAAATTATGAAATAGTTCAACAGCCATTGCGGCACTCATTGATTTCTTATAATCTGAGCCAAAAAAATCACACATCATCAACGTTAGTGAGGGACGAATACGTTTGCCCCCCAAAGAGAGAATGTATTTTATAGGATCGTAGAGTTGGTGCGGTTCTGTATGCGCAACAGCTTTCTCAAGATATTCTTGAAGAACGTCATTATATTTTTTCAGAATCTCCATTGTGCAAAAAAATTTCGGCTAAAGTAAGACAAGCTAAGCAAAAGCACACAATTTAAAGTGTAAAATAGCTCCTTTGTTAAGCTAATGTTAAATATTATAAAACTTTGGAAACTTTTTTTGTTTTAAAAGTTTCCAAGGCATATCTTTGCGCCCTATTATGAGAAAAAAAATTATTCAAAAAGCAACAGATCTTTTTTTAAGACTTGGTTTTAAGAGTGTTACAATGGATGATATTGCCAACGAGATGGCCATTTCAAAAAAAACTATTTACACACATTTTAAAAACAAGACTGCTTTAGTGAAGGAATGTACCTTTTGTGTTATGGACAGCATTAACAGTGGCATAGACCAAATTTGTGAATTGGACCAAAACCCGATTGAGGAATTGTTTGAAATTAAGAAATTCATTTTGCGAAAACTCGAAGATGACCAATCCTCTCCACAATACCAACTTCAAAAATATTATCCTGAAATAAGCAAAAAACTTCATCAAAACCAGTTTGAAAAAATGATGGAGTGTACCCGAAGAAATATGACTAAAGGCATTGAGCAGGGGTTGTACCGAAGCAGTTTGGACCCAGATTTTATTGCAAGACTTTATTTTTTGGGCATCCACGGCATCAAAGATCAAAACCTATTTCCAAATGATAGATTTCCGGCAAAATTTGTGACAGAGGAATATCTTGAATATCACCTGAGAGGGATTGTAACCCCAGAAGGTTTTCTCACATTAAAAAAATTCATCAAAGAGCATCAAACCAATGATTAAGAAACTTTTATTTTTCAGTTTTATACTAACTTTTGCTTTAGGTTTTTCGCAACAGCAAAAAGAGTACAATTTCAACCTGGAGGAGGCTGTAACATTTGCATTGGACAGTAATTACGCCTCCATAAATGCACGCCGGGACATTGCAAAAGCCATAAAGCAAAAATGGGAAACCACTGCCACAGGACTTCCACAAATTGATGGTAATATCAATTACCAAAATAATCTGAAACAACCTGTAACACTTTTACCTGCTGAAATTACTGGAGGTGACCCAGGTACTTTTGTTCCCGTTACGTTTGGAACCAAACAAAATGCGAACGCAGTTGCTACTTTAAACCAGCTCATCTTTGACGGCAGTTATTTAGTTGGACTAAAAGCAGCAAAAGCATTTTTGAGATATTCCGAAAATGCCAATGAGAAAACGAGATTGGAAGTAAGGAAGGGTGTTATAAATGCATATGGAAGTGTTTTATTAGCTGAGGAATTGGTAGCTATTTTTGAAAAGAACAAAGCTAACCTTGAAGAAAATCTTATCGAGACCCGAAAAATATATGAGAATGGTTTGACGGAAGAAGAAAGCGTAGAGCAATTGGAAATAACTCTTTTAGATATTGAAACACAGCTTAACAACGCCCGCAGAAGCCAGGCTATTGCTAAGCAAATGTTCAATCTGGCCTTGGGTATAGATGTAGAAGCGCAAGTAACCTTAACTGATGATCTTGACGAACTTGCAAACCAAAACATCAGTCTTTCACTTTTAGATGCCTCCCTTAACATAGAAAATAATGTAGATTATAAAATAGCAGAAAACCTTGTTGAACAACGTTATTTTGAAAACCGTTTGGAGAAGAGCAAATTTCTTCCCAGACTTTCAGCTTTTGTTAACTACGGAACTTCAGCTAACAGTGATGATTTCACTTTTTTTAATGGTGACCAAAAATGGTATCAGTCGTCGGTTTTGGGAGTGAGTCTTAACATCCCCATATTCAGCAGTGGATTGAGAAATGCCGCTAGCCAGCGTACAAAAATAGCACTTGACCAAGCAAAGACCGATTTTGAACAGACCCAGCAACAAATAAAACTGGAGCTAACAAGGGCTCAAAGCAATTATCAATTCGCCATTGAGAATTATGAAAATTCAAAAAAGAACCTTGCTTTGTCTGAACGTATTGATAACAAAAACCAAATAAAATTCACAGAAGGACTTTCAACCAGTTTTGATTTGCGCCAAGCCCAAACGCAACTATACACCGCCCAGCAACAGTATTTTCAAGCTATGCTGGAAGTGATAAATGAAAAGGCAAATCTTGAAACCGTATTGAATATTCCAAAGTTGCGAATCAATTACGAAGAAATTAAAGGCAAATATTAAAAACACTTCAACTAAAAAGATTAAAAAAATCAACAAATGAAAAAATCACTCTTTCTTTTAATCCTAATTGCTACACTGTTTTCCTGTGGCGGCGATACTAAATCTGTAGATGCTATTATTAGCTCCAATAATATGGAAGCTGTAAAAGCCAAACGTACCGAATTGAACACTCAGCAACGCAACATTAAAGCTGACATCGACAAACTCAACGAGTACATTGATACCCACGAGAAAAGGGAACGTCCTGCTCTAATAACTGCTGAAGTGATAAAAGACACAATTTTCAAACATTATGTTGAAGTACAAGGAAATGTGGAAACAGATCAAAACTTAGTTCTAAACGCAGAATACTCAGGAGTACTTACTAATGTATATGTAAAGGAAGGACAAAGCGTTTCAAAAGGACAACGACTTGCAAAAATCGATGATGGCGGACTGTCAAGTCAAGTGGCTCAGCAAGAAGCCCAAATGGCTTTAGCTCAAACCACATTTGAACGTCAACAGCGTCTTTGGGATCAGAAAATAGGTTCGGAAATTCAATATCTTCAAGCCAAAACCAACTATGAAGCTTCAAAAAATGTAACACAACAATTGCGTTCACAATTGGCAAAAACTGTTATTACAGCTCCGTTTAGTGGCGTAGTGGACGAAATTATTTCAGATCCCGGACAAGTGGTTGTTCCAGGCCAAACGCCCATAATTCGTTTAGTGAATTTGAGTAATATGTATGTAAAAGCTTCCATTCCCGAAACTTATCTTAAAAACATAAAAAAGGGTTCACAAGTAAAAGTAAAATTAGCTTCAATCAATGAAGAATTCTCAGGTACTGTGCAACAAGTGAGCAATTACATCAACCCAAACAACAGAAGTTTTGACATTCAGGTGCAAATTCCGAATAAGGATGGTTTGGTAAAACCTAATCTCATTGCAACTGTAAAAGTTAACGATTACAGTACAGAAAACGCTATCACCGTTCCTGAAAATATTCTTATGGAAAATGCCGCAGGTGAAACCATTGCTTATATATATCAACCAGTAAATGATTCAATAGGTATTGCCAAGCGTGTACTTCTTGAAACTGGCCTTTCCTATGAAAACCATACTGAGATAAAGTCTGGAATTAAAAAAGGGGACACCATAATTAAGGAAGGTGCAAAAACCCTTCGCGACGGTCAAAAAGTAACCATCAAAAACTAAGAAACCAATTGCACCATGAGCAAAAATCCGTATAAAGAATTTAGCATATCGTCTTGGGCCATTGATAATAAAATGACGGTCTATGTAATTATGGTTATCATCCTATTTCTGGGTGCTTTCGCCTATTACAGTATGCCGCGTGAGGCTTTTCCTGAAATCATTGAAACAAAAATCTATGTTAGCTCCGTAAACCCAGGAAACTCTGCAGAAGACGTTGAAAAATTTATCACAGAACCTTTAGAGGAAGAATTTAAAGACGTTGGAGGCGTAAAGGAAATTACCTCTACTACACTTCAGGATTACTCCATTATTATTGTAGAATTTGAGGAAAATGTTGATATCCCAGTTGCCAAACAATTGGTAAAGGACAAGGTTGATCAAGTAAAAGCCGAAACCACTTGGCCCACACTTACCAACGGTGGAAAAGTAGAACCCAACGTTTTCGATTTGAATTTTTCCGAAGAAATGCCCATTCTAAACATCAACCTTACTGGAGATTACCCCGTACAGCAGTTGAAGGATTACGGCGAATATCTTCAGGATAAAATTGAATTACTTCCCCAAATAAAAGAAGCAACCATCCGTGGAGCTGAAGAAAAAGAAGTGGAAATTGCGATTGACATTTATAAAATGACTGCTTCGCAGGTAAGTTTTGACAATATCATTAATGCAGTAAAAGGAGAAAACAGCACTATTTCCGGCGGAAACATTATTACAAATGGCGTTCAAAAAAATATTCGAATTACAGGTGAAATTGAAGACCCAAAAGAACTGGAAAACGTTGTCGTAAAAAAAGAAGATGGAGTTATTTTCTTAAAAGATATCGCCGATATAAAATTTAAGGAAAAAGACGCCACTACTTACGCCCGTGAATACGGCGATCCTGTAGTAATGCTTGATGTAAAGAAACGTGCCGGTAAAAACATGATCCAAGCAGTAGAGCAGATCAAAAAAATCGTGGCTGAAGAACAGGAAAACTATCTACCAAAAAGCCTTCATGTTAGCCTAACAAACGACCAATCCATAAAAACCGAAAACCAAGTGAACGATTTGGTGAACAACATTATTTTCGGGGTTCTTTTAGTTGTACTCGTTTTAATGTTTTTCCTAGGTTTCAGAAATGCACTTTTTGTAGGTTTCGCCATTCCGCTTTCTATGCTGATGTCGCTGTTTATTCTTTCCTCATTGGGCTTTACGCTTAACACCATGGTACTTTTCGGACTCGTTATGGGTCTGGGAATGCTGGTGGATAATGGTATTGTGGTAGTGGAGAACGTGTACACATTGATGAGCGAAGGCATGTCGCCGCGAAAAGCCGCCAAACAAGGTATGGGTGAGATTGCTTGGCCTATTATTGCTTCAACAGCAACCACCCTTGCGGCGTTTTTCCCACTTGGGCTCTGGCCAGGAATGATTGGTAAGTTTATGATTTATTTCCCTATCACGCTTTCGGTGGTGCTCTCGTCATCACTTTTTGTGGCGCTGATTATAAACTCTATGCTTACTTCAGAATTTATGAAAACTGAAGAAGAATCCATGACAAAAAAGAAACTTATTCGTTGGAGCTTGATTCTACTAGGGGTAGGTATTTTGTTATTGGTTGCAGGTTTCTCTATGGATGTCGCCGCTTTCCGTGGTTTTGGAAACTTGGCTATACTTTCTGCAATTATGCTTTGGGTTTACAAATATTTTTTGGCTGGAGCCGTGGATTATTTTCAGTACAAATCCCTTAAAAAACTAGAGAATTTCTATGAAAGAACCCTAAAATATGCATTGCGCGGAAGAAAAGCCTACGTGTTTTTCTTCGGAACCATTGCGTTGCTAATTATGTCTTTCGTTTTAGTCGGAATTGCACAGCCAAATGTGCTTTTCTTCCCAGAAAATGAACCGAATCAGATTATTACCTATATAGAATACCCACAGGGAACCGATATTGAAAAAACCAACGAACTCACCAAGCAGGTAGAGCAACAGGTTTTTGGCGCTATTGAAAAATACAACGATAATGGTTACAATTATATGGTAGAATCTGCCATTTCACAGGTAGGCCAAGGTGCTGGAAATCCACAGACTGATGGTGGACAGAGCAACGACATGCCGCAGAAAGGAAAAATAACCCTTTCCATGCGCGACTTCCAATTGCGCCGTGGCGTTAAGAGTAGTACTGTTTTAGAAGAAGTGCGCGAGTCTGTAAAAGGCTTCCCAGGAGCCTCTATAATTGTTGAAAAAGATGCCGCTGGTCCTCCCGTTGGTTACCCAATAAACATAGAATTGAGCGGTGAAAACTATGAAGAAATGCTGCGTCAAGCTGAAAACCTCCGTTCTTATATTGAAAGTTTGGGCATTAGTGGTATCGAAGAATTGAAGATAGACGTAAATAAAAGCAAACCCGAAATGGACGTGACCGTAGACCGTGAAAAGGCTGGTCAGTTGGGAATTTCCACCGGACAAATTGGGTTAACCTTGCGTCGTGCCATTTTTGGGGAAGAAGCTTCTACATACAAAGAAGGAGACGACGATTACGAAATAAACGTTCGCCTTTCTGAAAAATCCCGTTACGACGAGAGCGCGCTTTTTAACCAGCCCATTACCTTTAGAAACAATCAAGGGAAGATTGTGCAGGTACCTATTTCGGCAATGGTTACTAAGAATAACACTGCCTCTTTCAGTTCCATTAAAAGGAAAGATTTAAAGAGAACCATCACTGTTTACTCCAACGTAATAGGAGGTTACAACGCTACCGAAATTGTGAACGACCTTAAAACCGAACTTCAGAATTACGAACTGCCAAAAGACATAAACTTGTCTTTTACTGGGGAGCAGGAAGAGCAAGCAGACAATATGGGCTTTCTGTTAATGGCGCTATTTTATGCAATGGGCGGTATCTTACTTATTCTTGTGGGACAATTCAACTCAATAAGCAAACCCATCATTATTTTAACCGCCATTGTTCTTAGTTTGGCTGGTGTGTTTCTTGGACTCGTGGTATTCCAAATGGATTTCGTGATTATTATGACAATGATGGGTATCATCTCGCTGGCAGGAATTGTGGTTAATAACGCCATTGTACTTATAGATTATACCCAGATTCTTATAGACAGAAAAATGAACGAGTTGGAAATGGACGATGACGATATGCTAACTAAAAAGCAGTATTTTGAACTCATAGTTGCAGGTGGAAAATCGCGTTTGCGCCCTGTATTACTTACCGCAATTACCACCGTGCTCGGACTTATACCTTTGGCTATTGGTCTAAATATAGATTTCTTTGGACTGTTTACAGACTATAGCCCGAACATTTACATTGGTGGTGACAACGTGATTTTCTGGGGTCCGCTGGCGTGGACGGTAATCTTCGGATTGATATTTGCTACTTTCTTGACCTTGATTGTGGTCCCCGTGATGTTTTACTTGGTGAACCGAGCGAAGATTAAATTCAGAAAAAAACGCAGGTTAAAGGAGTTGAAAAAGTTGAAGGCGAAGAAACAGCTGTGAGCCGAGAATCAAGAACTTAATTTTTAGATTATATAAAAGACTTGTAAGGCTTCCAAAATCTTGCAAGTCTTTCTTTTAAAATATTCTTGCATTCAAGGCAACAAATAATAATCCCTTCAAAACCACAACTATTCATTTAATACTTATTAAATTTGCACCCTTAATTTTTTTCAGAAGAAAATGTACAGAACGCACAACAACGGCCAGCTTCGCGCTGCAGATATCAATAAGGAAGTAACCCTTGCAGGATGGGTGCAAAAAACCCGCGACAAAGGTTTTATGGTGTGGGTAGACCTTCGCGATCGCTACGGCATTACCCAACTTATTTTTGATGAGGAAAGAACTTCAAAAGAAGTAATTGAAAAAGCTGCAAAATTGGGCCGCGAGTTTGTGATCCAAGTTACAGGAACTGTTATAGAGCGTGAATCCAAAAACCCAAACATGCCAACTGGCGATGTGGAAATTTTAGTTTCTGAACTGACTATTCTAAATGAATCGCTCACCCCACCCTTCACTATAGAAGACGAAACAGACGGTGGCGAAGATTTAAGGATGAAATATCGCTACCTAGATATCCGCAGAAAACCTGTGCGCGAGAATCTTATTTTTCGCCATAAAGTTGCCATTGCCGTTCGTAATTATCTATCAAATGAAGGTTTCGTAGAAGTGGAAACCCCGTATTTAATAAAATCAACCCCTGAAGGCGCACGTGATTTCGTTGTGCCTTCCAGAATGAATGAAGGCCAGTTTTACGCCCTTCCGCAGTCACCCCAAACGTTTAAGCAATTGTTGATGGTGGGTGGCTTGGACAAATATTTCCAAATAGTAAAATGTTTTCGTGATGAGGATTTGCGTGCAGACCGCCAGCCGGAATTCACACAGATAGACTGCGAAATGGCTTTCGTAGAACAAGAAGATATCTTGAACGCTTTTGAAGGTTTAACCAAACATTTGCTAAAGGAAATAAACGGTGTAGAAGTTACCGAATTTCCAAGAATGACTTATGATGAAGCTATGGCGAAGTACGGAAACGACAAGCCAGACATCCGCTTCGGGATGGAGTTTGGCGAGCTGAACGAAGTTGCACAGCACAAAGACTTTAATGTTTTCAATCAAGCAGAATTGGTTGTGGGAATAGCAGTTCCCGGCGGAAACACGTTCACCAGAAAAGAAATAGATAATTTAATTGATTGGCTGAAACGTCCACAAATAGGCGCTATGGGAATGGTTTACGTTCGCTGTAATGAGGACGGAAGCTATAAATCTTCCGTAGATAAATTTTACGACCAAGAAGATTTGGAGAAGTGGGCAGAAGCCACTGGCGCCAACCCTGGCGATTTAATCTGCGTACTTTCCGGAGCAAAAAACAAAGCGAGAACCCAGTTGAGTGCGTTACGCATGCATTTGGCAGAGCAGCTTGGTTTAAGAAAGAATAACGAATTCGCACCACTTTGGGTTGTGGATTTTCCGCTTTTGGAATGGGACGAGGAAACTGAGCGTTACCACGCGATGCACCACCCCTTCACCTCCCCAAAACCTGGACAGCTGGAACTTTTAGATACTAATCCTGGTGACGTAAAAGCAAATGCATACGATTTAGTTTTAAACGGAAACGAAATAGGTGGCGGTTCCATTAGAATACACGATAAAAAAACACAGGCGTTGATGTTTGATTATTTAGGCTTCACACCTGAAGAAGCGAAAGCGCAATTCGGGTTTTTGATGGATGCTTTTCAATACGGAGCACCACCTCACGGCGGACTTGCTTTCGGCTTGGATAGATTGGTAGCTATTTTGGGCGGACAGGAAACCATCCGTGATTTCATAGCTTTCCCAAAAAACAACGCAGGCCGCGATGTGATGATTGATGCCCCTGCTCCTATTGATAAAAAGCAATTAGAAGAACTTCATCTAAAAGTTGAAATAAAATCATAAAGAAAAATCCTGCAAGTGCAGGATTTTTTAATAGCTTTAAAGATGCCAACACAAAAAAGAACTTTATTAACCCGCTTCCTTATTTGGAGAATTAAATACATCTCGCAAACGCATTTTGTGTATTTAATAGCTATAATTGTGGGTTTTTTGGCAGGAGTAGGGGCTGTAATATTAAAGAACCTTACCCACTTTATACAACATTTGCTAGAAGGTAATTTGATAGAATATTATCATACAGCCTTCTATTTTATCTTTCCTATCCTTGGTCTATTACTTGTCTATATTATTATTAAATATGTTATTCGAAACAGGGTAAGCCATGGGATACCTTCAACATTATTTGCCATTTCAAAAAAGAAGGGTTTTATAAAACGTTACCAAATGTTAGGTAGTATTCTAACGGCGCCTTTAACAGTGGGCTTTGGTGGTTCTGTAGGATTAGAGGGGCCTACCGTTGCAACGGGTGCGGCAATAAGTTCAAACTTATCTAGAGTTTTGCACTTGAATCAAGCAAACAGAACACTATTGATTGGTTGCGCTGCTGCTGGCGCAATGGCTTCTATCTTTAAAGCACCTATAGCAGCCCTAATTTTTGCAATTGAGGTTTTCAGTCTGGATTTAACCTTAGCATCTATGCTTCCACTTTTGCTGGCTTCTATTTCAGGAATTCTTACTTCCTATTTCTTTTTCGGAAATGATATTCTGCTTCCCTTTAAAAACACAGATGCATTTTACTTGAGCGACGTTCCTTTCTATATGCTTTTGGGACTTGCGGCAGGGTTTACATCGGTTTACTTTACAAAAGTGTATGCCTATATTCAAACGTTATTTGAAAAAATAAATTCCCCTGGCAAACGCCTTCTTATTGGCGGCATAGGTCTGGGCGTACTTGTGTATTTTATCCCTCCGCTTTACGGTGAAGGTTTTGATGTAATAAACAATCTGGTAAAAGGAAACCCCGAAATAGCTTTACAAAACAACATTTTTAACCTAGAATTAAGTAGCATTTGGGTAGTAATTGCCCTCTTGGGTGGCTTAGTTTTTTTCAAAATAATTGCAAGTGCGCTTACCTTTGGCGCAGGCGGCGTAGGTGGTATTTTCGCTCCGGTTTTGTTTATGGGAAGTATTATGGGCAATGTAGTTGCTAAAGTTTTAAATAATTGCGGGCTTTTTCCCAATGGGGTTTCTGAAAGTAATTTTACGTTGGTAGGAATGACGGGGTTAATGGCCGGAGTGCTTTACGCACCATTGACCGCTATTTTCTTAATTGCAGAAGTAACTGGTGGTTATGACCTCTTTATTCCATTAATGATAACCGCAGCTATTAGTTTCTCAATCACTAAATATTTTATACCACATTCTGTTTATGCAATGGAATTGGGAAGAAAAGGAGATCTTATTACCCACAACAAAGACCACGCAGTACTTACGCTAATGGATATACAAACGGTTATAGAGCGGGATTTCATAGCCATTTATCCGCATATGAATTTAGGAGAGATCGTGCACGGTGCTGTTGTAAAATCCAAAAGAAACCTGTTTCCCGTCCTTAATAAAGAAACAAATGCTTTAGAAGGGATTATACTTTTGGACGATCTACGTCCAGTAATGTTTGATCAAAATTTATACGATGAGGTAAAAGCCAGCGAGCTTATGCATCATCCGCCAAGCATCATAGATCTGGAAAATGATAAAATGACCGATGTGATGAAAAAATTTCAGGACACAGCTGCTTGGAACCTTCCGGTAATAAACAATGGAGAATATTACGGCTTCGTTTCAAAATCGAAATTACTAACTGCATACCGAAGAAAATTGATTGATTTTTCGGGAAAATAGTATAGTTATAAAACACAAAAGATATGAGATATTTTATAATAGTACTTTTCATTGTCGTACTTATTGCTTTAGGTATCGGCTTTTATATTAAACTAGATGATGAAGCAACGGGAAATTTAATAATTGGTCTTACTTTAATGGTTAGCTTTTTTATTTTGATGCCACTTTTCATCTATCACCGCTGGAAAAACCGAAGTGTAAAAGATTACATGCTCAACAAAGAGAACATACAAAAAATGCAGGATTATCAAAAAGATAAAAAAATTTAGGCGGCAAGTGCAACTCAAAAAAATTTAATATTGTTAATACTTGAAATCATAAAATTTATACATTTGTAGCTTATTATTAATTTATTTTTTATTTACAATGGAAGGAACAGTAAAGTTTTTTAACGAATCAAAAGGTTTTGGTTTTATCACAAATGATGAAACTGGAAAAGACATTTTTGTACACGTAACCGGATTGAATGGCGAAGCTCTTAACGAAGGTGACAAAGTAGAATATGTTGAAGAAGAAGGAAGAAAAGGACGTGTTGCGGCTCAAGTTCGCGTAATCCACGACTAAAAATATACGTTGAGGATTTTAAAAGCCTTTCTTTTCTGAAAGGCTTTTCTTTTTTAGTTCATTCCCAATATGCTATCGCGATCTCTTCTCGATAAAGAACTGTTTTAATAATTGTGAAGCTTCCTCTGCCATTACCCCACCCGTCATAACAGTTTTGGGATGTAATTTTGTATTTAAAGTAATACAGCCTCTTTGTTCATCTCTCGCTCCATAAACTATTTTTGAAATTTGGCTCCAAAACAAAGCTCCCGCACACATCTGGCAAGGTTCAATGGTTACATAGAGCGCGCAATCTATTAAATATTTGCCGCCAAGATAATTTGCTGCCGCAGTAATGGCCTGCATTTCGGCGTGAGCAGTAACATCGTTAAGGGTTTCTGTAAGGTTATGTGCTCGGGCAATGATTTGATTGTTTATAACGATTACTGCACCTATCGGTATTTCTCCCTTTTCATAGGCAGCACCAGCTTCTTGCAGTGCGCGTTTCATAAAATAGGTGTCGTCGTATGGGTCTATTATACTCAAGATTTTTAGGCTTTTGATCAGAATTTAAAAAAACGAAATTACGAATTAACAAATTAACGAATTCGCCAATTAACAAATTCCCAATAACTGTATCTTTACACCGTGTCTGAAAACATCTTAAATACAATTCAGTTTCCCGAAGACCTTCGGAAAATTCCAAAGGAAAAATTGCCGCAACTCGCGCATGAACTTCGTGAATTTATTATAAATATTGTTGCCACAAAAGAAGGTCATCTGGGCGCCAGTCTTGGCGTGGTAGAACTGACCATTGCGCTTCATTATGTATTCAACACGCCAGAAGATATTTTAGTTTGGGATGTTGGTCATCAAGCATATGGGCATAAAATATTGACTGGAAGAAAAGAAATTTTTCATACCAATAGACAGTTAGGCGGCATCAGTGGTTTCCCAAAATGCGAAGAAAGTGAATATGATACTTTTGGTGTGGGCCACAGCAGTACTGCAATTTCAGCAGCGCTGGGGATGGCAATTGCATCAAAATTAAAAGGTGAAATTGATAAACAGCATATTGCCGTGGTTGGCGATGCCTCCATTGCCAGCGGAATGGCTTTTGAAGCATTGAACCACGCTGGGGTAACAGATACAAATCTGTTGGTTATCTTGAACGATAATGCCATCGGTATCGACCCAAGTGTGGGTGCGTTAAAAAATTATTTTACCAAAGTAAAACTTGATGGCGCAAAGGAAGCAGATAATATTTTTGAAGCTTTAAATTTCAACTATTCGGGGCCAATCGATGGGCATAATTTAAATCTGGTAATTTCAGAACTGGAAAGACTTAAAAAAGTTCAAGGACCTAAAGTGTTACACATAATTACAACCAAAGGCAAGGGTTTACGGCAAGCCGAAGAAAACCAAGTAGTATACCATGCACCCGGTAAATTTGATGCTCATACAGGCGACCTTGTCCCGAAAAGTACTAATGTTCAGCCTCCTAAATTTCAAGATATCTTCGGAAAAACATTGGTAGAACTTGCTTCAAAAAATGAAAAAATAATAGGTATCACACCAGCAATGCCCACAGGTAGTTCTTTAAAATATATGATGGATGCTTTCCCTAAAAGAGCTTTTGATGTTGGGATTGCCGAACAACATGCTGTTACATTTGCCGCAGGAATGGCAACCCAAGGATTTACAGTTTTCTGTAATATTTATTCCACCTTTTTGCAACGAGCGTATGACCAAGTTATCCACGATGTGTGCCTCCAAAAACTACCTGTGATTTTTTGTTTAGATCGTGCAGGGATTGTTGGTGAAGATGGGGCAACGCATCACGGTATTTTTGATTTGGCTTTTTTAAATTGTATTCCAAACCTCATTATTTTTGCGCCACGAAATGAATCGGAGCTCCGAAATATAATGTTCACCGCACAACAAGGATTAAATTTACCAATATTCATCCGTTATCCACGCGGCAGGAGGAAGATTTTAGAAAGGCACAAACCCTTTAAAAATATTGAAATTGGAAAAGCAGCGGTAGTAAAAGAAGGTGAAGAAATTGCTATTTTAACTATTGGAACAATAGCCGATAACGCTCTTGAAGCAATCGAAATGTTATCAGATGAGCAACAGGAAAAAATTGGCTTGATTGATATGCGTTTCTTAAAGCCTTTAGACGAACTGCTTTTGCATCAAATTTTTAAGAAATACAAAACAATTATTACGGTTGAAGACGGAACTATTATAGGTGGTCTGGGAACTTCCGTAGCCACTTTTGCTACTTCAAAAGGCTATAAAAATAAAATTGAAATTTTAGGTATTCATGATGTTTTTCCAGAACATGGAACTATTTCAGAATTACAGGAAATTGCAGGTATCTCTTCAGCAAAAATTAAACAAACACTTCAGAAATGCTTATAAAAAAAGAGGCTCTTTCGAGCCTCTTTTCAATTCAAAACTATATTATCCTTAGTTGATTATCAGTTTTGTGGTTTGCGAACGATTAGCACCTTCAATCTGCATCAAGTAAATACCTGAAGTAAGTCCAGATGCATTTATAGTTGCGCTTTGGTGAAGTTCAATTGTTTGGTTGAACACTTTTCTACCATTCATATCAAAAATTGAGATTGTAGCTTCTCCTACATCAACTCTAGACTTTATGCTAAACTCTCCATTTGAAGGGTTTGGATAAACTATAAAATTGTTTTCATTAGCATCATTATCAGAAACACCTAACTCACATCCTGTTGGAATATCAAAATTCTCGACTCCATCAGATCTGTTATCAGTACTTCCTTGAGTTGCATTTTCTCCAAGTCCTCTTCTAGCGAAAGCACGCCAGATAAGACATCTATTAACTCCAGCATACAGAAGTTGGTCAGCTTGTAGGATTGCATCACGCCCATCCACAAATCCTGGACTACAAGGTTGAAGTTTCATTGCGTCCATAACAAGTTGAAGCGCAATGTTGTTACCGCCAGAGCCGTTTTTAATATCAGCATCGTAACCGTATCGGTCAATTAAATCCCAAGTTAAATCCCATAACATGGTTGCCCAAACGGAGCCCACTCCATGAGGAACTGCTTGTGTTTTAATACTATTGTATGTAAAATTATTTACTGCAAAGTCTGTGCAGTAATATTTGGTTCTCAAACCTCTTCCAGCTATTCCTTCTCCAATTGCATAAGTGCCTATACCACGGTAATCGTTTCTAGAGTCACCTGGCTTCATTGTGAGCATCAATCCAATATAATCACTCCAACCTTCACCCATCTGCTCTTGGTTTTGAAGACAGCCAGCTTGGCTAGCACCACCCGTTAAACGATTAGAGATACCATGACCATATTCGTGAGCAATTATCACATTGTCAAGATCTCCATCTCTTTGGAAAGGATCATTTCCAGATCCGTCATCTTCTAAAGTTGCATTGATTGTGTCTCCATTTAAAAGTGAAGTAATCAATGCCTCACCGTCTGATTGATATACCATAATAGCTGGAATCGTAATGCCAGCACCACTTCCTCCCATTGCAAGAGGATCTCCAGGAACATCATTTACAACTATTACAGCTACAGCACCCTCATTCTGTGCAGCAAGAGTTTTTACATTATATGCACAAGTTCCTCTTCTTATTACAACAATTTTACCATTCAAGTCACCTCCATTAGTAACATTGTTACAACCATCGGTTGGATCACCACTGTCATCTGCTATCACCACAAGATCTGCAGTTATAGGAGCAACTGGCACTGGTGGCGCAAAATTTGAATCGGCTGCATAATATGTGCCGGCCAATGGCCCGTTATTTACAGTAAGAAAAGTTCCTAAAACATTGCCCGGGGCGCTCCAAAGGTACATTTGCATTCTCGGATTGCTTCCGTCTGGGGGTGTTCCAAAGTTAGCGTTGTTCATACCACTGCCATCTTGTGCATCGGCAACAACAAAGTCATTTCCATTACCAGGATTACCATAATTGTTTTTTTGGAAGTTTCCACTTGCCTCATCAAAACCATAATAATACATAATGTCGTGAATCATATTGTTCATATAGAACAAATTGGTGAGTGCTGCCATCCAAAAAGTTAACTGGGACCTGTGGAAGGTTATAAGGAAAATCAAAAGTAAGTGTTGGACCACCATCAGCTGTTGCACCGTTCCCATTATTACCATTTCTGTCTTCATTTGACAAAACATTGTTACCCTTTGTATCGGTAAAATCTGCGCCAGCCGAACCATCCCAATCATGCCATCCAAAAGGAGAAGCAATTGGGTCAGAAGGATCAGAAACTATAGAATCATCCCCCTCATTAGGAGCAATCAATGGTAAGGCAAAAACACGATAAGAAGAACCATCGCCAAGGGCACGGCTTGAATTGGTCACTTTGTTATTTGCGAAAAGTAAACTGCCTGAATTGGTGTGGGAATGTGAACCTTCAAAGTTACAGCTCACTACCCAATCATTGGTTTCCAATAATTCTCCTGTAAGCGCGTCTATACGAACACTGTAATAATGTGAGGCATCTAATATATAGATACTCAAATCCCAAGCAAGTTTTAATGCTCCTGTTTCATCCATTTTTTGATAAACAAGTTCTACTGGAATGTTTTCCAGTGAAATGTTGCCATTGGAAAAAATATAGCTGTTATCGGAAACCGATTCCAACAAAGTAAGATTTGAAGGGTTTTCCAGACCTAGCCAGTTTGCAGCTTTTGATATTGCACCAACGGCAGAAATAGATGGCGTTGTGCCGTTTACTTTTGCAGCAGCATTTTCAGTAAAAGAAAGCTTAGCACTAACTACTGCCCCATCTTTTATAACAAAACTAGATACGGAATTGAACAATTTAATGCCTTGGTGGCGCTGTTCCACATACACATTTTGAACTTTCATGCTTTTTGAAAAACTCTGCGAAGCAACCGAAATATCAGAAATATCCTGTTGTTGTAGCGAATACTGAGCTCGGTTTTGTTGAAGATACGATTTTATCACGCTGCTGTAGTCCTGTGCAAAGGACACATTTACAGCAAAAATGATAAGTAAGTAAAGAAATTTTTTCATAAGGTAAATATTAAATTTTTAGGTGATTATGATTAGAAAAGATTGATCAAAAAAAGTTTGATTTAAAATTTTCAAAAATAGAATTTATAAAAATATCATAAAATTGGTAAAAAACGCTATTTAAATTCAATTTTTAACATACTTGGACATAACATGCGCTTTTACCTTATAGATTTCCTTTTACTTTTTGAAAAATTTGAAGAGCATTCCCATCGGTAAGTCTGGAAATGAAACTGCAACACTCCATTACATATTCATAAACGGATTGGGGTTTTTGTGAAAGATCGCAGCCAAACATTCGCAACAACAGCTTGTCATATTGACGCGCCTTAGCATGAAAATGGTTTTCATAAGCTGAAGTGAATACATCAAGTAAAGTTGATAATATAGTATAGCCGGCAATTTCTTTTTCCATTACCTCAGTGCTTTGGTAAACTTTTTCAATACTTATTTTTATAATGTCTGCAATCTGGGCTTTGTACTGACTTTTATCCATTAAAGCTTCGGAAAAAATGCCATTCAAAATAGCTTCTTCGTTTTCAATAAAAATAGTTGCAGCTTCTGCTATTAAAGTATTTATTGCAAGTGAACGTAAGTAGGCTAATCTATCTTGAGACGTTTTTAATTTGGAGTAAACATCTTTTTTTAAATTGTTCCGGACCAAATTAATCAAATATTCCAAGGCTATTTCTTCTTCAATCAACCCAAGATTGATACCGTCTTCAAAGTCTATTATTGTATAGCAAATATCATCCGCCGCTTCAACAAGGTAAGTCAATGGATGACGTGAATAGCCACTATTATTTCGATTTAAAAGGCCAAGTCTCGGTAACTACTTCATTGAAAAATTCTGTTTCACCTTGAAAAACGCCGAATTTTTTATCGGCAACGTGTGCCGAAGGTTTTTTGGGAAGTGATTGTTTTGGGTATTTCATAAACGCTCCCAATGTTGCATACGTCAACCGCAGTCCACCTTCAACACCATTTTTAGATTCGGTCAAAATTTTAAACCCGTTGGCATTTCCTTCAAAATCTACCAGATCTTGATATTCTTTTTCGGTAAGTTGATTTTTAAAACGCTTCCCATTTCCGTTTAAAAAATAATCGCCAATAGCTTTTTCTCCACTGTGCCCAAAAGGAGGATTGCCAATGTCGTGCGCCAAGGCGGCAGCCGCAACAATGGCTCCAAAATCATTGAATTGATAACCGTGCACGTTTTGCAATTGCGGATGTTTTTTCAAAACTTCCTTTCCCACAATTCTGCCCAAAGAGCGGCCAACCACAGAAACTTCAAGACTATGTGTAAGTCGCGTGTGAACAAACGAAGTTTTTGATAGAGGAATAACCTGTGTTTTATCTTGCAAACTTCGGAATGCAGATGAAAAAATTACACGGTCATAATCTACCTCAAAGCCCAAACGGGTTTCGTTTTCTTCTATTCTGATTCTCTTGCTTTTATTCCCTTGCTTCCGTAAAGAGAGCAACTGTTCCCATTGCATCATAATCTTGAAAATTTTGAAGGCAAGATACTATTTTCAAAAGGCAAGGCAAGCATTTTTTTTGTTTTCTGCTTAACCTTTAGCTAACACTAAAATCATTTATTGATAACTTACTTTTAACATAGACATGACATAAGAGAGTCATCTTTGCCGTAAATAAAACAACACTAGAAAACAAAAAATCCATAAAACAAAAACAATGAAAAAAATCTTATTATCCTCGATTGTGCTTACATCACTTCTCTTAGTTTTTAGTTGTAGCAAAGATGACAATAATGTTATCCCAGTTGAACCGGATCCAGTAAACACAACTCTTTCTGGGAAAATCACTTCAGACATGACATTGACAAGCGATGTAATTTGGGAGCTGAGTGGTCGTGTAACCGTTACAAATGGCGCCACACTGACCATAAATAAAGGGACTATTATTAAAGCATTACCTGGTTCTGGTGCCAATGCATCAACACTTATTATTGCTAGAGGAGCCAACCTAATGGCAAATGGTACTGCTGATGAGCCAATTGTTATGACATCTATTGCAGATAACATTAACGTAGGCCAAAAATTCGGAACAAACCTTGGCGTAAATGACCGTGCTCTTTGGGGTGGACTTTTGGTTTTAGGAAATGCAAAAATTTCAGTAGCGGGAAATGCTATTGAAAGTCAAATAGAAGGTATTCCTGCAAGTGATACAGATGGCCTTTATGGTGGTAATGATGATGCAGACAATTCTGGTGTCATTAATTATGTTTCCATTCGTCACGGAGGAACCGCAATCGGCGAAGGAAATGAAATCAACGGCCTTACTTTGGGTGGTGTTGGTTCTGGAACTACAATTTCTAACATTGAAATTATTGGAAATCTTGATGATGGTGTTGAATTTTTTGGTGGAAAAGTAAATGTTTCTAACCTCTTGACTTGGGGCCATGGTGATGATGGACTTGATGTTGATCAGGCTTTTGGCGGTACCGTTTCAAACTCTGTAGTTATTGAAGGAGATATTTCTGACCACGGAATGGAAATTGATGGCGGTGAAGGTTCATTCCAACGTGGGTTTGTTTTCGATAAAATAACACTTATCGGAAATAGCGTAACAGAAAATGGGGAATATGCAGATTTAAGAGACAAGCCAGAAGGAACTTTTAAAAACATTTACGCTACTGGATTTAAGGCAAGCTCTGATCTTGAGCTTGACAACAATGCCGTTGCGCAGAATTTTCTGAATGGCAAAATTGTTTTCCAAAACTGGGTTATCAACCTACCATCTGGCGTTCCTACTGCAAACTCAATTTTCGTAGAAAAAACCGGAGAAGGAGAAAACCAAATTATTCTTAATCCAACATTTACTGAAAGAGCTGCAGCTTGGTCTACATCAGGAACAAGTGGAGGAGCTGATTTGTCTGTTTTTTCTTGGACGTTTGCAAAATCAAAAGGCGCCCTATAATACTTCATAAAACATATTATTCTTAATAGAAATTGCTCGTTAAAATGCAACGGGCAATTTCTTATATAAAATCATATTGATGAAAAAAATATTATTATTAGCAATAATCGGATTATTTGTTCAAGTGGGCTTCTCACAAGGAGTTGTTTCAGGAAAAGTACTTGACGGCGAATACAACGATGTGCTTCCCTTTGCAAATGTTATTGTGAAAGAAACACAAACTGGAACTACCTCAGATTTTGAGGGAAAATATAATCTTAAATTAGAACCAGGAACTTATACATTTAGCTTTTCATTCGTAGGTTACCAAACCGTGGAAATTGCAGAAGTAGTTGTAAAACAAGGCGAAACGACCAATCTAGATGTTACCTTAAAAGCAAGCGCAGGGCAATTGGACGAAGTTGTAATCAAGACCACAGCAAAGCAAAACACCGCTGCGGCTGTATTAAGCATACAACAGAATTCGGTTAGTTTAATGGATGGGCTCTCTCTTGAAACAATCAATAAAACCGGCGCAAGCAATATTGCAAGCGCTGTAACCAATGTTCCTGGAGTTTCAGTTCAAAATGGTAAATTTGTTTATGTACGTGGTCTTGGTGATAGATATACCAAATCCATCCTAAACGGAATGGATGTTCCCGGGCTGGATCCAGATAGAAATACCTTGCAACTGGACATTTTCCCTACTAAAATCCTCGAAAACTTAATTGTTACAAAATCATCAACTGCGGACCAACCTGCAGATTTTACCGGCGGTGTTGTAGATATTGTTACAAAAGATATTCCCTCACGTGAAGAATATAGTGTATCGCTTGGGTTGGGTTACAATTCCTCATTTCACTTTAATGACAACTATCTAACTGGTGAAAAAAGCAAAACGGACTTTTTGGGTTTTGACGACGGCTTTCGCAACAATCCAATCCCAGAGGCACAGGTAATTCCATTGCCGCAACAGAGCGGCACCACGGTAAGAACGCTTACCCAAAGGTTTGATCCAAACCTTGCTGTTAAAAAGGAACAAAGTTTTATGGACTATAGTTTTTCAGCAACTGGAGGAAACCAATATGATGTGGGCAAAAACCAACTTGGATTTTTGGCGTCCCTTTCATACAAAAACGAAACGGAGTATTACGATGATTATATTGATGGACAAGTATTCAGAAAAAATACAGATCCTGCCATCAACGAATTACGGGTGGACCGATTGCAGCGCGGACAACTAGGCAATAATAATGTACTATTGAGTGGTCTGGCAGGAATTTCTTTTAAAACAGAACGATCCAAATATAAATTGAACCTACTACACATTCAAAATGGTGAAAGTGAAGCTTCCCTATTTCAACAATCCAACCGCATTATTAGCGTTAACGAAATTAAAAAAGACAACTCAATATACACACAGCGTTCCATTTCCAATGTACTTTTTAATGGTAAAAACACCAATTCGGACGCCAGCTGGACTTTAGAATATAAACTTTCACCTTCCTATGCGAGAGTGGAGGATAAAGATTTTAAGGTAACACCTTTCAAAATTAATGAAAACCCTGATGGTGGTGAACCTACCTATACCATTGAGCCAAGTGAATCTGGAGAACCCATCCGTATTTACAGAACCCTTGAGGAAATAAGCCTTCCGGGAAAAGTGGATTTTACCAGAAAACACAGTCTTTTTGGCAGTGATGCCAAACTAAAGTTTGGAGGTGCCTATAATTATAAAAAGAGGGATTTTAACGTAGTCCAATATTCCTTTTCTCTTTTAAATGTTGCGAGTGCAACCTTTGGAGGTGATCCTAACCAAATATTGGCACCGCAAAACATTTATGACCCAGCAACTGGCAGTGGCATTTTTGTTAGAAGGGATTCTGGAATTTCAGATTCCTTTAAAGCCAACACCTCTGTGGCAGCCGGTTATATTTCTGAAGAATTTAAAATAGCCAGTTGGTTCAATACGGTTTTGGGAGTTCGCTATGAAAAATATGATCTAATCTATACAGGACAGCGCCAAGACGGGACCCGTTTTGACGATTCGAAAATTCTTGACAAATCGGATTTCTTTCCATCTGCAAATTTAATTTTCGACCTCAATGAAGATGCGAATAAAAAAATAAGGGCATCCTATTCAAGAACCACTGCACGGCCATCATTTAAAGAAGCATCATTGGCCGAAATTTTTGACCCTATAAACAGTACGTTCTTTATAGGGAACATAAACGTACAACCTACCTATATTGACAACTATGATCTTCGCTTTGAAAAATATGGAGATCAGGGAGACTTTTTCGCACTGAGTGGTTTTTACAAATCTTTTAAAGATCCTATTGAAATTTCCTTTATTCGTGGTGCTTCAGGGCAATTTACACCGCTTAATCTAGGCGATGCAGAAGTATTTGGAGGCGAAATAGAAATACGAAAAAATCTTGGTTTTATTTCCGGCTTGCAAGACCTTAATTTCAACACGAATGTCTCAATCATAAAATCACAACAACAATTCAGTGCTGATGAAAGAGCAAACCGTCAAGACAATTTACGTGTAGGGGAAACCCTTGCTGATAACCGCCAGTTACAAGGGCAATCACCTTACCTAATAAATATTGGGTTCAACTATGACAATAAGGACATGGGATTACAAGGTGGTATTTTTTATAACGTGCAAGGAAAAACATTACAAATAGTTGGGGCGGAAGATATTCCAGATGTATATACCTTACCATACCACAACGTAAAACTAAATATTTCAAAAACACTTGGTGAGAATAGAAACTCCACACTATCGTTAAAGTTCGATAACATTTTGAACAATGCTTTTGAAAGTGTTTATCAGTCCTATGGTACTGAAGACCAAATATATTCTAAATGGAACCCTGGGCAGGATATTAGTTTAAGTTACAGTATCAATTTTTAATTTTTGTTTGAATTAAGTGTATAGCCAAAAACCCTGACTTAAAAAGTCAGGGTTTTTTTTATATAAATAGAATTAGATTTTAATTTGAAACAATCTGGGTATTGTCAGATTTCCAATTTACTACTTTAGCAATTCGGGCATCCATATAGGAAACTTCTTTTATACCTCTATCCGTAAAAAAATACCAAGTACCTACTTTTTCACCATTATTATATTGTGCAACAGCGGTCTTGTTTCCGTTTAAGTCATAACTTACCCATTCTCCAGTAAGTTTATTCTCTTTGTTGTAAAAACCTGTTTGAGCAACCATTCCATTATCGTGATATATGGTTGCGTTTACAACATCACCATTTAGGATGTATGTATTTTCCGTTTTGTTCTGTGAAAATGAAACAGAAGTTATAAATAGGATCGCTAAAATTGAGATTATATTTTTCATAAGTACGTCTTTTAAGTTTTGGAATATTCAAATTTACGAAATTAACTCTTACGAAACTATTTAGTAACGTTAACTTAACATTAAAGCTGTAATCAATTAATTTTAAGTGATTTAAGTAAGAAAATATGGCGTAACAAATGATTTAATGATTTGGTAAAGCAAAGTTTACACAAAAACAATGTTGAAGTACTTTCTTTGTATTTGCCTATAAAAATAGGCACTATTTAAAATCAATTAGTTTTTGTCGACTAGATTTTAAGACTGGGCTGTACATTCATGTACGGCCCTTTTTCGTTCTAAAAATACTTTTTTTTATTTTTTCGCTTAACATTAAAGTAATATTAAAATCAGTCCTTTGCAGCGACAAAAACTAAAACTGATTTTAATGACGTACAAAGACTTACTCTTTGGCATACTTTTTTTTGTGGTTACAGCTGTATCTTCACAGAACGAAAAACCCAATCCTTTTTCTTTTAAATGGGACAATGGCTTTAAACTAGAAAGCCAAGACAAGCAATTCTCTTTAAAATTTGGCGGTCGCATTATGGTGGACCACGCCTATTTTTTCCAAAGCGATGAATTAAACAATAATTATGGACCCCTTCTATCAAAGAGTGGAACAGAGTTTAGGCGCGCCCGCTTATTTATGTCCGGAACTGTATATAGTAATGTAGAATTCAAGCTGCAATTTGATTTTGCAGGCGGTAATGCTGCCTTTAAAGATATGTACATTGGTCTTAAAGAAATACCTGCAGTTGGTAATATTCGTATTGGGCACGTTAAGGAACCATTCCGACTTGATGCTTTGACGAGCAGTAAATATATTACTTTTATGGAGCGTGCGTTCAATATAGATTTTTCGCAAGAGCGCAATAATGGTATTTTAGTTTTCAATGACTTTTTGGAAAAACGCCTTTCTGCTCAAGCTGGCGTGTTTAGGATGGCAGACAATACTGGAAATGATATACTCGCAGATGATGGATATGCCCTTACGGGAAGAATTACAGGATTGGCAATACAAAATCCAGAAAAAAGACAACTACTCCATCTAGGATTAGGATATAGCTATAGAAAACCAGAAAGCAAGACATATAGTGTTTCTTCACGGCCCGAAGCACATTTGGAACTAAAATATATAAATACTGAAACCATTGAAAATGTGGACAATATAAACCTTGCTAATTTTGAAGCCGCTTTCGTTAGCGGGCCATTTTCAATTCAAGGAGAATATTTAACTGCAACACTAAATAATACCGTCAATGCTACTTTTGAAAAGTATGACTTTAAAAGCTATTATGGCCAATTAAGTTATTACATTACTGGTGAAAGCAAGAAATATAAAGGCTCTTATGAAGGTTTTGACAGGGTAAAACCTAAAAATAATTTTGGCGGAAAAGACAAAGGTGTAGGTGCTTGGGAAGTTGCGTTACGCTATTCAAATTCAGACCTTACCAATAAAGATGTTTTGGGCGGGCAACAATCAGATATTACCTTGGGGTTAAATTGGTACCTAAACCCCGTAACCAGAATTATGATAAACCATGTTTGGGCTAATATAGAAGATAAGGGCAACGCAAGCATTTTGCAAGGCCGATTACAAATTGATTTTTAAAACAATACAGTTAACAATTTGGTAACAAACAATCCTATTTTAAGTGGGAAATTTGCACCAGTTTAAATAAAAAGAAATGGACAATATATATTTATTAATGATTGTCGCTCTTGCAGCACTTGCAATAGCAGACCTTGTGGTGGGGGTAAGTAATGACGCGGTAAACTTTCTAAACTCGGCTATTGGTTCTAAGGCAATTTCTTTCAGAACCATTTTGATAATAGCCAGTTTGGGTATTTTCATTGGAGCAGTTTTTTCCAGCGGAATGATGGAAGTTGCACGAAAGGGAATCTTCGTCCCTGGCGAATTCTACTTCGATGAAATAATGATCATTTTCATGGCGGTAATGATTACTGATATCTTGTTGTTGGATTTTTTCAATACTATTGGTTTACCCACATCCACAACGGTTTCCATTGTTTTTGAACTTTTGGGAGCGGCAGTTATTATGGCACTTATAAAAATTGGCAATAACGACGCAGAATCCTTTTCAGCAATAACTAAATATATTAATACCGATAAGGCAATAGAAATTATTTCTGGTATACTTATATCTGTAGTAGTTGCATTCTCGGTTGGTTCCGTTGTTCAATACCTATCAAGGCTTGTTTTTACTTTTCAAGTAGAAAAAAAGATGAAATATTTCGGCGCCATTTTCGGAGGTCTGGCATTAACTTGTATTACTTATTTTATTCTTGTTAAAGGATTAAAAGGCACTCCATTTTACGGTAGCTTTAAAGAAATTGTAGAAAGTGATACGTGGTTGTTAGTTGGAGGAAGCTTCATATTCTGGACTATTTTTTCGCAGTTATTCATGATGATTTTTAAAAAGAGCATTCTCATCATAGTAATAGCCGTGGGTACTTTCAGCCTTGCATTAGCCTTTGCAGGAAACGATTTGGTAAACTTTATTGGTGTTCCAATGGCGGCATACCATAGTTACATTGATTGGGCAGCATCTGGGGTAGCAGCTTCAGAATACAGTATGCACAGCCTTGCAGAAAAAGTGCCTGCAGAACCTATGCTCCTCTTTATTGCAGGAGGTGTTATGGTACTCACGCTATGGTTTTCCAAAAAGGCACGCACTGTTTCTGACACCGAAATAGATTTAGCACGCCAGGGCGAAGGGCACGAAAAGTTTAATCCAAATATGCTTTCTAGATTTTTGGTAAAATCCAGCTCGCAATTGTCGCTGTATTTTAACTATATAGTTCCCCAATCGCTTCAACAGAAAATAGACAAACGTTTTGAAAAACCCGTAGTTACCCTTCCAAAACATAAAACCTTCGAACTGCCCGCTTTTGATATGATCCGCGCCTCTATAAACCTTATGGTTGCAGGTATATTGATTGCTACGGCTACTTCTATGAAACTTCCCTTATCCACAACGTATGTAACCTTCATGGTGGCTATGGGTACCTCGCTAGCCGATAGGGCATGGGGTCGCGAAAGTGCAGTTTACCGTGTTGCAGGTGTGATGAACGTAATTGGTGGATGGTTTTTTACAGCTTTTGTAGCGTTTGTAGCCGCAGGAACCTTAACTTATTTAATTTATTTAGGAAAAGGTGCAATGATAGCCGTCCTGCTACTTTTGGCCGTTCTTTTATTGGTTAGAAATTACATTTCACACAAAAATAAAGCTAAGCTGAAACTTGATAAAAGTGGTTTAAAGAAAACCGAAAGTAAAACCGTTCAGGGAATTATTCAAGAAAGTGCCGAAAATATTAGTAATGTAGTTTCACGTTCAAACAAGATTTATACCGATATGCTCCGTGGACTCGCCAAGCAGGACACCAAAAAACTAAAGAAGAGCAAAAAAGGTGTAAACAAATTGAACGATGAAGTAGAAGAATTACGCGATAACATCTTCTATTTTATCAAGAATCTTGACGAAACCAGCGTTCGCGGAAGTAATTTTTACATCACGATTCTTGGCTATTTGACCGATGTTGTCCAGTCTTTGGAATTTATCTCAAAAGCGAGCTACAAACACGTAAACAACAATCACAAGGCTCTTCGTTTTAACCAAATAAAAGATCTACAGGAAATAGACAACCATTTGGAAGAGCTTTTGAATGAAATTGAAGATATTTTCCACAAAAAGGAATTTCCACGAATTGGAAATGTACTTTCTAAAAAAGAGGAAATCTATGCAAGTCTTTCAAACAAAATTGAAAAGCAAATAGCCCGAACCCGAACTGAAGAATCAAGTCCTAAAAATACTACTTTGTATTTCAGCCTGCTACTTGAAACCAAAGATTTGGTAAAAGCTTTGATGAATTTAATGCAGGAGTATTATACAAGTTACAAAAAGGAGTAACGTTATTATATATCAAAAAGAGCCCAAACGGGCTCTTTTTTTTGTTTTAACTTTTAAAACTCCCCATAATAGCATAGGGCAATTGCCGTATTTTTAGTGATTTAGATACATTTTTTTATAAAATAAAATCCTCATTTAAAAATAATGTCGGAATATTGTTTCAGAAACTACTAAATTTTAAAATTATGAAACTAAAATTTTTATCAATTGCACTTATGATAGTCTTCGGTTCAGCTTTTGCACAAGACAAGGTTAAATATACAGACGAAGAACGTGATATGTTAAAAGCGTATTATTTCAGCGAAGGTTTTGACCAGCCAGCTACTAAAAAAGTATCAACTGTTATTATGAAAGATGGTTCTGAACATAAAGGGTACTGCAAGGGTGTTAAAACCAAAAAGGGACAGATAGCCGAAATTTACTTTAAAGATAGTATTACCGACCAAAAAGAAACCTTTGACGCTACTCAAATTGCTGAAGCCTACCTGTATGCAAGTGGTTTTGAAAAGTTTGGAAAAGTATCTAAAAAAATCGGCAACTTTGGTATGGGAGGAAGAAATAGTGTAAAAAAAATAACTAGTAACGACCAGATTTATTTCGTCAACCAAAAAGTTTCTTTGAAAAACAAAAAAGACGAGCAAGAGTTTTTAATGCAGTTGATAAACCCCGATTTTAGCCAAATTATTTCAGTTTATCACGACCCTTTTGCCAAGGAATCTAAAGGATTTTCAGTGGGTGGTGGACCAACTTTTGGCGGCGGAGTGGTAAAATCTTACTACGTGCAAAAAGGTGATAAAGTATTCTGGCTTCCAAAAAACGATTTTGAGGAAAATTACGACTTCCTTTTTGGCGACAATGCTGAATTTATGGCAAAATATCCATATAAATCCATCAACTGGGACTGGCTGAGCGCTCTTGTTTTGGAATACACTACTATGTCTTTGCCTCAAGAATAGCCTAAAAAATTTATAAGTATAAAAACCTTACAAGTCTTTGAGACCTGTAAGGTTTTACTTTTTAAAATTGCTGAAGTTTAATCTATAAAATTAAACCCGCAATACGGCACCAAAACTTCCGGAATTTTAATTCCAGTTTCGGTTTGGCAGTTTTCTAGAATTCCTGCTAAAACCCTTGGGAGCGCCAATGCGCTTCCGTTTAACGTATGGGCAAGTTTGTTTTTTCCATCTTTATCCTTAAAACGAAATTTTAATCTATTGGCCTGAAAAGTTTCAAAGTTTGAAACGGAAGAAATTTCTAACCAACGGTCCTGAGCTGTGGAAAATACTTCAAAATCATACGTCAATGCTGAGGTGAAACCCAAATCGCCTCCGCAAAGACGAAGAATTCTATAAGGCAATTTCAACTCTCGAAGAATTCCTTTTACATGTTCCACCATTCCATCCAATGCCTCGTATGAATTATCTGGATGCTCTATGCGAACGATTTCTACTTTATCAAATTGGTGCAAACGGTTCAAGCCGCGAACGTGAGCGCCATAGCTTCCCGCCTCGCGTCGAAAACACGGTGTATAACCTGTACAAGTTATTGGCAATTCGGAATGATTTAGCAAATCGCCACGGAACATATTTGTAACGGGAACTTCAGCGGTGGGTATCAAGTACAGATCGTCAATACCCACATGGTACATTTGCCCTTCTTTATCGGGCAATTGTCCAGTTCCGTAGCCAGAGGCCTCGTTCACTAAATGCGGCACTTGATATTCGGTATAGCCTGCGGCTGTGTTTTTATCTAGAAAATAAGAAATCAACGCCCTTTGCAAACGTGCACCTTTTCCTTTATAAACGGGAAAGCCTGCGCCTGTGATTTTTACGCCGAGTTCAAAATCTATTAAATCGTATTTTTTGGCAAGTTCCCAATGAGGAAGCGCGCCTTCAAACAATTTTGGGATTTCGCCTTCTTTATAAACTTCTTCATTATCGTTTTCATCATTCCCAGCAGGCACTAAATCATTCGGTATGTTTGGAAGCGTGTAAAGTAGTTGTTGCAGTTTTTCTGCAGTAGCTATCATTTGCTCATTCAATTGCTTTGAAGATTCCTTCAATTCAACTGTTTTTTCTTTAAGGTCATTCGCTTTTTGGGTTTCACCACTTTGAAAAAGCTTCCCAATTTCTTTTGAATAGGTATTGCTTTGTGCCAAAACCTCATCCAATTGTGCTTGGAAACTACGTCGTTCTTCATCTAAACTTAAAACTTCTTCCAAAATGGAAGCAGTATCAATCCCGCGTTTGGCAAGGGCTTTTACATATTTTTCTTTGTTTTCGCGTATGTCTGTTACCTGTAGCATTTTCCTATATTATTTTGAAGCCGCTAAGGTACAAAAAAGGGCGAATAGGTTTTTGAATTCATAGGGCGCAATACTATCGAAGACCGATAATTTTGGGCTAATCCATATCAAAATTCACTGCTGTATGATTTTTACTTCTCTTATTATTTTTGTATCTTATTGATATTATGATGCTTAAGGACATATTTATTCTTTTTTCTGTTCTCTTAATGATAGGCTGCCAAAATAATGAGAAACCAAATAAAAAAATGGTCTCCTTAACCGTTACCGCTACAGCCTATAATGCCGTGGAACACCAAACCAAAAAAGGAAACCCTCGTCGTGCTGCCTGGGGCGATTTACTTGAAGATGGGGTAAAGGCCGTGGCTGTCTCCCGTGACTTAATAGCAATGGGTTTGGACCACAATGAGGAAATTGAGATTGAGGGTTTTAAGGGAACCTATATAGTGAAAGACAAAATGAACCACCGATGGAAAAGAAAGATAGATATTTTTATGGGGCTTGATGAGCAGGCCGCAAAGGAATTTGGCAAACGTCAAGTTGAAATCCGGTTTAATAAAAAGGATAGGCCTAAAGATAAGTTTTCAAGGCAAGCACAGTGAAAAGCGTTTTTTTTAAATCATTCACTCTATTTTTTGTAAAAATCTGCAGGGGAGGGTAATATCCAATTGTGGTGTTTAAAATGATCCCAATCTTCAGAAGCTAAATCTACTGTTGGATCTGTAAAAGGATGGTACAAACCATCGTTAACCCGAACGGTAGCCTCCATATACACGGCTACATCTCGTCCTTTTTTGGCTTCAAGAGCCTTTATTTTTTGAGCCAGTTGCCACATAATATCCGGCTTTGTAGCTACGGATCCTTGTTGCTTAGTTCCTAACAACTCTCTGTAATTGTAGGGCTGTTTTTCACCCGTAGCTTTGTTTTTAACCCAAACGGTAAGGCTTCCACTTTTGGAGCGCAGCATCATACGCCAACTTAATCGATGGCCTTCTTCGGTCCAAAGCACATCGTCCTTAAAAAACCAATGGCGCAGCGGTAAAACAATTTGAAAAGCGAAGTAAATCCCCAATACTGTTATTATTACGTTTTTATAATTTGGCACAATTATCTCATTACCCGTATATAATTTTTTCTTCGGAAGAAACCTTTTTTGAAGTATTTCAGGAGAAAAGAAAAACAGCGCGAAAGCAATTGACATATAAGGGAAGATGCCTATTTGAAATACAATTGAGTTGAAGAGATGAAAAAATACTGAAATTATAAAACCCAATAAACGTGTGCGTTTCCAAAGCATTAAAGGCACGATCAACAAATCGAAAAAAATGCCCGTGTAGGCAATGGCCCAATGCACCCAGTTTTGCTGTAAAAAATCGCCGATAAGCCAATAATCACTTTTACCGCTCATAAGCAATGCGGGCATAGAAGCATCTAACCAATCTGGATATAATTTTGCTACTGAAGCATAGGTGTAAACGATCCAAACCTGAAGAATTAGAATTATAAGCACCCAGCGTGGCATTGCAGGGTTTTTTAGTTCAGGGTTTATTTTTGCATCCAATGAAAACCATCGGTTGGCAGGTAAAAAAGCCATGATCCAGCAAAGTAGCATCATTAAATAATAATGATTGTTATAACTGCTTTTCTGCATCAAATACACGCAGGTCCACATTATTGCATACGCAAACATGCTGAAACGATACTTATACCCCAACATCACGAAAATACCGAAGATACCCATTATTACGAAATAATAGTACATGCCAGGACCTTGCAGGTGTTGCAAAAAGTCGAAACCAATAAAATTGAAAGTAAAAGGCGGCTCAACCAAAGTGCGCCTTAACCATCCTGTGGCTATTGCGCCAAAAGCCTCTATTGTAATTAAAAGCCCAAAAATTGCCCTAAAAAGAACAAGACCCGTATTGTCTATTTCTTTAAATAGAAATTTATTCACGTTCCTTTAAATATTTTTTTGCGAACAATTCATCTTTAATAATCTCTTTACGTAAGATTTCAATAGAGTCAAAAGTTGCTTCATCACGAATGTATTTCAAAAATTCAATGGTAATTTTCTTATCATATAAATTTTTATTGAAATTAAGAAAATGCGTTTCAATAGTTTTTTCGGTTCCGCCAACTGTTGGGTTTGTGCCAATGCTGGTTATTCCAAAAACTCTTTCGCCTTCCATTATAGATTGAACAATATAAACACCATTTTTGGGAACAAGCTTATGGGTTTCTTTCAGCTTCAAATTTGCAGTGGGATATTTTATGGTTCGCCCAATAGCTTTTCCCTTAACTACTTCGCCTGAAATCATAAAAGGGTAGCCTAAATAATTGTTCGCAGTTTCTATATCGCCTTCATTCAAGGCTTTTCGAATCTTTGTGGAACTTATTGCAACATCGTCCAATTCTTTTGCTGAAATCTCCTCTACTTCAAAATTATAGGTTCTTCCATACTCCTTTAAATCGTTAATATCTGCATTTCTATTTCTTCCAAACCGATGATCATAACCAATAATAATTTTCTTGGCTTTTAAGCTATTTACCAAAATATCGCGTACATATTCCAAGGCCGTTAACCTTGAAAAAGCATGTGTAAACGGATGGATTACCAAATGGTCAAGCCCCGTTTTTGCGAGTAATTGGGTGCGTTCTTCAATGGTATTTAAAAGCTTTATTTCTGAATGTTGTTGAAGGACCATCCGCGGATGTGGAAAAAAAGTGAGTACCACAGAATCAAGATTTTCCTTTTTTGCGGTTTCCACAACCCGTTTCAAAATAGCTTTATGACCAATATGGACGCCGTCAAAAGTACCAATGGTGACAATACTTTGGCGGTCATTTTTATATGCTGAAGCTGAGGAATATTTCTCCAAAATTATTTTCCGTTATAAGTATTCATAGTAATGTTCATCCCTGCAAGGGCAAAGGATTCTATAATTTTACAGCTCAATTCTAACCGTTCAGGCAATTGTTTTTCTTCTTCAGCTTCCCATTCGCCTAACACATAATCTACTTGCCGCCCTTTTGAAAAAGCATCACTTATTCCAAAACGGAAACGGTGATAATTGGTTGTTTGCAAAGTGTTTTGAATATCTTTCAACCCATTGTGCCCACCATCACTTCCTTTGGTTTTAATGCGAATGGTTCCAAAGGATAAGTTTAAATCGTCCGTGATTACAAGCATATTTTCCAAAGGAATTTTTTCTTTTTCAAGCCAATAATTTACAGCCTTTCCGCTTAAATTCATATACGTACTTGGTTTAAGAAAAATAAAAGTTCTGCCTTTTACTTTATGTGAAGTAACATCACCCAATTTAGCCGTTTCCCATTTAAGTGAATTCTTTTCGGCATAAAAATCTACAACCTTAAAACCAATGTTGTGGCGGGTGTTTGCATATTTGGGGCCAATGTTTCCAAGGCCTACAATAAGAAATTTTTTCATCGGATCTGTTTCTTCTGAAATACAATCGGCAGTCTTTGCCGTAAAAAGTTTTTTGAAAAATGAAAACATATTGCTATCAATCTTCGGTAAAAATAAAAAAAGCACCCCGAATTAACGGGATGCTTTATGGTTATCTTCTTAAAAAGAATTTATTCTTTTACTGCAGCAACATCATCAGTTTCTATAGCAGGAACTTCTTCTCCTTCTGCACCTTCAGCTGTCTCATCAGTTTCTTCTTCTTCCACTTCGTCAATAATGGCGACACGTGAAGTTCTAACCTGACAGATAACGGTGTTTTCTGGGTGCATAATTTTATAATTGTCGGTTTCAATAGACCTTGTGTACAATTTAGCCCCAATCTTCATTTCGGTAATGTCTGCCTCAATAAAATCTGGAAGATTTTCTGGCAAAGCTTTTACACGAAGCTTTCGGTTAACAATACGCAAAGTACCACCGTTACGAACACCACGGGCATTTCCTGTTGTACGTACTGGAATTTCCATAGTAACTTCTTTATCGTCGAAGATTTGGTAAAAATCAATATGAAGAATACGGTCAGTTACTGGGTGAAATTGTATATCCTGAAGGATGGCGTTAATTTTTGTGCCTCCCAAGTTGATTACAACCGTGTGTACGTCTGGAGTGTAAACCAAGTCTTTAAATGCAATTTCTTCTGCTGAAAAACTAATTGGTTCATCCCCTCCGTAAACTACGCAAGGAACCATTCCAGCATTACGTAGGGCTTTCGTTGCCTTTTTGCCCACGCTTTCTCTTTGTGATCCTTTAATTGTAATAGATTTCATTTTGTTTGAATTGTTTATTAATTAAAAAACTCCCTAAAAAGCTGTTTTTTAGGGAGTGCAAAGATAAATTTTATTTTGGATTATCAATTTAGGTTTTCTGATTTTTTCATTATTCAAAAAAAAACTACATCAAAAATTTGCCGCTGATGGATTTATTTGCGTTCACGCTCAACATCACATCTGCGAAAAGCTTGGCGCAACTAATCACTCTAATTTTGTTGCTCGGTTTTGTAGGGATTGAATCTGAAACGATAAGTTCCAACATCTGCGATTTTTCTATTCGCTCGTAAGCGTTTCCAGAAAGTAGTGGATGTGTACAAACTGCGCGCACACTTAAGGCACCACGTTCCATCATCAAATCGGCAGCTGTGGTAAGGGTTCCAGCGGTATCAACCATATCGTCAACCAAAACAACGTTTTTGCCTTTTACATCGCCAATAAGTTCCATATGTGAAATTACATTGGCTTTTTCACGCTGTTTGTAGCAAATTACAACGTCGCTATTCAGAAATTTTGAATACGCATAGGCGCGTTTTGAACCGCCCATATCTGGGGAAGCAATTGTAAGATTATCAAGTTTCAAACTTCTTAAATACGGAAGAAATATGGTTGAAGCAAAAAGATGGTCCACAGGTTTTTCAAAAAATCCTTGAATTTGGTCTGCATGCAGATCCATTGTGATAATTCTCGTAGCTCCAGCTGTTTCCAGCATTTTTGCCACCAATTTTGCGGCAATCGGCACACGGGGCTTGTCTTTTCTATCCTGTCGCGCCCAACCAAAATAAGGCAATACTGCTGTAATGTGACGTGCCGAAGCGCGTTTTGCAGCATCAATCATCAACAAAAGTTCCATTAAATGGTCGCTGTTGGGAAAGGTGGAGCCTATCAAAAAAACACGACTTCCGCGAACGGATTCTTCAAAAGAAGGTTGAAATTCGCCATCGCTATAATGGGCGGTAATTACCTTTCCCAACGGAATACCGAAGGCTTTTGCAATATCTTGCGCAAGCGCTTCACTTTGTTTACAGGCAAAAATCTTTGGTTCTGGGATGGCAGTTGACATAATTTTTGGTTTTGGTTTTGGTATATTGAAGTGGTAAAGGTAAAAATTATTAGTTAGCCATTTTTAAAAAAATAGCTGACTAAAATTTTAAGGATATTATAAATATTTGTTTATTTTTGCCTCCCATTTGCTCGAGTGGCGGAATTGGTAGACGCGCTGGATTCAAAATCCAGTGTTTTAGGACGTGCGGGTTCGATTCCCGCCTCGAGTACAGAAAGCCTTAACAGAAATGTTGAGGCTTTTTTTATTTAAAAAATACAATTCCATAATTTTAGATTTTAGAAAGTCACAAATTTTAACAAAGTTTTTCCACATATTTTTTTGTGTGTTATTACCTTTAAAGTACTTCAATCCCAACAAATGTCCAAAAAACTAAACCAACTTGAAGCTACAGCAATTTGTGGCAATGATATAAGTTCTTCATGTTTATATGTTTCAGCACTGGCTATTTTTTATGCTGGTCAGTACGCTTGGATTTCACTTTTAATGGTTGCAGGTGTTCTTTTTTTATTCAGAAAAATTTATGGCGAAGTGGTGGGTGCATTACCTTTAAATGGTGGGGCATATAACGCACTTTTAAATACCACAAAAAAATCAACAGCTTCCCTTGCAGCTGCTTTAACCGTGCTATCTTATATGGCCACTGCTGTACTTTCAGCCAGTGAGGCAGTTAAGTATGCAAATAGCGTTTGGGGAGCAATCCCTGTTTTTCCAGTAACCATTGGGCTTCTATTGTTTTTTATGGGACTAGTTATTTTAGGAATAGGCGAATCTTCAAAAGTGGCTGTATTTATTTTTCTTTTTCATATTTTTTCTTTGACGCTTCTTTGTGGGTTTTGTCTTTATTTTCTCTTCAGCAATGGTTTTGATACGCTTATTGCAAACTTCAAAATGCCAGTTGGCGGAACCATTACGATGGCACTCTTTTTAGGCTTTTCTGCGGCTATGCTTGGCATCAGTGGCTTTGAAAGTTCGGCAAACTATGTGGAAGAACAAAAGCCGGGCGTTTTTCCAAAAACCTTGCGCAATATGTGGATTGTTGTAAGCATTTTCAATCCGCTTATCGCCTTTCTTGCATTGGGGTTGTTACCGCAAGAAGTTGTAAATAATAATCAGGACGCATTACTATCATTTCTAGGTGAAACCTCTGGTGGTCATTGGCTCGCTTTGTTGATCGGTATTGATGCGGCCTTGGTTTTGAGCGGTGCTGTGCTTACTTCGTATGTAGGTGTTGGTGGATTAATGGAACGTATGGCACTAGATCGCGTCCTTCCGAGTTTTCTGCTTATTCGTAACAAAAAGAAAAGTCCATACTTTATTTTTATTCTGTTTTTTGCCCTATGCACCTCCATTCTTATAGTAACCCATGGCGATTTACCTTCGCTGGCTGGGGTTTATACCATTGCCTTTCTTTCAGTAATGGTTCTTTTCGGAGTTGGAAATCTCTTACTGAAATTCAATCGAAAACACCTGCCAAGGCCAGAGCGAGCTTCTTATTTGTCTGTATTTATTGCAATAGCTGCGGTTATCATTGCATTATTAGGAAATATCATTTTGAACCCAGAATTTTTGGGGACCTTTTTTGAATATTTGATCCCTACACTCATCGTTGTGTTCTTTATGCTCTATCAAAATTATATATTAAAAGGGGCACTCCAGTTTATAGATTACATAGCACCAGATGACAGTAAATTTTTTAAAGCTTGGAATCGAGCAACCAAAAAAAAGTTGCAGGAATTGACTGGGAAACAATTCGTTTTTTTTACTAATAACGATAATGTGGAAACACTAAATAAAGTAATGCTCTATATTAAAAAAAATGAACCCACAAAAAGGCTTAAAATTGTTGCCGTACTGGACGAAGGGGTAAAAGTGGCAAACAACCTGAAAAAGGATATTGAGGTTTTGAACAGAATGTACCCCAATATTAAAATACACTTTGTGGAAGAACCGGGTGTTTTTGGTCCAGAAAAAATAAATGAATTGTCAAAGCGTTGGAACATTCCCATCAATTTTATGTTTATTGGTGCTCCAGGAGAACGGTTTCCCTATAGAGTCCAGCAGTTGGGTGAAGTGAGGGTGATTATTTGATTCTTCAATGTAGGAATATGGATTACAATCACTATATTTGGGGCAAACCTTGAAAAACTCTCTCCCCAATGTCTGATTTCTGGTTGTATTTTAATCTTGGCCTCCACCACGTACTGGACTGGAAAGCCTACGACCACATCCTCTTTTTAATCGTGCTTTGTGCTGCATATAATTTTTCTTCTTGGAAAAGATTATTGCTTTTGGTTACTATGTTTACTGTTGGCCACACGATTTCACTGCTCTTGGCAAGTTATAATGTGGTCAGTGTGTCTGGGAAGGTTATTGAGTTTTTGATTCCAGTTACAATTTTTGTCACGGCCCTATTCAATCTTTTTACCGCCGGAAAGGAGAAAAAAATGGAAAAGATGGGCATTTTTTATATTGTGACCATTTTCTTCGGATTGATTCATGGATTAGGGTTTGCTTCTTTCTTTACAAAATTGGACAGCGGTGGCGAGATTTTACCATTATTGGAATTCGCCCTGGGTATTGAAACTGCGCAAATCATTGTGGTAATAATAATTTTGATTATCGCCTTTATCTTTCAAACCATCTTCCGTTTCAATAAAAGAGATTGGGTTTTGGTGATTTCTTCCTTGGTAATAGGGATGGTAATCCCTATGTTAATCAATAATTGGATTTTTTGATAGTTGTAATTTCTTCGTAGGTAGAGGCTAAAAAGAATTTGAATTTTTAAACTATTTCTCACCTATCTATCGTCCCATCAACCCCAAAACATTTTTTTTGGCAATAACTTAACCACATTTTTTTTGGCAGTGGCGTAACTTCCCAGTAATTTCGCTACCTATATAAAAGTATGAAGGACAGTAAACAACGTAAGTACGATATTGCCTATCTGCGGATGGCGCATGAGTGGAGCAAACTTTCTTATTGTAAGCGAAGACAGGTTGGCGCACTTATTGTGAAAGATAAAATGATTATCAGTGATGGGTACAATGGCACACCAACAGGCTTTGAGAACATTTGCGAAGATGACGAGGGTTACACAAAATGGTACGTTCTACACGCCGAAGCAAATGCAATATTGAAAGTGGCATCAAGTACGCAAGCTTGCCAAGGTGCAACGCTTTATATAACTATGTCGCCCTGCAAAGAATGTAGCAAATTGATACATCAAGCTGGCATAAAAAGAATGGTCTATTTAAACGAATATAAAGACAACTCTGGTATTTCCTTTTTGGAAAAAGCGGGAGTAAGTATACAACACATTTCAGATTTGGATTCAAAATAATGGTAAATCAAAAAAAATACCTGCCCCTGTGGATTGGACTGGCACTTGCCGCAGGTGTTTTTATTGGGTCTAAACTCAATTTTCACGATAACACTGAAAAGATCTTTGCCACAAGCTCTAAAAAGGACAAACTTAACAGGCTTATAGATTATATTGATTACGAATATGTGGACAACGTAAATACGGACAGCATTGTAGATGTTACCGTTAACGGAATCCTCGAAAACCTAGATCCTCATTCCGTTTACATCCCCAAAAGTGAATACGCTCATAATGCAGACGATATGCGGGGCGCTTTTACAGGCATTGGCGTTAGCTTTTATGTTTACAAAGATACCATTGCCGTAATCCGTGCAATTGAAGGCGGACCCGCAGAAAAAGCAGGTATTAGAGGAGGAGACAGATTATTGTATGCCGATGGCAAAAAACTTTTTGGTGAATTGATACAGCGTGATAGCATTTCCAATTATCTGAAAGGCGAAATAAACAGCAAAGTTGCTTTGGATGTTTACCGTCCCAGTGAAAACAAAACCTTGGAAATAAAAGTAAGAAGAAAACAAGTACCGCTGGTTAGTGTGGACGCTTCCTATAAACTTGCTGACGATTTAGGTTATATTAAACTGAACCGTTTTTCAGAAACCACTTATAAAGAATTTGAAACCGCCCTCGAAAAACTGAAAGATCAAGGCATAACAAAACTTGTTTTGGACCTTCGCGGCAATCCAGGAGGTTATATTTCAACAGCAGAAAGAGTAGTTGATGAATTCTTGGGGAACGATAAATTGGTTCTTATTACCAAAAACAAAAGTGGCGACATCAATAAAACATACGCAACGCGCCGTGGCGATTTTGAACACGGAAAACTCTACGTTTTAATAAATGAAAATTCAGCTTCTGCCAGCGAAATTGTGGCCGGTGCACTTCAAGATAATGACAAAGGAACCATTGTTGGTCGCCGTTCTTTCGGAAAAGGATTGGTGCAGCGTGAAATGTCTTTGGGTGATGGTAGCGCCGTAAGGCTTACAATTGCTCGCTATTACACTCCAACGGGTCGTTCCATTCAGCGTCCTTATGGAAATGGAAATGATACATATTATAGCGATTATGAAAAGCGTTACCGCAATGGCGAATTGATCCATGCAGATAGCATCAAGGTTGCAGACTCACTAAAATATTTTACTCCAAAAGGAAAAGTAGTATATGGCGGTGGCGGGATTATCCCAGATGTTTTTGTGCCAAAAGATACAAGTGTAGAAAATGAAACCCTTCAATACGTAGCTAGGAGTGGCTTTATGAGTTATTTCATCTTTGAGTATTTAGAAAAAAACAGAACTTTCTTTAAAGAAATGAAATTCAATGATTTTAAAAAGAATTTTATTGTGGATGACAATCTTTCAAAGGAATTTATTGAATACGCCAAGTTTAACGAAGCACAAATAGACCTTTCAAATTATACCGAAGAGCTGAAAAGAACATTGAAAGCGAACATCGCACAACAGCTTTTTGGCCCTAATGAATATGAAATAATTCTTAACGAGGCAGATCCAATGCTATTAAAAGTTTTGGAGCTGGAAGCCAAGAATCATTTGGAGAAAAAGTAAACACCTATTTTTTTACTTTCGAAGCAATTTTTTTTGAAACAAGCAAAATACCAAGAGCTAAAATGGCGCACAATCCTGCCATAATACTCACTGCCGCTATAGCACTATCTCCTTCAAGCACATGATCAAAGTTCAGTTTGGTTGCATTGAAAACAACAAGCCCAGCAGCACAAAGCATTAAAATGTAAATAAATATTTTCATTTTTCTTTAATTAAAAAGTTCTTGAATATTTGAAGTGAAAAGCTTCACCGCAATAGCTAGCAAAATTACACCAAATATTTTTTGGATGATGTCAATTCCATTCTTTCCCAAAAAACGTTGCAATTTGCCAGAAGTTTTCAAAACCGCATAAATAATTACAATATTCACCAATATTGCGACAATGATATTTTCGATGGAATATTCGGCTCGCAACGAAAGTAAAGTGGTCAAACTTCCTGGCCCAGCAAGTAACGGAAATGCCAACGGGAAGATAGAAGCTAAATCTGGTGTTGAATCTACTTCCTTAAAAAGAGTAACTCCAAGTATCATTTCCAAAGCAATAAAAAAAAGTATCAAAGAACCAGCTACGGCAAATTCATTAACGTTTACTCCAATTAAGTGTAAAATACTTTCACCTAAAAAAAGGAATACAATCATTACCACTGCAGCAATTATAGAAGCTTTTCCAGAATTGATGTGCCCTGCCTTTTTACGTAAACCAATAATAATAGGGACACTCCCTATAATATCAATTACCGCAAAAAGCACCATTGTGGCTGTGGCTATTTCCTTAAAATTAAAATTCATTCTTTTCTATTTGAAGCCGCAAAATTAGACAATAATTTCCGTTAGAGTGAAATAAACCGTGGTTAATAAAAGTATAATTTCTTCTGAATAGAATGCTGAAACAATTTATATTTGCCGCATGTTTCAACTTGGCAAAACAATAGTTTCCGAAGATATAATTGAAAAAGATTTTGTGTGCAACCTCAACGCCTGCAAGGGTGCCTGCTGTATTGAAGGGGAAGCGGGAGCACCTGTAACTGAAGAGGAAGTGGAAATTCTCAATGAGATTTACCCAAAAGTGAAGCCTTTTCTTCGCCCTGAAGGGATTAAAGCGATTGAAAAACAAGGCACTCACATTAAAACTGATCTTGGCGAACTGGAAACTCCATTAGTGGACGGCAAGGAATGTGCCTACGTAACTTTTACTGACAAAGGTATTGCGAGCTGTGGAATTGAAGACGCCTTTAATGCTGGCACAATTGACCCGATAGCTATCGGGTTCAGAAAACCTATTTCTTGCCACCTATACCCTGTCCGGGTTCAAGAATACAGTGAATTTGCAGCGGTAAACTATCACCGCTGGCCTATTTGTGATGATGCCTGTACTTTGGGAAAGGAGCTTCAAGTGCCCGTCTATAAATTTGTAAAAACTGCACTCATCAGAAAATTCGGAGAAAACTGGTATGCTGAGCTGGAAAAAATAGCTTCAAAAATATAATTCTTCCCTATAACTTTTTTCACATATTAGCATATTCTTTTGATATTGATTATATTAGTGTTGGAAATTCAAATGAATTAATCACTAAATAAATTATTAATTATGAAAAAGTATTTGTTGGCTCTTTTTGTTTTTTCAGCTTTTGTAAGCTGCAAAGACAATCCCGTGAGCAAAAAAATAAAAGAAACCAAAGAAGCTGTTTCCAATACTACCAATGCGGTGGAGGAAATGACAAAAATGCAGGACGACATCAAAGAACTGCAAGAAAAAACACCACTTACCAATGAAGAATTAAAATCTTGGTTGCCTGATGAAGTGAAGGGAATGAAACGCATTAGCTATAAAGCCGGCCAAGCAGGAATGATGAACATTTCTTCTATAGAAGCAGCATATGCCAATGAGGACAAGTCAAAGAAATTCACTATTAACATTATAGACGGCGCTGGTCAAGTAGGCGCAGCCGCAACGGCAGGTATGCGTATGGTTATGAGCCAAGATTTTGAAGAAGAAGATGAAAACGGCTCTCGAAAAACAGTTACTAAAAACGGAACCAAAGCCATAGAAGAATATCGTTCTAGTAATAACAACAGTAAAATACAACTGATGGAAGGCAACCGTTTCTATCTGGAAGCCAAAGGAAACAATATGGATCTTGATGAAACTTGGGACGCAATAGACGAAATAGATTTAGATAAGTTAGGTTAAATAATAAATTTAACAGCTAATTAAAAGCCAAAAACCTCAGTGTTTTTGGCTTTTTTTGTTCGTGTTACATTTGTTATAGAGTTTGTTACAATAGTCATACTGTTGGTTAAATACATACCATAGATTTGTCTCAGATTTAAATCACTTCATTTACTACTAAAGTGAAAAAAACAAGTATTAATTAAAAACAATATATTCATGAAAAATGTAATTACTTTTTTAATGTGCTCACTTTGTATCATTACAGGTATAGCACAATCAGATTTAACAGGAAACGCAATTGTTGTTCCTGAAAGAACACCCGCGCTTGAAGCTTTATACCAACAAGCAAAAGCTCTTGAAGAGAACGGCACGGCTGCCGAGATAAACGCCAACCGACTTGCAATTAAAAATGCATGGCAAGAAATTGACCCAAATGTGGCTGCACTTTACAAGCCAATTGAAACAACCAATTATCCACTAGGTGGAGACGGTAGCTATCGGCCAAGTGTAATACCAGAACGCTCAGTGCAATCAAGAGCGCCCGAAGATTGGGATACGGATAAATTATTGAGAACCGGCTTTATTGATGGGCTGGATATGGATGTTACCAGCGATGGAGATATCTATATTGCTGCTTTCGAAAACTTTACTGGAGGTGGCTCAGATTCAAATTTGTATATATACCGTTCCACCGATGGGGGTCTTACATTTACATTATGGCAAGATCTGCCCATAATTAATTCTCTTTTCTCAAAAATACAGGTAATTACCCTAGACGGGGCTGGTGATGAGTATTTGATCGTTTTTTCTATGTTTCAAAATGGATTTTTTCAACCCCTTAGATGGAATATGGCAACAGGAACTTTTGATTTTGAAACCATAGGAAGTGGTGATGTTACAGATTTTGGCGTAGACGCCAACTATCCAGGAAATACAAATGCACAACGTGTATTTGCAACTTATCAAAAAACTACAAGTTGTACAGAAGTTCATTCTGCAAGAAGTACTGCTGGAAGTTATGGATTTGGTTGGGTAGATGAAGTAACCCTAGGGCTTTGTGGGCAACAAGTAGAGTTTAGCTATGGCCTAAATGGCGGGTGCTATACTACATTTACCGGAGCAAGCTCTGGAAGCTTATATGCTGCAGCAAATTCAAATTATAACGACCCTGCCTCTTGGGGCACAAATGAAACTGTTGTAGCTGGGGCAACAACTGAAACCCTTAACCCAACCATTCGGGCAACGCGCAACGCTTTTGCAACAGATAAGGTTTTAATTCTTTCCTCATCACGTCCTGCAGGAAGTTCAGACAACTATAGCGGTCAAGCATACTTAAGAGAAAGTGGAGCCGCTTATACACCCTTCACTTATATAACTACAACTGCAGATTATAACATTGCACATATTGATACTTGGATGAGTACAACTGGTCCAGTAGAATTAATGGAAACCTCCTATGTGCGCGACCGAATAGACAATTCAGAAGACGATGTTAACCGTTCCCGTCAATATGACGGATCTGCATTCTCTCCTTATGAAGGAGTTGGAGATACTGGGCTTGATGTATTTGACGGATTCCCATCAGCTATTGCAGAAACCAATGATGGACTTCCTTGCATGGCTTTTGCTGGCACAAGTGGCAGTTTTGGATTCAATTTATATTTTGACGCTAAAACAGTTTTGATAGGTGTGGGTGAAAACAGTTTTGAAGGTTTCAAATTCTATCCAAACCCTGCACAAGATGTTTTGAACCTTTCTGCTAAGAGTACTATTGAAAGTGTATCAATGTTTTCATTATTAGGACAAAAAGTTTTTGAAACTTCCATAAATCAAAATGAAACTTCAATCAACATTGCATCCCTAACTCCGGGTGTTTACCTTATGAAGGTTATGATTGATGGTAATTCTGATACTTATAAAATCGTTAAACAATAAGAGGAGATTGTTTAATGTTAAAAAGAAGGGTTCGCTTTACGGCGGCCCTTTTTTTAATTAAATAGTTCCCTTTAAAATAAAGATTGCGGCTTTGTTTTTGATAAAGATTTTTAGAATCCCATAGCTATCGGGTCATTTCATCTGACTATAATATTATTTTTTAGAGGACAGATAGAACATCCAAATAGACATTCATCGGTGTGTTTAAAATTAATCGTGGATGTTTCATTATATTTACGGCATGCGCAAACTTTGTCTTATTTTATTTCTTTTTACAGTTACGGCAGGCTTTTCTCAAAGCGATGCTTTGGCCAACAATTATTATGAACAAGGCCAATTTCAAAAAGCATTGAGCATTTATGAAAAATTGAGTAAGCAAAATCCCTATCGTTTGGACTATTTTATAGCTATGGTGGCCGCAAATCAGCAGCTCGAAAATTTTTCCGAAGCAGAAAAATTATTGAAAGAAAAACTGGGGGACGGACGTAATTTTCCACAGCTTTATGTAGAACTGGGATATAATTATTCTCTTCAAAACAAAACCGAACTCGCCTTAGAATATTTTAATAAAGCAATTGAAGCCTTAGATAAAAATCCAAACTTTGCATATAATATTGGAGCTAGTTTTCAAAAATACAGCCTACTTGATGAAGCCGTCACTACTTATGAAAAAGGGATGGCGCTTAGCGACAAAATGGATTTTAACTCACAATTAGCTCAAATTTATGGCGAGCAGGGCAAGCTTGAAAAAATGTTTGACAGCTATTTAAATCTCATCCAGAAAAATTTGAGTTTTAAATCAACGGCGCAACGCTATTTCAGTCTTTACACCACAGAAGATCCTACTAATGAAGCAAATGTTATTCTTAGAAAAATATTACTTCAGCGGTCACAACAAAACCCAGATATACTTTACAACGATTTACTAAGCTGGTTGTTCATTCAACAAAAGGAATACAAAAAAGCTTTTACACAAGAAAAAGCAATCTACAAACGCATAGGTGAAGATCTAAGCGGAATTACCGATTTGGCTTATATTACTATTGCCGATGAAGATTACAAAACTGGAAGGGAAATAGTAAACTATATTATTGACAATTCCTTCACACCTCAGAACAGGCTCCAGGGCAATCAAATCTTGATGAAAATGGAGGTGAAAACCGCCAAGCCCAACGAATATCCTGAAGTGGAAAAAAAGTTCGAAAGTCTCTTGGATGAATTTGGCCGAAATCGAGAAACCTATTTGCTCCAGATAGACTACAATCATTTTTTGGCATTCCAGAATAATAAAAAAGAACTTGCTATTGAAAACCTAAAAGCTTTGGCAAAGGAATCCTTGACTTCTTATCAAGAAGCACGAGTAAAAATGGAACTTGCAGATATTCTTGTTTTTGATGAAAAATTCAATGAAGCTTTAATTTATTACTCCCAAATCCAGAAAAAAGTGCAAAGCGATGTGCTGGCACAGGAAGCTCGTTTTAAAGTGGCTAGAACCAGCTATTTTAAAGGCGATTTTGAATGGGCGCAGGTACAGCTTGATGTACTTAAAAAATCTACTTCACAATTAATGGCGAATGATGCTATGCAGCTTAGTTTATTGATTCGCGACAACACTTTGGAAGATTCCACCCAAACAGCATTAAAAAAATATGCCCGTGCCGATCTTTTAGAGTTTCAGGATAAAGATGCTGAAGCTATTAATACTTTGGAAGATATTTTAACCAATAACAAAGGTGAAAAAATAGAAGACGAAGCCTTATTGAAGCAGGGTGAGATTTATGAAAAGAAAAGTGAATTCACAAAAGCCCAAGCCAACTATCTAAAAATAATAGAGTTTTATAACGATGATATTTTAGCAGACGATGCCCACTTTCGTTTGGCAAAACTTTACGAAGAAAAACTGGACCAACCCGAAAAGGCAAAAGCAGAGTACGAAGCTATTATTTTCAACTTTGCTGACAGTATTTATTTTGTGGAAGCCCGAAAGAAGTACAGATCGCTTCGGGGTGATGCCATTAACTAATAAGCATCAAATCTCAAGCACTAAATCTTAATAGGGATACGAAATAAGTTTGATGTCTTTTGGTGCTTGTAATTCTGAATTTTAAAATTTATGTATATATACAACGTAACCATAAACATAGAAGAAACCATTCACGATCGCTGGCTTGATTGGATGAGAACAGAACACATTCCTGCCATGCTCGCCACGGGAAAATTTAGTAAAGCATTGATGTCCCGAGTGATTATTGAAGAAGAAATGGGAGGTATTACATATTCGGTTCAATATACAACCGACAGCAAAGAAACCCTAAAAAAATATTACTCTGAGAATGCCGCAGAACTTCGCGCGCAGAGCAAGCCTTTTGAAGGAAAATTTGTTGCTTTCCGTACTGAACTAGAAATTGTAAGTGAACACTGATGGGAAAAGAAGTACGTGCCAAAAAACATCTCGGCCAACATTTTTTAAAAGATGAAAGTATCGCTGAAAAAATTGGCGACACCTTGACGCTTGTAGGCTATAAAAATGTTTTGGAAATCGGTCCAGGAATGGGCGTACTCACAAAGTATTTGATTCAAAAAAATGTGAAAGTAATCGCGATGGATCTCGACAGGGAATCTATTGCGTATTTAGAGGAAAACTATCCTCACAAAAACTTGAAAATTCTTGAAGCAGATTTTTTGAAATATGATCTATCACAACTTTTCGGAAAAGAACAATTTGCCATAACAGGTAATTTCCCATATAATATTTCTACCCAAATTGTTTTCAAAATGTTGGAATTGAAAGAGCAAATTCCAGAGTTTACGGGTATGTTCCAAAAAGAAGTAGCTCAACGCATTTGTGAAAAAGAAGGCAGCAAAGCCTATGGAATTCTTTCGGTTTTGGCACAGGCTTTTTATGATGCGGAATATCTTTTTACCGTACCACCTTCAGTTTTTAATCCACCACCAAAAGTAGACAGTGGAGTACTTCGCTTAAAAAGAAAGGAGAATATTTCGCTTCCTTGTGATGAAAAAATGCTTTATAAAGTAGTGAAAACCGCTTTTCAGCAACGTAGAAAAACACTTCGAAATAGTTTAAAATCCTTCAATCTTTCCGATAAAATAAAAGAAGATGCTATCTTTGGCCAACGCCCGGAACAACTTTCCGTTTTACAATTTATAGCACTTACACAAAAACTCGAAAACGATGCAATTTGAACTTACTGAGGAGTTTATAGAGCAGATTGAGCAGTACATTACCAACAATGATGGCGATGCGCTGAAAGAACTCTTGCACGATTTTCACTTTGCTGATGTTGCTGAACTTCTTCAGGAATTAAATCACGAGGAAGCCACCTATTTGGTGAAGCTTCTTGACAGTGAAATTACCAGTGAAGCATTGATGGAACTGGATGAAGATTTTAGGGAGCGCATTCTTGATAATCTTTCACCTTCTGAAATTGCCGATGAGCTGGATGAAATGGACACCGATGACGCTGCCGATATTATCGCCGAGCTTGATGACCATATTCAAAAACAAGTAATTGACCACATTGAGGATGAGGATCACGCGGCAGATATTGTGGATCTGTTGCGCTATGACGAAGACACTGCAGGTGGTTTAATGGCGAAGGAATTAGTTCGCGTAAAAGAAACCTGGACAGTTGCTGGATGCGTTCGTGAAATGCGCCGACAGGCAGAAAATGTTACACGTGTGCATTCCATTTATGTTACAGATAAATACGGAAAACTTAAGGGACGACTTTCATTAAAAGATTTGCTTACCGCTTCTGAACGTGCCCACATCAGTGATATTTATATTCCTAAGGTAGATTACGTAAACGTACATACCGAAGCCGAGGATGTTGCGCGAATTATGCAGAAATACGATTTAGAAGCCATTCCAGTAGTTGATGACGAAGGAATTCTGGTGGGAAGAATTACCATTGATGACATTGTAGATTTTATAAAGGAAGAAGCCGAAAAAGATTACCAAATGGCAGCCGGTATATCGCAGGACGTTGAGGCTGATGATAGTATTTTTAAACTTACAAGAGCCCGCTTACCTTGGCTGATGATTGGAATGTTAGGCGGTTTGGGCGCTGCTAGTATTATTACAGGTTTCCAATCAATGATGACCACTTTTCCAAAAATCATAATTTTTGTACCGCTAATTCAAGCAACGGCGGGAAATGTTGGTGTACAGTCCAGTGCCATTGTGGTGCAGGGGTTGGCGAACGATACCATAAAAGGAAATATTATAACTCGTCTATTAAAAGAATCCTTGCTTGCACTTGTTAATGGAATTGCCATTGCTTTGGTCGTTTTGGTCATTAGTCATTTTGTTTTTTTTACTTCTTATCTTGAATCCATCAGCATCGGTATCGCAATTATCACAGTTATTATTCTTGCTGCTTTAATCGGCACGTTCATTCCTATTCTTTTAGATAAAAGGGGAATTGATCCCGCCGTGGCAACGGGCCCGTTTATAACTACCAGCAATGACATCTTCGGTATTCTTACCTATTTTCTTATTGCGAAACTAATTTTAGGCTTTTGAAATCTGAAATTTTCAAACATCGCTTCGTTGTTCCCACTTCAGCCATCGATGGATTAAATCATGTAAATAATGTTACCTATCTTCAATGGTGCCTTGATGCTGCGGAAGCACATTGGATTTCAAAAACTTCGGAAGAACAGCGCAAACAAAATGTCTGGGTTGTTTTGAATCATTTTATTTCCTATAAAAATCCTTCGTTTTTGGGTGAAGAGCTTGAAACCCAAACTTGGATTGAAAACTACGAAGGTGTAAAAAGTGAACGACATTATAAAATAATCCGGCCCACCGACGAAAAAACAATTGTTGAAGCAAGAACCCTGTGGTGTTTTTTGGACGCAAAAACATTCCGTCCCACAAAAATTACAGAAGAAATATCGAATCTTTTCATTTAAATATGAAGGCTTTCAAATAACCTTCAAAACTATTATTTTCAATACTTTTGCCATATAAAATTGCACCGCATTGAGCGTTTTCAAAAAACTTTTTAAGCAGACATTTATTTACGGATTGGCTACCGTGCTGCCACGTGTTTTAGCAGTTATTCTCGTGCCACTTTACACCACCGTGATGCTTCCAGAAGAATACGGTATTTACGCCACATTAATGGCTTACCTTATTTTGGGGAACGTTTTATTGAGTTACGGCATGGAAACAGCATTCTTTAGGTTTATAACCAAAGATGCCGATAAGCAAAAAATAGTGCAATCTACCACACTTACTTCAATCACAGTAACAACCTTAATTTTCTTGGGGGTCACGCTTCTTTTTACAAACCAAATCGCCACAGTTTCTGAATTTAAACCCGCATACGTCACCTACGGTTTACTAATTCTTGCTCTAGATGCCCTTGTTGTATTGCCTTTTGCCTGGTTTCGTGTTAACGAAAGACCTATGCGTTATGCAGTGGTTAAAATTTTCAACGTAGTTATCAATCTCGCTTTCAACTTATTTTTTCTCTTAATGCTTCCGAAACTTGCAGAAACTAGTAATTACTGGAATTCGCTTTGGTTTCCCGAAAATAAAGTCGCCTATGTTTTCATCGCAAATTTAATTGCGAGTGCAGTAACGCTTTTGGTCCTGCTTCCACTTTATATGAAAATTGGTTTCGGTTTCAGCAAAACCATTTGGAAACAGATGATGAAATATGCTTTTCCAGTGCTTATTGCTGGCATTGCCTTCAGCATCAACGAAGCTTTTGACAGAATTCTTCTGAAATATTTATTGCCCGAAAATATTGCTGAAGTACAAGTTGGTCTCTATTCCGCTTGCTACAAACTAGGGATGTTTATGACGCTTTTTGTCATGGCTTTCCGCTTGGGGATTGAACCCTTTTTCTTCAATCATTCCAGTCATGAAAACGCGAAAAACACCTATGCAACCATTACTAAATATTTCACCCTTTTTGGGTGTTTGATTCTTTTGGTAGTTGTAGTTTATATAGACGTTTTCAAACGAATCTTAATCCCAAACAGTCAATATTGGGAAGCTTTAAAAATAGTTCCGCTCATCCTTTTGGCAAACCTGTTTTTGGGAATTTATCACAACCTTTCGGTTTGGTACAAAGTTACGGACCGTACCAAATATGGCGCTTACATTTCAGTTTTTGCGGCAGTTGTGACACTCGGGCTCAATTATGTTTTGATTCCTCATATTGGTTACATGGGTTCTGCAATCGCGACCCTTGCAGCCTATGGCAGTATGATGGTGCTTTCGTATCTTTATGGGCGAAAATATTATGATGTTCCTTACGAAGTGAAAAAAATAAGTGGTCATTTGCTGTTGGCCATCAGTTTTTCGGCAATTTCCTTTTATGCTTTCAACGGAAATATTTGGATAGGAACTGCGTTGTTAGTAGTGTTTGCCGTAATTATGTTCTATTCTGAAAAAAAAGAATTTTTAAAAATCATCCGAAAATAATTTTCAATGAAAATTAAAATAATCAACAAATCAAACCACCCATTACCTTCCTACGAAACTATAGCTTCCGCCGGAATGGATTTACGCGCCAATGTTGAAGGCCCTTCAACATTAAAACCCTTGCAACGTGCAATTGTAAAAACAGGGCTTTTTATAGAATTGCCAATAGGTTACGAAGCACAAGTACGCCCTCGAAGTGGTTTGGCAGCAAAGAAAGGAATTACGGTTTTAAACTCGCCCGGAACTATTGATGCAGATTATCGTGGCGAGATTGGAGTAATTTTAGTAAACCTTTCTAATGAAGATTTCACTATTGAACACGGTGAACGTATTGCGCAATTAGTAATCGCTAAACATGAACGCGCCGTGTGGGAAGAGGTGGAAGAACTTAGTGATACATCGCGAGGCGCTGGTGGTTTTGGAAGTACTGGCGTGAAATAATAATTCCTTCTAAAGTAGGAATCTGCTTTTAATAGAAATTAAAGTATAATAAAAAAAATACCCGCTTTTGCGGGCATACATATGAAAATCATCGTCCCTATGGCAGGCCGCGGAAGTCGCCTTCGCCCACATACACTTACCGTTCCCAAGCCTTTAATCCCAGTTGCGGGAAAACCTATCGTCCATCGTTTGATAGAAGATATTGTTGGTGTCTTGAATGAAGATATTGACGAAATCGCATTTATCTTAGGTGATCCAGCTTTTTTTGGAGAAGAAGTTGTTGAAAGCTTAAAAGATCTCGCCACAGATCTGGGAGCAAAACCCTCTATCTACCGTCAACTCGACCCCAAAGGTACCGGCCATGCCATTATGTGCGCCAAAGATTCACTTTCTGGACCAGCAGTTATTGCTTACGCAGATACTTTGATTCGTGCTGATTTTGTTTTGGACAAAGAAGCAGACGCAGTAATTTGGACCAAAAAAGTAAAAAATCCCGAAGCATACGGGGTTGTGAATCTTAATGAAAAGAACGAAATAATTGAATTGGTTGAAAAACCCCAAGAATATGTGAGCGACCAAGCCGTTATAGGTATTTACTATTTTAAAGAAGTGACCGCAATTAAAAAATGAATTGCAGTACGTGCTGGACAATAACATTATAAATGGTGGCGAATACCAAATTAACGACGGTATCAAAAGAATGATGGCTTCCGGTAAAATTTTCAAAACCGGTACTGTTGATGAATGGATGGACTGTGGAAACAAAGAAGTTACTGTGGAAACCAATAAAAAAATGTTAGGTTTTCTTGCAGAAGCCAATAGGTCATTGATAAACGAAAACATTACAAATGAAAATTCAAAAATCATCAGCCCTTGTTTTATTGGCAAAGGTGTGTTTTTAAAAAACAGCACCGTGGGGCCGTATGCCTCTATCGGTGAAGGCACGGTAATTGAAGACAGTGTGGTAAAAAACAGTATCATTCAAACCAATTCAAAAATAAAGAACGCTCATTTGGACAACGCAATGATTGGCAATTATGCTACTTTTGATGGAAAATTCACAAATGTGAGTATTGGCGATTATTCTGAATTGAAATAATTAATTCCTGCTTATAACAAAACCTAAAATTTGAAGCAAAAATTTAAATATATTTTTTTAATTTCAATCGGAATTCTTCTTCCGAAGCAACTCTGTGCCCAAGAAATAAAACCTTCCGCTCCGGCAGTATGGAAAGATTCCATACAAAACCCAATGGATCAATTGGGCGATGTAGCCGATGCTTTTCAGGAAAACTTTTTTGAAGCTCTGAAACAAAAAGCAATCGAAAATTATGAGTTGGCACTTACCGCTTTAAACAAAGCTGAAAAAGCTGCGAAAAGTGAAGAAAACAAAGCAGTTGTATATTTCGAAATGGGTAAAAACCATACTTATTTAAAGCAATATGCTGAAGCCGAAGAAAATTTCAACAAAGTATTGAAAAGCCAAGGAGACCGTTTGGATGTTTTGGAACAATTTTATGAACTCTATTATCAGCAAAGAGAGTATGAAAAATCAATTCCGTTGGTTCAAAAATTAATTCCTTTTGATGAGGATTACAAAGAAGATTTGGCCAATCTTTACACACTTACGAAACAATATGATAAAGCTTTGGAGCAGTTGGATGAACTTGATCTGGTTTGGGGCGAAAGCGATATAAGAAATGCCCTACGCGCCCAAATATATCGTGCCACTGGCAATACCGAAGGTGCCATTGAAAACCTAGAGCAAAAAATAGACAACAATCCAAAAAACGAGAAGGAATACTTAAACCTCATTTTCCTATATAGCGACCAAGGTAATAAGGAAAAAGCTTTTGAAGCTGCAAAAAATCTATTGAAAAGTAACCCAAAATCGCAATTGGTACATTTGGCGCTTTACAAGTTTTATTTGGATGATGGCAATGCTTCAGAAGCTATAAAATCTATGAAAATCGTTTTTGCTTCAGCAGAAGTTGACAAGGAAACCAAATATAAAGTATTGGGCGATTTTATTCAATTCGTAAATGAAAACCCAGAATATGAAACTGAATTGGCAGAAATCGTAAATCAATTTTCTGTTGAAAACAGTCGCGTTTATGAAAAGTTAGGAGATTATTACGCTGCTAAAAATAGAAAAGAAGATGCGCTAAAGGCTTATGAAAAAGGAATAGCCCAAGATCCAGACAATTATAACCTTTTAAAGAATACCATTCTGTTTCAGATTGAATTTAAAAAATATGAGGCTGCTGCAAAATTGAGTGGCGAAGGCCTTGAGATTTTTCCTGCCCAAGCCCTTTTATATTTACTGAACGGCGTTGCAAACAATGGACTTAATAAAAGCGATACGGCTGTTGAAAGTTTGGAAATTGGTTTGGATTTTTTATTGGATGATCCAAAAATGGAGCACGATTTTTACGAACAACTTAGCTTTGCATATGCAGCAAAAGGAGATGCCAAAAAAGCCAAAATGTATTCTGAAAAAGCCACAGCCATCACATTACCGAATTAAACATTCTATGAATCTGAAACCCTTATATATATTGCTGCTATTGATATTTGCATCCTGTGGTGGCACCAAAAAAATAGCAACAATTGAAGATGCTTCCACTAAGGAAGTTATTTCTGCACATAAAGCAGTCGCACCAAATTTTAAAACTTTGGCAGGTCGCGTACAATTGGTTTATGAAACCGATGAAAAATTGCAGAGTATCACCGTAAGTCTTAGAATGGAAAAGGACAAAAATATTTGGATAAAAGCTTCCGTTTTGGGAATTACCATTGCAAAGGTTTTAATAACGCCAACAAGTGTAAGCTATTATGAAACCATCGGAAGAACTTATTTTGAAGGTGATTTCGCATTATTGGGTGAATGGATAGGAACCCCAATTAACTTTCAGCAGGCCCAGAGTATGCTTCTGGGGCAGTCTATTTTCAGTATAAATTCTTCGGAATATAAGTCGGAGGTTTTTCAGAATAAATTCAAAATCCAACCTAAGCAGCAACCCCAAAATTTTATACATTCGTTGTTCTTAAATCCTGAAAATTTCAAAATTGCTTCAGAAACCTTATCGCAACCTAAAGACGACCGTTTGCTGAGTATACGCTACGGCGATTATCAAAAAATTGAAGGACAATATTATCCTTCGACAATTTTGATAGACACTTCTGAGAAAGGTTCGAAAACAAAAATTGAAATAAACTATAAAAAAATAGATATGAATGTGGATGTGAGTTTTCCATTTGAAATTCCACAAGGTTACGAAGAAATCCAACTTAATAAATGAAGCAATTTCGCACATATCTCTTTTTATTCATCTGCTTAATTACGCTTTCAACAGTTTCTGCGCAAATTGATAAGCAAAAGGAACTGGAGGAAAAACGACAGGCCATTTTGGAAGAAATAAAGCAGATAAATTCGCTTCTCTTCAAAACAAAAAAGGAAGAAAAGTCTGTACTTACACAAGTTCAAGACCTTAACCAGCGCATTTCAGCTTCTGAAAATTTAATTCGTATTACCAATCAGCAAGCAAATTTACTTACCCGAAATATAAATGAGAATATCAACAAAATAAGTTCCTTGCGCGAAGAGCTGAAAGTAATGAAAGCGGATTATGCCGAAATGATCCAAAAATCCTATAAGAGTAAAAACCAGCAAAGCCGGATTATGTTCTTGCTCTCTTCGGAAAACTTTTTGCAGGCATACAAGCGAGTTCAATATATGAAGCAATATGCCAAATTCAGAAAAAAACAAGGTGAAGGCATTAAAGCGAAAACAGAAGAACTTCAAAAACTCAATTCAGATTTAATTAGTCAGAAAAAAACAAAACAAAAATTAATTTCTGAAAACGAGCTTGCAAAAAGCAAACTAACCGAGGAACGCAAGGATCAGCAGGCATTGGTAGCTACTTTAAAAAAGGACGAAAGCAAGTTTTCATCACAAATAAGAACCAAACAAAAAGAGGCAGACGAGATAGACCGCCAAATAGACGCTTTGATTAAAGCCGCTATTGAAGAAGCAAATAGAATAGCCCGAGCAAAAGCTGAGGCTGAAGCCAAGGCGAATAATACTTCAATAACACCTTCCACAAAAAACGTAATTACCAAACCTGCAAAAACAGATGAGTTCGCTTTAACTGCAGAGGACAAAGCACTTGCCGCCAGTTTTACAAATAACAAGGGAAAACTTCCTTGGCCTGTGGAAAAAGGGATGGTGGTGAAAAGTTTTGGAACACATCAACATCCGCAATTTCCAAACGTTACAACAAATAGCAGTGGGGTAGAAATTGCAACTAATGATAATGCTGATGTACGCTCTATTTTTGAAGGACAAGTATTGTCCATTCAAATTATTAAAGGCGCTAACAAAGTGGTTATCATTCAACACGGGGATTATTTATCGGTTTATAGTAATATGGCGACAGTTTCAGTGAAAAAAGGGGATAAGGTTACTACTAAACAAAAAATAGGAACTGTTGCAAAAAGCCCTACTGAAGGAAGGACAGTTTTAAAATTCTACATTTATCAAAACAAGACAAAGATTAATCCTGCAGATTGGATTTATAGAATGTAGCTAATAATTTTAAGTGTTAAGTGTTAATGGAAAGTAAAGTATTTTCGGCTTTGCTTGAGAATTTTTCTATTAAATATCCAAAGGCGAAAAAAAAACGCCATATAAATCTTCAAAAACAAAAAAGCTGTCCAAATAGGACAGCTTTTTTTTTGGAATTTGATGTTTGGAATTTTACTGTACTATTAATTTTTTAGTAGCAGTATTACTTCCAGACTTTATTTTTACAAAGTAAATACCCGTTGCATAATTAGAAACGTTTAGCACTCCTTGTGTTTTTCCAGCCATTTCAGCTTCAGAAATAACCTGTAATCGCTGACCCACACTATTGAACAAAGTAATAGAAATTTCGCCTTGCCCTACATTTTTCAGGTTAACAAATACTTCACTTGAAGCGGGATTAGGATACATTGTAACATTGGATAAATCTTCTTTGGCAATACCCAAAGTACCCGTAACATTTATATTATCAATGAAAGTACTGTTTCCATAACCATTGATATTCACAAAACGGAATTGTACATTTTCACCCAAATAAGCTGCTAAATCAATATTCTCTGTACGCCAATCAGCAGCAGAACTGGGAGTCCAATTGCTAGTTTGAAATCCTGAAACTGTGGAAAGATCTGAACCATCCTTAAAAAATATTTGGGTAAAAGTGGCCCCACAATCTATGGAAATATCCACTCGTAAAGCATCAGATAAGCTACTGGAATACTGAGCTTTTGCCAAATCGAAATCCAACATAGCAGAGGTAGCAGAAGTCAAATCGACAAATAGCGTTTCCAATAAATCTTCTTCTCCAGGAGCATTATAGGAAAAATTATCAATAAAGGCCGTTACGGTTGTAGATCCATCACTTCCTGTGATATTCGATCTTTCTTCCCAAGTATTGTCATTATCAGCATTGAGTATATTCCAGCCTGGAGGTGGTACTCCGTTTACATCAAACGGTTCTTCAAAATCAAGTGGTTCAGCTTCTGTGGCGGCATAAAAACTTAGCGCATCATCATCATTGCTAGGGTTTTCATCTCCACTTAAGTTTACTGAAACCGTAAGCGTATAATTGCCCGATGCAGTAATATTCAACGGAGTTGTAAAATCAAAAACAGATTGTCCACCAGGTGCTAAAGTTCCTGTAAAGGTTTCGTTTACTGCAGGCTCACTGTCCAATTGGTAACTTACTTCAAAATTACTTTCTGGAGTACTTCCAAAATTCCTAATTGTTGCCGAAACTGTTGCAGGACCAGGATTACATACTAAATTAAAATCACTTGGTTCATTGTTACTTTCTATGGATAAATCATTTGTAAGGGAGCAGTTTAGCAAACCACCGGCGTAATAAACAGCAATGCTTCTTCTTCCCTCCCAGTTATCTGTAGCATTCTTCGCAACAGCGGCATACCACATTGGACTGGAAGAATTTAAGATAGGCACAGTAATGCTTGTGGTTGTTGAAGTACCAGCTACTTCCATATATTTATCACCTAAAATATATAAGTCATAAGATTCTGCACCGCTCACTGCATTCCAAGAAAAAGTTGCCTCAGTAGGACAAACTTGGGTTGCTTGTACATTTGTAACCAATGGAGCTATTGAGAAAGTTTCATCACTTACATCTTGTGAAGATCCATTACTTACCCTTATCAACGCATCACCCGTTACAGAGTTGGGAACCGCCCAACCATAATTGGTTGTTGTATTTGAAACAGTAGTAATAGCATTCCAACTACTTCCGTTGTTTGTTGAATATTCAAGTACGAAATTAGATGTGGTATTTACTGCAACAGCATCCCAATGAATGGATTCCGTTTCACCCGGAACGAAGCTTTCGCCTGCATTTGGGTATGTAACCGTTATATTATCTGAAATAATTTCATAAACAACAAAATATTCCTGGGGTCCCATCGGGACATTAAATCCATCAATATTTATATTATAGTTACCCGCCGCTGGATTATTGATAAGTACTTGCTCCATATTGTTCAAATGATCGGGACCATTGGTAGCAGGTAGATCGAGAGTAGCTGGATTAGGAGTTGGATCTAAAATATAAGGTTCCAAAACGTTACTTGATGGATCTGTGACCAATAAATCCAAATCGTTTACCAAAGCAGGATTAGCCCCCGGTGAAGCAGGGCTATCGCTCCAATAAACCATAAATCTTACTTGTTTAGTACCTACGGGGACGTTAATAGAATGGTTATTAGATCCACCCTGTGAAATAGTACTCGATAGAAAACGATTGTCCTCAATAAGTTTTGCTGCACGCAGACCGTTTACAATTCCCCAACCAAACTTATAGTCTGGGCCAACATTTCCGACATCATTTGCTGTATTAAGTAATGTTGCTTTTATAAGTGCTGATGGCGGAAGAACATTACCATTGGCTTCTGAATAAGCTTGGTACAATTGTGCTGAGACACCTGCAATTCCAGGGGAAGCCCCAGATGTTCCGCCGAAACTTTGATAGGAATTATTTTCAGAAGTTGAAATTTGATTTTGTCCATTTGCAGCAATATCTGGTTTTATTCTTCCATCGTGAGCAGGACCACGACTACTGGAATTTACCAAAGAGCCATCGAAAAAAACATTGGCTGTAGCAATTACATTTTTTCCTTGCTTATGGCCTCCAGTAATATTTCCCCATTGGCTTCCGGCTCCGTAGCCACAGTTGTTTCCATTAGAATTTCCTGCTGAAAAGGTATGCTGAAGATTTGGTATATTATGCACCTGTGTATCTACAGTTTGGGTAATGGTGGTATAACCGTCGTTGCAACCGTTACTGTAAGATGAATTTGTTATTAGCACATCCCCGCTATTGATAAGGGAAACTGTAGGAGAATCCAAGAAGTTAGACTGATAATTTACCACATGTAGCATAGAACCGGCAGCCATTCCTCTATTAGAAGGGTTTAGGTTTCCTGCACCAGCCATAATTCCTGATACGCCATCACCATGAGTCTGTCCTGTACCACTGGCGAGCGAATTGTCTATTCGTCCTTGAAAATCTATATGAGGCCCCACAATACCATCATCACGACATAATACACCTATGTTCAAGCCTGTGTAATTTCTACCAGCTGAAGTTTGGGTATCCAAATTGCTTGAACGGTGCAGACTTCGCCCACGAGTATCGTCAGGAGTAGAAGGAGCTACAATAAGCTCTACCCACTTTACAAAAGATTGGTTTACAAGGTCTTCCAAGCAGTTATCGGGAATGGAAAGGTCTATATTATTAGAACCTTTGTATTGCTGTTTCACTGCAATTTGCTTTTCTGCCAATTGCTGAATCACATAATTTGCAGAAACATTTTTATGAAATTGAAGTGTTACCAAAATATTGTTGCCATCCATAGCATAGTAATCGTATGGTGGATTTTTCAGTGTATTTGAAATTTTTGCATTTCCTGGAACGTCTACAATGCTTCGTACTCCATTGTTCCGCAACAAACCGATGTTGGTATTTTTAGGAAAAAAAGCCAAATAGGTTTTCTGGGGAATGTACTCCAGCAATTCTACCTTGTTCAGTTTAAAAAGATCTTGAACGTTCTGTAAGGGAGTTTCATAGAATTGAACCCATACAACATAACCGTTATCCATTTTTGAGGATTCGGGCAATTGGCTCCATTGAAATGTGGCAATGTTTTCGGGCATAGTAAAAGTTTCGCCCTGAAATTGGATGTCAGAAGTATTTTGACCATTTGAAAATGAAAACACAAAGGTCATCGCCATAAAAACAATACTTCGGAATGTTGAAAAAGTAGATTTTTGCTTCATTGCTTTAAAGTTTTGAAAAGTTTTAAAAAAATCCTTCCGAAAAAATGCTTTTTTTATTCGAAAGGATTCCAAATATATTTAATAGAAGCTTTAAAGCTATCATGATTTTGCGAAAATATTTCATTTTAACATAAAATCATCTTGCGAAAGACCAAGTGAGTCAACAGTTTATGTAAATAGCATGTTTATTGAAACAAAGCCTTCAGTTCTGTAGCATCTTTCGGTTTCATTTTTCCTGCAAGAACTAGACTCAATTGTTTACGGCGAAGGGCTGCTTCAAAACGCATTTTTTCAACTTCAGTTTCGGGAACTAGTTCTGGAACCCTAACCGGATTGCCCATTTCGTCAACAGCAACAAAAGTATAAATTGCTTCGTTGGAAAGGCTTCGTCGTCCACTTTCGCGATCTTCAATAAAAACATCCATAAAAACTTCCATAGAACTGTTGAAAGCTCTTGAAACCTTTGCCTCTACTGTTACAACACTTCCTAACGGAATCATTCTGTTGAAAGCCACATGGTTTACGGAAGCAGTAACCACTATTCTTCTACTGTGGCGGCGCGCAGCAATACTGGCAGCACGATCCATACGCGCCAGAAGTTCGCCCCCAAACATATTTCCAATCGGGTTTGTTTCACCGGGAAGAACCATGTCTGTATAAATAGTAAGCGAGTCTTTAGGAGTTTTTGGTTGCATGAAAAAAATTTTTGCAAAGATACCGAAGTGGAGATAAAGAATACTGAAAAAAGAGAGTAGAAAAGTGAAGTCTTAACTACCCTTTACTACCAACTAACCTATACGAACTATTTACTGAATCTCTTGCACCAACATCCAAGCATCTGCATTATCTGCCTTTTGGATTTCTCGTAATTTATTCAAGGCTTCTGCCTCATCAACAAAACTAGCGTATAAAACTTGGTGAAGGCCATAACGATTGGCCTCCATTTTTAAGGGCGAATAACCCTTTTTGCGTAATTGCTCAACTTTTTTTGTTGCGTTTTCTTCAATTCGGTATGCACCCGCAACAATATGGTAAATGCCTGTATGTTTTGGAAGTTGTAAACTAAGTACTGGTAGTGGATTTTCAATTACGAAAGTAGCTTCCTGAATTTGATTTTCGACCAATGAATTTGCCTTCTGTCTTTCTGCTAAATTAAATTTTTGAACTTGGCTTTCATAAAGTTTTAAACTTCCAAAGCCTATTGCAGAGATTGCTATAACTGCAATTGCAGCATATTTGAGGTATGGTTTTGCTTCTCTTCTTTTGGGCGTGAAATTAATAGGTGCCTTTTCTTCTAAAGCTTCAACCGTTTCTTTGTAAACTTCACGATTTACTTTTGGTGAAACGAATGATGAAAGTCCAAAAGACGAGGTACTGAAATTCTGCTGCGGTAACGGTTCAAACTGAAGTGATTTTTCTTCATTCAGTGAAAATTCTCCTATATTTTTAAATGAAAAAGTTTTCCCTTCTGAAAGCTCTCTAGATATTTGAGCGGTAAAAGCCCGTATTCTTTGCAATGCAGTTTCGTAACTACATTTTTCTACTGAAGCAACATAATTGGCAAACAAACCATCATTGGCCTGTAGCTGTTTATTGAAAAAAACAATTTTTGAAGGTGGGCTAAAAGTGTTTGTGGAATCGTCAATATAAGCAGATTTGTAACGCGTAAGAAAAGCGCCAAAACCAGGAATAATAACACATTCGTATCGGTAAAGCAGATCAGATATGTAGGTTGTAAGTTGCATATTAACAAAATTAGTTTTTTTTGATGGCAAACCAATTTTTGTTTTGGTAACTTATTAACAACTTAAAAAATCGTATTTTTAATGCTTCTCCCCGATTTCAAATTTTAAAACTATGCTTTCAAAAAACGAGCTGCGCTATACGCTTGCTTTGCAGCGTATTCCAAATCTGGGCGATATTTCAGCAAAAAAATTGTTGCGGAAAATGGGTTCTGCGGAAGAAATCTTTAAAGAGAAAAAAAGTAATCTTGCCAAAATTGATGGTATTGGACTTTTGCGTCTAAAAGATATCAATCTAAAGAAACAGTTGGAAGAAGCCGATGAAGAATTGAAATTTATTGAAGAAAACGAAATTCAATTTAGCTATTTCAAAGACAAAACCTATCCCGAAAAATTAAAACATTGTATAGACGGCCCCATACTTTTCTTTCACCGTGGAAATATAGATTTGGCAGGAAAGAAAATAATCAGCATTGTAGGAACCCGAAAAATTACCAGTTATGGCAACACTTTTTGCCAAAATTTAATTGAAGAGCTTTCGCCATTAAACCCGGTAATTATTTCAGGATTGGCTTACGGAGTGGATATTTGCGCACACAAAGCCGCTATTGAAAACAACTTGCAAAACATTGCTTGTCTGGCGCATGGTTTAAACCAAATGTATCCAAAAGACCATAAAAGGTATATTCAAAAAATAGAAGAAAATGGTGGATTTATAAGTGAGTTTTGGAGCAGTGATGCTTTTGATAGAAACAATTTTTTAAAACGAAACCGAATAATAGCAGGACTTTCCGAAGCTACCATCGTTATAGAATCTGCAGAAAAAGGCGGAAGCTTGGTAACTGCAGATATTGCAAACTCATACAACCGCGAAGTGTTTGCTGTTCCCGGAAGAGCAACTGACAGCCAAAGTCGTGGTTGTAATAATTTGATAAAACAGCAGAAGGCACAATTACTCACAAGCGCTGCCGATATAATTTACATGCTAGGTTGGGAGCTAAACGAAGCGCAAAAACCAAAACAAACCCAACTTTTCGTAGAATTGGATGATGAAGAAAAAATAGTTTTTCGCTTTTTAAAAGAAAAGGAAAAAGAACTTTTAGATATCATTGCTTTGGAATGTAATATTCCAGCATATAAAACCGCCAGCATTTTAATGAATATGGAATTGAAAGGTGTTGTTAGACCCTTGCCTGGAAAATTGTTTCAGCTGGTTTAGTAGCCCACTTTTTCGCGAACTCTTTTCAAAACCCCATCTGCAACTTTTCTGGCCTTTTCAGCACCTGTAGCAAGTGCTGAATCAATTTCTGGAAGGTTTTCCATAAAATAGTGATAGCGAGTGCGCTCTTCAGAAAACTTTTCAATTATCAATTCAAACAAGGCTTGTTTTGCGTGACCGTAACCGTAATTTCCACCTTCATAATTATCTCGCATTTTTGAAACTTCTTCTTGTGAGCCCAGTAATTTATAAAGTCCAAAAACATTACAAGTATCAGGATTTTTAGGTTCTTCTAGCGGAGTGCTGTCCGTTTCAATTCCCATTATTTGCTTCCGTAGCTGTTTGTCATTCAAAAATATATTGATAATATTACCCTTGGACTTGCTCATTTTCGAACCATCCGTTCCAGGAACATACATTGTTTCTTCTTGAACTTTTCCGATTGGCATTACAAACGTTTCACCCATTTGTGTGTGAAAACGGGAAGCCACATCACGCGTAATTTCAATATGCTGCATTTGATCTTTTCCTACTGGAACAATTTCGGCATCGTACAATAAAATATCAGCTGCCATAAGCATTGGATACGTAAAAAGTCCAGCGTTTACATCTTCCAATCTATCTGCTTTGTCTTTAAAAGAATGTGCAAGCGTTAATCTTTGGAACGGGAAAAAACAACTTAAATACCAAGAAAGCTCCGCGGTTTGTGGCACATCACTTTGACGGTAAAAAACTGCACGATTAATGTCCAATCCAAAAGCAAGCCATGTTGCGGCTACACTATAGGTATTTGTGCGTAGTGTTTCGGCGTTTTTTATTTGCGTCAATGAGTGCATGTCGGCGATAAAAAGGAAAGAATCATTTTTAGGATCGTTGGCCATTTCAATGGCTGGAACAATTGCTCCTAAAATATTTCCAAGATGGGGTGTTCCAGTACTTTGAATTCCTGTAAGTATTCTAGACATATTTGTCGTTTCCGCGCAGGCAGAAATTTTATTTAATTATTATTCAATTTTCCGACAAAGGTACTTTTTTTGATTTATTCACATCATTCAAATTAGTACTTTTGAATCTTTATGGAATTACTTAAAAAAATATTTGCAGCTTTTTACCGTATTTGGTTCTATTTAATTATAGCTTTTTTTACAATTCTACTTTTCCCATTTCTGCTCATAAGTATTCTTAAACATTCTTGGTACCCTTTCTTTTTTAAGGTTGCGCGAACTTGGTCAATATTAGTAATTTATGGAATTGGTTGTTACCCGGTCATAAAACGGGAAGTAAAATATGAAAAAGGAAAAAGCTATATGTTCGTTGCTAACCACACCTCAATGACGGATATTATGCTGATGTTTCACGCAACTAAAAATCCTTTTGTTTTTGTGGGAAAAAAAGAACTAGCCAAGATTCCGTTGTTCGGTTACATTTACAAACGCACCTGTATTTTAGTTGATCGCGGCAACACGAAAAGCCGTGTTGAAGCTTTTCGAAGAGCGGAAATACGCTTGAATGAAGGTTTAAGTGTTTGCATTTTTCCCGAAGGAGGAGTGCCTGATGATCTTTCCCTTTTGTTAGATGAGTTTAAAGATGGCGCTTTTCGGCTTTCCATTGAACATCAAATACCCATTGCACCCATGACTTTTCACGATAACAAAAAACGCTTTCCGTATTCTTTCTTTATTGGTGGTCCTGGTAAAATGCGAGTAAAAGTGCATAAACTTATTTCTACTGCTGATCTTACTTTGGAAAATAGAAAGGAATTGAAAAGCGAAACACGAAATGTAATTTTGGGAGAATTGTTAAATCCGACGGTTTAATTCTCCCCATAAGATTCCGGCCTACGCCGGAATGAAAAAACCGTCCTATGGCGAAGAACGGTTTTTTGCAATCATTTTGTTTGAAGTATATCAAACACATCCAACTAAAAAACTAACCTAAAACTTAAAACTCAATCCGCTGTAAACACCCAAATAGTATGGCTGGAAATTTACAGATGAATCGGTATAAGGGTTGAGCTGGTATTTAAACATTGGCTCAATATTAAACGTAAATTTTTTGGACAGTTTGTAGTCCAATCCCAGCCCGACGTTAGTTGAAAAGCTTACTGTAGAGAGATTATTTGCCTCTCCAAGCACATCAGTAAAATTATCTGCTTTTACTGAAATTTCGTTGTTTCCTAAAAACAAAGTGCTTAGTCCACCAATTACATTTACACCAAATCTACTATCGATAACAGCATATTTAAGCTCAACTGGCACTTCGTAATAATTTATATTTTGAATAAGTTTCGCATCGCCTTGAGTCGATTTTGGCATAATATCACCAAAACCATTGGATGGACTTCCACTTGCAAATGCACCTTTATCGGCTGCAGTAACAACAATACTTCTGCTGCCATAATCAACAGAACTCAAAGCTAAAGCTACTGGACCAGTACCCACTTCAATACCAGAGGTGCTGTAACTTAAATCTACATTGTTTACCCCTGTACGCACACTCAACCTCTTGCTTAAAGCATAACTTACCTGCACTCCGTAACTCATATTTACATCACCTTCCTGTGGATTGTCGGCAAAACTTGGGTCAATGGACGAACCGTTGCCAAAACTGCTATAATAAACAGGAGCTACATTTGGAGCTACATTCCAGCGATGTTCTGGTTTTTCGTTCTTTTTCTTTTTTGTAACTGCATCTTCATTTGTTTCTGCAATTGCATCAAAGATTGATTTTTTATTGTTTGACTCTTGTGCTATTTCTTCCTCGGTTTTTACCAAGTTTTTTTCTGAATTGATTTTTTCTGAATTTTCGTTTACAACAATCCCCTCTTTTTTGGTGTCGAAAATGGCTTTATCCTTATTAATAAAACTTTCGTTTGCTTCTTTTTCGTTTTTATCAGTTTTGAGTTTATCAGAACTATTTTTTGAAGACGCAATTCCTTCGTTCATTTCATTTTTAGAAATATTCTTTTCAATCAAATCTTTCTTTTGATTATTTTTTGATTTTGAAGCGTTCTTTTCCGAATTGTTGGAAGCTATCACCGTATTACTTGCTTTTTCAGAAGAATTTTTGAAAAGCTTATTAGAGGATTTTGTTTCCCTTTTATTTTTTGAGGAATTATCCTCGGAAGCATCTGAATCCTGAGAGGCTTCATTTTGAAGTATCTTATCCTCCGAAGCTACTTGTAAATCATTTGACTGTTTTTCAATTTCAGATTTATTCTCTTGAAGTTGTTTTTCGGTTTGCTTACTATTTTCATTTGTAATTTCAGGCGAAACAACAGTATTGGAAGAATTATAAAGTGAATTTCCTACGGTCAATAATAATGCAAGCAACGCAGCAACACCGCTAAGTTTTATCCATAATGGAATAACCTTGCGTTCTTTTTTCTCCTTTTTAAGCTCTGCTTGAATATTTTCCCAAACGCGCGGCGAAGGAGTGGCCTCAAAATTTTTGAAACCTTCGTTAAAAATGTTGTCTATGTTTTTCTTTTCTTTCATTTTAACCCTTTAAAGGGAAAATTTTTTAAAACCCCTACCCAAAAGCAGGGGAGTTTTATTCAATCTAAACAATTCATAATGCTTTAAGTGTTATAGTTTGTAGCATTATATTCTTCAATCTTTTTTTTCAAAATCATTCTGGCGCGTGCCAGGTTTGATTTAGACGTTCCATCGCTGATTCCTAACATTTCAGCTATTTCTTTGTGTTGATACCCATCCATCACGTACATACTGAAAACCAATCTGTATCTGTCTGGAAGTTCCTGGACAATTTTCAGCAGAAAATCCAGCGGAATTTCCTCGCTTTCAATTTCTACTTCGGCTTCATCTTCAATTTGGCCTTCATCAACAATTTCAAAGGTGCGTTGCTTTCTATATTTTTGAAGAACAGTGTTTACGGTCACCCGTTTCATCCAGCCTTCAAAAGAGCCTTTGCCGTTATACTGCTCAACTTTTTTAAAAATGGTTATAAAAGCATCTTGCAAATTATCCTCGGCCTCTGTATAATTGGGCGAATACCTAAGGCAAATGGCAAAGAGAATTCTGTTGTACTGCGTGTACAATTCGCCCTGCGCCGTTGCATTCTGCTTTTTGCATTGTATTATGAGCTCGTCTAAAGTCAAACGCGGTACCGTGAGTTATTGTTCCGTTGTAAATACCTCTTTATTTTAGAGGGCAACCGTAATAATCAAGGTTCCTACATTCTGTAGATACCAGTGTATTAAAAGGGTTGCGTTATTTGCTGAAAAATTATTTGCTTATTGCAGCTATAGCGTCCTTAATTTTCTTTTCCAGTTCGTCCATTAATTCTGGGTTGTCCAAAAGAAGAGCTTTTACAGCATCGCGGCCCTGCCCCAGTTTGGTATCGTCATAACTAAACCAGGAGCCCGCTTTTTTGATGATTTCAAAATCAACGCCGAGGTCTATTATTTCTCCTACCTTGGAGATTCCTTCACCGTACATAATGTCAAATTCCACTTGCTTGAAAGGTGGTGCCACTTTGTTTTTTACCACTTTCACGCGGGTTTTGTTACCGGTAGCATTACTCTCAGTGTCCTTAATTTGTGTGGAACGACGAATATCCAAACGCACGGAAGCGTAAAATTTCAAAGCATTTCCACCCGTTGTGGTTTCTGGGTTTCCGAACATTACACCAATTTTTTCACGCAATTGGTTAATGAAGATTACGGTACATTTTGTTTTACTTATAGAACCTGTAAGCTTTCGAAGTGCTTGGCTCATCAATCGGGCGTGAAGTCCCATTTTGCTATCGCCCATTTCACCTTCTATTTCACTTTTTGGGGTCAAGGCAGCTACGGAGTCAATAACTACAATATCTATTGCACCACTTCGAATTAGGTTATCAGCAATTTCCAAAGCTTGTTCCCCATTATCGGGTTGTGAAATGATAAGATTTTCAATATCAACGCCAAGTTTTTCAGCATAACCTCTGTCAAAGGCGTGTTCTGCATCAATAAATGCTGCAATTCCACCTTTTTTCTGAGCTTCTGCCATTGCGTGAAGCGTTAAGGTAGTTTTACCCGAAGATTCCGGTCCATAGATTTCTATTACTCTACCCCTTGGGTAACCGCCTACGCCAAGGGCAACATCCAAGCCAAGTGAACCAGTTGGAATTACATCCACATCCTCCACGGCGCTATCGCCCATTTTCATTACGGTTCCCTTGCCGTAGGTCTTGTCTAGTTTATCAAGAGTTAGCTTTAGTGCTTTTAGTTTTGCGTCTTTTTCAGTGCTCATTTTCAGTGTGTTTTATGATGGAAACTTAGTCCTCCTTCGCAAGAAAAATGCTTTGAAGGATGAAGATGCTAAGATACTATTTCTTTGGGCTTGGGGCAAAAGGAAATTGTGGGGAGAAAGGGTTTTTGTTAACAAAAAAGATTAGGAACAAGGGCTTGCACAATTATGACTTGCCAAAAAGAAATAATTATTTATAATGTTGTCTTTGGTCATATATTTACTATTGCAAATTTTTGCAAGCAGTAAATATTATACAAAAGGGCATCTATGGAGTATAGTAGGCTTATACTAGGCTTTGCCTAGGCTTTAATACGGGTGATCCTAGGCTTTGCTGTTAATCGTTTGAGTTTGTGTGCTTCGACAGGCTCAGCATGACAATATGTGAATTTGTTTATTGTTTTATAAACTTTTTGATGGTGGTGTTGCCGTTTTTATCTTCAATGTTTAGAAAGTAGATGCCGCTTGATAGGTTGGAGATATCTATGGAGGTTTGATTTGCAACTACTAAAGTTTGGTTGCTTAACAGTTTGCCTTCTAGGTTGAAGATTTTGAGGGTTAGATTTTCTCTGGTGTTTGTTGCGGTGATATACAGTTTGTCTGTTGTGGGGTTGGGGTGGATGGAGAATTTGGAAATTTCAAAATTATCCCTCGATAATAACTGATTACTATATATTGCTTCATCTCCACTTGAGGAAGTTATAACCAAAGTTTTACTGTTGCTCTCGTCAATAATATTATAACTGAAAGGATCGTCAATATTACCAACAAAATAAGTGTCAAGATAAATACCCTGGAAAAGGGTATTTTCTTGTGCAAATGGTCCAAAACAACCACCAAGAGTCATACTCCAACTATCAACTAAAAATTCAGAATTAGTATAAATTACTGTGCCTTCTAATGCATCACATACATAAGTGCTAATAAAAGAATTATTTTGAATAAAGGTGATAGTAATAAAAGGCACATCATCATTTGAGGGCGGAAAATTATCCTGCCCGTTAATTATAACATTTTGGAGATACCAAGTATTTTCAAAAAGTTGAGGGTCTTGTGCAAAAGCGTTTGTGCTAAGGGCCAGTATGAGTATGGTTATAAAGGTTTTCATTGCTTTATGAATTTTTTGGTAGTGGTGTTGCCGTTTTCATCTTCTATGTTTAGAAAGTAGATACCGCTTAGAGGTTGGGAGACATCTATTGCTTTTTGGCCTTGAAGCTACTATGCTTTGGGCGCTTAATAGTTTGCCTTCTATGTTGAAGATTTTGAGGGTTAGATTTTCTTTGGTGTTTGTTGCGGTGATATACAGTTTGTCTGTTGTGGGGTTGGGGTGGATTGAAAATTGCGGACTGTAAAAATCTTCATTGGATAAAATGTGGTCGCCGTAAATTGCTTGATCACCAGTGTTTGATGTAATCTCCAAAGTTTTGTAGCCATTAGAACCGGTTGTTATGGTATAATTATATAAATTTCCGGGATTATCATCAAAAAATGGAAAATATACTGTTTCAAAATCTTCATTAATCTGTAAATTACAAGACATTAATGTTACTTCTATTGATTCCAAAAAACTATAATCCTGATTGTTAGAATCATATTCCACTAAACCACTCAAATTATTGCATACAAAAGTGTTAAATCCGTCTACCCCATCTCCATTTGAAACAGCATAAAAGCGAGCTTCAACGTATTGTACTTCAGAATTCTGTGGAGGAGTGTGATGTTGGCCATTTAAAATAAGGTCCTGTAAATACCAATTCACCCCTGCTAACTGCGAATCTTGTGCATAGCTTGAATAAAAGACAAGTATTGTGAATGATAAAATTATATATTTCATGATTACGGGGTCCTATACTGTGGTCGATTAAAGTTAGTTGATTTGTTAAAACTATGCTAATTTTTTATGATATAAAACAGGATTTTCCCTGTTTTTTTAAGGGGGTTTTTCCTGTTTTAATTGAAGTTCTTTTCCTACATTTCTATAAAAAAATGATCCATTAAAAAAATTTAAACCTATCTAATTGCATTAAAAACTTTACTTTTGCAACTTTATAAATCAATTCTTTTCACTCTAAAAAAGTATAGCATGCAACTGTACAATAAATTAAGTGCAAAAGAGAGGGAAACACTTTTGGAACAGGCTGGCGAGGAACGGCTTACCCTTTCTTTTTATCAATATGCCAAAATTGGCAATCCGCATCTTTTTAGAAACCATCTTTTTGTAACCTGGCATGAGCAGGATGTTTTGGGCCGAATTTATGTGGCGCACGAGGGCATCAATGCGCAACTTTCCGTTCCGGCGAAACGTTTTAAGGAATTTAAGGAATTTCTGGACGGGATTTATTTTCTGAAAGACGTTCGTTTAAATATCGCTATTGAGCAGGATCTAAAATCGTTCCTAAAACTAAAAGTGAAAGTGCGCGATAAAATTGTGGCGGATGGTTTGAACGATGAAACTTTTGATGTTACCAACAAAGGAATCCACGTAGATGCAATGAAATTCAACGAACTGATTGAAGATCCCAATGTAGTTTTGGTAGATATGCGGAATCATTATGAAAGTGAAATCGGCCATTTTAAAAACGCGGTAACACCAGATGTGGATACCTTCCGAGATTCTTTGGACATCATCGAAGCAGATTTAAAAGACCATAAAGAAGACAAAAAACTGGTAATGTATTGCACAGGCGGTATTCGTTGCGAAAAAGCCAGTGCTTATTACAAACACAAAGGTTTTAAAAATGTATTTCAGCTTGAGGGCGGGATTATTGAATACGCACGCCAAGTGGAAAATCTAGGTTTGGAGAATAAATTTTTGGGGAAAAATTTTGTCTTCGACCATCGCCGTGGCGAACGGATTACGGAAGATGTAATTAGCCACTGTCACCAATGCGGGGAAGCTTGCGATACGCATACCAATTGTGCCAACGAAGCTTGTCATTTATTATTTATTCAATGTGAAAACTGTGCCGTGGCAATGGAAAACTGTTGTTCCGAAGAATGTGTAGCGATAATACATTTGCCCGAAGAAGAACAAAAAAGACTGCGCCAAGGCATCCCAAATAGCAACAAGATTTTTAAAAAAGGTCGTTCTGAGAAGCTAAAATTCAAAAAATAAATTCTGAAATCTGAATTCCGCATTCATAATTAATTATTGGTATCTTTACTGATTAAATTATTTGTTTAATTTTCGTCCCTCTTCGTTTTGAAAAGGGCTTTATATATAAAATTTATGGGCTGTACCAGCTGTGCCACGGGCGCCAACGGACAGCCAAAGGGATGCAAGAACAATGGTACTTGCGGAACCGATGGCTGCAATAAACTTACGGTGTTCGATTGGCTTTCAAATATGCAACTTCCTGCCGATATGGAACCCTTCAATGCGGTGGAAGTACGCTTTAAAAACGGAAGAAAAGAATTTTTCCAAAACCCCGAAAACCTTACACTAAGCATTGGCGATACGGTTGCTACCGAAGCTTCGCCGGGGCACGATATTGGAATGGTTACTTTAACAGGTGAACTCGTTCGGGTTCAAATGAAGAAGAAGAAAATTCCTTTAAAAATTGAAGCGTTACCAAAAATTTACCGCAAAGCTTCACAAAAGGATATAGACATCTGGCAAGGCGTTCGCGATAAGGAGGCTGATGTACAAAAACGTTCGCGTGAAATTGCAATCCGTCATGGACTACAGATGAAGATTAGCGATGTAGAATTTCAGGGCGATGCTTCCAAAGTTATTTTTTATTACACCGCTGAAGAAAGGGTAGATTTCCGCGAATTGATAAAAGAATTTGCACGTACTTTCAACACACGGATTGAAATGAAACAAGTTGGTTTCCGCCAGGAAGCCGCACGTTTGGGCGGAATAGGCAGTTGCGGCCGTGAACTTTGTTGTTCCACTTGGCTGACGGATTTTCGTTCGGTAAATACTTCCGCAGCGCGCTATCAACAACTTTCCTTAAATCCCCAAAAACTTGCCGGGCAGTGTGGAAAACTGAAATGCTGTTTAAATTATGAATTGGACACCTATCTGGAAGCTTTGGAGTCATTCCCCAGTACCGACACAAAACTTCAGACCGAAAAAGGATATGCAACTTGCCAAAAAATAGATATTTTTAAAGGTTTGTTATGGTATGCCTATGAAAAAGAATTTATGAATTGGCATGAATTAACCGCGGAAAAGGCCAATGAAATTATAGCACTGAATAAAGCAGGTAAAAAACCAATAGCACTGGAAGAATATATAATTGAGGTGCCAAAAGCAGAGAAAGAACCGTTCAGTAACGTGGTTGGCCAAGATAGTTTAACCCGCTTTGACCAACCAAAACAAAAAGGCAAAAAACGCCGAAATAAAAATAGAAATAAAAATAAAGGTCCAGTAGGAGCTACATCAGGTAATGCTCCAAAAAGCAATCCTAAAAATAAGTCTGGCAACAAGCAGAGGAATAGATCCGGAAATCAAAATAGAAACCCGAAGCCACCAAAAAATGAATAAGTTATTGGCATTTTTCTTTACAGCTGTTTTTCTCGTTTCCTGCGAGTCTGATACGGTTTTTAGCGAAATTCGAGCAATGGATGGTCATTGGGGGGCTGATGAGGTGGTAGCATTTAAATTGCCAAAGCTTGATTCGCTTAAAAAATATAATCTCTTTTTAAATATTAGAAACACAAACGAATACAAGTTCAACAATATATTTTTGATAGTATCAATGAACTTCCCTCACGGAAAAACGATTAACGACACGCTTGAATACCGAATGGCCAATCCGGACGGCTCGTGGATGGGTCAAGGAATTGGCGATGTAAAGGAAAACAAACTGTGGTACAAAGAAAACGTACAGTTTTTTGAAGAAGGCAGTTACACTGTAGACATAGCGCATGCAATGCGCAATAATGGCGACGTGGAAGGCGTTACCAAACTCGAAGGTATTACAGATGTTGGTTTCAGTATTGAAGAAGCCGACAAATAGTAAAAAATAATATGGCAACAAAAAAAGCAGCTCCAAGAAAGAAAAATAAAAATGATGTTAGCCATCATATCAAAACCTTTTGGAAGATTTTTGCAGGGTTTATTTTATTTGTAATCTTAATTTTTTTATTCGCCTCATGGGGGGTTTTTGGCAGTCTGCCTGATGAAACTAGCCTTGAAAATCCTGAAAAAAATCTCGCTACTGAGATCATTTCTTCCGATGGAAAGACTATTGGTAAGTTTTACAAAGAAAACAGAACACCCGTTCCATTTGACTCACTACCCGACCATTTAGTAAATGCATTGATAGCTACGGAAGATGCACGTTTTTACGATCATTCAGGTATTGATGGCAGAGGAACAATACGTGCCGTTGCCTTTTTGGGAAGTCGCGGTGGTGCAAGTACCATCAGCCAGCAGTTGGCAAAACTATTTTTTACCGAACAGGTTTCACGAAACAAACTACAACGTGGCTTACAGAAAATAAAGGAATGGATTATAGCAATCCGTTTGGAACGCCGATATACGAAAGAAGAAATTATCACAATGTATTTCAACGAATACGATTTTGTGAACCAAGCCGTAGGAATTGAATCTGCGGCCAATATTTATTTTGACAAACCGCCTGCAGCACTTTCTACAGCAGAATCTGCAACACTTGTGGGAATGTTCAAAAATTCATCGCTTTATAATCCAGTGCGAAACCCAGAGGGTGTTACCAATAGAAGAAATGTGGTACTCGCCCAAATGGAAAAGTACGATTACATTTCAGAAAAAGTAAAGGATTCATTGCAAGCACTTCCTTTAAATATAAAGTTTACACCGCAGGGTCACGATGAAGGAAGTGCAACTTATTTTCGAGAATATGCTCGTCAATTTATGGAAGACTGGATAAAAGAACACCCAAAGCCAGACGGTAGCAATTATAATATCTATCAAGATGGGTTGAAAGTATATGTTACCATAGACAGCAAAATGCAGGATTATGCAGAAACTGCCGTAAAAAAACATATGGCACATTTGCAAGAAGCCTTTGATGAACAAAACAAAAAAAATAAAACTGCTCCCTTTCGAGATATTACAGAAGAAGAAACTAATAATATTTTGAACTCCGCAATGCGAAAAAGCGACCGTTGGCGCGAAATGAAAAAACAGGGCAAAGAGGAAGAAGAAATCATAAAAAGCTTTAAAAAGAAAGTGCCAATGCGCGTTTTTTCCTGGAAGGGAGATATTGATACTTTAATGACTCCTATGGATTCCATTCGCTATCACAAATCATTCCTACAATCGGCAATGATGTCCATGACTCCACAAACCGGCGAAGTAAAAGCTTGGGTTGGAGGCATAGACTATAAGCACTATAAATATGATATGGTAAAAAAAGGAAGGCGCCAGATTGGTTCTACTTTTAAACCTTTTGTTTATGCTACAGCCATAGATCAAATGCACATGTCTCCTTGTGATACTTTACCAAATACCATTTATACAATACCTACTGGCAAATACGGCCTTCAACAACCTTGGACCCCAAAAAATGCTGGTGGTGGTTATGGAGGAATGGTTACCTTAAAATATGCACTCGCAAATTCAATAAATACTATTACAGCACGATTGATAGATCGCGTAGGCCCTGAACCAGTAATTGATTTGGTGAAAAAAATGGGCGTTAATACAGAGAACATGCCCGCAGTTCCATCCATAGCACTAGGAACTCCAGACGTATCAGTATATGAAATGGTCGGTGCGTATAGTACTTTCGCAAATGAAGGAGTGTATGTTGAGCCAATTTTAATTCAACGAATAGAAGATAAAAACGGAACGGTACTTTATCAAAACGTTCCCAAAACAAAAGATGTTATCAGCAACGAAACTGCTTACGTAACAGTGAGTTTAATGGAAGGGGTTACCCAATCTGGTTCTGGTAGCCGTTTACGCGGAACTGGGCGTGAAGGCTCGGCCGTTTACAAAAATGCTGTGACCGGATATCCCTATAATTTTACAAACCCTATTGCAGGGAAAACAGGAACTACACAAAATAACAGTGACGGCTGGTTTATGGGCATGGTGCCAAACCTTGTTACGGGAGTTTGGGTAGGTGGAGATGATCGAGCAACACACTTCGGCTCTACTGCGTACGGTCAAGGCGCTACTATGGCACTACCTATTTGGGGAATGTATATGAAGAAATGTCTTGATGATAAAGATTTGGATGTTTCAACAGGTAACTTCAAGCGGCCCGCAAATCTTTCTATTGAAACCGATTGTTCCAAATGGCGCGAAGGCAATCCAGAGGTAGAAGAAATGCCCGACGAGTTTGGAATATAACCTTCTATTCTTCTTAAAAAAAGAAGTAAGACCTCACAAGTTTTGAAGCTTTGTGAGGTTTTTTTATAGGTTGAAATTTTGTAATTTTAAGAAAATTTAAAAAAATGATAAAAAAGACAGTGGCAAACGTTCAGGAAGCCTGTGAAGGCATTGCTGACGGAATGACTTTTATGCTTGGCGGCTTTGGACTTTGTGGCATTCCAGAAAACATAATTATAGAATTGGTACGAAGAAATATTCAAAATGTTACCTGTATTTCAAATAATGCAGGTGTAGATGATTTTGGGCTAGGACTCTTGTTGAAAAAGCACCAAATAAAAAAAATGATTTCTTCTTATGTAGGTGAAAATGCTGAATTTGAGCGCCAAATGCTTAGCGGCGAAATGGAAGTAGAACTGATTCCACAAGGAACTTTGGCACAAAGATGCGAAGCTGCCCGAAGTGGTATTCCAGCCTTTTTTACTCCTGCTGGCTACGGAACCGAAGTGGCTGAAGGAAAAGAAACTCGAGAATTTCAAGGGAAAATGCACGTAATGGAAAAAGCTTTTGAAGCAGATTTTTCTTTCGTAAAAGCGTGGAAAGGCGACGAAGCCGGAAACCTAATCTTTAAGGGAACTGCCAGAAATTTCAACCCAACCATGTGCGGCGCCGCAAAAATTACCGTTGCAGAAGTTGAAGAACTGGTTCCTGCTGGCGAATTGGACCCCAACCAAATTCATATTCCAGGGATTTTTATCCAAAGAATATTTCAAGGGAAAAAGTATGAAAAAAGGATTGAGCAACTAACAGTTAGAAAAAGAAACTAATGGCTTTAACAAAAGAACAAATAGCACAACGCATAGCAAAAGAAGTAAAAGACGGCTACTACGTTAATTTGGGGATCGGCATTCCAACCTTGGTGGCCAACTTTGTACGAGACGATATTAGCGTTGAATTTCAAAGTGAAAATGGAATTCTAGGTATGGGCCCTTTCCCCTTTGAAGGTGAAGAAGACCCAGATCTAATCAATGCTGGAAAACAAACAATCACTGCTTTGCCCGGAGCATCATTTTTTGATTCGGCAATGAGTTTCGGAATGATTCGTGGTCAACATGTTGATTTAACCATTCTGGGAGCAATGGAAGTTTCACAAAATGGAGACATAGCCAACTGGAAAATTCCTGGCAAAATGGTTAAGGGAATGGGGGGTGCCATGGACTTGGTAGCTTCAGCAGAAAATATAATTGTAGCCATGATGCATACCAATAGGGAAGGCGAATCTAAACTATTAAAAGAATGTAGTTTACCACTTACTGGTGTGAATTGCGTTAAAAAAATAGTATCCAACCTTGCAGTTCTCGAAATTATTGATGGAAAATTTCATCTTCTTGAGCGTGCCCCAGGAGTTTCAGTTGAAGAAATTCAGAAAGCTACTGAGGGAGATTTAATAATAAAAGGAGCTGTGCTTGAGATGAAATTTTAAGAAAGTAACGATTTTTAAGACTTTATAAAACCATGAAATCATGGTTTTTTTATGTTAAAATATCATCAAAAAGATGTAAAATGTTAAAATTTAGTGCATTTCATCGAATTTATATGCTTTTTGTCGTTTTATTCAAAATTAGTTCACATCTTAGCAGACCCAAATCTTACCGACTTAACCTCATATGGAAAAAGTAATTAAATCATTTAAAAGCACGAAAGAATTGTTACTAAATGTGCTTTTCATTTTTAAAAAGGTGTTTTTATTGGTTTAATCTTTTTTATGGTTTTTTATCCCCAAATCTGTTGTGAAACAGATAATAAATAAGCCCGTTCTTTGTGAGGTTAGAACGGGTTTTTTTATGCAAAAAAACAAGTGAAAAACAGTTAAGTGTTAAAATTTAATGCATTTCATCGAATTTATATGCCTTTTGTCGTTCTATTGATAAATAATTTACATATTAGCAGTCCCAAATCTTACCAACTTAACCTCATATGGAAAAAGTAATTAGATTATTTAAAAGCACGAAAGAATTGTTACTAAATGTGCTTTTCATTTTTAAAAAAGTGTTTTTAGTATTCTGATCTTTTTTTTATGGTTGTTTATGCCCCAAATCTGTTATAAACACAGATAAAAATTAAACCCGTTCTTTGTGAGGTTAGAACGGGTTTTTTAATTGCTTGTTTTTAAATTTTTTAAATCCCCTTCGGAATTGCCTCAATAAGTTTTTTTGAATATTCCGTTTGCGGATTTTCATAGATTTCATCAGCATCGCCCAATTCCTCAATTTTTCCTTTGTTCATCACTAAAAGTTGGTCAGACATATATTTCACCACCGCCAGATCATGTGATATGAATATATAGGTAAATCCAAAATCATTCTTCAGTTCATTTAGCAAGTTCAAAACCTGCGCCTGAACCGAAATATCTAAAGCTGAAACAGATTCGTCACAAATAACCAGTTTTGGTTCCACAGCAATGGTTCGGGCAATTCCAACCCTTTGACGTTGTCCGCCTGAAAGTTCATGTGGGTATCGATAAAAATAACTTTCATTTAAACCTACTTTTTCAAGCAATGATTTCGCACGTTCTTTTCTTGCTTTTTTGGTGTTTCCCAAATTATGGACTTCCATTGCCTCCATCAGTGCCTGTCCTAACATCAAACGTGGGTTTAAAGATGAATAAGGATCTTGAAAAATAATCTGTATTTCCTTCCGAAGGTTTCTGATTTCACTTTTTGAAAGCTTCGTTAATTCCTTTCCTTTGTATTTTATACTTCCAGAAGTTGCTTTTTCAAGTTGAAGAATTGTTCTTCCCAATGTTGATTTTCCACAACCTGATTCGCCCACCAACCCTAGGGTTTCACCTTCAAAAACCGAAAAACTTACATCGTCCACAGCTTTAATAATTTCTAATTTAGAAAATAGACCCACACTACTGAAGTACTGTTTTTCTAAATTATTGATTTCCAAAATTGGGGGGTTTGTGTATATTTTTTTATGCTTTTTAGCACGCTCTACAGTTTTTACTTCACGCGGCTCAAAACTTTTATCCGCTATAGATGCAATGGTCGGCAATTTCGCTAATCGAACATTCAATGATGGTCTAGAAGCCAAAAGTGCTTTAGTGTATTCTGCCTTTGGATTTTTAAAAATTTCAGTGGTTATAGCATTTTCAACAATGTCTCCTTTATACATTACCACAACCCTATCGGCTATTTCAGAAACCAAACTTAAATCGTGTGATATAAATAGCATCGCCATTTTTGTTTCTTGTTGAATACTCTTTAAAAGTGAAATGATTTCCTTTTGAACGGTTACGTCCAGCGCTGTAGTAGGTTCGTCTGCAATAAGGAGTTTGGGCTTGCAAGCAATAGCCATAGCTATCATAACCCGTTGCATTTGGCCTCCGCTTATTTGGTGTGGATAGCTATTATAAATTTCATTAGGTCGTGGCAGCTTCACTTTTTCAAAAAGCGAAATAGTTTCTTTTTTTGCTGCGGAAGTATTCATCTTTAAGTGAAGCCGAAGTATTTCAGCAACTTGAAATCCGCATTTTAAAGAGGGGTTTAGCGCGCTCATCGGTTCCTGAAAAATCATGGCTATTTCATTCCCACGAATCTTTTGAAATTCTTTTCCGGTGGTTTTTAGCAAATTTTTCCCTTCAAAAAAAATATTTCCAGACAGATTCGCTTGCTTTTTTGGCAATAAACCCATAATAGAAAGTGAGGTAACGGATTTCCCAGAACCGGATTCACCTACAATCCCCAATATTTCATTTGCATATACATCAAAAGAAATATTGTGTAAAACTTCGAGGCTATTTTTCTCATTTCCAAAGGAAACGGAAAGCTCTTGAACTGATAATAATGGTGGTGTATTCATAATTTCAAAGATAGAATAAATGGAGTGAATAATTTTTAAGTGCAGTTCATCGAATAAAATTTCATTTCATCTAATTTTATTGTTCTTTTAAGTGTTTTTAAATAAAACAAAAACCTTTTTATTCACTAAATCTTATTTATTATGAAAAAAACGAACAAGTACGTTTTTCTACTTACACTTTTAATAATTGCTTTTTCGGGAGTGGTTTCTGCACAAAACAAAAAAGATGAAAAGAGAAACGTAAAAGAACCACCAAGCCTAGTCGTTTTTGATGCCTCACAATCGTATTCGCTTCAAAATTCCAGCCAAATTTTCAAGGAAGTTTTAAATCCCTCTTCACAAACTTCTTTCACTACACTAAAACAAGAACAAGACCCTTTAGGATTTACCCATTTAAAAATGCAACAATATTACAATGGTGTAAAAGTAGAATTTTCAACAGTAACATTAAGCAGCAAAAATGGAACGGTACAAACCATGAACTCTGCTTATTCTTCAATTGCTGAAGATTTTAGCACAACGCCTTCCATAAGTGGCTCACAAGCTTTTAACAGTGCGATTTCGCATGTAGGAGCCTCAAAGTATATGTGGCAAAATGTTTCAGAGGCTGCTTTGGCAGATTATCAAAAACCCACTGGTGAGCTGGTAATTATTCCAGTCATTGAAAATATTTCTGAAACAAACCGACTTGCCTATAAATTTGACATTTATGCTACAGCACCTCTCTATAGAGCTGATGTGTATATTGATGCCAAAACCGGTCAGTTTATTATGGAAAATAAAAGAATCCATGATGCTAATGTGCCAGCAACAGGAACCAGTCTTTATAATGGCAATGTTTCATTTACGGCAGATAATGCATCTGGCCCATACAGATTACGCCAAACAGCAGATGGTGGCGGAATCCAAACTTTTGACTTAAACAATAGCACCAACTATAATAATGCAGTGGATGTTACAAGCAGTTCAACAAACTTTACGTCAAACCCAACTGGTGTTCAAGCACATTTTGGTGCTGAGAAAACATATAAATATTATTCACAGAAATACGGAAGAAATTCATACAACAACACTGGCGGTGTTATTAAATCTTACGTCAGTTATTCCTCTAACTATGTGAACGCATTTTGGGACGGAAGCCGTATGACTTATGGCGATGGTGATGGTACCAATTATGGCCCATTGGTTTCCTTGGATATTTGTGGGCACGAAATTACTCACGGTGTAACAGAATATTCCGCAAATCTGGTATATAGCTATCAATCTGGAGCTTTGAACGAATCGTTTTCAGATATTTTTGGAGAGTCTATTGAAAAATTTGCTTCAGGAACCAATGACTGGTTAATGGGCGACGATATTGGAGCTGGCGGAAGCGGTGGAGCATTGCGCTCTATGAGCAATCCAAACGCATATGGTGACCCAGACACGTATTTAGGTACAAACTGGTATTCTGGCTCAGCCGACAGTGGTGGAGTACACACAAACTCAGGTGTACAAAACTTTTGGTATTATGTTTTGAGCGTAGGTAAAAGTGGTACAAACGACAAAGGAGACAGCTATAATGTTACCGGAATTGGGATGGACAAAGCGGGTGCAATTGCTTATAGAAACCTTACCGTTTACCTAAATTCAAACTCTCAGTACAGTGATGCCAGAAATGGTGCAATTCAAGCTGCAAGAGATTTATACGGTGTTGGTAGTGCCGAAGAAATTGCAACTACAAACGCTTGGTACGCAGTTGGCGTTGGCGCTGCATACGGTGGTGGCGGTGGCGGAAGCGACTATTGTACTTCACAAGGAAACAACGTGAATGACGAATACATTAGCCGTGTTCAGTTGAATACAATAAACAATACATCTGGTGCACAGCTTTATTCAGATTTTACAAGTATCTCTACTTCTTTAAGCGAAGGCTCTACCTATACAGTTACTGTTACCCCTACTTGGACTGGAACTATTTATAACGAAGGTTATGCAGTATGGATTGATTATAATGGAGATGGTGATTTTGGAGATGCTGGTGAATTGGTTTGGTCTAAAGCCGCATCAAAAAACACTCCAAACAGTGGAAGCTTTACAGTGCCAACTGGAACCAGTGGTGGAGAAACAAGAATGCGAGTATCTATGAAATACAACGGAATTCCAACTTCTTGCGAAACTTTCAGTTATGGTGAGGTAGAAGACTATACTATTAATTTGGGAGGTGCGGGACCAGATACTCAGGCTCCTACAGCACCCTCAAGCCTAGCAGCCTCAAACGTAACCCAGACCACACTCACACTTTCGTGGAATGCTTCTACAGATAACGTGGGGGTAACTGGTTATGATGTTTTCCAAGGAACTACAAATTTAGGAAGCGTTACAGGAACATCCGCAAATATTACTGGATTATCACCTTCAACTGCATATACCTTTAAAGTTCGAGCGCACGATGCAGCTGGCAACAATTCTGGATTCAGTAATACTTTAAACGTTACTACCCTATCAAACACGATAACCTATTGTACTTCAAAAGGAAACAACTCAAGTTATGAGTGGATTGATCTTGTAAAATTGAATAACCTTAACAATCCTTCAGGAAATGACGGAGGTTACAAAGACAATACAAGTATGTCTGCAAACTTGCCTTATGGTTCAAATACCATTCAGATAAGTGCTGGTTTCTCTAGTAGCAGTTACCGTGAATACTGGAAAATATGGATTGATTACAACCAAAATGGAACTTTTGACTCCAATGAATTGATGGTAAGTGGTTCATCCTCCAGCAGCGGAACGTTGAGCGCAACCATCACAGTTCCTACTTCCGCACTTGCGGGCCCAACAAGAATGCGTGTTTCCATGAAATACAACTCTTCCCAAACTGCCTGTGAAACCTTTACATATGGCGAAGTAGAAGATTATACAGTTATTATTGGAGGCAACGGTATAACTCAAGGGTTTACTGGAGGCAATAACCTTAGTACTTCAGAAATGACACTTTATCCAAACCCTGCAAAACACACCTTAAATATTTCATTGGTTGACGCAGCGGCAACAGATTACGTAATCTATAACATGATGGGTCAAGTAGTTGAAAAAGGTTCATTTACCGAAAGCTTAGATGTTTCATCATTGCAAAGTGGTGTTTACATGCTTGAAGTAAATACCGATAAAAATAAACTCATGAGACGTTTTGTAAAAGAATAGTAGTTAATATTGATATTAATTTTAAGCCCGTTCCGATTATTGGAACGGGCTTTTGTGTTTAACCATAAATTTTGAAATAAAAATAATTCCTTCCCACATATTCCTAACTAATCTGCTTTCATATGTTAAAAGTGATTATCTTTATGGCCTAACCAACTAAAAAACAATATTATGAAACTTATTTATTCCATTTTATGCTTGACCATTTTTTTTGTGGCCTGTGAAACCAAACAAGAAAATAACACTTCTGATGAAGCATTTGCCAGAAACTCAAAAAATGTAATGACCTATTTAGAAAGCTTTCAGAATGAATCCGTTGACTATGATTCATTGTTTGCACCAGATTTTGTAATGAGAGATACGGGTTTTGGTAGTAAAGATTCACTTGGCTTAGCCGAGATTAAAACGGGCGATAAACGTCTTTGGGAAAATTATGATTTTAAAATTCTAAACGATTCTTTAAGTCTTCTTCCGGGAGTAAACGCTGATACCAAAATGGCGGATGGATCGGTAAGATATTATGCCAATTGGAAAGTAACACGATCCGCTACAGATTCAACCCAAGCAAAATCTGGAGTTCTAAGTATGTATGAATCGTTTGATTTTGATGAGAACGGTAAAATAATTTATCAACAGGCCTATGCAGATTTTACGGGGTTATTCAATTATTTACACAGTAATGATAGTATTCAGTAAAAGGATAAAACAAAACCAAGCACAAAAGCCTTCATTTTTTTGAAGGCTTTTTTTATACTGATAAAATTTCACTCTATGAAGAAGAATCTGGACTACTGTAACCATTTCTTTTTCTCAATTAACAAACTACTTATTAAACTTTTTGGGAAATAATAATTTGTAACTTATAATAAATATTTTAAAGTGGGTCGCCCACTTTTACATCGCATCTATGACCGGGTTGGCCATGTGGGGGATTTATACCTGTGCCACCTACAGCTTGTATAGTTTTTCCTTTGCTATTATTCGTATTTATGGTTTGGCCTTGAGTAGGGTTAGTAGCTCCACTACCATTTAAAGGTGCGCCAACAGGAATAGCACAATCGTGACCTGGTTGTCCATGTGCAGGGTTTAATGCTACGTCACCATTAGTAGATGTGGGTGTTGCATTTTGCAGAGCTTGTTTCTTTTGTTCAAGTGTTGTTTCTTGCGGTGGGTTTATTGCTTCTTCTGCTTTGGTTTCATTATCCTTACACGCAATAAATAAGGGAGCAGCAAGGAGCATTGACATAATAAATGGTTTTAAATAAAATCTTGAAATTGTCATAAAATGTGTTTTAGGATAATCGATAAATCTACTAAAAATTAAATAGAAAACCACATTTCAAAAATAATCAGCTTAAACGGAAAGGATTTCGTCTGCAATTAAAATCTCTTCATTCCGAAGACGCAAAAAAATCTGGGCAACTGTAACCGTATCTTTCTCGCAATAAATGATAATTCTATCGATGTCTTTTTCCTCATAAAAAACGCTACGCACCTGGCTTCCATCAATATCATCCTTTGGGGAGGGAATGCCCAACACGTGCGCCATTAATTTAAGTGAAGTGAAAGTTTTATAATCTCCAAACTTCCAAAGTTCGAGCGTGTCCAAATGCGGAACTTCCCAAGGTTTTTTTCCGAAGAGGTCAAGTTTGAAAGGAATGTCTATATGGTTTATAATCATTCTTCGGGCAATGTACGGAAAGTCAAATTCCTTGCCGTTGTGTGCGCAAAGTAAATGTTGCGGTTTATTGAAATGTGTTTCCAAAAGACTTTTAAAATCCTTTAGAATTTTTACCTCATCACCGTGAAAACTGGTTACGCGAAAATTACGAATGTCGCTCTTTATGACAAAATACCCCACTGAAATACACACAATTTTTCCAAATTCTGCCCAAATGCCGGCACGCTCATAGAAGTCTTCCGCTGAAATATCGTCTTTTCGTTGATATTGGCTTTTCAATTCCCACAAAGTTTTTGTAGTATCGTCCAGTTTATCAAAATGTTCGTGCTGCGGAACGGTCTCAATATCCAAAAAGAGGATATGTTCCAAGTTTATACGTTTAATCATAAGTTGAAAATTTCAATCGGGGAGAAGTTTAAAGCTACGAAAAATTATTGATTTTGTGCAAGCATTTTATAAACCTCATCAATGTATAAATAGAAATCAGATGTAAATGGTTTATCTATCCTTTCTCCAGGCTGATGGCCCAACCGTACAATAATCAAATCATCCTCGGGAATCACAATTACATATTGTCCCAAAATACCGCGCATCACAAATATTTTCTTGCCTAAAAAATCACTTAACCAAAAACCATAACCGTACTCCGGACTTTTCGCAAAACGAGGTTTTATGGATTTAGCAACGAAAGCAGAATCCAAAATTTGCTTACCGTTCCACTCCCCGTAATCTTTATATAATTTTCCGAAACGCGCAAAATCCCGTGCATTACTACGCAATGCAACAAAATGCTTTTACCAATCTATTTTCTTTATCATCCACTTGCCAAATTGCTGGATTTTCGGCTCCTATTTGCTGCCAAACACTTTCCTCTAAATAAGTTGCTAATTGCTTCTTAGTGGCTTTTTGAATCACCATCGCCAAAAGTTCCACATTTCCACTTAAATATTTATAACTCACTCCAGGCGTATCAACCACTTTTAGTTTTAAAATAAATTCAGCCAAATCACTATCATAATAAGCTCGTGCCGTCATCCCAAACGGATTAAAATAAGATTCATCCCAATTTAAACCAGAAGCCATTGAGGAAAGGTCGCCAACCGTCAAACCGGTTCCGGAATATTGTGGATAAAAGTCTCCAACGGGTTGCTCTAAACTTTTTATAAAACCATCCTTAATAGCCTTTCCCAACAAAGCCGAAGTAACACTCTTTGCCATCGAAAAGGAGTTGGTCAGTGAGGTTTTTCCAAAACCATCAAAATACTTTTCATGCCAAATACTATCATTTTTTATGACCAGAAAAGCAACAGTCCCGAGAGTTTCGTTTATTTCAGAAAGCGCTTGGGTTTCTTCAACGGTATTGTAATCTTTATGAATGGGCCAAGGTTGCGGATCCGTACTCTCAGGAATTTCTTCAGTTTCAAAATATTCAAAATCGTCAATATAGGCAGTGGTGTGACCGTGAAGATAAACCACCCAAATGCCTTTCAAAATATAGCCGTAGCCTGTAATATAAAGTCCAATTACAGAAACAACCAACACTATAAAAATCCACTTAAAGAATTTCTTAATCTTTTTCATTTAAAACAAAGATTGCTGTGGTGAAGGACTTTCAAACTCCAACAACCACTTTTTACGATGAAGGCCACCAGCGTAACCCGTTAACGAACCATCACTACCAACAACCCGATGGCAGGGAATTATTATTGAAATAGGATTTTTACCATTAGCTGATGCAGCGGCCCGAATCACTTTTGGATCACCAAGCTTATTCGCCATTTGTTGATAGCTGGTCGTTTTTCCAAACGGTATTTCCTGTAATTGCTTCCAAACACGCTTCTGAAAATCAGTTCCTTCCGGGGAAAGTTTTAAGGTAAAATGTGTCCTTTTGCCATTAAAATAATCTGTAAGTTGTGATACTGCATCTTTTAATGCTTCAGGAATTTCATTTTTATCTTTTTTTTCGTCCTTATTTACAAACAATACAGACTTGAGTCCATCTTGGTCTCCCTTTATTTCTAGTGAGCCTATTTCAGTTTTTAGATAATATGCTTGCATATTTACTAAGGTACAGAATTAGTTAAGATTTTTATCATCTCACAATAGGAAAGTTAATTCTTTGAATTTCAAATTTTAATAGTAAATTTGGTAAACCTAATTTTCTTATGATTGTCCGAAAAAATATTTTTTCACTACTTCTCTTAAGTTTTCTTTGCTTTTTTTCGATATCTTTTCAAAGTGCTATTGCTGCTGACAGCTTCAATAGTAAGGAAACATTTTATGGTGCAGAAAAGCAACCCTTATTGGAAAGTGCAACATCTGTATTTTATGCGCAGGAATTGGATAAAAATTCATCCTTGCTTACCCTGTTTCTTATTGCGTCAAGTCTGCTGTTGTTGACAGCACTGATTTTATTTTATCTTTTCTACCAATCGAAAAAAAAATACATACAATCACTTAACGAAAAAAACACTGCACTCTTGATAGCTAATGAAGAGGCGCTCCAACTCTCAAAAATAAAAACACAGTTTTTTTCAAGTATAAGCCACGAATTGAGGACACCCTTATATGGTGTTATTGGTCTTTCCTCTATTTTATTGGAAGATGAAAATTTAAAACCATATCAAGAAGACTTAAAATCTCTTAAATTTTCTGCAGATTATCTATTGGCACTCATTAATGATGTATTGACACTCAACAAATCTGAAACTTCAAGCATGTCAATTGAAAATGCCCCTTTTAATCTTAGAAAGCTTTTAGAAAACATACAAAAGACATTCGAGTTGAATTTAGAACAGAAAAATAATAAATTAATACTTGAAATTGATGATTCCATTCCCCAGAAATTCATTGGAGATTCTATGAAACTTTCACAGATAATGATGAATTTAATTGGAAATGCTATAAAATTTAACCAAAATGGCACCATTCGTATCAAAATAGAATTATTGGAAAAATTGGATGATGACCGTTTGCGAATCAAATTTTCAATCATAGACAATGGAATTGGAATCCCCAAAGAAAAACAAGAATCCATTTTTGAAGAATTTTCACAAGTTGAAAAACGCAACCACAACTATCAAGGTACAGGACTTGGCCTTACAATAGTTAAAAAACTATTAGCCCTTTTCAATAGTGAAATAAAACTTTTGAGTGACACGGGAAAAGGATCTTTGTTTTATTTTGAGTTGGACCTTCAAAAAGATATAGACGCCAATAATACCCTTCCCGAACCTGATTCTTCAAATATTGCTTGTAAGGATATGCACATATTAATTGTGGATGATAATAAAATAAACCAAAAAGTAACACAAAAAATACTGGAGAGAAGGAACTTTAAATGCAGTTTTGCGGATGATGGTGCCGAAGCAATCGCACAGACCCAAAAATACAAATACGACCTGATTTTAATGGATGTACACATGCCCAATATTGATGGTATAGAGGCAACAAGATCTATCAGAACCTTTAATACCACAACACCCATCGTAGCCTTTACGGCTGTAGAAATTGATGAGATTCGTAATTCAATTTTTGATTCAGGAATGAACGACATAATCGTAAAACCGTATGTGGTTTCCCAATTTTTCAATACAATCTTTAAAAACATCAATTTAATAAGTGCTGCTTAGTATGCACGTTCTTTAAATTCAAAAGTTTCATTGAACCAAAGCATTAGCCTTTCTATCGGGATATCTTTATAATTGTTATAGATTGAGCTATTCCTCGTCTCGCTTAATTTCAATATCGTTATTTACCTTTATTCCCATTCTTTTTGCGCGTAGTTCCCAATTCTTTCGAGCTTGCAATTGCATATCTTCAATGTTGTCGCTCTCGTCCATAATTTCAAGCCCCAACAGTGTTTCTATAATATCTTCCATAGTAACTACGCCAATGGTATTCCCAAAATCATCTACCACGGAAGCAATATGTACACGCTGTTTGATAAAAGTTTCAAAAAGGTCGGGAATGGGTTTTCCTGCCGAAACCACAAAAATCTCCCTTTTTAAATCGCTCAGCAATTTATCGCCTCGATTTTCCACAATTTCCTCTAGTACATCGTCTCGAAGAACGAAACCTGTAATATTATGTGTCTTGTTTTTATAAACCGGAATTCGTGAAAAGCGAAGACTTTTATGGCTCTGGTGAAACTCATCAAGGCTTTTGGTTTCATCCTCAAGCGTAACAACCGTAAATGGTGTCATTACATCTTTTGCCTGAACGCTTTTAAAAACCAAAAGGTTTTTGATTACCGTGGTTTCGTTTTCCTCAAAAACACCTTCTTCCTCGGCAGCATCGGTTATGGCAATAAATTCTTCCCGGCTCATGGTGCTCACATGTGCCGATTTGCCCACCATGCGTGTAATCAACATTAATAACCAGAGAATCCCTGTGTATTTTAAAGGAAAAATAATAATGTTAAGAAACATGGCTGTAAAGGGGCCGAGCTTTTTCCAATAAGTAGCACCAATGGTTTTTGGTATAATTTCGGAGACCACTAATATTAACATAGTCATTATTGCCGAAACAATCCCTACGATGTTCATTCCAAAAAGTTCCACTTTATAGGGTAGCTTCTCCGCTTCAACTCCAACCAAAATTGCACCAACAGTGTGCGCAATGGTGTTTAGCGTCAATATCGCTATCAACGGCTTATCTATATCTTTTTTAAAATTTGTTAAAGTCTTTCCATACGTTTTTCCCTCTTGGGTCTTTACCCGTAAATAAGTGGGCGTAAAACTTAGTAACGCGGCCTCCAGAATAGAGCACAAAAACGAAAAGAAAATGGAAAGTACCGCATAAACAATTAGTAAGGTCATATTAGTTCGAATAATTTTCCCCTAAAATAAAGATTTACAAACTTTTTTATCCGTAACATTTTGTTAATTGCACAAAAAAACCGCCATTTTGAAGGCGGTTTCTTAGAATGATTTTTTTAGGAAGCTTTCAAGAGCGGCCGCAATGTGCTTTCCCAGCGTTTTGCGTCCTGCAAACAAACAAATGCATCTTTTGCAATTTCATTTTCATCGTGTTCGTTATAAAAAACAATCTCCTTTCTGCCCGTTTTTTCCACAAGCTCTAATCCAACCCAGTCAAGGATTTTGTCGGTTTGTTGGATGCTTTTTGCACGACAGTCCTTCACTTCTTCCATATTTACGATTTTAAAATCTGCGGAAGGATTTCTTTTTGAAGTATAAACCAATTTTTTTGAAACAGTATCTACACCAATAACACAATTGCCAATAACTTCTATAGTTTTTACACTTAGACCATTGCTTTCTGAGAGTTTCGATACAGATTTTTTCACTTTGTTGTCCTTTACAGTTGAATTCATAATTAAGAAAGCCACTGGCACGAACATTAATAACATAATAATAATTCCCACAAGGGTTGCACTAAATTCCATATAGAATAAATTTTAAGGTGAATAATTTTAAAGGGGTTTGAAAATCAATTCAAACAAGATTAAGAATCATCAAAAATTCACCAAAAAAAGTGGAAAGGGAATAAATGTCGGAAGATAAGCTCCCGTTTGTCTTTTATAGAATAAGAAGAATTAAATAATGAAGAAACCCGTGCAATAGAAAAATTCTTTCCGGAACCATACATTCCAAACATCCCAAAGCCGAAGTATTCATTCTGCGAAACCGTTTGGGAAACCTCATCAATAGAAATCTCATTAAAAACGAAAGGTTTGGAGTGGTCATCGTGTTGTACAGCAGAAATTTCAGTGGTTTTATTCTTAACCACTGTGTCCGCCGCAAAAGCTACATTCCCGAACACCAAAAAAAAGGCAATCGAGAATAGCAAATTACCTATATGTTTTTCAAGCTGTTTCACCCCGCAAATGTATGCGAAAATTGAATTCAGAATGATAAAATTTTACTAATTAATTAGCTTTACAACATCCTTTGCAAAGTAGCTCGCAATCATTGAAGCACCCGCGCGCTTTATGGCCGTAATTTGTTCCATCATAACCGTATCGTGATCTAACCAGCCTCTTTCAGCAGCGGCTTTAAGCATTGCATATTCGCCACTTACCTGATATACAGCCACAGGAACTTGTACTGCATCTTTTATTTCGCGAACAATATCTAAATAGCAAAGCCCCGGTTTTACCATCACTATATCTGCACCTTCGTCAATATCCATTAAAGTCTCACGGATGGCTTCTTCACGGTTTCCATAATCCATTTGGTATGTTTTCTTGTCCTTCGGAATTTCTTTTGAATCCACCGGCGCAGAATCCAAAGCATCACGGAACGGCCCATAAAATGCCGAAGCATATTTAGCGCTATATGCCAAAATTCCAGTATCATAGAAACCTTCATCTTCAAGAAGAGTTCTAATTTCAAAAATCCGTCCATCCATCATATCGCTGGGCGCCACTATATCGGCTCCCACCTTGGCATGGCTTAAGGCCATTTCAGCCAAAACCGCATTTGTATCGTCATTGATAACTTTTCCTTCGGATATTATTCCGTCGTGTCCATACACTGAAAAAGGATCCAAGGCCACATCGGTCATTACGATCATTTCTGGCACGGCGTTTTTAATTGTTTTTATTGCTTTCTGCATTAAACCATCAGGATTTAAAGCTTCTTTGCCACTATTATCCTTCAACTTATCATCTACTTTAACGAAAATTAAAACAGATTTCAACCCAAGTTTCCATAGCTCCTTTACTTCCTTTTGAAGCATGTCTAGGCTCAGTCTGAAATAATTCGGCATCGAGGCTATTTCTTCCTTTACACCTTTTCCTTCCACCACAAAAAGTGGAACGATGAAATCATTTGGGGTTATAATCGTCTCTCGAACCAGACTTCGCATACTTTCATTGGTTCTTAGTCTTCTGTTTCTTCTTAGTGGATACATATTCTTAAATTTTTGTTTGGTAGAGCGCAGTCTAGACCTATTTAGCATTCTGTAATTTCAAATAACCTCTCCACTGCGCTCGAGGTGACATTCGTTTAAATCCAATTTCTTGGATGTTTTAATACTTTTAGTAGTTTTTCTTCTTCGCTTCCCTTTTCTGGCTGATGATCATATTTCCATTGCACAACCGGCGGCAAACTCATTAAAATACTTTCAATCCGTCCATTGGTTTTTAAGCCGAAAAGCGTTCCTTTATCGTGAACCAAATTGAACTCAACATACCGCCCCCTGCGTATTTCCTGCCAATTCCTTTTTTCTTCAGAATAAGGAAGTTCTTTTCTCTTTTCAACAATAGGTACATAACACTTTAAAAAACTATTGCCAACTTCTGTGACAAAATTATACCAATCTTGCATTGACATGGTATCTGTTTTCTTCAAATAGTCAAAAAATAATCCGCCAATACCACGCGCTTCGTTTCTATGGGTATTCCAAAAATATTCGTCACAACGTTTTTTATAGGTTTCGTAAAATGAAGGATTGTGTTTATCGCAAGCAGTTTTGCATACTTGGTGGAAATGGTTTGCATCTTCTTCAAAAAGATAATAAGGCGTTAAATCTTGTCCGCCACCAAACCAGCTGTCAACAATTTTTCCTTCGGAATCATACATTTCAAAATAACGCCAATTTGCGTGAACCGTTGGCACCATCGGGCTTTTGGGGTGAAGTACCAAACTGAGTCCGCAAGCGAAGAAATCTGCATCTTTTACACCAAAATACTGCTGCATACTCTCCGGAAGTTTTCCGTGAACTTCACTTATGTTTACTCCCCCTTTCTCAAAAACGTTTCCATTTTCAATTACGCGGGTTTGCCCACCACCTCCTTCAGGACGTTTCCAAATGTCTTCTTTGAATTTTGCTTTCCCATCAATTTCCTCCAAAGCAAAAGTGATTTCGTTCTGTAAATTTTTGATATAAGCTACAAACTTTTCTTTCATCATATCTTTTTCTGAAGTGATTTCGAGTTTTCCAAAACCTTTAAAGTCTCCGTACTTGCTGCGGTAACTGAAAGCGGTAAAACTAAAATAATTCCAATTACAGGAATCAACAGCATCAGCATAAAAACCATGCCATTACCAATTGCCAAACCTTTATTTCTGCTTACAAATTGGATGCTTTCTGAATATTTATAATGCCGTTCCAGCGTATAATCCATATTCCCGAAACCTGCGTAATAACTCTGTACCAAAAACAAAAGTACCGAAGAAATTATTCCAATAACAGGAATAAAACCTATCAAAATTATGGGGATTGTCAGCAATAGTTCCATCAGTAAATTTCGAACATTTATCCGAACTCCCCGCCAAAGTTGTTCTGCATTTGAAGTGTTTCTATGTGAATGGTTTTCATCAAAAAGATGTTTTTCAATTTTTTCTGAAACTGGACTCATAAACGGCGCGCTCAAGGCCATCACAATATGACGATACAGAATTAACCCCAATGCAAGGATAATAAGCCCTCCAAGGAAATCACTGATAATTCTGAAAGCTTCAGCGCCCCATTCCCAAAACCAGATTTTTGAAATGAATGCTCCAAGATTATCACTCAGTCCCCAAGCTGAAAAACCGATCAAAACCGCAGTAAAAAAACTAATGCCCATAGGCACTCCAAAATACTTCCAAAGCCCAAGTTTATTGATGAGGCTGAAAGTTCCTGCGTAAGCCTTTATGCCTTTCAGAATGTTTTTAACCATTTGATTCTGTGCCTGGTCGAGAATCTTTACTGCGCTCGAACGGACAAATTATTCTATATAAACTAATCTATTTACGAATTTCTCAACTTCGTCAACAGTTTCAATTTTCACTGCTTCCAAAGCTTTTTGTTTCAAAAAAGAAACTATTGCCGCTTCATTCTTAACTTTTACATTTTCAAAAAAAACAATTCCCGTTGCATTATTGTGTAAATCCATTACGCGCTCCAAAGGCTTGTTGGGTGAAAAATCTTCGTGCCAATCAGTAAATTTTTTTGCCCAGGCTTTAGCTTTTTCTTCATTATTTCGCCATTTCAAACAACTTTTGATAATTAAAATAGCCCAAAGCGCATGCCGAAATGCATTTGCTGGATTTCCTAAATGGTGTTTGCTTCCGTATTCCTCATACGCAATGTTCATACAGCGTTTTGTGGCAAAAATAGTTGGAAAGGCATACATTGGATTTTTTAAAAACAGCCAAGCCAAGCCAAAAAGTTGCTTGAAATCCAGTTTCTTTAAAATCTGCCAAAGCATCTAATTTTGCTTGTATTCCTTTACAGCTTCAATAAATGCGCCTGCATTTTCCAAAGGAATATTTGGTAAAATACCATGGCCTAAATTTACGATATAACGGTCTTTGCCAAATTCATCAATCATTTGCTTTACCATCTTTTTTATTTCAGAAGGCGGACTGAAAAGTCTGGTTGGATCAAAATTTCCTTGTAATGTTATGTTTCCTCCAGTCAAATATCTTGCATTTTTAGGGGAACAAGTCCAATCTACACCTAATGCCGAAGCACCGCTTTTTGCCATCGTGTCCAAAGCAAACCAGCACCCTTTCCCGAAAGCGATTACGTGTGTTTCATCTTTCAGGGCATCAATAATCTGCTGCATATATTTCCAGCTAAATTCTTGATAATCGGTTGGCGAAAGCATTCCGCCCCAGCTATCAAAAACCTGTACTGCGTTTACTCCCGCTTTTACTTTTTCCTTTAAATATAAAATGGTTGTATCTGTTATTTTCTGAAGTAATTGGTGTGCTAAAACGGGTTGTGTAAAACAGAATTCTTTAGCTATATCAAAATTTTTAGAGCCTTGACCTTGCACACAATAACACAAAATAGTCCACGGACTACCTGCAAAACCGATCAAGGGAATTTCGTCGTTCAATTTTTCCTTGGTCATTTTTATGGCTTCCATAACGTAGCCTAGGGTATCCTTAATGTCTGGTACAATGACGCGTTCCAAATCCTTTTTGGACCTAATTGGGTCTGGCAACCACGGGCCCACGCCTGGTTTCATCTCCACGTGAATGTTCATTGCCTGAGGAATTACCAAAATATCACTAAATAAAATGGCGGCATCCATTCCATATCTGCGGATGGGTTGAACTGTGATTTCACTGGCAAGTTCCGGCGTTTGGCAACGTGTAAAAAAGTCATATTTCGCCTTTATTTCCTGAAATTCGGGCAAATATCTTCCGGCTTGGCGCATCATCCAAACGGGCGGCCTTTCAACGGTTTCACCACGAAGGGCTTTTAAAAATAAATCGTTTTTGATCATAGTTTTTTTAATGAATTAACCGCTTTTGCAATTACGCTTTCTACGGTTGTGGCGTTAGCAATTACCACATTTTCTGTATGTTTTTTTGCTTCTTGAGCAGTTGTGATTCCGATGCAAATTGCATTGGAATTATTTATTTTATTTTCTGAAACAAAACTCCGCACACCACTTGGACTAAAAAACAAAATCGTATTAAACTGTCTTTCAAATTTTTTCAGATTTAATGTGGTTTTATAAACCTCTATTTCTTCAAAAGTAATATTGTTTTCTTTAAATTTTGATGGAATTTCATCGCTTCGAATATTTCCGGAGAAAAATTGAAAGGAATCATTTTTGTGGTTTTTTACAATATAATCCGCCAATTCTGTTGCGTATTCAGCCACTTTAACCACTTTTTGGCCGTTTTTTTCTAAAAGTATTTTCGTCTTCTCACCCACACAATAGCAATTTTGAATTCTCAATTCTGAATTCTGAATTGATAAAACGGCATTTTGGCTTGTAAAAATAGCGTTTTCAATATTGGAAGGAACTTCAAAAGGAACGTATTCAATCTTTATAGCGTTGTATTCCACCAATGAAACTCCAGCATTTAGCAACAATTCCTTTTGTGAAACACTCAATTTTTTTGTGGAAAGGATGCTTTTCATCTGTCTATAATTCGTCATTTAATGGTCAGATGGCTTGGATGTTTCAACCCATTTGTTTTTTAATTGAAGCCATAAGTTCGGCACCACCATCATTCAAAATAAATTGGGCACAATTTTTACCGAAATTTTTATAGTTTTCAATTGAAACAGACCGTTCTATTTCAAGTTTTGTTTGTCCGTTTAATGAAAACAAACACCCTTTAAAAAGAACCTCATCACCAATTATTTCTGCGAAAGCACCGATGGGCGCCGTACAACCACCTTCCAAAGTTCGCAAAAATTCGCGTTCTATATGGGTACATATCTCAGTAGCATTATTATTCAATTTTGAGGTGGCTTCTTTGGAAAATACATCATTCTCCAATGCCACAATTACCATTGCACCTTGTGCAGGCGCGGGGAGCATCCAGGCTAAAGCCTCCCCTGTCCCTTCAAAGGAGGGACTTTTTATATTCGCTTCGCTCACAAATCCCAATCTTTCCATTCCGGCTTTTGCAAAAATGGCTCCATCCCAATTATTGTCTTTCAGTTTTTGAAGTCGGGTGTTAACATTTCCTCGTAAATCCACAACTTTATGATGCGGATACCGGTTTAGCCATTGTGCTTGTCTGCGTAAACTTCCTGTAGCAATTGTGCAGGGTTTTTCGAAATCTATTTTTCTTTTTGTTACTAAAATATCCTCGGAAGAGGCACGGTCCAAAACTGCAGTCTGTACGATTCCGTTTGGTAGTTGGGTGGGCACGTCTTTCATACTGTGCACAGCAATGTCCACAGTTCCTTTTATCATTGCAACATCTAGGGTTTTAGTAAAAATCCCGGTGATGCCCATTTCGTAAAGTGGCTTGTCCAACACTAAATCGCCTTCCGATTTTACGGGAACCAATTGGGTAGTATATCCTAAATTTTCAAGATTGGATTTTACTGTGTTGGCTTGCCAAAGTGCAAGTTCACTGTCTCGGGTGCCAATTCGGATTGTTTTTTTCAAGATTAGGCAGTTTCAAGTTGGAAAACCCGACGGATAAGTTCTATACTTTCGGCGGTGCCTTCCTCGCCTTTAAGGTGGTTGGCAAAGTGTGTAGTTATTTTTTGAATAAGTCGGTCGCTAATTATCTCTGCCTGTTCTTCGTTGAAGCCATCTATTTTTTTTCTCTGATAATCTATTTCACCAGCCTTAATAGCTAAAAGTTTACTTTTTAAGGCCTTAATAGTTGGTGCAAATTTTCTATTGTCTGCCCATTGATTGAATTCCTTTTCTATTTCAGCAATAATTTTTTTCGCCAAAGGAAGTTGTGCCGCACGCTGTTCCAAAGTATTGTCCGTTACCGCAGCAAGATGGTCCATATGTACCAAGGTTACTAAATCATTTTCCAAAACATCTTCTGAAACATTTTTCGGAATCGATAGATCTAAAATAAGCAGCGGTCTTTTTAGGTATAAAAGCTCTTTTGAAATAGTGGGTTGCTGAGCGCCGGTGGCTACAATAAGCACATCGGCCTGTGCGATTTCACTTTGAATATCTGCGTAATCCTTAACGATCAAATTGAATTTTCCCGCTACTTTTTCAGCTTTCTCCTTCGTGCGGTTTACGAGGGTTATATGATCATTTTTGGTGTGTTTTATCAGGTTTTCACAAGTATTTCTACCTATTTTTCCTGTTCCGAAAAGTAAAATGTTTTTTTCTGAAATGTAAGGAACGTGCGCCATTATATATTGAACCGCAGCAAAACTAACGGAAGTTGCGCCAGAAGAAATTCCTGTTTCATTTTTTATACGCTTGCTTGCCTGAATAACTGCATTTGCAAGTCGCTCCATAAAAGGATTGATGATATTGTGTTTTTTTGACTCACGAAAGGCATTGCGCAATTGACTGATTATTTCAAAATCCCCCAGTATCTGACTGTCAAGACCAGTACCGACATCAAAAAGATGTGAAACTGCGTCGTGGTTTTTATAAATATAGGCTACCTTTTCAAACTCTTCAATGGTGCCATTTGTATGCTCGCAAAGCAATTTTATAATTTTATAAGGATGTTGTGCAAAACCGTAAAGCTCGGTTCTATTGCATGTGGAAATTACGGTAAGCGAAGGAATTCCTTCTTCTTTGGCCTGCAAAAGGATTTTCTCTTTCGCAATATCACTTATACTAAAGTGACCTCGGATTTCGGCATCTGCTTTTTTGAAGTTGAGGCCGATGGCATAAAAAATACCTTCAAGTGATTCCCCAGAATATGTTTTTAAGTTTTCCATAAAACAGGAACAAATGTAAGGGCATTGTTTTTTAAAAAATAACGCTAGCGGTATCTTTTATGTCGAAGGCTGTTAAAAATGGCCTAAATATGATATTTATCATACTTTAGCCCTAATTTTATGGTTTTCTAACCAGATCAGCAGTTTTTTATTTAGAACTATTATAAATAAAATCATTTTAAAACATTATGGATTTACAAAAAAATGTCGCTCAAAGTTTTTATGAAGAAATTCCAATTTCATCTGGTTTTTTTATTTTAAAATTTAATAACGAAACCGATGAAGATCAAACTTTTAAGCGCGAAGTTAGTTCTAATTTTATCCAGTTTCATTTCTGTATAAAAGGGTCTGCTTCGTTTGTTTTTAATGAAGGGAATTATAAACTGCCCATTCAGGAAGGAAATTCATTGTTGCTCTATAATCCACAGCGGGATTTACCACTGGATTTATGGCTAAAAACCAAATCTTGGGTACTTTCAGTATTGCTACCCATAAATAAATTTCACAGTCTTTTTTCAACTGAAGCAGATTATATAACTTTTTTGAGTGATGAAAACAAAGACCGAAAATATTATAAGGATGCCCAAATTTCTCCTTCCATGGCAATTGTGTTAAACCAATTGATGAATTATAACCTGCACCCCACCATTAAGCCGCTTTATTTTAAGGCGAAGGCTTATGAGTTATTGAGTCTTTATTTTAATCGCCCAGCAGATGTAGATGTAGAACAATGCCCTTTTTTGGCAGATGAGGACAATGTTTCCAAAATAAAAAAGGCCAAGCAAATTATGGTCGCTCGCATGGCTGAACCCCCGACCCTGCAACAATTGGCGGATGAGATAAACCTGCCCCTAAACAAGTTAAAGGAAGGCTTCAAACAAATTTACGGCGACTCTGTATTTAGTTTTTTGTTTGATTATAAAATGGAAGTAGCCCGACAACTTTTGGCAACGGGTTCCCACAATGTTAATGAAGTTGGTTTAAAAGTTGGCTACAGTACCTCCAGTCATTTTATTGCGGCTTTTAAGAAGAAATTTGGTACAACGCCTAAGAAGTTTGTGATGGGTTTGAATACTTAAGGTTTTAAAGCCATTAGCAGTCATCAATTTTTTCTTTTTTAATTCAATCAACCCATGTTTTCATTTTATGAAATACATTTGATTGCGGCAATTTTTTATAGGTAATTCTTATAAAACTTACTAAAACAGTAAATTTTAAATCCGGAATTTCAAAATGTAATATGATTGTTGGAAATTCCACGTTATTGGTATTAAGAAGTTTAATTTTTTTGCTTAATTTAAACTGTTTATTTAACAATCAATCTAAACAATTTGAAAAAATCTGTCCATATAATATATATAGGTATCATGGTATCTATTGTTGTACTTGTAACGATTTATCTAGTCTATACTGGTTACAGTTATTATACCACCCCACTAGAAGAACGTTTTTATCATCCACGACACAACTGGTTTAAAGCAAGTGGCCTATATGGTCAGGGTTTAGGCGTTATGGGAACCTTCTTAATATTTTTTGGGGTTTCTATTTACATTTTGCATAAGCGTTACAATATATTGGGAAAATGGGTCCGATTAAAATATCTGTTAGAATTCCACATTTTTCTTTGCACCCTTGGGCCTATTTTAATATTGTTTCATACCACATTTAAGTTTGGGGGTATCGTATCCATAGCTTTTTGGAGTATGGTTGCGGTGGTTGCTAGTGGTGTAGTTGGGCGGTTTATATACATTCAAATACCACGAACCATTGAGGGTAGGGCTTTAAGTCTTAATGAAGTTCAAAATATGAAAACTGATATTACAGAAGTGCTAAAGGAAAAGTACAGTCTTAATCCACAAACCATACAATTGTTTCTAAATTTCACAAACGTTGAAAGCATTTCGAAAAAACCTTCTGTAAGTTCACTTCGAAATGCCCTAAAAGAAAATAAAGTATCCAGTGAGGAACGTCATTCCATTTTAAAAAAAGTCATGGAAGAAAGGTCACTTTCCCGGAAGATTTCCCGTTTGGAGACTATGAAAAAGTGGTTTGAATACTGGCACGTAATACATATGCCATTCGCTTTAATAATGCTTGTTATTGTTATAATCCATGTGATTGTGGCATTCACATTCGGGTATAAATGGATATTTTGATGGACGAGATATTACTTGAGGAAACCATTGTTTACGGAGCTGTATTTTTGTTTTGTGCGGTGATCGTATTCTTTTATCTTCGAAAAAAAAATAAGGCTTCACAAAAAACCATTCAAAAAGTTGAAATTGCCAAAGAAGAAGGTCTTCACGAACCGGTTTCCCTGCATCCATATATTGATCCTAACATTTGTATAGGTAGTGGCGCCTGTATCTCCTCATGTCCCGAAAAGGATATTTTAGGTATTGTAAACGGCAAGGCTTCGGTGATAAATGCCTCAAACTGTGTAGGTCATGGCGCTTGTTTTCACGCCTGCCCTGTAGAGGCCATTTCATTGCGAATTGGTACTGAAAAGCGAGGAATCGATTTGCCACATGTAAACCAAAACTTTGAAACCAATATGAAAGGCATATATATTGCTGGAGAATTGGGAGGTATGGGCCTTATAAAAAATAGTGTGGAACAAGGTCAGCAGGCTATAGACAGTATAGTAAAAAGCAAAAAGGTAGGAAAAAATGGTTGTCTAGACCTAGTTATTGTAGGAGCGGGTCCAGCTGGTATTTCTGCTTCGTTGGCGGCTAAGAGAGCAGGACTTTCCTTTATTACTTTGGAACAAGATTCCTTGGGTGGAACTGTATTCACATTTCCACGTTCAAAAATTGTAATGACATCCCCCATGAACCTTCCCTTACACGGAAAGGTGAAATTGTACAACACTAGTAAAGACGAACTATTGAATCTTTGGAAAAAGGTAATCCAGGAACACAATCTGGAAATAATTGAAAACACCAAGGTTGAAAATATAGTTCCACAAAAAGACGAAACTTTTAAAATTTTAACCAATACAGGTAGGGAATATGTGGCCAATCATGTTTTATTATCAATTGGGCGCAGAGGAAGCCCGAGAAAACTTGGTGTGCCCGGAGAGGACTCTCAAAAGGTCGCATACCGTTTGATTGAACCTGAAACTATCACAGGAAAAAAGATAATGGTTGTTGGCGGGGGTGATTCTGCAATAGAATCTGCCTTATTGTTGAGCGATGAAAACGAGGTAGTGTTATCATACAGGAGCGAAAAATTTTCACGGTTAAAATCTAAAAACAAAGAAAATATCCTAAAGGCTGAAGAAGATAATTTGATAGACATTATTTTTGAGTCCAACGTTGTGAGTATTAACGAAAAGGATGTACTTTTAAAATTTAAGGATGATACCGTCCACCAAATAGAAAACGATTTAATCTATATTTTTGCGGGAGGGGAGCTGCCTACAAACTTTTTGGAAAAGGCTGGGGTAAAAATTACTAAGCGGTTTGGTTATGTTGTGAAGAAATATTAGATAGTTGATGAAAGTAATTTCAAAACATATAATCTCTTTAATAACACTTCTAGTGTGTACGGTTGGACTGGCGCAGATTTCTCCTGGCGATTTATCCACAGCACATTCAAAACTCGAGGGAATGGGTAATTGTACGCAATGCCACGAACTTGGCACCAAAGTTACCGATCAAAAATGTTTGGATTGTCATACCGAAATAAAAAATCTTATTGGGCAGGACAAAGGCTTCCATGCAAGTTCGCAAGTGAAAAACCAGGACTGCATAAAATGTCATAGTGAGCATCACGGGCGTAATTTTGAAATGGTTCGTTTTGACACCAAAACTTTTAACCACAATGAAACAGGCTATGAACTTGAAGGGGCCCACAAAAAAGTGGATTGCCGCGAATGTCATACACCAAAAAATATTTCGGATTCGAAATTAAAAAAGAGAAAGGACACTTATTTGGGCTTGGACAACAAATGTTTGTCCTGCCATGACGATTTCCACCAAGGTGCACTTCCTGTCAATTGCCTTCAGTGCCACAGTATGGAAGCATTCACCCCAGTAAAAAAGTTTGATCACGACCAAGCTGATTTTAAGCTTCGCGGCAAACACACTACGGTAGATTGTAAGGAATGCCATAAAATAACCATTAAGAACGGAAAGGAATTTCAGCAGTTCACAGGCATTCCTTTTGAAGATTGTAAGTCTTGTCACAATGATCCGCACAATAATCAACTACGTGGTAACTGTACCCAATGCCATACCGAAAGTTCTTTTACAACCTTTGTGGGCAAGGGCAATTTTAACCATAGCAAAACTGGTTTTAATTTAAAGGGAAAGCATAGAACCATTGATTGTTTTAATTGTCACACGAAAACGAATAGTCCAACCCAAGTATTTCAGGATAAAATTGTTGCTGAGGAAAACAACTGTATTCAATGTCATCAGGATCCACATGAAAATAAATACGGACAGGATTGTGCCAAATGCCATAAAGAAGAAAGTTTTGTATCCCTAAAAAAGATGGATTTCTTTGATCATTTCATTACCGATTATCCCTTGGAAGGCATGCACACTGAAGTTGACTGTAAAAAATGCCATGTAGAGCGTTTTTCTACGCCAATAGATTTTTCAGAATGTAAAAACTGCCATAAGGATTATCACAAAGGCGAATTTGCTGAAAATAGTATATCCCCCGATTGCAAGGAATGCCATACACTCGAAAAAGGGTTTGAGCACACCTCCTTTACCATTTCGGACCATCAAAAATCAGATTTTCCGTTGGAAGGAGCTCATTTGGCGACTCCATGCTTTGCCTGTCATGTAGATGAAGCGAAAGACCGATGGACTTTTGCAAACTTAGGAAATGAATGTATTGATTGTCATACCAATATTCACAAAGCATATTTGAGTGAAAAGTATATGCCCAAAAATGATTGCGCTTCTTGTCATGGAAGTGAATCTTGGGATTTAATAAATTTTGATCATTCAAGAACAAATTGGCCTTTGACTGGAAAACATAATGAGGTTTCTTGCAAGAAATGTCACTTTGAAATTTCTATTGCTAATAAAGTTATTTCACAGAATTTTAGTACCTTAGAGACAAATTGTTTTTCCTGCCATGATAACATTCATGGAGAAACTTTTGCGGTTAACGGAATCACGGAATGTTCCAAATGTCATGTAACTACCAGTTGGTTTCCCGAAAAATTTGATCATAATGTTACCCGTTTCCCATTGACTGGAAAACATGAAGAATTAGATTGTAAAGTATGTCATGAGGCGAACAATGAAAAAGGAACACCTGACGTTATATATAAACTAAATAAACTGGATTGCATAGACTGCCATTCATAACTGCCCTTTTATTTATTATAGTCCCAGCACTGGGACAGTCTCCTCACGGAAATTCGCTTAAGATAGATTGCGCCCAATGTCATAACCCCGAAGGGTGGACAGTAGATTTACAGACAATTAAATTTGACCATAGCACTGCCGATTTTGAATTGGAAGGCACCCATCAACTTACTGACTGCAAATCCTGCCATACCTCAATGATTTTTAATGAAGCACCGACTGATTGTATTTCCTGTCATACCGATGTGCATAGCCAATCTGTGGGCAATGATTGTGTGCGCTGCCATACGTCCGAAAATTGGTTGGTATTTAATATTCCTGAAATACACGAAGAAAATGGATTTCCGCTTATTGGTACCCATTCCAACTTGAGTTGTGTGGAATGTCATACCAGCGAAACTAGCCTAATCTTTAACCCTATAGGCAATGAATGTATTGAATGCCACAGACAGGATTACTTGGCAACGCAAAATCCAAATCATTTGGTTTCTGGATTTTCTCAGGACTGTATAGAATGTCATAACCCCCTAGGTTTTGGGTGGGATTCAACAGGTATTATACACGATTTTTTTCCTCTTACTTTGGGCCATGATATTCAGGATTGCAGCCAATGTCACGACGTAACCAACTTTTCAGATATTTCGGCAGATTGCTTTTCTTGTCATAGTGATGATTTTGCACAGACCATAAACCCCAATCATACTAACGCGGGATTTTCAACAGATTGTATTGAGTGCCATACCACTAACCCTGGATGGATGCCAGCAACCTTGGATCACGATTTTTTCCCCCTTACTTTGGGTCACGATATTCAAGATTGTAATGCGTGTCATGTAAGTGGCAATTATAACAATACACAAACGGATTGTTTTGCTTGCCATGAAGACGATTATAACCAAACAACAAATCCAAATCATATAGCGGCAAATTTACCGACTGACTGTGTGGTTTGCCATACCACCAATCCTGGATGGGTTCCCGCAAGTATAAATCACGATTTCTTTCCACTTACTTTGGGCCATGATGTTCAAGATTGTAATGCGTGTCATATAGGTGGCAATTATAACAATACACCAACGGACTGTTTTGCTTGCCATGAAGACGATTATAACCAAACAACAAATCCAAATCACATAGCGGCAAATCTCCCGACTGACTGTGTGGTGTGCCATACCACAAATCCTGGGTGGATGCCCGCAACTATAAATCACGATTTCTTCCCACTTACTTTGGGCCATGATATTCAAGATTGTAATGCCTGTCATATAAATGGTAATTATAACAATACGCCAACGGACTGTTTTGCTTGCCATGAAGACGATTATAACCAAACGACCAATCCCAACCATCAGGCTGCTAATTTCCCAACAGACTGTGCTACTTGCCACACCACCAACCCTGGATGGATGCCTGCCACTTTTGATCACGATAATATGTATTTCCCTATATATAGTGGAAAACATGAAGGCGAGTGGAACAGTTGTGTGGACTGCCATACAAACCCAAGTGACTATTCTACTTTTTCATGTTTCCTCTGCCATTCCCAAGGCGATATGGCAGATAAACACGATGAGGTAGGTGGTTATGTATATGAAAGTAATGCTTGTTTTTCCTGTCATCCAGATGGGTCAGCAGATTAATTTTTATGAAACAATTTTTGTACATCATACTATCAATTTTTTATAGTACAACCTGTCTATTTGCGCAGGATGATAAAAATACTATGGTCGGGAAGGTTTCATTTGTTACTTCAAACAACGCTTACGTAAAATTTGATTCTACCGAAAAGATTGTAATTGGAGACATTCTTCAGATAAATGGTACCAATTGCTTGCAGGTAACAGAAAAATCCTCGACCTCGGTGGTGTGTTCAATTTTAAACAATTGTGAGGTAAAGGTGGGTGATAATGTTGCTTATAAAATTACCATTGACAAGGAGCCTCCTATGATTTCCGAAAAAAATGTAGCTGATACCACTAAGACCAAAGTAATCCAGCCAAAGGATACTTACCGCAAAAAGCAATCTATTTATTCGGAAAATATACGCGGTAGAGTTTCTGTGGCTAGTTACAATAACTTTTCAAACATACGGGAGGATCGGCATAGGATACAGGGAAAATTTTCACTAAATGCTGATCATATTAACGATGGAAAATTTTCAATAGAAACATTTCTCGCATATCGGAATAATGTATCAGTTCCAGAAAATTATCTGGGCAGAACCAGTATTTTTAATGTATATAATTTAAACACAAGATTTGATGCCACACCTTCTCTTTCCATTACGCTTGGAAGAAAAATAAATTCGAAAGCTTCTACTTTTGGTGCTAATGACGGTTTACAAGTTGAAAAATATTTTGGAAACTTTTATGTTGGTGCCGTCGGTGGTTTCCGCCCAGATTTTTTCGATTATGGCTTTAATTCAGATTTGCTTCAGTATGGTGGCTATTTTGGAATTGAAAGCAAAACGTCCAATTATTATGGCACGACCACCTTGGGAGCAATCGAGCAGACCAATGCGGGGTCGACGGATAGGCGGTATGTTTTTTTTCAACATTCAAGTACCATTGCCAGTAACCTAAATCTTTTTAGTTCTGCTGAAATGGATATTTTTAGCAAAAGTGGAAGTGCAACCCGTTTGACAAATCTGTATATATCGGCAAGATATCGCTTTAGTAAAGCAGCCAATCTTATGGTTTCCTACGATTCCAGAAAGCAGATTATATATTATGAAAGTTTTCAATCTGAAATTGAACGAATACTGGATGATGATTTGTCAAGGCAGGGAATAAGAGCGCGATTAAATGTACGTCCCGTTAAGATTATCTGGATGGGAGCTAGTTATAGCAATAGGTTTCAGACAGGGGAACAAAACAAATCTGACAATATTTATGGGTATGTTACCTTGACCAAAATTCCAGCTGTTGGAGGAAGGTTGAATGCAACATATAATATGAATACTTCTAGATATTTAAAAAGCAATATATTTTCCGTGAGGCATTCCAGAGATTTGGTGAAAAACATACTCAATGCAGATTTTTATTACCGAATGGCAGATTATGATTACGAAAATCAAAGTACAAAATACAAGCAAAACTATTATGGTATGGCGTTAATGTACCGGGTTTCGAGAAGTTGGTATTTTAATATATCGGGCGAAATGTCTAAGTTTGAAAACGAAAATAGTTTCCGCTTTTACACCCAACTTACCAAAAGATTTTATAGTAAAAAGAAAAAATAAACAGATGAAAATGAAATTTTATAATATCCTAAGCATAGTAGTCATTGCGATGTTCCTATTGGCATGCAACAATGGTCCCAAAGTGATCACTTCAAATGAAACTCCATCAGGAAAATACGATAGTGGTATTTTTTCCGAAGAGGATACCCAAACTATTGAGGCCCCTATGGAGTCTGGCGGGCTTTACCGAAGATCTGCATACGATTGTGGTGTCAAAAATACTTCCGACAGAAAAATACATTTACCTATACGTCACCGAAGATGGAAAACAGTATTGGATCGCCACGAGGAAACAGGAGGTGAATGTTGGTGATACTTTTTTCTATCGCGACGGCATACTAAAGACCAATTTTGAAAGCAAGGAATACAAGCGTTTGTTTGATACTATATATCTTGTTTCTAAATTTGTACCAAAAAACCATGGAGGCAATACCGGAAATTTAACGGCAAATTTTGTAGAAGGAAATTCAAAAAACCCACAGCTAAGTCAAAAAGAAACTATTCCCACCCATACCGAAGAAATTAAACAGCACAAAGGCTCCATAAAAATAGCCGAATTGGTTGCCAATCCGTCTGTATATGAAGGTAAAACCGTTCAATTAACTGGGAAAGTGGTAAAAGTAAACCCCAACATTATGGACCGTAATTGGATCCATCTTCAGGATGGCAGCAAGAATGATTTTGACCTAGTGGTAACTTCAAATACCTTTGTTCCAGAAGGAAAGATAATCACTGTTCGTGCTGAAGTAGCATTGAACCGTGATTTTGGTGCTGCTATCGCTATGATCTTATTCTGGAAAATGGTGTGATTATAGAATAGTTATGCTATGATATAATGTTAAACTTGCGTTTTCTAAAATATGCCAAAACACTTATAAAAATAATACAGGCCACTGCGATATATACCCAACTTGGGATAGGAACAGGGTCGCCTGTTGCATAGGAGTGCAAGCCTGATAGGTAATAATTTACCCCGTAATAGGTCATAATCACGGATCCTAAGCCAAAAATTGTAGCCACATTATAAGCAAACAGTCCCCGCAATTTTGGTATAAATCGCATATGTAGAATAAAGGCATACACCAGTATAGTTACGAGAGCCCAGGTTTCCTTGGCGTCCCAGCCCCAATAGCGGCCCCAGGATTCGTTTGCCCAAACCCCGCCCAAATAGGTGCCTATACTTACCATAAACAATCCACCAATTAGGGTAAGCTCGCTTATATAGCTCATTTCTTGAATAATTCTTTTAACACGGCCCTTGTTTTTATCAGAAATAAAAATCATCAAGATTAAGTTTATTAAGCCAATGATTGCTCCTAACATTAAAAAGCCATAACTGCCAGCTTCCAAGGATACGTGAATGGTAAGCCAATACGATTTTAAAACAGGTACCAATGGGGTAATTTCCGGGTCTAGAAAACTCAAAGTAGAAACAAATAGGATGGTGCCGCCAATACCATGGTCGCCGCCAAGCCCCCAAAGGATTTTCGGGTAAATAGAATACCCGCCAAAGTTGTGGTCCAAGCAATATAGATCATAGATTCGTAGCCATTGCTCCAAGGTGCCCTACCGGATACATACCAGCGCATTCCAAGCCCAATGGTATGCAGTACAAAACCAATTGCTACCAAAGAAAAAAGGATATAATATAACCTTCTTTAAATGCCACCTTGGTTTAAATACCGAAACAAACAAAAAGAATAATAGCGCGACTCCCAAAATCATATAAAGCCCAGCCAAACGTGTAAACACGTTCATTTTGTTCAAGCAAGATTTCTATATTTATTTTAGATTCCGAAGGCATTACCGAACCGCCTTTTGCAACTTGATATCCTTTCAGTTCTGCCAACAAATGCCCAGCATGGCTATAGTCTTTAGTTGTGGTCGCCTTTTGTAGCTCACTACCGTATGAATTAAAGAAATTATTGGCAATGGTGCTATGGTTGTGGCCATCGTCGTGGTTATGGCTGCTATATCCTTCCCAAGTATTATTGGGGTCATTGGGTCTAGGAATTATTTTGAGCAAGCTTCCTGAAAAAACCATGCTCAGTATATTGAGCCGCTCATCTATTTTCAGCATTTCCTTTTCATATACACCCCGGTCTATAGGTTCAAGACCATAAACTCGCCTTACTTCTTCCTGAAGCTTATACTTTCCGCTTTCATCAAAAAAATCTTTGTAGGATGCATATTCACCCGAAACTCCCAAGAGTTTTTGGATATCTTCATGTTCGCCCAATTTTACTAAAGGAACGCCATACCAATCCTGTTTGTTTACAAACATACCTAGCACTACTTGGTCTGCATTCAAGCCATCCCAACTCTCTTTGCGGGATATTTTACGAAGAACTTCTCGGGACAAGGTATGCATCGGTTTCATTCTTCCTTTAAAGTCCTGCACTACAACTGTGCTAAAAGCCTCCGCATGCTCTTTCGAAACAGCATTTTTAATATGGGTGCCAGTTTGGGCATTCATCACGGAACAGAAAAAGAGTACAATAAGAATGGAAAACGTGCCACTTTTTGCCCTGATGGCCTTGATTTTTTGGATTAGGCTATAAAAACGGGTGTTTTTGCTGAAGAGGGTCAAGATCATTCCTAGGGTTAATAGCGCATATCCTATATAGGAAATAATAGTTCCCCACCAATCGCTATTTACGCTTAAGTAAGTTCCTTTTTCATCCCTATCAAAGGAGGATTGAAAAAAACGGTATCCACCATAGTCCAAAATATTGTTCATATAAATACGGTAGTCCATGTTCACATTTTCCTTGGAATCCAATACGGTTACTTCACTTGCGTAGGAAGAAGCACTATTTGTACCCGGATATTTATCCATAATAAAATCGTTCAATTTTACCGAGAACGGAACTTTTATTTCTTTGGAGCCATAAGAAGTGGTAATATTTAAATCCTTAAAGGAAAGATTGGATGGGTTTCCCGGAAATCCTTTGTTGCCATATACATACGTTTCCTTGGTTTCTCCATTGACGGTAATATCCATTACAACCGCTGTGTTACTTTCGTTTTTAACTTTGGGATCAGCCGATTTAATAAATGTCTTCGCATTCGGGTTGAACTCTGGAAACACAAAATTATTTACCCCATCTGAATACAAGGACCGCAATAACAGCGGTTTGTATTCCCCGCTAGGTTTTAGCGTGTCTGTTTGTTGGGTGGCCATAACCGTCTGGGTAAGGGTACGGTTGGTTAGGAGCATGGTTTCCCCATTTTCATATTTAATATTTATAGCATCCGCTATGGGTTGGTCATTAAAGTTATAGAGGAGCGCTCCTATGCGCCGGGTTTGGCCTTTTTCAATATAGTATTCTTCCCTTCCGTTTGCTCCTGAAATTACAAGCTTTATTATAGGCTTACCATCTAAACTGCTGGGCTCTATCTGTTGCTCTGGGTTGGGAATAAACTCTTTTACGTTAACCTCTATCAATTCATCTTCAACAAGATATGATTCATTAAAATGGTTATTTCCAAGAGAAGCGAACAAAACGGGTTCATCAAAATTATAGGTAATTCCGTTTTTTTGGACTTCAAACTTTAAATAGGTATTTGATGAAAGAAAAGTATTGGCGACATCATTTTCACGAATATGCATTACTCCCTCAAACCCAAAATAACGGGTTACCCCTGCACCAATCAAAATTATAATTATGGATGCGTGAAACATTAAAACTGCCCATTTGTGCTGCTGCACCATACGGAACTTAATTATATTTATTAGGATGGTAAGGCCGAATAAAAGGAGCAGCAATTCGAACCACCAAGATTTAAAGATTACCTTTTGAGCGGCACTGGTACCAAAGTCATTTTCTATAAAAGTTGCAATTGCAATCGCGGCCGCAAAAAGGATAAAATATACTCCTGCAGCACGGGTAGAGAAGAATTGGGAAAGTATTCGTTTAGGGCTCAAAGACTTTTTTAGTTTAATGTATAAACTTAAATTAGGTACAAGATATTGTTTTTTAAGTAAATAATATTAAAAAAGCATCTCACACTTTTCTAATCAAATTTAACGATAGATGATTTCCTCCTCTTTACTCCATACAAAAGTGTTTTAACTTTTTAAAGATCCACTATCCAAAAACCGTAAGCAGACAATCCGAAGGATTAGACCGGACAAAATGTTGCATTTCACTTCTCATGATTCACACCCAACCAATAAAACATATGGAAATAGATTTTATTTATTAGAAGCTACTTTCAATTTTTAAACACAAGTGAAAAAGTAGTAAATGAACCGGCTTCTGAGGTTACTAATAAATTTCCGCCGTGTTTTTTTAGAATGTTTTTAGAAAGACTTAACCCAATGCCAGATCCGTTCTTTTTGGTGGTGTAAAATGGTATAAATATCTGATTTATAATTTCTTCTTCAATGCCCCTTCCGTTATCTGTAATAGCGATTGTTGTTTTATTAGTTTCGGTGTTACAACTTATTTGGATTGTTGGGTTTTCTCTTCCTTCTAATGCGTGTATACTATTGTTTATTAGGTTAATGAATACTTGTTCAATCAGTTTGCTATCTGCATTAATAGATGCATTTGGTGGAATGGGTAAAATCTTTAAGTCAACCAGCGCCTCCTCTGTTACTGGGGACATAAGTGATTTTATATTTGTTAGAAAGTTTTTTACATTAATCTGAGCTAATTGCGGAACTGGAACATTTGAGATTGTTCTATAATCCTTTACAAAAACTAAAAGGCCCTCTGCCCGTTTTTTGATAGTTGAAGAGGCTGTATTGATGTCTTGGATATCATCTTTCTCCAACTCATTCAGATTTAGAATTTCACCGTGTTCATTTTCAGTAAGTGATTTTATGGTGGAAGCTAAAGAACTTACAGGGGTAAAAGAGTTGAGCATTTCATGGGCTAAAATTTTTATTACGTTATGCCAGGCTTCAATTTCTTTCTGCTCAATTTCAGATCTTATATCTTGAAAAGTAATGATAAGATAAGGAACGTTTAACAATTGCAATTCAATAACATCTAGAGACAGCTGTTTCCGTTCAACTTCATCTTCAAAATCAATCAAGAGCTTTCCGCCATTCGCTATTTTTTTTAATTCAATAACTAGCCAAGGTACACTATTAGCCAATCGATGCCAGTATTTATGTTGTGGCTGTTTAAGAATATCACATGCGGCCTTATTCAAAAAAGGAATTTCGGCATCAGCCTGTTCATTAAATAAATCTTCTTTTTTGATAGAGATAATTCCTAAATTAACGTGTTCTAATATATATTTAAAATAGGTGTACTGTGCTTCTTTTTCTATTTTATTACGTTCGAATTTTTTTATGATTAAATTAAAATCATCATAAACCTTCACAAAGGAATCGCCCTTTTTTGACGGGGAAAAGTATACGGCGTAATCTTCGTTTTTTAATGCATCCAAAAATTTGACTAGCGAGTAATTGGTCATGTTTACATATCTAATTAAAGAAAACACTTGAAGTATAAGCAGAATACCAGCTCCCGCGGAAGTAAACCAATAATGTTTAAGAATTAAAAAAGAAAATAATACACAAAATAGCAGAATACTAAAAATGCGCAATGCAACTTGTATGGTAAATCTCTTTATCAAAATGCTTAAATTATAAATTAAACTTTTCTAGACGTCTGTATAGCGCAGCTCTTGTTAGTCCCAGTTCTTTTGCGGCTTTGGAAATGTTGCCTTCATGTTTTTCTACAGCTTTCTGAACTAATAATTTTTCGGTGTTTTGTAAATTGAAATCATTATTTTCTAGAATGCTATTTACATCTGGGATAGGTAAAGTAGTCAAGTTGAAATCAGAAGCTCTTATTTCTTGACCATCAGACATAATTACACCCCTTTCAATTGTATGTTGAATTTCCCGAACATTACCAGGCCAAGGATGAGCCTGAAGCACTTTAATAGCTTCGTCATTAATCTTTAAATGTGACTTATTGTATTTTCTTTTATAGGAGTTTAAGTAATACGTAACAAAATCAACAATGTCTTCTGGTCTTTTTCTTAGTGGTGGAATTTCAATTTCAACAGTATTAATTCTGAACAAAAGATCTTGTCTAAATTTTCCTTCGACTACCAATTGGTTTAATGGAGCGTTGGTAGCAAATATCAAGCGAGCATTAAAAGGGCGCTCTATGCCTTCTCCAAGTCTTGATACTTTTCTATCTTGAAGGACAGTTAATAATTTAGATTGTAGATTATATGGTAAATTTCCTATTTCATCAAGAAATAGAGTACCGTCTTCTGCCATTTCAAACCTTCCAGGCTTGTCTTCTTGAGCATCTGTAAAAGCACCTTTTTTATGTCCGAAAAGTTCGCTTTCAAACAAACTTTCAGAAAGAGATCCAAGGTCTACATGAATGAAAGGCCCTTCCTTTTGCTTTGATTGTTTATGAATTTCTCTTGCCAAATGTTGTTTACCGGTACCATTTTCACCCAGCAAAAGTACGCTAGCATCTGTAGGGCTTACTTTTTCAATAATGTCCATCACTTCTTGCATGGCGTCAGATTTTCCAATGATTGCTCCAAATTTTTGGTCAATATTTTTCACTAAGGCTTCATTGGCAGATTTTAGAATTGAAATTTTATGATTGGATTTGCTCAATGCTAGACCGGCATGAATGGTAGCTAAAAATTTTTCGTTTGACCATGGTTTCAGGATAAAATCAAAGGCGCCTTTTTTAATTGCTTCAACAGCTAATTCAACTTCACCATAGGCAGTCATTAAAACGACAATCATTTTTGGATTAATTTCTAATATATGCTTCAACCAATACATTCCTTCTTTTCCATCATTAAAACCTATCCTGTAATTCATGTCTAAGACAACAATGTCAATAGCTTCTACTGACAGGAGTTGATTGATTTCTTTAGGATTGGTGCGGGTAATAATAGTTGTATACTGCTTTTTCAATAATAGCTTGGCAGATAACAACACATCCTCATCATCATCGATGATCAATATATTCGCTTGGGTTTTTGACATTTTAAATAAAAGGATTAAAAATTTTTACTAAAGTACAAAGTGTTCATTCATGAACAACAAAATGTCCGAAAATGAACACTTTATTTTTAACCTAAAAATGTTAATACCCTGTATTTCAATAGTATAGCACTATTTATTTTAATGGCACAAGCATTGAACAAAGGAAGTAAACCAATAAAAATATACTATAATGAAAACAACAATTGATACACCAACAGAAAAAAGAAAACTTACACTTTATTCAAATTTTAGAAACAGCAAAAGAATTCAGTGGTCAAATCATAGACGATTTACTTTCGAATATTAAAGAAAAAACACATACAATCATGGTAAAAATACTTTTCACAATTTTGTTTTATATCGTAACTATTATACTGAATTATCTATAGAAAGGGTGAACTAAAACAATATGTAACAACAGTAAATTTAAATTTTTGAGACGAAACAAATGGGAATGGACAGAAAAATTGAAAAAAAGAAATGGAGCCGAAAGAAGCTTTATTATATAGGTGGGGCAATTTTGTTATTGGCACTGATATTTTTGGGATTTACGGCTTTAAATAAGAAATTTTATAAAGTTGATGGAGCTAAAATTTCTGTAAAAGAAGTTATTGAAGGAGATTTTCAGGATATGATTTTAATTGATGGTGATGTTGAGCCGATTAATTTGGTTTTGGTAAATACGTTTGAAGGTGGAACTGTTGATGAAATATTTATTGAAGATGGGGTTATGGTTGAAAAAGGCACACCGTTATTACGTTTGAGCAATCCATCGGTAACGCTAGGCTATATGAATCAGGAAACAGCCATTATGGAGCAAATAAACAACCTTAGAAATTTAAGGTTATCCTTGGAAAAGGAACAAATTAATCTTACTGAAACACTTATTGATAGTGAGAATAAATTGGCGGAAGTAAAACGCACCTATAAAGTAGATTCTGTTCTTTTTTCAAAGGATGTAATTGCCAGAAATGATTATGTTGATGTAAGGGAAAATTACAAATATCAACAAGTAAAACGCGACTTTATGGATAAAAATAGTAAAAAGAACAAGCGTGATAACAGAGACCAAATTAATCAGATTAACCAGTCTATAGCTATGATGCAACGTAATTTGGAATTGATTCATGAAAATATAGAAAAAATGTTAGTACGAGCTCCCGTTACTGGCATGTTATCATCCTTTGATCCAGTTATTGGTGAATCCTATGTAAAAAATCAAACCGTTGCGAAGATTGATGTACAAGCTGGGTTTAAAATTAAGGGGCAAGCAGATGAATACTATTTAAGCTCCGTTAAACCAGGGCAATTGGCTCGTTTTTCTTTCGATGGAAATATAATAGAATTAAAAGTGAAAAAAGTATTGCCAGAGGTTGTGAATAGAAGATTTGAAGTTGAACTGGTATTTGTAAATGAAGCTCCAAAAGCAATTACTATCGGCCAATCTGTTCAGGTTCGTTTAGAACTTTCAGAAGCTCAAAAATCATTAATGATCCCTAGGGGAAGTTATTTCCAATCGTCAGGTGGACAATATGTGTTTGTTTTAGATGATAAAGGAGAAGCGCACAAACGATTTATTAAACTGGGAAGTCAAAATCCTAGTTATTATCAAGTATTGGAAGGGTTAAGCGTAGGTGATAAATTTATCTCCTCTTCGTATGAAGATTACAAAAATTATGAAACAATTAAAATAAAAAACTAAAAACCAAAGCAATGATAAAATTAGAAAAACTTACCAAAGTATATAGAACTGAAGAGGTTGAATCAACCGCATTAAATGAAGTATCATTTAAAATAGAAAAAGGAGAATTTGTATCCATAATGGGGCCATCAGGATGTGGAAAATCAACCTTATTAAATATTTTAGGTATGCTTGATAAGCCTGACAGTGGCAGTTATGAGTTTCTTGGAAATGAAGTAGGTCAACTAACTGAAAAGAGCCGCTCTGAAGTTCGTAAAAAAAATATCGGTTTTATATTTCAAAACTTTAATTTGATAGATGAACTAACTGTATTTGAGAATATAGAGTTGCCTTTAATTTACAATAAAGTAAGTGCTTCTGAGCGTAAAGAAAGAGTGAATGAATTAATTAAGAAAATTGGAGTTGCACATAGAGCATCACATTTTCCACAACAACTTTCCGGAGGACAACAACAAAGAGTTGCAGTTGCCAGAGCCCTAATTACAAAACCCCCATTAATTTTAGCCGATGAACCAACAGGAAATTTGGATAGTTCACATGGAAATGAAGTAATGGAATTACTCTGTGAATTACACGAGGCAGGAACCACTATTGTAATGGTAACGCACTCTTCTCACGATGCCAGTTATTCCGAAAGAGTCATAAATTTATTAGATGGACAAATTGTTTCTGAAAAGAAAAGTAAGTTAACCCAGGCGGCAGTTTAATTTAAAACCATAAAAGATGTTTAAGAATTATTTAAAAGTAGCATTTAGAAGCCTAAATAAAAACAGGGTATATGCCTTCATTAATATTTTAGGGTTGGCTTTGGGTTTAACTGTAACTATACTCGTGTTTATGTTTGTAAAAGACGAAACCAGTTATGAGAAACACTGGGATGGTTATGAGCGTATATATAGAACAGGAATAAAAGCGGACATGATGGGGCAAAAAATGGATGCTCCTATATCTCCAAGTCCAATGGCAAATGCATTTAGAACAGAATTTACAGATGTAGAAACTGCAACTAGAATGAACCCTTTTAGACAGGAAATATTAATGCGCCATGAACAAACCAAAGTATATATTCAACACGGAGTATCTGCAGATAGTACCTTTTTCAAAGTATTTGATTATGAATTTGTCCATGGGGATCCAAATACAGCTTTAAAGGAAAACAATTCGTTAGTATTAACAGAAGAATCCGCACGAAAATTGTTTGGAGACAAGAACCCTATGGGTGAAATTGTAAATTATGATAACCGAAGAGATTTAATAGTGAAAGGTATTGTAAAAGAACCTAAAGGGCATGCGCATTTTCAATTTGATATGTTTATTTCTCAAAATGAAATACAAAATATGTGGATGAGTAACGGTTTTCATACCTATGTAAAATTAAAAGAAGGTGCAGATATAGACGATTTTGAAGCAGAAATGAAGGCTAATTTTATTAAAAAAATTGAACCCGATGTAGAACGATTTTTAAAAGTAACTGTTGAGGAATTTTTAAAGCAAGGCAATTCTTTTGAATATCAATTAGAGCCTTTACAGGAAATTCATTTATACTCTCACAAAGATTTTGAAGTTCAGCAAAATGGAAACATCATGTATATCTTTGTTTTTATTGGGATAGCATTGTTGGTGATAGTAATAGCAGGAATCAATTTTATGAACCTATCAACTGCAAGATCGGGGAAAAGAGCGAAAGAAGTTGGGGTGCGTAAAGTAACGGGTGCTTCCAGAAAAATGCTAATTGTACAATTTTTAATAGAGTCGCTTATTCAAAGTTTTATTGCACTGTTCTTAGCCTTTATTTTGGTGGAATTATTTTTACCGGGATTTAATAATGTTCTGGAAACAAATCTTTCTCTTTTTAATGACCATTTTAGTCAGACACTATTATTTTCGCTAATAGTAACATTATTATACGGCTTGTTTGCAGGAAGCTATCCGGCATTTTTCTTATCGGCTTTTCAACCTATAGCAGTTTTAAAAGGGGATCTTACCAAAACTAAAGGAGGTGCTTTGTTGAGAAAAGGATTGGTAATTATTCAATTTACAGCATCTACTATTTTAATTATTGGAATGATTATCATTTTTCAGCAAATTTCCTATTTGCACAATAAAGATATAGGGTTTCAAGGAGAACAGGTATTAATAGTACCCATTCAAACAGATGCAATGGTTGAGAATTTTAGGAATTATAACAATATATTCCTTAAGAATAGCAACGTATTAAGTGTTTCAAGAGCATCTTATTTTCCTGGGGATATACCTAATCAAAATATGTTTATGTTAGAGGGAAGTGAAGAGAAATTGCCATTGTGGAATATGGATGTAGACTATGATTTTTTAAAGTCACTGGATATTAAATTGCTAGAAGGAAGAAATTTTGATAGAGAAAAGGAATCCGATTCTGTTCCCTATTTTATACTAAATGAAACCGCAGTTAAAAACTTAAACATAAAAAATGCAGTAGGTAGACGTTTGGGAACATTTTCTAATCAAAATGGTGATATGAAATACGGTACTATTATAGGAATTGTAAAAGATTTTCATGTGGAAGGGTTTAATCAGCCTATTCGGCCAATGGTTTTATCCATTAACAATAATGTTTGGTTTGCTTCTTTTAAAATCGCTTCAAAAGACATGAATGAAACCATAGCCTATATTGAAAAGGAATGGAATAAATTGGAACCATCACACCCATTTAGATATACATTCTTGGATCAAAAGTTTGGAGCTTTGCTCAGACAACAAGAAAATTTTGGAACCATGTTTTTGTTCCTAACTATTTTAGCAATAATAATTTCAGCAATGGGATTATACGGCTTGGCATCTTATACAGCTGAACAACGAACAAAAGAAATTGGAATACGCAAAGTATTGGGAGCATCGGTAGGGCAAATAATGAATATGTTGACCAAAGATTTTATGAAGTTGGTGCTAATATCAAATCTTTTCGCTTGGCCAATAACATATCTATTGGCAAAAAACTGGTTATCTAATTTCTCCTATCAAATTGACATGCCGCTATTGCCATATATTTTCGCCACTTTATTAGCACTGATAATTGCACTAATTACGGTAAGTTCCCAAGCCTATTTGGCGGCAAATTCAGATCCGGTAGATGCATTGAAATATGAATAAAAATAAATAAAAAATAGTTTAGTAGATAATAATAGAAATTGTGCTTGCATAATGCAAGCACAATTTTTAGAATATTTACATAGTTTCCCTTAGAGTGTTTTTTCCGCACGGTTTTAACCCTTCTATACTTTCCAATTTATTATAATTTGAGCAAGCTCTTTATTTTTTCAAAATCTTGATGGTATACGCCATCATTTGTTAAGGTTTGGAAATCTCTTTCTATTGAAACTTTTAGGGGTTCATTTTCAATTCTTTTCCCGTTTACAAATTCAAGATATAAGCGTTGTGAATCGTCAAACTTATCCTGTAATAAATAACTATGAGCCAAATTGCATTTTAAAGGAAGAATGGGAAGTTCTAGTTTTGATGCCGTTAGCACGGTTATTTCTGCTTTTTTAAATTCTTTTATTCTTATGTATAGCCAAGACAAATCATTATATGCGTACCCAAGCTCATTGACTATTTTTGCATTTTGTGGATATTCTTTATGTACTTCTTCAAGCAGATCCACAATTTTCAGTTGAAATACAATTTTTTCTGCGGGTACTATTGTGGAGTTGATTTCTTCAATGAAAGCATCTACTTTTTTAAGAGTGACTTCCGATAACAATTGTTCCTCGGTTAAGGTTTCAAAGTACTCTAGATAATATTGGCAATCACTATTCATGGTTTTTTGTACTGGTGATGGTTTATCAAGTTTTTGCAAACGTTTGTCAACATCACCCAATAAGTCTGTACAGATTTTTTTATAGCTAAAATCCATGCCGTTCTCCAATTTAACCATGTATAACTCCACAAGATTCATGGTTGTAGCACAAACGTCATCATTAAATATTTTTGGTTCCTGAAGTGCAAGTTTTCTACGCATTCGTAAGGCTGTCAAAAAATGTTTTTCAGCTTCCTCAATTTTTTTCAATTCCAAGTAAAACAACCCCAAATTGTGAAGCGAGGTAGCCAAATAGTGTGTGTATTCCTCTGGATGGGCATCTACTAATTCATTATAAACGGCACTCGTATTTTGCATATACAAAATTGCTTTTTCAAAATTTTTGATTTCGGCAGATAAAATACCCATACTGTTGTAGGTCGCGGCCACATAGGGATAAAATTTAGGAGTGAAATTTTCGGCTAAATCTATATAGTTCTCTAGTGCTTTTTCGTAATACGCCAATGCATTTTTATAATCTTCGTTAGATTTAAAAGTGACTCCCAAATTATTGTAAACTGAAGCCAAATAAGGTTGATAATATTCTTTGTTTCCATTGGTTAACGCTTCAAATAAATCCAAAGATTTTTGGTAGTTCACTTTGGCGTCGTGAAGGTTAAATTCTTCGGTATAGAGATTTCCTAAATTATAGTATGAACTTGCTTTTAATGGATCAAAGCTTTTATCGGAAATTTGATCACAAACCGTAATTGCCTCTTTAAAGTATTTTTTTGCAAAAAATAGTTTGTTTTTTTGGGTATATGCTTCGGCCAAAGCAAAATTGGTATTCGCCAAATGCGGAAGAAACAATTCATTTCCAGCTTCGGTAATTACCTTGTATATCTTTAATGCCGTGGTATAGTTCTCAATGGCTTTTTTGAGGTTCGACGTTAAATAAATAGCTCCCAGATTATTATAAATGGCTGCTTTATTACCCAGATTTTCAACATTCTCAGCATTGGTATAAAGTCTCAGGGATTCTTCAAACATGGATGTAGCCCGCTCTGGATTCTTTATTTTTTGGTACAACTTGCCCAATACATTATAAAGGTCTATTTTTTGGTCAATAGTCTCTGCAACTGCCAAAGCATTTTCATACCCTTGGAGGGCTTTTTCTAGATCATTTTCTTGCAAAAAGATATTCGCAATACTAATCTGCTCTTTAAATAAAGTATCCATTTACAGTGTGTTTGAAATTTTTATCACTTCTATACATGACTTGGATATTGCTCTGCGTTATCTTTACAGATACCAACGTATTCAATCCTTGATAGCTCGTCATATTCTAAATCGTCAAGAAATATGGTAGGTTTTTGCATATCAATCAAACGAAATTTTTCATCTGAAAGTTTTTTAAGCAAGGACAAAACTGCAAATTCAGCTGCACTGTCCATAATCCCAAATTTATATTCACCGAAAAAGATTTTTCCTATGGCAACGCCAAAGGAACCTCCTACCATATTTTCATTTTCCCATATCTCAACAGAATGGGCATATCCCTTTTTATGTAACTCTAAAAACGTACGAAAAGAACGTTCGGATAACCATTCATTATTCATACGGTCTTTTATATTATATACTTGTTGGCATACTCGTAATGCGTTTTCAAAATCAGTATTATGAGTTACCTGAAAAGTACCTTTTAACGAATTGTATCTATCTTCCGGGAAGTCAAAAGAATCTAATAATATCACAGTTCTAGGATCTGGAGACCACCATTTAATATGCTTTAAAGGAAAATGCCAGTAAAAAATACCACTGTTGTATGCAAGTAACAATCGTTCAACGGCCATATCGCCACCAACGGCTAACAATCCCTCATTATCTGCATAAAAAGCTGGAGGGAAAGCAATTTCATCTTTGGATAGTTCAAAATATGGCACGCTCTTACTATTAGTACACGTTCAATTAATATCTAGGGTATGCAAATCGTCTAGCTCCCCTAATTGCTTCAAAATCTCAAAAGTTTTTTTTGCTTCTTCCTCATCAACGATACTTATAGCGGCACCAACATGTACCATTACATAGTCATTTACTTTTGCAGCAGGCACTAATGTTAGGCTTACTTCCTTAAGAACACCATCAAACGAAACTTTTCCAATTCTAAAAGTTTCATCTAGTTGGGCAGTTATTTCAATTAATTTTCCTGGTATGGATAAACACATGGTTTTTTATTTTAATGTACTTCTATTTTCCTTTATCCATTGATACCATGTTTCCATGCCATCTCCAGTAGTAGCAGACAACTCGAAAAATTGCAAGTGCGGATTTACTTTTAAAGCATTTTCCTTTAGTTGTGCCAGATCAAATTGCAAATAAGGAATTAAATCAATTTTATTTATGATACAGATATTTGAAGTATGAAACATATCTGGATATTTTAAGGGCTTATCTTCCCCTTCAGTCGTGCTAATGATAACAACCCGTTTGCTTTCTCCTAAATTGAACATAGATGGGCATACTAAATTACCTACGTTTTCTATCATTAACACTGAATTATCCTTTATGTCAAGCTTTTTAACTGCGTCATATACCATATCACTTTCTAAATGACATCCTTTCCCTGTGTTTATTTGTATAACAGGAATTCCAACTGCAGCTATTCTATTGGCATCATTCAATGTTTGCTGATCGCCTTCTATAACATAAAATGAGAGGTCTTCTTTTAAATCTTTTAAGGTGCGTTCCAACAAAGCTGTTTTACCGGAACCTGGTGAACTGACCAAATTAAGTGCAAAGATGTTTTTTGCTTCAAAATATCCTTTGTTTCTGCCAGCCATAATATCATTTTGTTGCAAGATATCTTGTTCAATCTCCAACACCTTTTTTTTATGGGGGCTGTGTTCATGGCTATGGGAATGCCCATCATGGGAATGTTCATGACTATGGGAATGTCCTTCATGGGCGTGTTGATCTTCGTGCGAATGATGATGATCATGATTTTGGCTCTCGTGTTGATGTGTTTTTATTTCTAACGGTTTTTGTATAATAACTCCATTTTTTTCACTTCCGCAACCACATGTTCCACACATAACTATTTTTTTATTAATTAAACAACCTCTAAAGCTTTAACTCGCAACTCCTTGCCTTCTAAAATTCCTTTGAAGTTACTATTACATTTTGGGCAAGCATCATAAAAATGTGTAATGCCAAATACGGTATCACAATCAATACATTTTGCTTTACCCTTTATCGTAATAATCTTCTTAACTGCGTTTTCTAAAACAGTATCTTTTACAGCAGCTGGCCACACAAAATTTAAGGATTCAAGTTCTATTCCAGCCAGTGTTCCAATTTCAAGTTCAATCAAATCAACCGCTGTTGCATTTGCTTTTTTTGTTTCGTCTTCCGCAATTTTAACAATCCCCAAGGCAACTGATAATTCGTGCATCTTTAAAATTTGACTATTGAATAGATGATAGTAATATTACTATTAAAATATTTTTGATAATATGATAATTGTCATATTACCAGTCAATTATGCTGATTAAATTTATTGCATATATCTCTATTTGAAAATTTATTAACCATCCTATAAAAATTACAGTCATGGCCACAAAAAAGGAAGTTAAGGAAAAAACTTATTATGAACATATTATAGATCAGGGATATAGCAGGCGTGATTTTATGAAATTTGTTACCTATATCACCGCATACATGGGTTTGGAAACCAGTATGCTTGGGCAAGTTGCCAAGGCATTAGAGACTACCCCTAGAGTGCCTGTAATTTGGGAGCATTTTCAAGAATGTACCTGTTGTAGCGAATCTTTCATCCGTTCAGACCACCCAATTGTGGCAGATATCATCTTGGATAAGATATCGTTGGATTACACCCTTACCTTAATGGCAGCATCCGGACATCAAGCAGAAGCTGCTAAAAAAGCGACCATGGATAAGTATAAGGGGGAATACATTCTTTGTGTTGAAGGATCCGTTCCCCTGGGAGATGATGGTAACTATTGTTGTATTGCCGGTAGGTCTGCAAAAGATGTTTTGGAAGAATCAGCCGCTGGAGCTAAAGCAATAATAGCTTGGGGCAGTTGTGCTTCCAATGGTTGTGTACAAGCCGCTTTTCCAAACCCAACTGATGCCACACCAATCCATAAGATTATAAAGAACAAACCCATCATTAGGGTTCCAGGGTGTCCTCCTATAGGCGAGGTTATGGCTGGCGTAATCCTTCATATTATAACCTTTGGGAAATTTCCTGAACTGGATGGTTTAGGAAGGCCAAAAGCGTTTTATTCAAAACGTGTTCATGATACTTGCTATAGAAGACCTTATTATGATGCAGGGTTATTTGTTGACTCCTTTGATGATGAGAATGCAAAAAAAGGATACTGTCTATACAAAGTAGGGTGTAAAGGACCGATGACTTATAACGCTTGTGGAACCATAAAATGGAACAACGGTATCAGTTACCCTATTCAATCTGGTCATGGGTGCTTTGGTTGTAGTGAAGAAAATTTTTGGGATAATGGCCCTATATATGAGCGCATGACGGGTTTACATGGTTTTGGCATAGAAAGTTCAGCAGATACGATTGGTAAAGTAGCTGCAGGAGTACTTGCTGGAGGTATAGCAGTACATGCTGTTTCTGCCACAATCGCAAAACGAAAAGAAGTTTCCGATCATATAGAGAGAGGTAAAAAAAATGAACAAACATTAGATTCTTAAAATAGATATCATGGCAAATAGAATAGTAGTTGATCCAATCACACGAATTGAAGGTCACTTAAGAATAGAAGTTGAAGTTAAAGATGGCATCATAACCGATGCTTATAGTTCCAGCCCTATGGTGCGAGGTCTTGAAAATATTGTTGTAGGCAGAGACCCGAGAGATGTTTGGGCGTTCGTACAACGCGCCTGTGGCGTTTGCACTACAGTCCATGCCTTGGCTTCAGTAAGAGCTGTGGAAGATTCTATTGGAATTGAAATTCCTCCAAATGCAGAAATGGTAAGAAATATTATGCTTGGAACCCAATATATGCATGATCATACGGTACATTTTTATCATCTCCACGCTTTAGACTGGGTAGATGTAGTTAATGCATTAAAAGCAGATCCTGTAAAAACTTCTGAACTTGCACAAAGTATTTCTAAATGGCCAAAAAGTTCTCCAGGCTATTTCTCTGAGATAAAAAAACGAATAACAAAGTTTGTAGAAAGTGGTCAATTGGGAATTTTTGCCAATGGTTATTGGGGACATCCTCAAATGAAACTTCCCCCAGAAGTGAATTTAATGGCTGTGGCCCATTATCTGGAAGCACTCGACTGGCAAAAAGAGATTGTAAAAGTGCACACCATTTTTGGTGGAAAAAATCCGCATCCTAATTACTTGGTCGGTGGTATGGCCTGTGCTATTAATACAGATGATATTGGGGGTATTAATATAGATCGCTTGGAATATGTTGGAAAGTTATTAAAACAAGCAAAAGAATTTGTAGAACAAGTTTATATTCCTGATCTGTTAGCTATTGCGTCATTTTATAAAGATTGGGGTGCAATAGGAAAAGGTTTTGGAAATTATATGTCCTATGGAGAATTCCCTATAAATGGATATAATGATGTTACAAATTTTAAATTTCCACAAGGCATCATTTTAGATCGGGACTTATCCAAAATTTATGATGTTGATCATAGAAATGATGATATTGAAGAGTTCGTCAACAATTCATGGTATGACGATTACTCAGAAGGTAAAGACAAAGGAAAACATCCTTGGGACGGGGTAACCAAGATTAATTATTCCGGCCCCAAACCTCCTTATGATCAACTTGATGTTAGTCAGAAATACAGTTTTGTAAAAACCCCTAGATGGCGCGGAAAACCTATGGAAGTTGGCCCATTAGCTAGATTGCTAGTAGGTTATGGCAGGGGAAACAAAGAAATTCAAGAAGTGGTCAATGGCGCTCTAGCCCATTTAGAGGTTCCTGTAGATGCATTGTTCTCTACTTTAGGAAGAACAGCAGCAAGAGGTATTGAAACTCAATTGGTAGCCAAATGGACGCTAGAATTCTATGACACTTTGATACAGAATATTAAAAGTGGAGATACCCGAATGGCCAATATGGAAAAATGGGAACCCGAAAAGTGGGCTCAGGAATCTAAAGGGGTTGGTTTTGCCGAAGCTCCAAGAGGCGCATTAGGGCATTGGATACGGATCAAAGATAGAAAGACTGAGAACTATCAACTAGTGGTGCCAAGTACTTGGAATGCCTCCCCACGAGACCCAAAAGGACAGCGGTCTTCTTATGAATCCGCGTTATTGGGAACTCCTGTTGCCGATACTGAACTGCCTTTGGAAATCATTAGAACTATTCACTCTTTTGATCCTTGTTTGGCATGTGCTGTACATTTATATGACGAACATGGAAAGCATATTTCTCAGGTTCAAAATATTTCAAGTTGTGATATATAATATTAAAGGTCATGTTGAAAACTAGAAATTATAAAAGAGTTTACGTGTGGGAGTTGCCGGTACGAATCTTTCATTGGATTAATGTTTTGTCCATTACCGTTCTTGCAGTAACAGGATTGATTATTTCAGATCCGCCAGCTATTTTATTGAATATGGATGCTAGCGAAAGCTATTGGTTTGGAACCATACGTTTTATCCATTTTACTGCTGCCTATATTTTCTTTTTCAACATGATTTTGAGAATATATTGGTCTTTTGTTGGCAATAAATTTTCACACTGGCTCGCCTTTTGGCCATTCACAAAAAAAATGTGGCATAACTTTTTACACGTAATTAAAGTTGATATTCTTTTACAAAAAGAAAAAAAACCAGACATAAAAGATGAAAGCATAGGGCATAATAGTGTCGCTGCTATTTCTTATATCGCACTGTTTTTCATTGCTTTAGTCCAGGTGTTTACGGGTTTTGCGCTTTATGCCGATATGTCTAGCTGGTGGTTACCTAAACTGTTCTCTTGGGTTGTGCCATTACTGGGAGGAGATTTTATAGTTAGAACCATACATCATATTGCTACTTGGATATTTATACTATTCACATTAATCCATGTTTATTTGGTTTTCTACCACGACTGGTTGGAAGGAAAAGGAGAGGTTTCTTCTATGTTTGGAGGCTATAAATTTGTTGATGAAGAACGGTTACAGGATGAAACAGAAGAACCTGTTTTAGAGTACGAACCCGAACCTATAGAACAAGAAGGCTAAATTCAAAATCATACCCAATATAATATTAATGTCTAAACAAAATAGAACTCCTGTAGCAATAAGTAGTGATGCTTTCTTTTTTGAGAAAGACAAATCCAATAGCATTTTGATATTGGGTGTGGGCAATTACCTTATGGGTGATGAGGGAGTTGGTGTTCATGTAATACAGGAAATGGCAAAATTAGAATTACCTGAATATGTAGATATTTTAGATGGAGGAACAGGTGGCTTTTTATTGCTTAATTGTTTTGAGGCCTATAAAAATGTAATATTTATAGACGCTACTATGGATGGTCAAGAAGCAGGGACAATTTCATTATTACGGCCAAAATTTGCATCTGATTTTCCAACAGCATTAAGTGTTCACGATGTTGGATTAAAGGATATGATAGAGGCTGTCTATATTACCGACTCAAACCCTGATATTCAACTATTTACCATATCCATTCAGGAAGTTATTCCTATGACTATTGACTTAAGTGCAAAGGTAAAAGAGGCCATACCCGAGGTTATTACTAGAATATTTGAATTGACAGAACAATTACATGATTGATGTTCTTAAATCCTATAAGTCATTTAAAATTACAATAGCCGGTCTTGTTCAAGGTGTTGGCTTTAGACCGTATGTTTATGTTTTAGCAGATCAATACAAGTTAAAGGGGTCTGTTTACAATAATGAAGAAGGCGTCATCATTAATTTATCTGGACCTCAAAAAAAAATTATTGAATTCTATAATCACTTAATAGATAATCCTCCAGAGGTTTCCAAAATAGATAAACACAAAATCGAACCAATAGATTTTATAGGGTTTGATGATTTTAAAATTTTGCCTTCCCAAAAATCGGGTAAACTCAATCTACTCCTCTCTCCTGATCTTGCTATTTGTGAAAATTGTAAAAAAGAAATTCTAGTTGAAGCGAACAGACGTTACCATTATCCGTTTACCACTTGCGTAAATTGTGGGCCAAGGTGGGCCATTACCAATTCATTTCCTTTTGAACGCGAACATACTTCGATGAAGGAATTTGATATGTGCGAAGTTTGCCAAGAAGAATATATAAACCCCACAAACAGACGTTTTCATTCCCAAACCAATTCGTGTTCCAATTGTGGTATTCGCTTGCAGTTGACAGATGCAAATGATACTGAATTGGAATTTTCAGGAAAGTGGATTTTTACTAAAATTTCAGCGTTGTTAAAAGCAGGTAATATCATTGCCATTAAGAACACAGGAGGTTATTTGCTTTGTTGCGATGCTCGTAACAAAAAGGCAATCCAGCAATTAAGGGTTCGAAAAAATCGGCCTCATAAGCCTTTTGCTATTTTGTTTTCAGACTTGGAGCTTGTTAAAGCCTATGCTACATTAAGTCCTGAAGAAGAAAATGCGCTTAATTCCAAGGAACGACCCATAGTTATTGTTCAAAAATTAAATTCCACATAATAATCTTCCGATGCAGGATTTGGCTCCAAACTCTAAATCAGTTGGGTATTATGTTGCCCTATTCAGGTATTTTGGAATTACTAGCTAAAGAAGTAAAATTTCCCCTCGTAGCCACTAGCGGCAATATTCACGGATCACCTATTATAAGCACTCAAGAAATTGCAGTTTCAGAATTAAATAATATAGCCGATTATTTTCTGCATCACAATTTAGATATTATACAACCCCAGGATGATTCAGTACTAAAGTTTAGCGCAAAAAAGAGTCATAAGATAATTCTTAGACGTTCGCGAGGTTATGCTCCCAATAGCTTTGGATGTCATATAAGCACTAAAAAAATTATGGCTATGGGCAGCCATTTAAAGAGCACAATTGCATTTATGCCCAACGATTACATTTACATAAGTGCCTATTTAGGAAATCTAGATAATTTTGAAGTTTACAATAGATTTACAAGCAATTCCGCTAAATTCATGGGTCTCTTTGAAGAAGCGCCTGATGTTGTTTTGGTAGATTCACATCCAGCCTATCTCAGCACCCAATATGGTAAAGAATTGGCTCAGGAGCTGAAAGTTTCATGCCAGGAAATTCAGCATCACAAAGCACATTTTGCATCTGTTCTTGGGGAACACAATCTATTTGCTGAAGAAAATCCTGTTTTGGGAGTAATTTGGGATGGCACCGGCTATGGTGAAGATGACAGTATTTGGGGTGGTGAGTTTTTTAAGTACCATCAATCTGAAATAGACCGACTATCACATTTTGAATATTTCAGTTGGTTGGCAGGAGATAAAATGGCAAAAGAACCACGCCTTTCACTATTATCGTTGGTCAATGACGAACTTCAATCGGAAATCGCCAATCAGTTTTCTGCAGAAGAATTTACTATCTACCAATCGCTTAAAAACCAATCTAATTTAAAGACATCTTCTGTAGGCCGTCTTTTTGATGCTGTTGCCTCCTTATTAAATATTTGTCATATTAATTCTTATGAAGGGGAAGCAGCTATGTTGATGGAAAGCTTGATTATAGACTTCGACTTAAGTAAATGTAAAAGCTATTGTGGATTGTCCAAAAACGGAAGGATACCAACCCAACTCCTTTTTTATAATTTACAAATGGATAATAGAAAAGGAACTGAAAAGAAAACAATTATTATCAATTTTCTGTACACTTTGGCAAGTTTGGTATTTGAAGTGGCGAAGCGTCAAAATATTAAAAAAATTGCCTTTAGCGGAGGCGTATTTCAAAATAGTATCCTGATAGATATGTTATATGAATTGGGAGAAAATGAATATGAATTATATTTTAATCGTAACTTAAGTCCTAATGATGAGAACATTTCTTTTGGACAGCTAATGTATTATTTGCACATAAAAAATTGAGAGATGAAGTATTTAAGTGAATATAGAAATTTAGAGGCTACCAAAAGCTATTTAAGGCTTATTGAAAAAACCGTAACAAGGAACTGGAACATCATGGAAATATGTGGTGGCCAAACGCATGGTTTGGTGAAAAATGGAATACTAGATCTCTTACCTGAGAAAGTACAAATGATTCATGGGCCAGGTTGCCCCGTATGTGTTACCCCACTAAATTTAATAGACAAAGCCATTGAGTTATTGGAAAACGATGTAATTGTTTGCTCTTTTGGAGATATGATTCGCGTGCCAGGGAGCAAAAAAAGTTTATTGGAGGCAAAGGCAAATGGTGGTGATTTACGCATTTTATATTCTCCTTTGGAAGCCGTAAAAGTGGCAAGGGAAAACCCCAATAAAGAAGTGGTATTTTTTGCAGTAGGTTTTGAAACCACAGCCCCTGCCAATGCACTATCGGTGCTTCACGCTCAAAAAGAAGGGCTTAAAAATTATTCCATTCTAGTTTCGCACGTATTAGTGCCTCCTGCAATGGAAGCCATATTGGATGATGAATTTTGTACTATAAATGCATTTTTAGGTGCAGGTCATGTATGTGCAATTATGGGTTATGAGGAATATAAGCCGATGGCTGAAAAATATAAAATTCCCATCGTAGTTACAGGCTTTGAACCACTGGATTTAGTTCAAGGAATCTATATGGCTGTAGCTCAATTAGAGAAGGGGTTGCACCAAGTAGAAAATCAGTATTCGCGAGTTGTTAAAGAGGAAGGCAATAAAGCAGCCATCAATGTTATTAATGAAGTGTTCCAAATAGGCAGTAGAGCGTGGCGAGGCATTGGAGAAATCCCTAACAGCGGCTATGTATTAAAAGCTGCTTACAAAGATTTTGATGCCGAATCAAAATTTGGCATAAGTAACCTTAATGTACCAGAGAACAGTGATTGTATTGCGGGAGAGGTTTTAAGGGGAATTAAAAAACCGCATCAATGCAGTCAATTTGGAAAAGCCTGTAATCCTTCAAACCCTTTAGGAGCCCCCATGGTTTCTTCAGAAGGTGCCTGCGCAGCATATTATCATTTTTCGGACACTTTAATATCTTCAGAATAAATGGACAATTTAGCATTAGAAAACATCAATTTAGGCCATGGAAGTGGTGGCAAGATGACTCGGGATTTGTTGGATAACATAATCTTTAAAACATTTAATAATCCCTACTTAAATCAAAAACACGATGGATCTATCGTAAAGTTTAAGGGTGAAATTGCTATCTCTACCGATAGTTTTGTGGTTTCACCTATTTTTTTTAAAGGAGGTAATATTGGTGAGCTAGCCGTCCATGGAACCGTAAATGACGTGGCCATGTGTGGGGCGGTACCCAAGTACCTATCACTTGCATTTATAATTGAGGAAGGCCTAAAGATAGCAGAGTTTGTGACTATTGTAAACTCCATAAAAAAAGCTGCTGATGATAGTGGTGTTCTAATAATCACAGGAGACACAAAAGTTGTGGAACGGGGAAAAGGAGATAAAATATTTATCAATACAACAGGTTTCGGAGAAGTACATCCAAAGGCAAACATTGCTACTGAAAACATAAAGGTTGGCGATAAAATTATTATTAATGGTTCAATTGCACAGCATGGAATGGCTATTATGTCTGAACGACAAGGGCTTGAATTTGAATCGGATATTGTGAGCGATACTACTAATTTAAATTTTTTGACCAACAAACTACTTGATGTTTTCGGAAACAAAATCCATTTTTTTAGAGATCCAACCCGGGGTGGTTTATCGAGTGTGCTTTCTGAAATAACTAGCGATATCAATAAAGGAATTGCTATTTACGAATCAAAAATTCCGTTGGAAAAGCAAGTTGCAGCAGCTTGTGAAATTTTAGGACTAGACCCCATGTATGTAGCCAACGAAGGCGTTTTTATAACTATTGTAGATGCTAGTATTGAAGATGATGTTGTTGCATTAATGCGCAAGGATAGTAAAGGAAAAAACACTAGCTGCATTGGAGAAATTACTGGCGATCATCCTTCCAAAGTAATAATGCACAATACAATTGGCGGAAAACGAATTGTAACTCCTTTAATTGGAGAACAACTACCAAGAATATGCTAAACGCGTAGCAACCAATAAATTCCAATAACTACCGCAAAAAGGCTTGTGGCAATACGGATGCCCTTAAAATATAATTCGTTATGTCCCATTCTAACATAGGAAGAAATGTTGCCCACTATAAAAGCAAAAGAAGTCATTGCCAATAAAGTGCCACCTCCAAACCCTATGATATATACCAATACATCCGATTGATTTTCAAAACCTAAAACAGGTAAAAACAGTAAAAAATGAGCAATCCCTGCCAAGCCATGTAAAAGACCAATTGAAAAGGAAGAAAAATTACTTTTCTTTACTTTGAAATCATGGGAATGACTATGCGATTTATTCGTAGTATGGGTATGTATATGTGAATGAATAACTGGGCCATTTTCAATATGAGAATGCACATGCTCATGGCTTTTCTTTTTTATAAGAATACCATATAAGAACCAAGATCCTATACCTATCAATACAACGCCTACCAATTGTTCACTATGTGAGGATATATTATTTATAGGTATTACTCCCTTAAAGAAATAAAACAAAGCGCCAATAAGCATCATTCCCGCTAAATGACCAAAACCCCAAGAAAGACCAATCTTCCATGCTCCTTTTTTTGACTCTACTGCAAAGGGCATAACCGCGGCCAAGTGATCTGGCCCATGATTACATGTAACATAGATGCAATTATACCTGCAATTAAAGGAAATGCTGTAAGCATATTATTTATGTAATAAAGCTAAACAAATATCAAAACGATTTTTCTTCTTTAGAATGATAAATATCATATTATAGAAAACTTTGGTTATAAACCTGTTACGTATTTTAAAAAACAATTACCAAGTTAAAGATAAACCTAACAATTTTGAACATTTTGTGTTGATTGTCTTTTTTCTATGACATACTTCTATAGATTTCCTAACTGGGGAACACTCAGGAACCTTATTTTAATTAGCGGTATTCAGGGGTAAGTACTATTGCCACACTGTTTTGAAAACTTCACCTTTCGGCGTTGAAGGTTTAATTATAAAACCCTAATTTTGCTTTTCAAAAAAATTCTACCTATGAAGGGAGTCCTCCTTGTAAATCTTGGTTCGCCAGACAGCACAAAACCAAAAGACGTTAAAAAATATCTTGATGAATTTTTGATGGATCCAAGGGTTATCGACGTTCCTTTTTGGTTCCGTTCCTTTTTGGTTCGCGGTATTATTTTGAATACACGCCCAAAAAAATCTGCCGAAGCCTATCAAAAAATTTGGTGGGATGAAGGTTCACCCTTAATTGTTATTTCAGAAAGACTTCAGAAAAAAATACAAGATAAAACTACTGTTCCCGTCGCTTTAGCAATGCGCTACGGAAGTATGACCTTGAAAAAAGGCTTGCAAGAATTGGTAGATCAAGGTGTAGATGAAATTCTTACCATTCCCCTATATCCGCAATTTGCAATGGCAACTACCGAGACTATTGACGTGAAGGTTGAAGAACTTAAGAACGAATTTTTTCCTCAGCTTGAAATAGCTTCACTTCCCGCATTTTATAACAAGCCGGGGTATATTGAAGTGCTTTCAAAAAGCATTTCGGAAAAATTGGAAGGGTTGGATTATGAACACCTTTTGTTCAGTTACCATGGTGTCCCAGAAAGGCATATACGAAAAAGTGACATCACAAAAAGCCATTGTAAAATAGATGGAAGTTGTTGTGTAACGCCTTCACCCGCACACGAGTTTTGCTATCAGTCACCAGTGTTTAAAAACTACCGAATTAGTTGCTAAAAAGTTGAATTTACAAGCAGGAACATATTCCAGCTTCCTTTCAATCCCGCTTGGGTTTTGATCCGTGGCTAAAACCACCAACAGACAGAACCATAGAGCGAATGGGGCTAAACGGCGTGAAAAATATGGCGATTGTTACCCCAGCATTTGTGAGTGATTGTTTGGAAACCTTGGAAGAAATTGCAATGGAAGGCGAAGAAATTTTCCATGAAGCCGGCGGAAAAGAATTTACTGTAATACCATGTCTAAACGACCGAGATGATTGGGCCGAAGTAGTGACAGACTGGATTGATAAATGGCGCATTGTAGACGTAAAAACCGCAAATCGCCTAATGAAACCCAATCAAAGTGCCGCCCTTGGCACCGACTCCATTGGCAGTTTATTAATTAAACAAGCCGTGCCAGCTTCTATTGGGATTTTGGTGATGTCCCTGAATATTTTGGTAGACACCATTTTTGTGGGTAACTGGATTGGTTCCATAGCCATTGCTGCAATAAATGTAGTTTTACCGGTTTCATTTTTTATTGCTGCCCTGGGAATGGCCATTGGAATCGGTGGTTCTTCAATAATTTCTCGAGCTCTAGGCGCAGACAATAAAGATCGTGCGCTGAAAACCTTTGGAAATCAAATCACTTTAACACTTTTGCTTACTACAGCAATGGTAGTTTTTGGTCTGATTTTTATAAATGAACTTATTCCAGCCTTCGGTGGAAAAGGCGACATCTTTGAACCAGCAAAAATCTATTACAGAATTGTGCTTTACGGAGTGCCGCTTTTGGCGCTTTGCATGATGGGAAACAACGTAATCCGCGCTGAAGGGAAGCCAAAATTTGCAATGATTGCAATGATTATTCCCTCTGTTGGAAACCTGCTTTTAGATTACATTCTTATCAATCTTTTGGATATGGGTATGGCCGGAGCAGCTTGGGCAACAACTATTTCTTATGGATTGTGCTTTCTATATGTGCTATGGTTCTTTTTAAGTGATAAATCTGAGTTGAAAATTAGACTTAACACACTTTGGCTTAAATCACTTCCATAATTAAAGAAATGTCGGCATTGGGATTTGTAACTTTGGCAAGACAGGCTGTAGTAAGCGTCACTTATCTTTTAATGAACAACATCCTTTTTGACCTGGGTGGCGAATCTTCCGTGGCAGCATATGGGATTATAGGAAGAATGCTAATGTTTGCGCTTTTCCCTGTTTTGGGTGTTACACAAGGATTTTTACCAATAGCAGGATTTAATTATGGGGCACATAAATTTCCACGTGTACGGGAAAGTATCAACAAAGCTATTTTTTATGCGGGCGGTTTGGGGCTTCTAATTTTTGGGATAATTATGATTTTTCCTGAAGATATCGTTTCGGTTTTTACAACTGACAAAGAGATACTTTCCGAAACACCTCATTATATGCGTTGGGTTTTTGCGGCAACACCAATTATTGCAATACAGTTGATTGGTTCGGCTTATTTTCAAGCTATTGGGAAAGCCGTGCCAGCATTATTGCTCACGTTAACCCGACAGGGATTTTTCTTTATTCCTTTAATTTTTATACTACCGTATTTCTTTGGTGAACTGGGTGTTTGGATTTCCTTTCCAGTAGCAGATGTGCTTTCAACGGTTGTTACAGGTTATTTTTTGAATCGGGAAATTCGGAAAACACTTACAGACTAAATCGATTTTTTAGTATCTTTAAAATACTAATAAATCGGTTATGAAAAAATTGCTACTTCTCTTCTGTATTTTATTAATAGAAAATAATATATTGGCTCAAGTTCCAGACATTATTCAGCAAACATGGCATCTTAGACACATACAGCTTGACGACACATGGCATTATGTTCCTTTCGGAGAAATAATGGAGCTTAATTTTACGGGAACCAATCCAGATTATTCTGCAACTACCAATGGCATTGAGAATACATTTACTGCAAATATCAATTTTGATAATACTGACATAACCTTTAGCAATATTGTAGTTTCTTCCTCGGATTGTACAGACCCCAATTGTTATTTTGAAGATATTTACTTCTACCAACTTTTGAGCAATCAAGCACTGGAAGATAAAATATTTACCTATTTCTATATGGTTTTTTCAAGTGGAAGAAAATTATTTAGAATAACGGATGCTAATGGAAATCGCGCTGTTTTTACAGACCAACCTTTAGAAGAAATTGATGAGGCATTGTTTCAAAAATGGTATTTACATGCTATGGAAGCTGATTTGGGTGATACAGATTTTATAGCCACATATGATCCACCTATTTCTCCAACAATTACCATAAATCCAGATTTATCATTTACCGGTTTTGGTTCTTGTAATGAATTTAGCGGGAATTTTGATTATTCAGAATACCCTAATGATGGCCCGTTGTTAGTTCCTAAAAACTTTGTTGCTTCCAATGACAACTGTCAATTTCACAATGATTTTGAGGATTATTACTTTTCGCAATTAGAGGCAAATCTTCCATTACGTTACATTGCAGGTGAAGATCCAAGCAATGGCGAAGGGTATTTTTCTTATGAGTTGATGCCTGGGTTTGCTTTTATATTTTATAATTATCCAGTATTGTCCGTTCCAGATTCAGAAAAAAATTCCTTTTCGGTTTATCCAAATCCCGCCAACGATAGATTGTTTATAAAATCTTCTAAAACTGAATTCTCTGTTTCCGTAACAGATATTAACGGAAGAATAATAAATTCATTTAAAAATTTGACTTCAAACGAAATAGACGTTTCAGCCTTGAAAACTGGAATGTATTTTATAACTATTACTTCTTCAGAAGGAAAGATTACGAAGAAATTTATTAAATATTAATCTCTCAGTTATGAAAAAACTGCTGATTTTTTTATCTCATTTTTAGCATTCAAATTACGATTGCCCAACCCCCTGAATATTTTGTGGACAATTGGTATTTACACAGTTTCACTTTCAATAATGAAGTAATTTCAATAAGTGAGTTAGAAATTACAGAAGGCCCAACTTTGATTATTGAAGCTGATTATACATTGCATGGTTTTGGCTTCTGTAATAATTATAACGGGGAATATGAATATGAAACACCCGGGCATTTCGGGGTTGATGATACCTTTCAGCCCAGAAATGTAACCTTCGGAACCAACCTTTGTGAAGGCGACCTTCAAGTTTTGGAAACCGGATTCTTTAGCATGTTTGCCGAAGAAAAACTGGCCGATGTATATATACTGGATCCATCTGGAAACGATAAGCATATAGTACTACAATTCGATACTGGATATCACGAATATAAAAATTATCCCAGCCTCAGTACTCAAAGTTTAAAAATGGATGATTTCGCACTATATCCCAATCCAACGCGGAATTCATTGAACATCCAACGTGCTTCAAATGAATCTTCAGCCATTACCATTTTTGATAGCAACGGCAGAGTGCTATATTCTTTAAAAAGATTTGAAGACAGGGAAATAGATATTTCAGATTTCAGTCCAGGTGTTTATTTTGTTACCATTACTTCAAACGAAAAAAGGGCGACCAAAAAATTTATAAAGTTATAGAGACTTCTTCTGCTTGATGCTAAATGTTTTTTTATTAATTAGGTATCTTTACGACCAAGTTTTTAAAAAACTGAGCAGTTGATGGAACAATATTATCCCTACATAAAATCGCTTCACTTAATATTTATAGTCACCTGGTTCGCCGGGCTTTTTTACATTGTTCGTTTGTTTGTCTATCAAATTGAAGCTACCCAAAAACCTTCACCCGACAAAGAAATTTTGGGGGAACAGCTTAAAATAATGGCTTCACGGCTTTGGAACATTATCACTTGGCCATCAATGATTTTGGCTCTTTTCTTTGGATTTTGGTTACTCTATATGCGATTGTTCTTTATGGGGGATGTCTGGATGCAAGTGAAATTGGCTTTCGTAGTGCTTTTGATTATCTATCACTTTAAATGTAATCAAATCTTTAAACAGCTTCAAAAAGGCGTGGTAAAGCATTCCTCAAACTTTATGCGCCTTTTTAATGAAGGGCCAACAATCATTCTGTTTGCCGTGGTTTTTTTAGTGATTTTAAAAGACGGCACTAATTGGATTTACGGAACCGTAGGCATTATAGTGTTTTCAATTTTATTGATGATGGGCTATAAAATTTACAAACGTATTCGAGAGAATAATAATTGATTTTTAGATTTTTGGAATCTGAGATTTATTTGGAGTTTGAAATTTCCTTTCTTAGGAATTTTCTATTTACGGTTTAATTATTGCTATCTTTCTTCAAAATAATGTAAATGTACTTTTACAAAAAATCGCTTCGTACCCGCATCTTTCTCTCCATGTTCCTTTTGGTCTTGGGAGCTTCAGTACTTATTGCTATTGTTACCGTTTATCAATACAAAGAAGAAGCACAGGATTATCACCGCGACCGATTATTGCGAAAGGAGGCCGCCATTCGTGAAAACATAAATTACATTTTAAAAACTACTACCTATCCTGTTGAAACGGAGCAAATACCATTGATTTTTAAAGATAAAATCTACGAAATAAAAGATATTCACAGCCTGGAGATTTTTCTATATGACCTTATGGAAATCTTCTAAAATCTTCAAAACCCTCATTTTTTAAAGATACAGTTTCGCCAAAAATGCCAGAATATGCTCTGGAAATGCTTCAAAATTCGCCAACAAAAAGTTATATAAAAGAATTTGAGGAGGGCGGGCAAAAATACCAATCTTCCTATACCTACATTACCGACAGTTATTTTAAACCCTTGGCAATACTCAATTTGCCCTATATTGAAGATGACGGTTTCATTACTAAAGAACTTACAGAATATCTTTATAGGCTCGGCGTAGCCTACTTTTTTATGTTGATGGTTGCTATTGCACTGGCTTATTTTCTTTCAAAATATATTACGCGTTCTCTTAAAGGAAATAAGTGAAAAACTTGCCGAAACCCGCTTTGATACACGGAACAAAAAAATACACCTCAGCGATACCCCCACCGAAATTTCAACCATTGTAAATGCTTATAACGGAATGATTGATGAGTTGGAAAACAGCGCCGCACAACTCGCCGCCAGCGAACGCGAAACCGCTTGGCGCGAAATGGCAAAACAAGTTGCGCACGAAATAAAAAACCCATTGACGCCAATGCGACTCACTGTTCAAAGTTTTCAACGAAAATTTGACCAGCAACGATCCCGATATTGAAAAAAAAATGGCAGAATATACCAATACATTGCTTCAGCAAATTGATACGTTGAGCTCCATTTCCTCTGCCTTTTCCACTTACGCAAAAATGCCAGCACAGCAAGATGAAACATTGAATGTGGTAAAAATAAGCAAACTGGCTCTTGATATTTTTAATGAAGATTATATCTATTTCTTTTCCGAAGAAGATGAAATACGCGCGCGTTTTGACAGAACACAATTAATTCGCGTAGTTACCAATTTGGTTAAAAATAGCATCCAGTCCATTGAGCAAAAAAATCCTGCCGAACCCACGAATTGATGTTGTGGTCAAAACCGAAGGAACCTTTGTAAATATTTTGGTGACCGATAATGGAATTGGCGTTCCCGAAGAAAACAAAACCCATATATTTGAACCCCAATTTACCACCAAAACCAGCGGCATGGGTCTTGGTTTAGGAATGGTAAAAAATATAGTTGAAACCTACGGTGGGACAATTACACTAGAATCCTCCGAAGAAAAAACCACTTTTAAAGTTTCGTTTCCCACTTTGCTTTAAGGTTTTTAGTAGCTTTGTGAAACGACTACGCATGCACGAATTTTGTATATTTTTATTGCTGTATTCGTGGTAAAAAATCACCCATCAAATTATTCAAACATGAAATTTCAAAACATACTTTCCGAAACCGAAAACTTCATCACCACCATCACTATTAACCGTCCTTCAAAATTAAACGCACTTGAACCGCGAAACCATTCAAGAATTACACGATGCTTTTGAAGAAGCTGAAAATTCTTCAAAAACAAAAGTGATAATTATAACGGGAAGTGGCGAAAAAGCATTTGTAGCAGGCGCAGACATTAGTGAATTTGCAGATTTTTCAGTGGAAGAAGGTGGAAATTTAGCCGCCAAAGGACAAGAATTATTGTTTGATTTTGTGGCAAATTTTTCAAAACCCGTAATTGCAGCCGTCAACGGTTTTGCACTTGGCGGCGGACTGGAATTGGCAATGGCGGCACATTTCCGGATTGCTTCCGATAATGCAAAAATGGGGCTTCCCGAAGTTTCATTGGGCGTAATTCCCGGTTATGGCGGTACGCAACGTTTGCCACAATTGGTGGCAAAGGCCGCGCGATGGAAATGATTATGACCGCCGGAATGATTGATGCCCCCAAGCGCTTGCAATACGGTTTGGTAAACCACGTAACCACTCCCGAAGAATTACTTGAATTTGCAGAAAAACTTGCTGGAAAAATTATGAGAAATTCTTCTGTTGCAATCGCTTCGGCAATTAGGGCTATTAATGCTAATTATGAAGATGGCGAAAATGGTTTTGAAGTGGAGATTGAAGAATTCGGAAACTGTTTTGGAACCGAAGATTTTAAAGAAGGAACCCAAGCATTTCTTCATAAGCGGAAAGCTGATTTTCCGGGGAAATAATAAATTAAAAAATGAAAAAATACATCTTACTTCTTTTAGCTCTGGCATTCACATTTTCTGTAAACGCTCAAGAAAAAGCCGAACCCTGGTTTAAAGATGGCGAAGCACAAATTGTTCCCGCTTTTGAAAATCAAAAGATTGGATAAGAACAGATCTTTGGGTTGAAACAACTTTTGATACCGATGGTGATGACAAACCAGACCGTATGCACGTTGATGTTACAAGACCTAAACAAACTGAGACCGAAGGTTTGAAACTTCCCGTTGTTTATGAATCCAGCCCCTATTTTGCAGGTGTTGCACCAGAAGTTGAAGGCTCTTTTCACGATGTGCACCACGAAATAGGTGCCTCAGAAAAAGAAATTTTGCATCCTTCGGTAACAAGAACCGGACAACGGCCAATTATTTCCAATTCACAAATTAAAACTTGGGTACCGCGAGGTTATATTGTAGTGCATTCCTCTTCTCCAGGAACTGGACTTTCACAAGGTTCTCCAACGGTGGGCGGCGATAATGAATCGTTGGCGCCGAAAGCAGTGATAGATTGGTTAAACGGCCGTGCAAAAGGCTATACAACCCCTGACGGAAGCGAAGAAGTAAAAGCATATTGGACCACCGGAAAAGTTGGAATGACGGGAACTTCCTATAACGGAACAATTCCTTTGGCTGCTGCAACTACTGGCGTTGAAGGACTTGAGGCAATAATTCCCATTGCGCCAAATACTTCCTATTATCATTATTACAGAAGCAACGGCCTTGTGCGTTCGCCGGGTGGATATTTAGGTGAAGACGTTGATGTGCTTTATGATTTTATCCACAGCGGCGACGAATCAAAACGAGCATACAACAATGCAACCTATCGTGATAATGAAATTAAAAATGGCATCGACCGGAAAACTGGCGATTATAATGAATTTTGGGCTGGTCGCGATTATATAAATGATATGAAACCGATGAAAGCTGCACTTTTTATGTCACACGGTTTTAACGATTGGAACGTAATGCCAGAACACAGTTACAGAATTTATAAAGCTGCGGAAGAAATGGGATTGCCAGTAAAAATTTATTATCATCAAAACGGCCACGGCGGACCGCCACCGTTTACAATGATGAATAAATGGTTTACGAAATATCTTTTCGGAATTGATAATGGAATTGAAAAAGGTCCAAAAGCTTATATAGTAAGAGAAAATGATAAAAATGAAAATCCAACTCCTTACGCCGATTATCCGAATCCAAATGCGGAAAATGTTAAGCTTCATTTAAAGGCGACTTCAAAAAATGAAGGAATGTTAATTGCTGAAAAACCCAAAAAACAAGGCACACAAACTGTGGTTGATGATTATAATTTCTCTGCAGAAAAACTTGCGCAACTTCTAACTTCCAAAAATAGATTGCTTTTTGTAACACCTATTTTAAATGAAGATTTGCATATTTCGGGTCTTTCAAAATTGAAGATTAAATTAGCCAGTAGCAAACCCGCAGCAAATCTTTCCGTATATATGGTTTCCTTACCGTGGAATAATGATAAGAATGTACAAATAACAGATAATATTATTACACGAGGTTGGGCAGACCCGCAGAATTCCAAATCCATTTCTGAAAGTGAGCCTTTAAAACCAGGCAAATTTTATGAGCTTTCTTTTGATTTGATTCCAGACGATCAAGTAATTCCTGCTGGACAACAAATTGGGTTGATGATTTTTTCAAGCGATAGTGAATTCACACTTTTGCCAGAACCGGGAACTATATTAACTGTTGATCTTGATGCAACAACGATTGAAATTCCGATTGTTGGCGGAAAGAAAGCTTTCGGTAAAGCAATAAAGGAATAGAGTTGTTCCAAGATCCATTAGAGGAGTTTATTCAGAAAAGGAAGATTTACTTTTAAATGAAGCAAGTTCGCTCTTTTTGAAAAATTGTCATTTTATAAATGTCAAACTGACATTTTAAATGATCTTTTTCTTAATAAAATTTTAAATCCTATTCAGTAATAACCACTGCTATTGTTTGGCATTTCTTTTGTGCAAAATAATTATGTAAAATTAATTGTTTAACTTAAATCTTAAATATTATGAGCACAATAATGAATGTTCCTAAAAGTGGAGGTTTGACACGAACAAATAGCAATACTTCATCCTACCTCCCTAGTTGGTCTTCTTGGATTGATGAAGTTTTAAACAGGGATATGCCTAACGTATTCTCACAAAATTTCAATACAGGCATGAGCCTTCCAAAAGTGAATATCAAGGAGACAGCAGATGCATATTTTGTTGAAATGGCGGTTCCTGGGGTAAAAAAATCCGATTTCCAAATAGACCTTGAAAACAAAGTTCTTTCCATCTCTACTGAAACGGAGGAAAAGAATGAGGAAAAAGAAGAAAACTATACCCGCAGGGAATTTGGTTATTCTTCCTTTAAACGTAGCTTTACGTTGCCCAAAACTGTGGAAGAAGATAAAATTCAAGCCAATTACAACGAGGGTATTTTGAGTATTCATCTTCCAAAAAAGGAAGAGGCCAAACAAAAGCCCCCACGAAATATTAAAATTTCGTAGGCAATAAGAAAATAATTTAAAGGGGCTTTTTCGGCCCCTTTTTTTATTTTTTCACCATTAAAGCCTATGTATTATGAATATAAAAAATTAAACCCGGGGAACGGGTAAAGATAAAAGGTAACCACGATTCGTCCTTAATGGAATATTTCCAAATATAAAAGGATTTATTCCAAATAATTAATAGCTTTGTAGAAACCCAAACTTCAATGTTAATTTTATGTCTACTGAATTCTTAAAAGGCCGTGGTGCCCAGAAAAATGTTCACAACCGCTTCTTCGAGAACAGCCACGAAGTATTGGATGATTTTCTGAATTTCTGCCAAGCAGAAGGTGAGGAAGCAGACAAAAACAAAACAAACTATATTGAGGTTTTTCCAAAATCTTTTGTAAACAAAGTTGACAGCCCCGATGTGGGTATGGGTTTTTCGGCAAATCCGTACCAAGGTTGCGAACACGGTTGCGTTTACTGTTACGCTCGTAATAGTCATGAATATTGGGGCTATGGTGCTGGCCTCGATTTTGAGCGAAATATTCTTTTCAAAAAGAACGCACCGCAACTTTTAGAGGAAAAAATAACTTCAAAAAATTGGAAGGGCGACACCATTGTTTTTTCGGGAAATACAGATTGCTACCAACCATTGGAGCGCAAACTGGAAATCACACGAAAATGCCTCGAAGTAATGCTGAAATGGAAACACCCAACGGGAATTATTACTAAAAATTCACTCATTCTTCGCGATCTGGATATTTTGAAAGAGATGGCAAAGCTGAATATTATTTCAGCAAATATTTCCATTACTTCCCTTTCCGAGGATACACGCAGATTGCTGGAACCACGCACGGCGAGCATAAAACAACGATTGAAAACTGTTGAAATTCTTTCAGAAAATGGAATTCCAGTCCGAGTAATGATGGCTCCAATTATTCCTTCACTTAACAGTCACGAGATTCTTCCGTTGGTAATGAAAGTAGCGGAACTGGGCGCCCATGATGTTGGTTACACTATAGTTCGCTTAAACGGCCAAATTGCTGAAATTTTTAAAGATTGGGCTTACAAAACCATTCCAGATAAAGCGGAACGTATTTTAAACCAAATAGCCGAATGCCACGGAGGCAAATTAAACGACAGCAATTGGGGAAGGCGGATGAAAGGAGAAGGGACAATTAGCGAGCAAGTAAAAGACACAATGGCGCTTGCCAAAAATAAATATTTAAAAGATAGGAAAACTGAACCATTGGATGCTTCGCATTTTCTTCAGCTTAAAGATCCACAGATGAAATTATTTTGAAATTTTCTTTGTGTAGCTCTGTGGTTCTTTGCGTAACTCTGTGGAATAGTTATTACGCAGAGTGACACGGAGGTATCGAATTTCACAGAGTTCTATTTTCTCCCACTCCATTCCGCATAAAATTGGTCCAGAAATTTTACCATAAACAAGTGTCTTTCTTCAGCAATTTTTCGCCCGGTTTCAGTATTCATTCGGTCTTTTAAAAGCAATAATTTTTCGTAAAAATGATTAATAGTGGGCGCATCAGAAGCTTTGTATTCCGAAGGAGTCATATTCAAATTCGGCTTAATATCCGGATCGTACAATTTTCTATTTTTGAAGCCACCGTAATTAAAAGTACGGGCGATACCAATCGCGCCAAGCGCATCAAGCCTGTCTGCATCCTGTACGACTTCCAAATCCCTTGAATGGAATTTTTGAGCTTCGTTTCCTCCTTTAAAAGAAACGTTTTCAATGATTTTTATAACGTGTTCGGTTATTTCTTCGGAAAGATTCTGGGTTTTTAGAAATTCCCACGCTATTGTTGGTCCAACGGTTTCATCGCCATTGTAAAATTTTGAATCGGCAATGTCGTGAAGCAAAGCACCAAGGGCAACAACAGTTTTATCAACGTCTTCACTTTCAGAAATAAGCAAAGCATTTTTATAAACCCGTTCTATATGGAACCAATCGTGGCCACCTTCGGCGTTTTTCAATTCATCTTTAACGAAAGTGATTGTATTTTTAATTATTTGCTCAGGAAAAAATGAAGTCATTATTTATGAACTTTTAAAGTAATTATTTCTTCCACTTTATCAATCAGCATTTCAACATCATAACCTTCTATTTTAATAGCCGGATGTGCAATCAATTCCAAACGCACACCCATTTGTATTGGGAACATACCATAACGTTGTAATTTCCAGGAATTGTTGATGGTAACTGGAACTACATAGCCGTCCGGAAGTTTTTTAAAAAGTGTTTGCAACCCAGTTCTTCGGAAGGGTGTTGGGACTCCGGTTTTGCTTCGCGTTCCTTCTGGAAATATCACTCCGCTCCGATTGTATTTTTGAAGATATTTTGAAAATTTTACCATTTCAACAATGGCCTGCCTTGGATTATTTCTATCAATTAAAATGGAACCGCCATGTCGCAAATTGTAGGAGACAGAAGGAATTCCTTTTCCTAGTTCTACTTTGGAAATAAATTTGGGATGGTATTTCCGTAAGTACCAACTTAATGGTGAAATATCCCACATACTTTGGTGGTTTGAAACAATTATTATCGGCACATTTCTGGGAATGTTCGCATTTATATCAACGTGAAAAGTGGTGCCCAAAACATTCAAACATCTTAAAAGAGTCCAGTTAAACCAGTCGACACTTTTTTTGTGAGCATTATATCCAAACCAGTTAAAGCTAATCCACTGAACTGGATGAAAAACCAAGATTGTAATACCAAAAAGAAAGTAAAACAATACCGAAAAGGGATAGCTTATTAATTTTAAAAGTGTGTTCATTTACAATCAAAAGTAAGAAAACCGCCTTAAAAAAGGCGGTTTTTAAATTTACATGTTTTAAGTTTTCAATTTTGAAATCTTCAGTTTTTGGATTTTTTTTGAGATTTCTGGATCTTTTTCGTTTTATTTTTTAAAGTGTTTCGGTCTATATTAATATAGTTGTAAACGCAAATGCCAATTATCACTATCCAAAAACCTCTATAGAGCCAATTATTTATCTCTTTTCCCAGTAAATGTGAAACTCTAGGATCGTCATAAAAATTATACACAATTGCTCCAAAGGCTAAAAAGCCTATTACAATCGTCAATGGTTTGTTTAATTGTATCACAAACTATTTAAATAATTAGCAATACTCGTTGTAAGCTCCCTTTAAGTTTTCGGCAATCATTTGTGCGGGGCGACCTTCAATATGGTGGCGCTCTAACATATGCACTAACTCACCATTTTTAAAAAGTGCCATAGAAGGGGAACTTGGCGGAAAAGGAACCATTTGTGCACGGGCAGCATCAACTGCTTCACGATCAACCCCTGCAAAAACAGTCACAAGATGATCTGGTTTTTTATCATTTTCAATAGACATTGCAGCTCCAGGACGTGCATTGGCTGCAGCACATCCACAAACGGAATTAACGACTACGAGAGTTGTGCCTTCTCTTTTTAAAGCTTCCTCAACGTCATTTGCTGTATGTAATTCGGAAAAACCTACTTTAGTTAGGTCTTCGCGCATGGGTCTTACTAGTTCAGGTGGGTACATAATATCTTTATTTTAAGTGTATTAAAATTTGAATGCAAAGATACTAATTCTTAAGAGGAAAAATCTCAAAATAACAAATTCCGAATCCCAAATAAATCACAAAAGGGAAATTCTTAAACCCAAAAAACAAATTATGACCATAGCTATATAATTTGGGATTTGATTTTTTTGGAACTTGAGATTTGTTTTTTTAATTGAGTACTTTTGTCGTCTCTAAATACAAAAATTCTTCATTTATGCTTCGTTGGTTGTTAGCCGTTCTAGGTTATTTTGTATATCGTTTTCCTGGTGCTATGATTGGTTTTGTTTTAGGAAGCCTCCTCGATAACCTAAGCGCTAAGGGCAAAACATTTCAGACTTCTTTCGGTACAACGCAGCAACAAGTTACTCCAGCAGATTTTGAATTGAACTTACTTTCTTTGGCTTCTTTGGTTATAAAAGCCGACGGAAGTGTAAGCCAGACTGAACTGGATTATGTACGCCAATATTTTGTTCAGGCTTATGGAAGGGAACGTGCCAACGCTACTTTTAAGGTTTTTAATGAAGTAATAAAAAAGCGTGAAGTTTCGGCACAAAATATTTGTACGCTTTTACGCCAACGAACTCGTTACGAAAGCCGACTGCAAATCCTTCATTTTCTCTTCAGTATTGCGAATGCCGATGGGAGTGTTTCAACTGCTGAAGTTGATGAAATAAACCGCATTGCAGGATTTCTCGGTGTTTATGCTCGTGATTTTGAAAGCATAAAAGCAATGTTCTTTAAAAATCCTGATAGTGCCTATAAAATCTTGGAAATTGACAGATCCGCATCTATTGCTGAAATAAAAACTGCATACCGAACTATGGTTAAAAAATACCATCCAGACAAACTACAACATATGGACGAAGCTCATCAAAAGGGGGGTGAGGAAAAGTTTAAAAAAGTACAGGAAGCGTATGAACAGCTTCAAAAAGAACGTGGCTTTTAAACGGTCTTTTCTTCAAAATTCTTAAAAGATATCTTTTAGAGTTCATTATAAATTTTTAGAAAACACATTACAATCGCCAATACAAAAACTGTCTCATTTACAATTTTTAGGTGTATCTAAAAATAATTATTGGGTAACTAGAAAAATATATTTACTTTTGAGCCATGTTTACATTAGCTGAAGAAAACTATTTAAAAGCAATATTTCACTTGGAGCACGAAAATTCGGGTGAGGTTAGCACCAATGCTATCGCAGAAAGCATGGATACAAAACCATCCTCTGTTACAGATATGGTGCAAAAACTCGCGGAGAAAAAATTGCTTATCTATAAACGCTATAAAGGTGTCCAACTTACGGAAACAGGAAGAAAAATTGCTACTAACGTTATCAGAAAACACCGTTTGTGGGAGGTTTTTTTGGTTGAAAAATTAAATTTTCATTGGGATGAAGTCCACGAAATAGCAGAGCAATTAGAGCATATTCAATCTGAAGAACTAATAACACGACTTGATAAATTTCTGGGAAGCCCAGATTTTGATCCACACGGCGACCCAATTCCTGACAAACACGGCGTCCTAAAGCGAACTGAAAAAAAACTACTTTCAGAAATTGAGAAAACCCAACAAGGAGTTTGTGTAGGCGTAAAAGAATCTAGCACAGAATTTCTTCAATATTTAGATAAAAAGAAAATAAGTATCGGCACCAAAATAAAAGTTTTGGGGAAAGAGTTTTTTGATGGCTCAATGATAATACAAGTTGGAAGTGAACAATTCTTCATTTCGCATAAAATTGCTGAAAATCTTTATATTCAAACCCAAGAATAGCGATGGACAGAAGAAGCCACAGATCACTAGAAGAAGTTCACGGAACTATTGAAACTTCAGGTAAAAAATCACCTTGGAAAAAATTGCTCGCCTTTTTGGGGCCTGCTTATTTAGTTAGTGTTGGCTATATGGATCCCGGAAACTGGGCTACGGATATTGCGGGTGGAAGCCAATTTGGCTATAAACTGATCTGGGTGTTATTGATGAGCAATATTATGGCACTGCTGCTTCAAAGTTTATGTGCCCGTTTGGGCGTCGTACGTGGAAGAGATTTAGCGCAAGCTTCGCGGGAAGCCTACAATCCATTCGTAAATTTTGTGCTCTATATTTTAGCAGAAATTGCCATTGTAGCCTGCGACCTTGCCGAAGTTATCGGGATGGCAATTGGATTAAATCTTCTTTTTGGCCTTCCTATGATTTGGGGCGTAAGCATTACTGCATTAGATACGTTTTTACTTCTTTTTCTATTGAACAAGGGAATGCGAAAAATGGAAGTTTTTATCATTGGACTGATTTTTATTATTGGAGGATCATTTGTGGTAGAAATGTTTTTTGCGAAGCCTGATATGGGTGATCTTATGGCAGGATTCATACCTTCACTTCCCGACAGCACAGCGCTTTATATTGCCATCGGTATTATAGGTGCGACTGTTATGCCACACAACTTATATTTGCATTCATCACTTGTGCAATCTCGAAAAATAGAACGCACTAAAAAGGGTATTAAACAAGCATTGAAATTCAATTTTATAGATTCGGCTATTGCGCTCAATCTTGCCTTTTTCGTGAATGCTGCCATTTTAATTCTTGCAGCAGCCGTATTTCATAAAAATGGAATGTTTGAAGTTGCTGAAATACAAGACGCACATGCACTATTGGAGCCTCTTTTAGGGTCTAGCTTGGCACCTACCTTTTTTGCAATAGCGCTTATTGCTGCTGGGCAGAGCAGCACACTTACTGGAACACTTGCAGGGCAAATTGTAATGGAAGGGCATTTAAATTTGCGTATCCAACCTTGGGTTAGAAGATTAATTACTCGAATGCTCGCTATTATACCAGCACTTTTTACCGTTATTTATTTTGGGGAAAGTGGCACAGGAAAATTACTGGTTTTAAGCCAAGTAGTTTTAAGCCTTCAGCTTGGTTTCGCCATAATTCCATTAATCCATTTCGTGAGCAGCAAAAAGCTAATGAACGGATTTGAAATAAAATGGCCATTACGAATCGCCTCTTGGCTCATTACTATTATAATTGTTGGGCTAAATGCAAAACTGGTTTATGATGAAATCATTGGCTGGCTTACTACTGCGGAAAACCCCATTTATATCTGGACCTTGGTAATTCCAGCAGCCATAGGCGCAGCTGTTTTATTGATATATATAACTTTTAAAACCACCCTACAAGATATTAAACTGGATAAAAGAAAAATGGTTCCACATATACTCGATGCCAAAGTTGACGAACTGGCCCAGCCCCTTTCCTATAAAAAAATTGCAGTTCCGGTAGATTTTTCCACTTCGGATGAGAAAAGTATTTCCGCAGCACTTCAATTAGGTGGAAAAGTTGCCGAATATACACTTATTCACATAGTTGAAACGCCCGGTGCTATGATTTATGGTGACGAAATAGATGATTATGAGACCGAAAGTGATGAAGCGTTTTTAAATACATATAAAGAAAAGCTTCAGAAAAAAGGCTTTAACGTTTCGGTAGAACTTGGCTTTGGTTCTCCAAAAAAGATTATTCCAAAAATAGTAAACGCATCTGAATTTGATTTGCTAGTTTTAGGAGGTCATGGACATTCTGGTATAAAAGATTTATTATTTGGAACTACAGTGGACAGTGTTCGTCACAAAGTAAATATTCCGGTATTTATTGTTTAGACATATCTAGACCTCACAAGCCATTGAGTCTTGTGAGGGATTTTTTATAATTTTCTGGCACTATTTTTTAATGTATCTTTAAAATTGAAAAAAACAAATACTATGAAAAATTCACTTTTAGCAGTCTTAATTCTTTTTTCAGCTTTTGCTTTTGGGCAAGAGGATTCTGCAGAAACCCCTAAAATTGCCGTAAAAGTTCCAAAAGGAGAAACTGTAGTTTTAAAAGGCATTTCCATAAAATTTATGGATGTTGTGGAAGATTCGCGTTGTCCCGAGGGTGTGAATTGTATCTGGGCTGGTCGTGCAATAGTAAAAGTTGAGGTAACCGCAAACGGAAAATCTGAAGAAAAACTTTTGATTTTTGGTGAAGTAAGACCTGAAGAGGAAAAAAACACCAACCTCTATAGCTCTCCTAATTTTGCCATTAACGGACTGTCCTTAAAGCCTTATCCAACATCAGATGATGCTGGCAAAATAAATAATTATGTTTTATTGGTTTGCGAAGAAAAAAACAACTGATTAGTGGCAGCCACAATCTTTTTTGCCACATTTGGTTTTTCCGCCATCTAATGTTCCACTAGAGTTTTGGCGTGCTTCAAAAATAGGGTTCCAAACAAACTTTTTAAGTAAAAAGCCTGCTGCAATAGAAAAGGTTATTAAAACTAAAATTGTTTGCATAGTGTAAAGATACCTAATTGCTCTTCAAAGCACAAATAATGAATTGTGACTAACAACTTATACTTCGTAAATAAATAAATTTGAATCAATGAAAACTACAACTTCTACAGTCTGAATGGTCAACAATCTTATTGCCCTTTGAGTTTTTATACGTTTTAAAAGGATTCCATACGAACTTTGATATTAAAAAACATACTGCGAATACAAAGGTTATTAAGACAAGTAAAGTTTGCATATCGAAAAAGTATTTATTCTATTTCAAAAATTGATAAGCTCCCAAAGCAACAACATAAGCGATTCCACTCATCACGAATAGTTGCCACATAGGCCATTTCCAGCTGTTCGTCTCTTTTTTTACAATTGCCAAGGTACTCATACATTGCATCGCAAATGCATAAAACAACAATAACGAAACACCACTCGCAAAATTGAAAAGTGGGCCTCCCAATACAGGGTTTATTTCTGCAGCCATCCGGCTCTTAATCGTTTGTTCATCTTCACTACCTACGCTGTAAATAGTTGCGAGGGTTCCAACAAATACTTCTCTTGCAGCAAATGAGCTTACAATGGCAATACCTATTTTCCAGTCATAACCCAAAGGACGCACGGCAGGTTCAATAGCATGGCCAATATGACCAATGTATGAATGTTCAAGTTTATAGGAGTCTATATGCATATCAATCTCTTCTTCTGGAAGATTTTGAGAAGCGTATTCGGCTTTAATAATTTCTTCTGCATTATTAAAATCTCCGGGGCCATAAGATGCCATTACCCATAAAATAACTGAAATAGCAAGGATTATTTTTCCTGCTCCAAAAACAAAGGCTTTTGTTTTTTCAACAACTGTTATAATTACATTTTTAGGAAGCGGAAGTTTATAATTCGGCATTTCAACAACAAAAAAACTTTTGCTGCGTATTTTTAAAATTTTGTCGAGTAAATAAGCCGAAAATATTGCAGCTCCAAAACCCAAAATGTACATAAACATTAAAGTAAGCCCTTGTAAACTGAATATTCCCAAAACGCGGGTATCGGGTATTACCAAGGCTATAATTATCAAATAAACTGGGAGACGTGCCGAACAAGTAGTAAAAGGCGTAACCAAAATTGTTATTAAACGCTCTTTCCAGTTTTCAATATTTCGGGTGGCCATTATTGCAGGAATAGCACAAGCAGTCCCAGCCACAAGCGGCACCACACTTTTTCCGCTCAGTCCAAAACGACGCATAATGCGATCCATCAAAAAAACCACACGGCTCATATAACCCGTTTCTTCCAAGATTGATATAAAAAGAAAAAGAAATGCTATCTGCGGAATAAAAATTACAATACCACCAAGACCTGGAATAATACCTTCCGCAATTAAGTTTGTAAAATCGCCCGCAGGCATTGTGTTTTTTGCCCATTCACTCAATGATGCAAAGGTGCTGTCAATAAAATCCATCGGGTAGGCGCTCCAATCGAATATTGCCTGAAAAATCAAAAGTAATATTCCAAAGAAAATGACATAACCCCAAACTTTGTGAGTTAAAACGCGATCTAAACGGCTTCTTAAATCCTTTGCATTTGCAGTATCTATGTGAAGTGTTTCTTTTAAAGTCTCGTTGATAAATTGATAGCGGGCTACGGTTTCTTTTTGCTGGAGCCTTTTAAGATTACTTACAGATTCCGTTTGAAAAGAAGCCACACCTTTTAACTCATTTCTATACAATTTTCCAAAATTAACGTCTTGCGTTATCACGAGCCAAAGCTTGTAAAGATCTTGGTTTGGAAAGGTTTTTCGCAATCGGTCAAAATATTCTGGAGAAATACTTGAGGCGTTCAGGCTTGGTTTTGAGGAAATGTGCTTGTAGTCTTCAATCAATTCCTTTAAATAATCGAAACCCAAATTTTTTCTTGAGCTGATAAGGGCGATTTTGGTTTTTAATTTTTTTTCAAGCAAAGGAACATTCAGCGAAATTGCTTTCCGTTTCATCCTATCGGACATATTTATGGCGAGAATTGTGGGGATTCCCAAATCCTTTATTTGTGTGAAAAGCAGCAGGTTTCTTTTTAAATTTTCGACATCGGCCACTACAACAACTACATCAGGAAAATCTTTATCATTTTTATTGAGAAGCAGTTCTATAACAACATTTTCATCCACTGATGAAGCGTTCAAGCTGTAGGTTCCTGGCAAATCGAGAATATGAACTTTGCAGGCTCTTCCAAACTTACATGTGCCCTGTTTTTTTTCAACGGTAATTCCGGGATAGTTTCCTACTTTTTGGTTCAGTCCCGTAAGCCGGTTAAAAACAGAAGTTTTTCCAGTGTTTGGATTTCCGATAAGTGCAACATTTATGTGTTTTGCCATTACTGCTTATATCAATTCAATTTCAATCCTACAGGCAGTTTCCTTACGTATAGCAAGGTGGCTTCCATTAATGTTCAAATATAAAGGATCATTAAAAGGAGCCATTTGAACCAATGTAACCTCATTACCTGGAAGGCAACCCATCTCCAAAAGCTTCAATGGAACAACATCAATTGAAAATTCCTTAATAATACCACGCTGCCCTTTCTTTAATGAAGCAATTGTAACCATCTTTTATTTAGATTGATTTTAAACAAGGCAAAAGTAAAGGAAAAAAAGGACGTAGAGAAAGACCTTTTAGGATTTTTATGTGTGAAAAAAATTAGGCTTAAAAAATTTAATCTTCTTTTTTCAGAATTTTGATATCTTCCAATAGCTTTTTAATAGATTCCGCATCGGTACCATCATAAAAACCACGAATTCGTTTCTTTTTATCAACGAGTACAAAGTTTTCCGTGTGTACAAGATCATTGTCAGAATATGGAACATCCTTGGCAACGAGATAGGATTTTCTTGCTAGATCGTAAATTTGTTTTTTATTGCCTGTTACCAAGTTCCATTTTGAATCATTCACCCCTTTCTCCAATGCATACTTTTTAAGTTGGGCGACAGAATCAATTTCGGGTGTAACAGTGTGTGAAAGCAGCAAAACCTCATTATCATTTTTCAGCTTTTCTTGAATTTTTACCATATTATCTGTCATTATGGGGCAAATGGTCTGGCACGTTGTGAAGAAAAAATCCGCCACATACATCTTGTCTCTGTAATCTTCTTGAGTTATGGTCTTCCCGTTTTGGTTTGTTAAGTTAAAATCTGCAATCGTGTGATATTTTTTCACATAATGAAGTGTCGTATCCACCAATTCTGTTGAAACATCTGCGGGTTGATAGATTTTCAATACTGCCTTGGGTTTCATTATTTGGTAAAAAATAGTAATAATGATAATTGAAAGAATAAGAAAAAAAACTGCAAAGAATTTATATTTCTTGAAAAAGGTAAGCATCGTGTTAAATTTTAGACTAAAGGGACATATTTGGACGCAAAAATAAGTTCTAATATTATCAAAATGAATACTTTTAACACCCTAAATTAAGTTTTTAATTAAATTTCTATATATACCCTATTATGAAACCAATAGTACTCCCCTTTTTATTTTTAATTTCCTTTTTTTCCTTTTCGCAAAATTTTAGAACTGTCGAAATCAGTGAGGCCGAAGCCAAAGCAGCAACAGGTCTGTTTACCACCCAACGCAACTTGAACACGGGTAACTATGATATTAAATATGCTCGGTTAGAACTGAACGTAGACCCCACACAAGCATTTATTAGCGGAAAGGTCACTTCACATTTTGAGGCAAAAGAAAATATGAACACCGTTACTTTTGAACTTGTGGATAATATGACCGTTTCGGAAGTAACCCAGCGTGGCACACAGCTTTCTTTCACACAAAATAATAATGACGAAGTTGTAATCACACTACCACAGATGCAAAATCAAGGTGTTTTAGATTCACTTTCCATCAGTTATTCCGGAAACCCCATAAGTTCAGGGTTTGGTTCTTTTGAAATAGACACCCACAATGGCGACCCTGTAATGTGGACTCTTTCAGAGCCTTTTGGCGCAAAAGCTTGGTGGCCATGCAAACAAGATTTAATAGATAAAATTGAACTTTTGGATGTTTATATTACAACACCGCGTTTTAATCCTTCCAGTGATGAATACGTGGCAGTTTCCAATGGTTTAGAGCTGAGCCAAACAATAAATGGCAGTAACAAAACAACCCATTACAGGCACCAACACCCCATCCCTGCCTATTTGGTTGCAATTGCCGTTACCAACTATACAGTATATTCTCATACCGTGGACAACAACGGTAACCCTTTTGAAATCATAAATTACATTTATCCTGAAGACCTTAGCTATGCACAACAGCGCACTCCGGTTACGGTTGATATTATGAATCTTTACGCAGATCTTTTTGAACCTTATCCTTATGCCGATGAAAAATATGGCCACGCAGAATTTGGCTGGGGTGGCGGTATGGAACACACCACTGTTTCGTTTATGGGTGGGCTCAGCCGTGGACTTATTGCCCATGAACTTGGCCACCAATGGTTTGGTGACAAGGTTACCTGCGGAAGTTGGCAAGATATATGGCTTAATGAAGGTTTTGCAACCTATTTAGCTGGAACGGTAATTGAGAATTTTGATTCAGCTTCAGATTTTAGAAGTTATAAACAGGACAAAATATCTTCAATCACCCAAGAGACCGATGGATCAGTGTATGTTCCAGCACAGGACACAACCTCGGTTAATAGAATTTTCAGCAGTAGGCTTAGTTATAACAAAGGCTCTATGGTGTTACATATGCTTCGAAAAAAATTGGGCGATGCTGTTTTCTTTCAAGGCTTAAAAGATTACTTGTCCGATCCTGCACTCGCTTACGGTTACGCAAAAACCCCGGACCTCATCAGAAATATGGAAAATGCAAGTGGCGAAGACCTGTCAGAATTTTTTGATGATTGGATTTATGGGGAAGGATACCCGCGTTTTACCATTCGATGGAACCAAGCCACGCCAGGAAGCCTTAATGTGAAAATTAACCAGACGCAAAGCCATCCTTCAGTATCGTATTTTGATGTGCCAGTTCCTTTGAGACTTCACGGAACACAAGGCGAAACACTGGATATTGTTTTGGACAACACTTTTGATGGACAGATTTTTCAACCAGCAGTACCTTTCACTGTAAACGGTGTTCAGTTTGACCCAGAATACGATATTATTTCTAGAAACAATCAAGTTATTTTGGGCACAGACAATTTGGCTTTTGATCAGCAAATGGTTTTATATCCAAATCCAACTTCGGGCCTTATCACTCTTCATAAACCAGAAGCATTGCAAGTGAACGAAGTTCGTATTTATAACACTTTGGGACAAATGCTTTATTCCGAAGCCTATTCAGAAACCATTGATGTTTCAAGCTTTTCAAAAGGCATTTTGTTCTTTCAAATGGAAACTACAAAAGGGATTATCAATAAAACAATTGTGAAAGAATAGATTAATATTTAAATAAATCTACTTCAAAATAAACAATAAATAAGCGGGAACACACTCGCTTATTTTTTTTGCAAGTTCTAAAAGGTTACTTTTGTGCGATTTTTGCTGAAACCCGACAGATTGGCAAGCAATAATATTTTAGGCTCGATTTTGGTAACGAGTGTTTAAAAAATGAGACTATTATTAAAAATCTATTTAAGAAATTATGACTCCATTCGCTGTTAAAGCTATACAACTACTTTTAAGCCTTTCATTACTTATCGTGCTTCACGAATTGGGGCATTTTATTCCCGCAAAACTTTTCAAGACAAGAGTAGAAAAATTCTACCTTTTCTTTGATGTCAAGTTTTCACTCTTCAAAAAGAAAATTGGCGAAACAGTATACGGAATTGGCTGGTTACCCCTGGGCGGCTATGTAAAAATAGCCGGAATGATAGACGAAAGCATGGACAAGGAACAAATGGCAGGTCCACCGCAACCATGGGAATTCCGAAGCAAACCAGCGTGGCAAAGACTTATAATTATGCTTGGTGGAGTAACTGTGAATATTATTTTGGGGTTTGTGATTTATATGGGTATTCTATATTTCTACGGAAAAAATATTACCACTAATGATGACATCCCGCAAGGTTTTGCAGTAACTCAACAATTTAAGGAATATGGGTTCCAAGATGGCGATCACATTCTGAGCGTAAACGGCGAGCCACTTCAGGATGTAATGGATATTAACAGATATATGTTTTTGCGCGATGTTTCAAAAGTTGAAGTAAAGCACAATGACGGCACAGTAGAAACCATTTCAGTTCCTGAGGATGCGGGGACTAAAATGTTTCAAAACGATACACATTTTCCTTTCGTTCCAAGGCAATCAGCTACAATTGACACCCTAATTCCTGATTATCCTGCCATTAAAGCTGGTTTTCAAAAAGGTGATAAAATTATTGCAGTTAATGGGCAAGCTGTTCAGTACTACAATGAATTTCAAAATCTGGTAAAAGAAGACGCAAACAAGGAAAATACAATAGTGGTAGCCCGAGGAAACCAACAAGACACAATAAAGGTTACCTCAAACGCAGAAGGGAAAATTGGCATAAATACTTTTGGAAATGATATTGTTTCACAACTGGGTAAAACCGAAGTAAAATATTCCTTGAGTGAAAGTATCGTAGGTGGTTTTGGCTATGGTTACAATACGCTGAAAGATTATGTTTCCCAATTCAAATATGTTTTTACTAAAAAAGGAGCCACACAAGTTGGTGGGTTTGGCGCTATCGGGAATCTATTCCCAGATGTTTGGGACTGGCAAAGTTTCTGGGCAACCACGGCTTTAATATCAATCATACTCGCATTTATGAACATCCTTCCAATCCCAGCTTTAGATGGTGGCCACGTAATGTTCCTTTTATATGAAATAGTTACGGGAAGAAAACCAAACGACAAGTTTATGGAATATGCCCAAATGGTAGGCTTTTTCATTTTGATAGCCTTAGTCCTGTTTGCCAATGGAAATGATATTTATCGATGGCTTTTTGAATAAAACAACAACCTATAATTCTTTTAAAAAATACTTCGAAAAACAATCGAAGTATTTTTTTTTGAATATTCGATGACATTTTATTCTCTTTCTCGATGTATTTAAAATGGCGAAGTTGAATTTTCGGCTTTTGAACAATAAAAAGGTGATGGATCAGTTACTTTAAACGAAAAAAAATATCCATTTACCCTAAGTTGGTCAAAAAATTTAAAACGATTGCAGATAAATTGTATCTTTCTGTATTGTTTTAAAACAAATGCACGAAACCAGCAACCAAAAAATCAAGGATTTGCCATTAAACAGAACGGCAGTACTCATTAAACAAAATGATGCTGTCACATTAAAGGAATTATACAAAACAAACTTTGTGAAAGTGAAGCGCTATGTTCTTAAAAACAGTGGCGATGAACAGCAAGCAAAGGATGTATATCAAGAAGCATTTGTTGCAATGTGGCGAAATATTAAAGACGATAAATTTGCTTCGGAAAGTGAAACCGCAATTAACGGCTATCTTTTTCAGATTGCAAAATATAAATGGCTGGATTATGTACGATCTGTGAAATATAAAAACACAACTTTCATAAATCGTGAAATTGAATATAAAGAACCCGACACAGATGAAAACGAAGTGCAGGACAGGAAAATTAAGCTAATTATGGATTCCATAAACCAACTTGGCGAACGTTGCCAGTTGTTGCTGAAACTATTTTATTTTGAACGAAAATCCTTTAAAGAAATAGCTGAAATAATGACATATGGACGAAGCCTCGGCCCGCAATGCAAAATATCGTTGCCAAGAAAAATTAAAAAAATTGACCCAAATTATTCCCCATGGATTCAAATAATAAAATACAAAACGATCAAGAAACACAAGAGCTTATAGATGCTTACCTGTTGGGCGCTCTGGATGTGGATGCCCAAGCTGATTTTAATGAACGGATGAAGTTATTCCCAGACTTCCGTATCTTGGTTGAAGAGCAGAAAACCTTAATTAGAGGCGTGGAAGAAAACACCCTAAAAAATGCTTTAGATGATTATCACTCAGAAATTGGAGAAGAACCTGAAAAAAAATGGCGATCTCCTAGTTGGTTAGCCTTGGCCGCCTCTTTTTTAATACTTATTTCGGTAAGTACTTGGGCAATTTTAAGTAGTGGGAATTCATCAGAAAAGATTTTTGCTGCGAACTTTAAACCAGACCCTGGACTACCGACCACTATGAGTACTTCTTCAAATTATGATTTTTTCTACGGGATGGTAAGGTACAAGCGCAAGGAATATGCTGAAGCCATTTCAAGTTGGGAGCCCCTTTATGCTGCAAATCCAGAGAACGACACTGTGGTTTATTTTTTGGGTGTTGCAAATTTGGCAAATGGCAACGCTCGTCAAGCTGAAAAATATCTGCAATCGGCAAAGGAAAAACCTGAAAGTGCTTTTTATGAAGACGCTCAATATTATTTAGCACTGGCTCTCATAAAAGAAAACAAGATAGAAGAGGCAAAAGAAATCCTTACCAATAGTACATCTTCAGCCAGTATACTACTGCTTAAAGAATTAAAACCTCTATAGTTTTTTTTCTAAATTTTCTTATTTTCGAAATATTCCAAAAACAAAATACATAAAGTTTTATTTTTTTATTTTGATGGAATTAAAAAATAGGTATATTTGCAACCGCTAACGCAAAATTCCTCCTTAGCTCAGTTGGTTAGAGCATCTGACTGTTAATCAGAGGGTCCTTGGTTCGAGCCCAAGAGGAGGAGCACAGTTAGACAAAGCCTTTACAGAAATGTAGAGGCTTTTGTGTTTTATACAGTTAAAAAATAGGTTAAACTTTTCAAAATTAAAGTCTTTAAGAAATATAGTTTTAGTGCTAAAAGTAAATTTTGTTTTATTTTTAATTCAAAAAGCTATGTATCAAAGAAAAAGACACGGCAAAGGTTTTACGTATAAGGACAAAAATGGCAAAACCATTACCGACTCCGAAACCCGTAAGTGGATAAAATCACTTGTCATTCCCCCAGCTTGGACTGATGTAGAAATAAATGAAGACCGAAATGCCGATCTACTGGTCACTGGCAGAGATGACAAAGACCGCAAGCAGTACATTTACCATCCAAAATATACTGAACGCCAAAACGCCAAAAAGTTTGATCGCATTATAGACTTTGCCAATCAATTAGAACATATGCGGCGTGTTACCGGCCAACATTTACGCAAACGAAAACTGAACCGTGAAAAAGTAATGGCCACTATGGTCCGCCTATTAGAGTCTGCTTTCTTTAGACCCGGCAGCGAAACATATTCTAAGGAAAATGCAACATACGGCTTAACTACCATGCGCAGCAAGCACCTTACCGTTAACGCAGATGAACTCATATTTTCATATAACGGAAAGTCTGGACAAGAGCAGGAAAAACATGTAATTGATAAAAAACTCGCTAAAATTGTTCAAGAAATTGATGATATGCCAGGTTATGAGATTTTCAAATACCTTGATGAGGAAGACAATATTGTACATGTAAAAAGCGATGACCTAAATAGTTACATACAAGAAGTAATGGGCGAGAAATTCTCCGCAAAAGATTTTAGAACCTGGGCAGGCACAATGATTGCCGCCATTGCTCTTGATGAGCTCGGGGTAGTTGAAGAGGAAGATCAGAATTTATTAGACAAAAATATAAAAGAAGCCGTAAACAGAGTTTCTGAAACCTTGGGCAACACTCCCACAGTGGCAAGAAGCAGCTATATTGACCCTCGCGTAATTGAAGACTATACAGAAGGCCGCACTTTAAAGTATTTCAAAAAGGAAATAAACCAATTGCTCAAAAAAGCAGAAAATTTGTCAAAAGAAGAAATAGGAGTGCTATGCATGCTCCGCAATCGTCTAAAGTAGAAATAGTAAATGATTCCCGGTTAAATTACTTTCAGCAATAATCCTAAAATAGTTAAATTTGTGGGTTTATACTAATGGCCTCATAGTTCAATGGATAGAATAGAAGTTTCCTAAACTTTAGATCCAAGTTCGATTCTTGGTGAGGCTACGAAACAAGATGAGAAGTTTACCCAGAGCGAAGCCGAAGGGATTTTACTAAATTATAACCTTATTTACATCTCCAGTATTTAAAATGGTTGAACTATAATTTGCTTTTTATGAACGAAAATAAAATAGCTTTTTGGATAATATTTGGAGTACTAGCCTTTGTGGGCATTTTGTGGTATGCTTTTGAAAACCCCGCACTCAATCCGCGTTTGGAAGAAGAAACCTATACAATAATCCGGAAATGGGATATGCCTGTTGAACTAAATGAAATTTCAGGCATCAGTTGGATTTCAGAAGACAAAATTGCCTGTGTGCAGGATGAGGAAGGTATTATTTTTATTTATAATCTTTCAACCTCGTTGGTAGATTATCAAATCAATTTTTCAAAGTCCGGAGATTATGAAGGGCTAGTTATCGTAGATAGCACCGCATATGTTTTGGAAAGTAGTGGCGAAATTTTTGAGGTTACGAACTTTTTGAAAACTGATTTCTCGGTAAAAAACTATAAGACTCCTTTTACAGGGAAAAATAATATGGAATCTCTTGGGCTTGACCGTAAGAACAATAGACTTTTACTGACTGCAAAAAATAAGGATCCTCAAGGCAATAATTATAAAAGCATATATGCATTTGATCTCGCTACAAAAACAATCTCAAACAATCCCATATCTAGGATTTCACTTAATGATCCTGTTTTTCAAATTAAGGATGCTGATGACGATATAGACCAAACCCCTTCTTTTTCACCTTCAGATATTGATATAAACCCAGCCGATGGAAACATCTATGTTTTACAGAGCAATCCTCCCCAAGTTTTGATTATGGATTCCTTGAGCAAACCGAAAATAATACATTACTTCCACAGTGATGCTTTTCCCCAACCTGAAGGAATTACATTTTCTCCAGAAGGAACGCTTTATATTTCCAATGAAGGGAAAAATGGCACCGCCAATATTCTTGAAGTGGAGTTTGATGAATAAAAAATTTACAAAGGGCATTTAATATTTATCCTTCAAATTTTCAAGCATTATTTTAGTCATTTCATCCAGAGAAATTTTACTTTCCCAGCCCCAATCTTTTCTAGCATCACTATCGTCAATGCTTTGCGGCCAGCTGTCAGCAATAGCTTGCCTAAAATCGGGTTCGTAACTTATTTTGAATTCTGGAATGTATTTTTTAATACTCTCAGTAATTTCTTCAGGATCAAAACTCATGGCCGAAAGGTTATAAGAGCTTCGTATTTTAATCTTTTCATTTTCTGCTTCCATTATACTTACTGTAGCATTTATGGCATCGTCCATAAACATCATTGGTAGTGTTGTTTCAGCATTTAAAAAACAAATGTATTTTTTATGTTTCAAAGCTTTGTGGTAAATATCCACAGCATAATCTGTAGTTCCTCCTCCAGGAAGAGTTTTATAACTTATAAGACCCGGATACCGAATGCTACGAACATCTACTCCATAACGGTTATGGTAATATTCACACCAACGTTCGCCTGTTTGCTTGCTAATACCATAAACAGTGCTAGGCTCCATAATTGTGCGTTGCGGTGTATTGAGTTGAGGTGTTGTGGGGCCAAAAACTGCAATGCTGGAAGGCCAGAATATTTTTTCTATTTTTTTATCCTTTGCCAAATTCAAAACATGAAAGAGTGAATTCATATTCAGGTTCCAACCTTTCATCGGAAATTTTTCCGCAGTTGCAGAAAGCATTGCCGCCATCAAATAAACATCGGTAATTTCGTGGCGAATCACAATTTCTTCTACTGCGTCATAATCCATGGCGTCCAAAATTTCAAAAGGGCCACTATTCATAAGATCTTCATCGCCTTCGCGGATGTCGCTTGCAATGACTTTGTTTTTTCCAAATTTGTTACGTAGATATAGTGTTAATTCAGTACCTATCTGTCCGCAAGCACCAATAATTAAAATCCGCTTCTTCATTCGTTTATTTTTTCAAAAATGAAGTGTAAATATACATATTATCAAGTCTTTCAGCACTTAAAAAATTTATATGCCATTTCGTTAATAACCAGTATCTTTGTACCTCTTTTATATCTTATGAAGTTTATAATTCCTGTATTATTAATTATTGGTTTCACTTTTTCCTGCGGAAATTCTTCTGAAGAAAAAAAAACCCAATCAACCTCATTTGACAATTCCATTATTTTTGGCAGTACAGGTTTTGACTTTCCACAGCTTTCTGCCCCAGCAAAGGAGCAGGCTGTGCACTGGGGCGTTTTGGAAGATTTTCTTTCAGAAGCAAAAAATGTGAATGGCAGTAATTACCAAGACCTTCGCAACCGTTCCGAGATTTTAAAACAGTACTCCGATTCACTTTTTAAAAATATTCCCGATACATTGAATACTAAACCCATCAATAGCAGGTTGTTGGTTCTTAAAACTCGGTCTGCATTGCTATTCCAAACTTCGCATCAAGCTACCCTTGACTCTTCAAAAGTTCAAAATTCAATAGAGGAATTAAACGTTGCAGTAAAGAATTTTCTCATACAATTGAACGAGAAATTTCAAAAGGACAATATTGATTTCCAAAGAAAGGAAGACGAAGAGAATGAATTGAAAAAACAGCAGAGCTACAAAGACTCCATAATGAACTTGGAGCTGCAGGACAAAAACAACAAGAAAGTGTAACAATCAAGGAGAAAGAACAACTTATAGGTTCAACATAATTTCATATAATATATACTTTAACTAAAAAACATAAAATGAAGACTAATATTTTTAAACTTTTGTTGGCGCCTGCAGTAGTTGCGCTAGCCGTAACTGCCTGTAAAGAAAAGACCGATGTGGCTATAACAGATACTGAACCGCACGGAATTATCCTAGCAAACATGGATACCACTGTAAGCCCAAAAGCCGATTTTTATAATTACGTAAACGGAAACTGGATGAAAAACAACGAGATTCCAGATGACGAGACTAGTTGGGCTGGGTTCACTATTCTTCGCAAAAAAACAAGTAAGGATATGCTGAACATTTTGGAAAAAGCCAAGAAAAGTGATAAATATGCTCCCGAAACTGACCAAGCAAAAGCTTTGATGATTTACGAATCTCAATTGGATACGGTTGCTAGAAATAATGCTGGGATAGAACCTCTAAAACCCACACTTGAAAAAATTGCTGCTATGAACAGTATGGAGGATTTTCAGAAATTGATGAGTGAAGATGCTGTTGCTGTTTCACAACCATTTTTGGGTCTTGCAGCTTTTTCAAACCCTAATAACAGTGCAATGAACTCAGCATATATTACTCCAGGAGGTTTGGGCCTTCCAGATCGCGATTTTTACACAAATACAGACCCCGCTTCTGTGAAAATACGCGAGCAGTATGTGGACCACATTACACGAATGCTTCAGTTTTTAGGCGATAGCGAAGAATCTGCACACAAACAAGCAGAAACTATTCTTGCTTTTGAAACAAAACTTGCTACACCAAGATTAGACAAAGTTGCGAGTCGTGATTTCAGAAACTTCAACAATCCAAAAAGTGTAGCTGAATTGCAAAAAATGCTTCCACAAGTTAAGTGGGAAGAGGCTTTCAAAAGTATGGGCGTTACCAAAAAAGTGGACACGGTTATTGTGATGCAGCCAAAATATATGGAAACATTAAACCAAATGTTCTGCAAAGCCAGATTTTGATACTTGGAGAACCGTAATGCGTTGGTCTACTTTAAACAGTGCTACCGGAATGCTAACACCCGAAATTGACAAAGCTAATTTTGACTTTTACTCCACAACCCTAAATGGTACCAAAAAACAGAAACCGGCAGACGAGCGTGCATTACAAACCGTAAATGGAAGCGTAGGCGAAGCTTTAGGTAAATTGTATGTAGATGAAATGTTTCCACCAGAAGCAAAACAAAAAGCAGAAGCAATGATTGCAAACGTAATTGCAGCCTATAAAGACCGCATCAACGCTTTAGCTTGGATGAGCGACAGCACAAAGGTGAAAGCCATTGAAAAACTTGATAAATTCACTGTAAAAATTGGATATCCAGACAAGTGGAAGGATTACTCTTCAATGGAAGTGAAACCAGGGAATACCTTTTATGACAATATGGTTGCAGTTCAAACTTGGAATTTCAAGGACAATCTTGAAAAAATTGACGAGCCTGTAGATCGCACTGAATGGGGAATGAGCCCACAAACAGTGAATGCATATTTTAATCCATTCAATAACGAAATCGTTTTTCCAGCAGCAATCCTTCAACCACCTTTCTATGATTATAAAGCAGATGAAGCTGTAAACTACGGTGGAATTGGTGCTGTAATCGGTCACGAGATTTCCCACGCTTTTGATGACAGCGGTGCGCGTTTTGACGCCAACGGAAATTTGGTAAACTGGTGGACAGATAAAGACCTTGAAAATTTTACAGAGCGTGGCAATAAACTTGCCGAGCAATACAGTAACGTGGAAGTTTTAGATAGTGTTTACATAAATGGAAAATTTACCTTGGGTGAAAACATCGGTGATCTTGGTGGTGTGCTAGGTGCCTATGATGGTTTACAACGTTTCTACAAAGAAAACGGACGTCCAGATAACATTGACGGTTTAACGCCAGAGCAACGTTTCTTTATGAGTTGGGCTACAGTTTGGCGCACAAAATCTCGTGATGAAGCGCTTCGTAACCAAGTGAAAACCGACCCACATTCTCCGGGAATGGTTCGTGCTACACAACCATTACTGAATGTTGACTCTTTTTATGAAGCTTTTGATATTAAAGAAGGCGATCCAATGTACCTTGCACCAGAAGACAGAGTGCGTATTTGGTAGTTTTTAAAGTATATTTTAAATGAAGAAGGAGCTGTAAAAGGCTCCTTTTTTTAATAAATAGAAGTTTTAAAAGAATAATTTAAAACTGTTTTCAAATTTTCAGAATCCACTCGTTTAAAAACTTCATCTGAATCTGCAACAGCGAAAGTTGGCGGTTCCAGACCAAGCTCTTTTGTCTTTTGAATATAATATTCTGCTTTTGTAGGATGATTTGGGTTTACGGCATTAAAGACTTTACCAAAGGCATCCTTTTTTAATATTTCAATTAAAATATTGATGCAATCATCACGATGAATTAAGTTTACTGGGGCTTTGCCATCTACCAAATCTTTTCGCCCTGCCAAATATTTTGCGGGCTGACGGCTGCCACCAATCAATCCACCAAAACGTACAATAGTTGTTTGAAACCCTTCAGAATTAATAAATAATTCCTCCACTTGCCGCAATTGTTTTCCGGCTATGGTTTCTGGTTTTGGTTCATCCATTTCAGTTACATTTCCTTGTAAGCCGTCATAAACAGAAATACTGCTCACCAAAATTATTTTAGAAACGTAAGACTCGTTTATTGCTGCAAGCAAATGGGCTATTTTTAAAACATAATCGGTGCCCGTATTTTTACGAAGTCCCGGCGGTATCATTATTATTAAATAATCAGCATTGCTTAAAAGTGCTTTTATTTCGCCAGTAATTCCATTTTCTGAAATTTCCACAGGATATGCATCAAAGCCGCTTTGTTGTAATAACGTAGCTTTTTCAACTGAAGTTACAGACCCCTTTACGGTATACCCCATTGAAGCCAAACGATACCCCAAGGGTTGTCCGAGCCAACCCAGACCTGCAATTGCAATTGTTTTATCAATCATTTAAAATAATTTCTGAATTAAACTTACTTGTATCTGCAACTTTCATTTTCAAAGAATCTATTGAAAAAGTTCTCTTCACAGCAATAGCATCTGTAATTACAAATGGTTTTGGCATAGTATAATCGGGGCGTTTTGAAATGTTGAATTGCTGATCGGTCATCAAATTAAAAGAATATTCCATCACTTTAAAGGAAAGAGAAGCATCTTTTTCAACCGAAAACTTCACTTTTAAGGAATCGTTTTTGGAAACGTAGTAGTTAATAAGTGCAGCATTATTGGTGCCTCTATAATCTTTTATAGTATCTAAGCCCGTTGCTTTTTTTCCATTGAATTCTAAATATTCGAAATGATTGTTTTCAATACTGTACAAATCAATTTTGTTCACTCTGCGCTTTGGAACGATTGTAAACTTTACATTCCGAAGATTTTCAATCACCGTATCCTTTTCCAAAATCACTTCAAAGTCTGGAAGGTATTTTTCGGGAGCACTTGCGGCAAAACTGAAATTAGCTCCATATTTATTATAAGCTGCTTCACCTAAAATATTGGAGGCAACTTCGGGATTTTCACCTAAATACTGCTGCGTCCATTCATCTATTTCTTTATCGTAAGTAAGCCAATAAGTTTTTCCTAAATCTGCATCTTTATAATAAACAAGGCTGTTTGGTTTTTTTCGTTCATTTGAAAAATCACTTTTTGAATGTGCCTTTATGAAGAAAAACACAGCAAGAAGCAAACATACAACTGAAAGCAAACCTTTCATTTTATAATATCCAAAAACAGGCCAGAGCAACGCAAAAAGCAAAACGGTAAAAACGCAACTAATCACAAGCATTTTTAAACCCAATCCCACTGGGAAAAACTGAATGAGTGGCGCAAAAATAAAAATAGCAGGTGATGCCAAAAGTGCCATTGCCAAAAGATTTGGCCTTACTTGGCGAAGCATCATAAAAAAAGACAGCAATCCAAAAAACACAGGAATAATAAAGAAAGCTGCACCTTTTAAAATAATGAATACCGCCACGTTTATTAAAAGCCAGAAAAACAGTGGAGCAACATAAAAGGAAGGTTCATTAAATTTTTTAGTGAATTTTTTATAAATCGCAAACGTTATAGCCAACGAAAGAAACACGAAAAAAACAATATACCAATGTCCATTATATGTAAAACCTTGCTGGATCTCGGTGTATTGTGGGTATAGTGCCAAAATCAATTTCCACCCAAATAATCCAACAATCCCGCAAACAATAAGGGAAAGCAAAAAAGGAACAAAACCAAACACCATCGTTTTTCCATTCAACTTTCCTCTGTAGAGCCCGTGAAAGATTAGAATTAGAAAAAGCAAAGTAGCTAAAATGAGCATTGGTAAAATCCATGAAAAAGGATAACTGATTATTTTTACCAAAGGCAAGTTCACATAAACATCATCTGTTTCAGATTTCAATTCTGAAAGATTGGCATCGGCAAAATAATGAATGAGTGGAAGCAAATAACTGCTTTGATGCGCAAGTGAGTTTCTACTTAAATTATTAAATGTATCATTGGCTGTATGATAATTAAAATGGCTGTCAATAAAGGCGAAGAAAAAACTGGGGATATCTCCATCTTCCCTAAAAACAGTAGAATCGGTATCATTGGGTAACATTTTGTAAACGCTATACATTAAGGAAGAGGAAACCGGAAAATCTGGATTAGCCTGTATAAATTCCTTTACCAATTTTGAATTTCCCCCGTTGGTTTCCAATATCATATTGCTTGGGCCACTGCTTCCGCGTGCTTCAAAATTGAGCACTAGGCCTACATTTTTTGCCCAAGGATGTTCATTTACAAAAAGTTTGGCGCCGTCCAATCCAATTTCCTCTGCATCTGAAAAAAGAATGATGATGTCATTTTTTGGTTGTTCCCTTGACGCTAAATAAGCACGGACGCTTTCTAAAATTGTAACCAAACCGCTGCCGGCATCGCTTGCCCCAAAAGAAGGAACAAGTGCACTATCATAATGCGAGAGTAACAGTAATGCTTTTCCTTCAGCAGAACCCTTTATTCTGGCAACAATGTTTATGGGTTTGTCCAGCGTTTTCGATTCTGGATTTATGCTAAACCCTCTTTGGATGTGTGGGTCTAGTCCTAATTTTCGTAATTCAGCAATCAGAAATTCACGAACCTCTTCATGTCCTTCGGAACCTAAATAATGTGATTTTTTTGAAATTTCGCTTAATGGCTGTAGTGCTCTATCCACAGAAAATTCGGTGGCGGGAGCTGCTTCATCCCCATTATAATGTGGTGTCAATCCATAAAAACTGTAATAGACCAAAGCAATTATAAGAAGTAGCGAAAGGATGGCGCCAAGTTTTTTCATTGTTGGGGGAGTTTAGGTTGTTAAAAATACAATTTTAATCGGAAGGGGTTTTTAATCTCAATACATACATTTCTACAGTTTGATAAAATTGACTATCTTAGAAGTTCGCAAAATTCGTAAAGTTATGGGAATTAAAAGTTTTATTGGCAAAAGAGCAAAGCCACAAAAAGGTTCTTCGGAAAAGGTAAAGGTTTCAGATTATATGACTAGGAATCTCATCACCTTCAAACCTGACCAATCTGTGCTTGAAGTAATTGAAATTCTTTTGAAGAGAAAAATTTCTGGTGGACCAGTTGTTAATGATAAGAATGAATTGGTCGGTATTATTTCCGAAGGCGATTGTATGAAACAGCTTAGTGATTGTCGCTACCATAACCACCCAATGGAGGACGTGAAAGTAGAACTACACATGATTAAAAACGTAGATACTATTGATGGGGAAATGAATGTGCTAGATGCTGCCAGTAAATTTTTGGAATCAAAACACCGTCGTTTCCCAATTTTGGAAAACGGTAAACTGGCTGGCCAGATTAGCCAGAGCGATGTATTGCGAGCAGCGATGGAACTTAAGGGACAAACTTGGTAATTATTCTTTCTCCTTAAAAATAACTTCTATTCTTTTATCGGGAATCAACCACATTAAAGCTACCAAAACATAAAGCGATCCGGCTATCCACGAATTATAAAAAGAAGTGATTATCGCAACAATATAAATAATTGGCGATGCTTTTCCTTTTAAATCTTTTCCTAATGCTTTGGCCAATAATGAGCCTTTTCCGTGCACGGCCAAAATTCTATTTTGTAATATAAAATATGCAATAGCTGCCATCAATAAAACGATACCGTATAGCGCCATTGGTAGTTCAGCAAAATTATTTTCACCCATCCACCCCGTTGCAAAAGGAATCAACGACAACCAAAAGAGCAAATGAAGATTTGCCCATAAAATACCGCCATTCACTTTTTTGACGGCATGCATCATGTGGTGGTGGTTATTCCAGTAAATACCTATGTAAATAAAGCTAAGCACATAACTTAAAAATACAGGTAGTAATGGAAGCAAAGATTCCAAATCGGTTCCATGGGGAACTTTCATTTCCAGAACCATAATAGTGATAATAATAGCCATAACGCCATCGCTGAATGCTTCCAATCTATTGCTGTTCATGGATTATATTTTAAGTTGATTATTAAAGATGTGATTTTATTCGTTTAAAGTACGATAATTTTGACAGACATCGTAAAGCATAAAACCTTGATAATTAGCAACCTATTCAATTACAAACGTTTACAAACAACTATAAACGAAAGTAAATAAGTAACTACCAACTACCATTTGGATGCGATTGTAAGTTTGTCCTGTCGAATAATGAAGTTCGATAGTATCAATTGTTTAACATTAAAATTTAGAAATTATGAACGCACTTAGAAACAAAGTACAGTTGATTGGAAGATTGGGTCAGGACCCAGAAATCGTAACTTTTGCCGATGGCAACAAAATGGCAAAATTCTCCATGGCCACGGATGATAGTTACAAAGACAAAGATGGTAAAAAAGTAGAACGTGCTTACTGGCATAATATAATTGTCAAAGGTGGCCTAGTTAAAGTGGTTGAAAATTATATTACCAAGGGGCAAGAAATTGTCATTGAAGGAAAACTTACCAACCGTTCCTGGGATGATAAGGATGGTAAAAAGCATTATATAACAGAAGTATTTTGTAACGAGCTAGTCATGCTGGGGAGTAAATAAAATGACTGGCCAATCAAGCCCCTGCTTTTAGTAGGGGCTTTTTAAATTTCAAATATTTATTTTATGGACCACGAATAGGTCAAAAGGAACATGCCCATTAATTCTTAATAATTCTTTCATTAAAAACCATTTCTCCTTCTGAATTTTTTAATACTAAAATATAAAATCCTGTGGAAAGCTCTTTAAGTGATATTGATTTACTATTAAAAATATTTGTCTTTATAATTTTTCCTGATAAATCCATGATATAGTATTTAATATTATCCAAGTTAATAGTTGAATTCAACGTAATTTCATCGCTTGTTGGATTTGGATAAACGGTAATTTTTTTATAGGAAATATTGGAATTTGAAAGAGAACATATTACAGTATTTAGATCTATTTGTGGACAATTTGACGACATATATTCTGAGGTGGTTGCACCACCAAAAATATTTCCTGTAATTGGGCCAAGGCTAGCAACCTCTTCAACGGTTTCTAACTCTAGATCGAATAAATATATTCTGGCAATGCCGTCAATTCCATAAATCTTTTCTGTATCACAGTCCTCAAATACATTCACAAATGAATATAATTGATTGAGGGAGCAACCAATATTTTTTAGCTCCATACCATCAAATGCTTTAATGTAGGTATTTTCATAATCAGGATATATTAAATTTCCTTTGTAATATGTGAAATCTCCTGGAGTTGAAACACCACCACTTAAAAGGCTTAAGGTTGTTGTATTAACATTGTATACATATAAATTTTCACTTGATGTTGCACTTGTGATTAGTTCAAAATTATTGTTTGATACAAGTCCAGTAAAGAAATCACCTCCTGGAATAGTTGTTACTATGTTATATGTTTGATTTGTTAGATCAATTTCAAATATTTGTCCGATGCTTGAAATTCCAAACAGCCTACCATCTGGAGTAAAAGCCAAATCTTGAGTATTTATGTTTAAAGTAAATAGGTCAGTTACTTCAAAACTTTGTATATCAATAACCTTTAACTGAGTTAAATTATTAACTATGTAAATTTCTTGAGCATAACAACTACAAGTCATAAATATTAAAAAAATGAATTTTTTCATGATTCGTTATTTAGTGATAATCTAATATTTTCCATTCAAGAATATTCTGCTTTTGCTTTATTCTGAAAAGTATTATTATAAGAATATTTGCGGAGAGAACAACCAACAAAAAATAGGGAGTAATTATATTTCTCTACAAAAAATGTATAATTCGCTCTTTAGAAACCTATTAAAGATAGTAATAATTAACGTGATTCCTTATTTATGAAGTTTCAATTGAATCCGTTTTCTCTCAACATCCACATCCAGCACCTTTACTATGATTTGCTGGTGCAAGATGCACGTGTTCATTTACATCTTTAACAAAGGAATCTGAAAGATTTGAAACGTGAATCAATCCGCTTTCTTTAATGCCAATATCCACAAAACACCCAAAATTGGTGATGTTGTTTACAATTCCGGGCAGTAACTGACCTTCCCGCAAATCGTTTATGGTTTTAATATTTTGGTTGAAAGTAAAAACTTTTGCCTCCTCCCGAATATCGAGTCCCGGCTTCTCCAATTCCTTGATAATATCCTGCAAAGTGGGAAGCCCCGTTTTTTCTGAAATGTATTTTTCGAGTTTTATTTTTTGAAGAAGGGATTTATTTCCAATCAGTTCCGAGACTTTTACGTTTTCATCTTTGGCCATTTTCGCCACCACCGAATAACTTTCCGGATGCACGGAAGAATCATCCAAGGGATTTTCTCCATTTTTAATTCGAAGAAATCCCGCCGCCTGTTCAAAGGCTTTTCCGCCCAAACGGGGGACATTTTTTATTTCTTCGCGAGAAGAAAATGCGCCGTTTTCCTCGCGATAATTCACCACATTTTCAGCCAATTTTGGACCGATTCCCGAAACATAACTCAACAAAGGAACGCTAGCAGTATTTATATTTACACCCACGGCATTTACGCATAATTCCACCGAAGTATCGAGCGAGCTTTTCAATTTCGATTGATCCACATCGTGCTGGTATTGCCCTACGCCGATTGATTTTGCGTCAATTTTTACCAATTCCGCCAACGGATCCTGCAAACGACGACCGATGGAAACCGCACCGCGCACGGTAACATCGTAATTGGGAAATTCATCGCGCGCAATTTTTGAAGCTGAATAAATAGATGCGCCGGCCTCGCTAACCACAAAAACCTGCATTGCATTTTTAAACTGAATTCGCTTTATAAACTGTTCCGTTTCGCGCGAGGCAGTTCCGTTACCAATCGCAATGGCCTCTATTTTATGGGCATCGGCGAGCGAACTTATTTTTTTCATCGCGCCTTTGGTATCGTTTTTTGGGGCGTGTGGGTAGATGGTCTCGTTGTGGTGCAAATTTCCCTGTGCATCCAAGCAAACCACTTTGCAGCCCGTTCTAAAACCGGGATCGATTGCCAAAACCCGCTTTTCTCCCAAGGGCGAACCGAGCAACAATTGTTTTAAATTTTTTGCGAAAACATTGATTGCCGTTTCGTCTGCCTTTTCTTTTGCGGCAGATAAAATTTCATTTGAAAGTGCCGGAAATAAAAGCCGCTTGTAGCTATCTTCAATTGCGAGCTTTATTTGCTTTGAAGCCGCATCATTCGATTTTATGATTCTATCTTCAATTTTTGAAATTGCCTTTTCGTCATCAATTTCTATTTTTTGACGAATAAATCCTTCTGAAGATGCCCGGAGAATTGCAAGCAATCTATGCGAGGGAATTTTATTTAGCGCTTCATTCCAATCAAAATAATCGCGAAATTTCTGCGCTTTTTCGTCCTCTTCAAACTTTTTTACAACTTTGGTTGAAATAACCGCGAATCGTTCCAATTGATTGCGAAGCATATTCCGAATATCGGTGCGCTCATTTATCCATTCGGCAATTATATGGCGTGCGCCTTCCAGAGCTTCTTCTTCTGATTTTACTTCGCCTTTTACATATTTCGAAGCAAGTGAAGAAATATCTGAAGTACCGAGATTTCGGGATTGCGCCATTATTATTTTCGCCAACGGCTCCAATCCATTTTCCCGTGCGGTGTCTGCTTTTGTTTTTCGTTTCTTTTTGTAGGGCAAGTACAAATCTTCCAAAGTGATTAAATCTGCTGCTCCTTCAATTTTCTTTTGAAGTTCCGCCGTCAAAACCTCTTGCTCTTCCAAAGATTTTAAGATGGCAGTTTTTCGCTTTTCAAGTACTTCAAACTGCTCCTTGAATTTTACAATATCCCCAATTTGCACCTCATCCAGATTTCCCGTCAATTCTTTACGGTACCTTGAAATGAATGGGATTGTGCAATCCTCATTTAAAAGTTTAACTGTGTTTTCAACGCTTTTTTGGGGAAGTTGGGTTTGGGAGGCTATGTATTTTAAAATAGAAATCATTGGTAGAAAAATTAAATCCTTCGATTGAGTAGAGTTTGTTCAATCGAAGGATTTGTAATTATATAAATAATTTAATTTATAGTCGCCCCATTTTCAACCCCCTCTTCCCCTGGATTTACAAAAACAAGTTTTCCATCAGCATTTTCTGTCATCAAAATCATTCCTTGGCTTTCCACACCACGAAGAGCGCGAGGTGCAAGGTTTACCAAAACAGTTACTTTTTTACCAATTATATCTTCAGCTTTGAAACTTTCGGCAATACCAGAAACTATTGTACGAGTATCAATTCCCGTATCTACTTTTAAAACCAAAAGTTTGTCTGCCTTGGGCATTTTTTCGGCTTCAATGATTGTTCCCACGCGCATATCAAGTTTTGCGAAATCGTCATACTGAATGGTTTCTTTCGGTGGTATTACCTTTTTGTTTGCTGCAGCTTGTGCTGAGCTTGTCGATGCATTCATTTTTTTACTAGCTTTTAATTTCTCTAATTGTTTTTGAATTTGCTCATCTTCTATTTTGCTAAAAAGAAGTTCGGCTTTGTTTATTTTATGTCCGGGTTTTAGCAATTCTGATTGGGATGAAACGTCGTTCCAAGAAAGTGCTTCTACAAGTTCAGCATGACCAAGCATTTGCCTTAACCTTTCACTTGTAAATGGTAAAAAGGGTTCGCTTAAAATTGCTAAAGCTGAAGCAATTTGTAACGCAACATACATTACAGTTTTTGTACGCTCTTCGTCAGTTTTGATGGTTTTCCATGGCTCTTCATCTGCAAGATATTTATTTCCAAGACGGGCGACATTCATCAATTCGCCTTGTGCTTCGCGAAAACGGTAACGTTCCAAAGAACTTGCTATCACCGTTGGATAGGCTTTTAATTCACTTAAAGTCTGTTCGTCCACTTCTGAAAAAGTTGCAGGTTCAGGCACAATTCCTTCGTAATATTTATCGGTTAAAACCATCACTCGGTTTATGAAATTTCCGAAGATGGCAACCAATTCATTATTATTCCGTGCTTGAAAATCGGCCCACGTAAAATCGTTGTCTTTTGTTTCTGGGGCGTTTGCGGTAAGTGTGTAACGCAACACATCCTGCTGATTTGGAAAATCCTCCAAGTATTCGTGCAACCAAACCGCCCAGTTTTTACTGGTTGAGATTTTATTGCCTTCAAGGTTCAAAAATTCATTTGCTGGGACGTTTTCTGGAAATATGTAACTTCCCTCTGCTTTTAACATAGCGGGAAAAATAATACAGTGGAAAACGATGTTATCCTTTCCAATAAAATGAAGGAGTTTGGTGTTTTCGTCTTTCCAGTAATCTTCCCAATTTTTTCCTTCACGTTCCGCCCATTCCTTTGTTGAAGAAATATAGCCGATTGGGGCATCAAACCAAACGTAGAGCACTTTCCCGTCAGCACCTTTTACGGGCACGGGAATTCCCCAATCTAAGTCTCGGGTTACGGCACGAGGACGCAAACCATCGTCAATCCAGCTTTTACACTGACCGTAAACATTGGTTTTCCAATCCTTTTTATGATCAACTAGAATCCATTGCTTTAAAAAATCTTCATATTCGTTCAAAGGTAAAAACCAGTGCTTGGTATTCTTTAAAATTGGTTTATTTCCAGTAATAGCACTTTTTGGATTTATCAAATCTGTAGCATTATGGCTTGTTCCACAATTTTCACATTGGTCGCCATAGCTTTCTTCAAAACCACATTTCGGACAAGTACCCACTATAAAACGATCTGCCAAAAACTGGTTGGCTTCTTCGTCGTATAATTGCTCGGTTACTTCTTCAGTGAATTTTCCGTCTTCATATAATTTTTTAAAAAATTCCGAAGCAGTTTTATGGTGAATCTCCGCAGATGTACGCGAATAATTATCGAACGAAATGCCGAAGTCTGCAAAACTCTTTTTGATGATGGTGTGATATTTATCAACCACTTGTTGTGGCGTGATACCTTCCTTTTTTGCTTTTATGGTAATTGGCACTCCGTGTTCATCACTACCGCAAATAAAGGCAACATCCTTGTTTTGAAGACGTTGATATCGCGCATAAATATCCGCAGGCACGTAAACACCCGCCAAATGGCCTATATGAACGGGGCCATTTGTATAAGGCAGCGCAGCGGTTATTGTGTATCTTTTTGGGTTTTGATCCATAATTTTTTTTGAAAGCACAAAAGTACACATAAATGTAGTAATTTGTGGTTTTAAATAGATTCATGATTACTCCAAACAGACTACAAAAGGGCGATACGGTTGGCATCGTTTCAACCGCACGGAAAATTTCAAAAGAAGAATTAAAACCTGCACTCCAACTTGTTGAAAGTTGGGGATTAAAAGCCGTTTTGGGAAAAACCATCGGTGCTGAAGAAAACCAATTTGCGGGAAATGATGAGTTGCGCGCGGAAGATTTTCAAAATATGATGGCCGATTCCAAAATTAAAGCCATTTGGTGCGCTAAAGGAGGTTACGGTACAGTCCGCATTTTAGACAAATTGGATTTTTCGGCATTTAAAAAATCCCCGAAATGGGTGATAGGTTATAGCGATGTAACCGCCCTGCACTCCCACATACACAACCTGGGTGTTGAAACGCTGCACGCCCAAATACTCCAAAATATTGAAAACAAATCGAAAGAGACCTCGGTTTCCATAAAAGAAGTTTTATTCGGAAATGCTTATAAAATCAGTGTGGCTACCAAAGAAAAATTAAATAGAAACGGAGAAGCACAAGGGCAATTGGTTGGCGGGAATCTTTCACTTTTATATTCGCTTTGCGGAAGTAATTCTGCCCTGAAAACAGATGACAAAATACTTTTTATTGAAGATCTGGATGAATATCTGTACCACGTTGATAGAATGATGATGAATTTAAAACGAAACGGAATGCTGAAAAATCTAGCAGGTTTGGTTGTGGGTGGAATGACCGATATGCACGACAATAAAGCACCTTTCGGAAAAACTGTAGAAGAAATTATTTATGCATCGGTGTCAGAATATAATTACCCCGTTTGTTTTAATTTTCCGGCAGGGCATATTGATGACAATAGAGCATTAATCTTAGGCAGAAATGCTACACTGGAGATTACTGAAAATAAAGTTGCTCTAAACTTTAAACCGTAAGTTTTTAACCTTCAATAATGGCAACTCACAACGAACTTGGTAAATTAGGAGAAGAAATAGCCGCGCAATATTTGCTACGCAGTGGTTATAAAATCTTGCGGCGAAATTTTTATTTTGATAAGGCTGAGATTGACATTATTGCCCAAAAGGAAGAAGGAACCGTTGTTATTGTGGAAGTAAAAACCCGAAATAGCGATTTTTTTGGTGATCCACAGGAGTTTGTAACTAAAACAAAAATTAAAAATTTGGTAAAAGCTGCCAATGAATATATTATTTCAAACGACCTAAATGTGGAAGTACGTTTTGATATTATTGCTGTCTTGAAAAATCAAAAAGAAGAGAAGTTGGAGCATTTTGTAAATGCTTTTTACCATTTTTAATTCTCCCCCAGACGGAAATCTCTTTCTTTTCTTACAAATTCCTCAATTTTAAAAAGCAATATAATTTGTAAAATCACAGCAGGGATTAAAAAGGTAAGCCCCAACCACGCCATAAAAACAATCGCGAACAATATCCCGCTCACTACTTCAAATCCACCCGCTACTCCCGGAATTTTCCCAAAAGGATTTTCCAAACGCATTATCCCCAAACCAAAGATAATACTACCAATTCCACAGAAAATGGATTGTGTTGTCATAACATATTCGGTATAAAATGGTTCAAAGTAAAGCGAAGCCATATCATATCCATAAAATAAAATGGTTGTGCCAATCAAAAAGAAGGCTCCTATTTTCAGTAGATAATTATTGAAAATTTTGCCGCTCAAAACAAATCCCCATAAAAAATAAATATAAGCCAGCATTACAATAAATTTCATACTGATGTATGCAGCTTTGGGAATTATCAATTTATCTTCGTAAAATCGGGCATAGTCAACAGCAAATTCCACAAAACCAGAAAGAAAATAAATTATACCGCAAATCCATGCAAGTTTTATGTAAAAAATAGAAAAACCAACATCTTTTAAATTGAAATTTTCAAAAGGGGAAACTTCGGGTTCTTGCAGGTTTTCCAATTCTTCACCCAAAACATTTAAAATTGTTTTTAAAGTAAAACTACGAGGTGTAACTTCTCCAGCCTCAATACGTTGTATGGTTCGCACATTGATGTTGCACTGTTCCACAAGTTCTTCCTGTGTAAAGCCTTTTTGTTTTCGAAGTTCGAAAATTTTCCGTCCTAATTCTGGTTGTTTCATTTTTACAAATTTTATGAGGCAATAGTACGATTGCAGTAAAGATAGTGCAATATTTTCAAGGGAATTTCACCCGACATTTGCCCGACACTAGAAATTTTCAAATCAGAAAGCACAAGAGATTACTGGAATACTGATGTATCTCATTTTATCTTTTTTAGGTACTGCTGTACCCAAATACACTTTTTTTAAAAGCTTCCGTCTATCTTTGTTGATAGATAAAGTTTTATGGAAATTACTTTTAAGCTTATAGACTTAATTATTGTTATTGGAATTTGCCAAGGTATTTTCCTTTCGTTAACGCTACAACGAATTTCCAATAACAACCAAAAAGCAAATAGCATACTTTCCTATTTAATTGCACTTGCTACACTAATGCTTATTGGTAGGTTTTTCTACTTCCGGTTTTTAACTCCTTGGGTTTTTCAATGGAGCATTGCGGTTGATTCAATGGTTTTCCTCTTTGGGCCCTTTATCTATTTGTATGTAAAAAGACTTCTGTTTAAGCAACAGAGTGCCTATTCGCTTTCAATAATTCATTTTATTCCGTTTTTTGGAATGATTTCTTTCGCTCTGTTTTATATTATAAATTACACTCCAAAAGCATATTACGAATATTTTTTAAACGGAAACTTGCTCGTTTATTTCAGGATTATTTCGGTATTCATGATTTTATTTAATTTGTTTTATGTGTTGAAATCGTTTCAGTTACTTGCAAAATTCAAACAAACTGAAAAAGAAATTTTTTCCTTTGAGCAAACTCCCATTGTCTATCTCAACTTTTTTCTGTTTTCAGTTTTAGCTTGTTTGTTAGCTTGGACTTTCAGCCTATTGAACACATCCATTTTCGACAAAACGATTCCTTATATTGGTTATGATAGTATTTGGGTTGCAATTCCACTATTTATTTATGTAATAGGATATTTCAGTTTAAAACAGCCTGAGCTCTTTAGAATTTCGGAAGAAAAGCAAAAAAACAGTTTAAGGAAAGAGCGTCTTGCGGAAGCCGAAACAAAACTATTAAAAACCAAATTGGATAGTTTAATGATCAATGAAAAGGTCTTTCTACAAAGCGATTTGACTTTGGCTGATGTTTCTGAAATGCTCAAAACCTCAACAAACAACGTTTCCTGGCTTTTAAATCAGGTTTACAAAACCACTTTTTATGATTTTATAAATCAATATCGCGTAAAGGAATTTTTAAAAAAAGTTGAAAATATGGAGCATTTAAAACATACCATACTGGCACTTTCCATGGATGTGGGCTTTAATTCAAAATCTACCTTTAACAAAGCCTTCAAAAATACAATGCACGATACCCCAAGCAATTATATAAAAAAACAGTTGGCCGCATAAGTTTTACGTTCGGCTGTATGCAAACGGTCGATTTCTGATTATTCTGAAAATAGATTTGTACTAAACTTTAAAATTTTCAGATTATGAAAAACCTATTCCTTTTTACTGCAGCCTTTTTAATCGGGCATTTATTTTTAAGCGCACAAACGGTTACCACCTTTACCGAAGGCACTCCGGATGATGCCATTGTTTTGGACAATGACGGAAACATTTATTGTTCCAATTACACAGGCGATACCGTTTTTAAATTTTCACCAACTGGAGAAGCAACAGCCTTCATCACAGGTTTGAATACCCCAAACGGATTGGCTTTCAATTCCAATCAGGAATTGTACGTTTGTGATGGTCAAGGAAATAAAATTTATAAATATGACCTTGCCGGGAACCTTTTAGCAACTTATCCTGTGACGGGCCATCCTTCTGGAATTGTAAAATCTTTTGATGACGATTCTATGGTTTTTACACTTTATACAGGAAACATTATTAATAGACTTGCTCCAGACGGAACTATAACTACTGTCTCCTCATCCACAGCATTAAGTGGTCCGGTAGGAATTGTTTATGATGAAAACGGAAACCTATATGTTGGAAATTATAACGATAGAAAAATTTTCAAAGTAGACGAGAATGGCGATCTGGAATATATTGCACAACTCCCAACCGAAGGAGGTCTCTATCCTAATTTGGGTTTTATTACTTACGGTCAAGGAAAACTTTGGGGAACAATTATGAGCAATCATAAAATATATTCCATCAATCCCAATTCAGTTGATGATTATACCTTATTCGCAGGTAGTACACCTGGAAATAATGATGGCGATATTTCAGTTGCTACTTTTAATATCCCAAATGGAATTTATTTTGATGAAGCCAATGGCACCATGTATATAACTGATTTTGGAAGCAAAAACTTGAGGATTATTTCAGGAATAACTTTGGGAAACGATGAATTTTCGGAGGTAGAAAATTATCTAATTATAGCTCCCAATCCTGCAAAAAATTATTTTGAAATTCAATTTTCGGGCAAACAGTTTGCAACTTTTGAATTGAAGGTTTATGATGCTGTCGGAAAATTGGTTTATGAAAATAACCATCAGGAAATATCCCATAAAATAGATGCAAGCAGCTGGGGAAATGGAATTTATTTGGTAGAAATAACTACCGAAAAAGGTACGCTACGAAAAAGATTACTAAAGTGAAAAACAAAAGCCGAAGCTCTATTTCGGCTTTTATTCAAATTTTTCTAAAGCCTGTAAAGCTTTTTCAACAGAAGAAATTCCCTCAAAAGTCAATAACAAGCGCAATCCGTTGCGGGTTTGTTTTTCCTTCATTGTCACTTTTTGGGGATGGCTTTGCACATATTGAAGCACTTTAGTAAAAGCTTCACTTTGATAAAAAGCACTTTGCTGATCTGCCACAAAATAACCAACTAACTTTTTCTGTTTCATAATTATGCGCTCCAAACCAAGGGAAATTGCAATCCATTTTATACGAACACTATTTAATAAATCCTCGGCTTGTTTAGGCATTTCCCCGAAACGATCGAGCAATTCCTTTTCAAATTTTTGAAGTTCTGCAGTGTTTTTCAACTCGTTTAGTTTTGTATACAGATTGAGTCTTTCTGTAATATTGTTTACGTAATCATCAGGAAACAGTAATTCGAAATCGGTATCAATCGTCATTTCTTTGACGAAATTTTTCTTCGGCCCTTCGGTTTCTTCATAAAGATTCTTGAATTCTTTTTCTTTCAATTCCTCAATTGCTTCTGCAAGAATTTTTTGATAGGTTTCAAAACCAATTTCGTTTATAAATCCGCTCTGTTCGCCACCCAGCAAATCACCCGCTCCACGAATTTCCAAATCCTTCATAGCAATGTTGATTCCGCTTCCCAATTCTGAAAACTGTTCCAAGGCAGTAATCCGCTTTCGCGCTTCATCGGTCATAGCTGAATATTCGGGGGTGATGAAATAGCAGAATGCTTTTTTGTTGCTTCGGCCTACCCGGCCACGCATTTGGTGCAAGTCTGAAAGTCCGAAATTATTGGCATTATTGATAAAAATGGTATTTGCATTCGGCACGTCCAGTCCACTTTCTATGATAGTTGTGGAAACCAGAACGTCAAATTCATTGTTCATAAACCGAAGCATTAAATCTTCCAGTTTCTTTCCGTCCATTTGCCCGTGACCAATGCCTATTTTCGCATCGGGAACCAATCGCTGAATCATTCCAGCTACTTCCTTTATGTTTTCAATTCTATTGTGAACGAAAAAAACCTGTCCGCCACGTGATATTTCATAACGAACCGCATCCCGAATACTTTCTTCCCCAAAACGGATAACATGCGTTTCCACGGGATAACGGTTAGGAGGTGGTGTGGTAATTACCGAAAGATCCCGCGCAGCCATCAAACTGAATTGCAACGTACGTGGAATGGGCGTTGCAGTCAAAGTCAGCGTATCTACATTTTCCTTAATTGTTTTCAATTTGTCTTTTACGGCAACTCCAAATTTTTGCTCTTCGTCAATAATCAAGAGACCCAAATCCTTAAATTCAACTGATTTGTTCACCAATTGGTGCGTGCCGATAACAATATCAAGCTTTCCATTTTTCAACCCTTCCAAGACAGTTTTGCGTTCTTTTGCATTTCTAAATCGATTGAGATAATCAACGTTCACAGGCATTTCGGCCAATCGCTCTGTAAATGTTTTAAAATGCTGAAACGCTAAAATAGTTGTGGGAACTAAAACGGCAACCTGTTTTCCATTGTCCACCGCTTTGAAAGCAGCACGAATGGCTACTTCAGTTTTTCCAAAACCTACATCGCCACAGACCAAACGGTCCATTGGGCGCTCATTTTCCATATCTTTTTTTACATCTTCCGTCGCTGTGCTTTGGTCCGGCGTGTCTTCATAAATAAAGGAAGATTCCAATTCTGCCTGCAAATAACTATCCGGATCAAAGGCAAAACCTTTTAATGTGCGGCGTTTGGCGTAGAGTTCAATTAAATTGAAAGCGATTTCCTTTACGCGGGTTTTGGTTTTTTGTTTTAGTTTTTTCCACGCATCACTACCCAGTTTGTAAATTTTGGGCTCTTTTCCGTCCTTGCCATTATATTTTGAAATCTTGTGGAGCGAATGGATGCTGAGGTACAAAATATCGCGCTCGCCATAAAAAAGTTTGATGGCTTCCTGCATTTTTCCTTCAACCTCGATCTTTTGTAATCCGCCAAATTTCCCAATTCCGTGATCAATGTGCGTTACGTAATCGCCCACTTCAAGATTGGTGATTTCCTTTAAGGTAATCGCCTGCTTTTTTGCGTAACCGTTTTTCAGTTGAAATTTATGGTAACGCTCAAAAATCTGATGGTCTGTGTAACAAACGATTTTTAAATCGTCATCAATAAAGCCTTGAAACAGCGGAAACACAATGGTTTCAAACTGTTCCACATTTTGCTGGGCATCTTCAAAAATGTCGTGAAAACGTTTTGCCTGCTGCTCGCTACTGCAGAAAATATAGTTTTTATAACATTTTTCAGTGTTTTCATTCAGATTTTCAATCAGTAAATTGAATTGTTTGTTGAATGAAGGTTGCGGTTTTGTATTAAATTCTATAGTTTCTCCCTGAGCTTGTCGAACGGTATTTTTTAATTGAACTTTCGTGAAATCGTTCAATTGTTCTTTCAGCAATTCCGAAGTGCAGAAGAGTTCCGAAGGCTTTGCGCGTTTTATTTCTGAATCAATGGCGTTAAAAGCTTCAGTTGCTTTTTTGAAAAGATTATCGATGGCGCTGCTGAAAAGTTCTTGATTTTTAAGAAAAACCACCGTTTTTGATGCGATATATTTCAGAAAACTTTCGCGGCTTTCATCAACCATTTTGTTTTCCACATTCGGAATGATAGAAACCTTTTTTACCTGTTCCAGTGAAAGTTGCGTTTCCACATCAAAGGTGCGAATGCTGTCTACATCATCCCCAAAAAATTCAATTCGGTACGGTTCATCATTGCTAAAACTGAACACGTCCAAAATTCCACCTCGCACTGAAAATTCACCCGGTTCGGTAACAAAATCGGTGCGTTTAAAGCGATATTCAAATAAAACCTCGTTTACAAAATCTATCGAAAGCTGGTCGTTTATGGCAATTTTCAACGTGTTTCGCTCTAACTCTTTTCTGGTAACCACTTTTTCAAAAAGTGCTTCGGGATAGGTTACAATAAGCGCTGGTTTCTTTCGAGAATTTATTCGGTTTAATACCTCACTGCGCAACAAAACATTGGCGTTATCTGTTTCCTCAATTTGATAGGGTCGCCGATAGCTTCCGGGATAGAAAAGTACATTTTGGTCGCCCAAAAGATTTTCCAGATCATTTAAATGATACGCGGCTTCTTCTTTATCATTAAAAATTAAAAGGAAAGGTAATTCCGAAGTGCCAAAAACCTCAGCAATAGCCAAGGAAACTGAAGAGCCAACAAGGCTTGAAATTTGAATTTTATTTTCCGAAGAGGCAATAGCTTTTCCCAGTTTTCGGGTTTGCGAAGACTGTGAATAAAGCGAAGTAACGAGTGTTTTGCTCATTGGCCGGCAAAGGTAAATCAAAAACCAATTATACTACAAAAAATTATAGGTGATAAAACGTAAATTGGAACATCTATTTTTTTAAATATTCTTTGCACTTATTCACTGGACTCGTTTCATGATTTTTAAAACCGTGATACCCACTGCTTACAAAAAGTACTGCAGCAACCGCAATTGCTGCGTAAGAAACTGTTTGGCTAACTTCCCAATTGGCAACTGCGATAGCTGCCAAAGCCCACGTTCCAACCAAGGCAAATTCACGCATATTTCTTCGCCAAGTAACAACCAGGTTTATAATTCCTGCAATGATTATCATTGTTACCGCCCAAGAAATTTCACTATACCCCCAAGCGTTCCAATCAATACTTGTTAAATATGAAGCAACATTCGCAATACTCGCCACGGTAACCCAACCGCTATAAAAAACGAAAGGCCACCACAAAAAAGCAATTACTGAAATTGGCGCGTCCCAAAGTTCCATTCGGTTGTTCATTACAATTTTTAAAAGTGAAAAAAGTAAAACGAAAATTGCGAGTACTGAATATTCCATATATCCGTAAAGCCAAAATGTTATCCACATTATATTCGCAAAGCAGGAAAGCACAAACCACCAACCTGTTTTCAGAATATACTCATCATCCCGCACTTTTGTGAACAGACTTCGGCTTTGGTAAATTATAAAGCCCAAAAGCATTAAATAAATAAGTCCCCAAATGGAGAACGCATAACCAGCAGGCGTAAAAAGATTTTTTGAGGATTCAGAAATTTCGCCAATAGTAGTATTGTTAATTGCTCCCGTATTGGACAGATAGTTTATGAAAACCATTGTCACGAAAGCAATGATATTGGCTATTTGTAGTGTTTTTTTCATAGTATATTAATTTTTTGATACACAAATAACTTCTCCTTCCACGATGGCAAAAATTTCATCGTTTGTTGAGGGTTTTAAAACGTGTTTCCCCGTAAAGTTACCAAAAGCAGGTAGTATAAGGCTGTTAATGGTTTTATAAAAACACGAAAACCGCAAATATTGTCTACCCACACCACGCATTCTAATTCCCGGATGCACGTGACCCGAAAAATTGAAAGTTCCCTTTATTTCTGAGGGATGGTGGGTTAAATGGAAACCATCCAGCAACAGCTCATCATAAACCTTTACCCCCAAATCTTCGTATAAATACTGAGGAATAATGTCGTGGTTGCCCGAAATAAGAATCAACTCGGCCTTTGTATATTCCACCCATTTTTCAAAATCCTGCCATTCCTCATTCAACTTACTGTGAAAAAGGTCGCCCAAAAAACAGATGGTTTGTGGCTGAAAAAAATTACTTATTTCAGTGAGTTTTTCCAGATTTTGAAAAGCCGCATTTGCGGGCACGGGTGCTCCGTGTTTTCTGAAATGTGCCACTTTCCCCAAGTGTACGTCGGCAATAAGTAGCATTTGCTTTTCTTCCCAAAAAATAGCGCCGCTGGGGTGTAACTTAAATTCATTGTTATTTATCTCAATTCTTTTAATCATTTTTCCAACTGCAATGTCATTTTCTTAATCCGATCCGCCAATTTTTCCGAAGAAAGTTTTGCCCGCAGCCCGTCTGTAATTATCGGGAAACTGAAGGGCGTTGCCTTTTCACACTGCTTCCAAATTATTTTTTGTGAATTGATGCGTTCTAAAGCCAAGCCGCAATCGGCCTTCTTCCAATTGATGCTCAAAAGTTTCGCGATACGCTTGAAGATACAAAAGATTGTTGGGTTCGTAATCCCGGAAAACGTCAAAAAGCAATTGGCTATTGCTTTGCAGATGTTTCGTTTTAATTATTTTATTCGGATATCCCTGAAAAACCATTCCGCTTATAACCGCGATATCACGAAATTTTCGGCGTGCAAGTTCGGTATAATTCAAACTTTTTTGAAGATCGTCGTAAAGATATTCCGCGGAGAAAAGATTATTGTCAAGCACTGTCTGAATATCCAAATATTGATCGCTCAACAGTTCAAAACCATAATCATTATAGGCCAACGAAAAGGAAATGGGCGACAACAAACTGATGCGATACGCTAGCAAACTGCTCATTGCCTCGTGCACAAAACGGCCCTCAAACGGATAAAAAAGTGAGTGATAACCCTCTCGGGTTTTAAAGGTTTCAATCAAAAATTCATCTTCCCCGGGAACGATACTTTCTTTTTCCTGCCGATTAAAAATGTCGCTGAGCGCCTTTAATTCCGGTGTGTTTCGTTTGTGGTCGGCTTCGCTTTGCATTTCTTCCCTAAGAATTTTACTCATTTGTGAAGAAAGGGGCAATCGGCCACCTAAAAAACTGGCGACTTTCCCTGATTTTTTGGTCGATTTCCGAACTTGTGCCTGCATTTGTCGGAGGCGGACCAATTCCAAAGTTCTACCTGCAAACACAAAACTATCGCCGATTTTCAATTTACTGATAAACCATTCCTCGATCGTGCCGATAAAACCGCCGGTTACATATTTTACGTGCATCATCGAGTCGCTCACGATCGTGCCGATGCTCAGGCGGTGCATCATTGCAATCTGCCGGCTTTCCACTTTAAAAAGGCCTTCGGGAGTTACTTCTACTTTTTTGTATTCATCGTAGGCCTGCAAACTTTGGCTTCCCAAGGTTATAAAATTTAGGCACCACTTCCATTGTTCCTCGGTGATGCCTTGGAAACAAAACGTTTTTTGTATTTCGGGAAAAATTTCCTTCGGAAAAAATCCGTTGCCCACTGCTAGGGTGACCAAATATTGAATAAGTACGTCGAAACTCAATAAATACGGCATTCTATCTTCCACCACCTCTTCTTTTACTGCTCTTTTTAAGGCTGAAGCTTCCAATAATTCCAAAGCGTGGGTAGGTAAAAAGTAAATAACTGAAGGTTCGCCAGGCCTGTGGTTGCTACGTCCCGCGCGCTGCAGAAATTTTGCCACGCCTTTTGGTCCGCCAATTTGGATAACGGTTTCCACCGGTGCAAAATCAACCCCCAAATCCAGACTTGAAGTTGCGACAACTGCAGTTAATGATTCGTTGCGGATTGCTTGCTCCACCCAAAGTCGGGTGTCTTTGCCAATGCTGCCGTGGTGCATTGCGATTTCGCCGGCAAATTCGGGATGTTTTTCAAGAATTTTCTGAAACCACACTTCGCATTGTCCTCGGGTATTGGTGAAAATAAGGGTGGTTTTACTGGCTTTTATTATGGGAATTATTTCTTCCAAAAGGTGCAAACCCAAATGCCCGCGCCACGGGAAGGTTTCCATTTTCTTTGGAATTATCGAGCGGACTTCAATTTTCTTTTTTTGGTTTGCCTTTATTAAAACTGCATTTTTTCTGAATTCCGAATCCATTCCCAGCAACACATCCTGCGCCTCTTCCAAATTTCCAATGGTTGCCGAAATTCCCCAAATCCGTAAATCTTTTGAAACAGTTTTCAGTCGTGAAAGACCAAGCTCCATCTGCACGCCCCGCTTGCTTCCCAAGAGTTCGTGCCATTCGTCAACCACAATTGCCGTCAATGATTTGAAGGTTTTATCGTATCCTTTTGAAGCCAGTAAAAGCATTAAACTTTCTGGGCGTGGTTATCAGCAAATCTGGCATTTGGCGTTTCTGCTTGGCCCGCTCGCTTTGGGGCGTATCGCCCGTACGGATTCCAACGGTTAAACCTGTTCCCAAATCGTCAGCAAACCGTTGTGCCGCTTGGTGTATTTCAACGGAGAGTGCGCGCAGGGGCGTTATCCAAATTGCTTTTAAACCTTTTTGATGTTTCGTTTTATAATCTGGATTTTCTTTTAAATATTGAAGTACGATGGGCACCCACAGTGCATAGGTTTTTCCGCTTCCCGTAGGCGCATTTAATAGTCCGTGCTTACCATCGAGAAAAGCTTTCCATGTTTTTTTTTGGAAGGGAAAGGATTTCCAATTTTTTGATTGAAACCAATCTTCAGCGATTGAAATGAGCTCCGATTGTTTCATTTGGGTATGAGTGCTTTTAAATCTGAAAGGGTATTCGCCTCCTCAATCGGTTTGTCTTTTCGCCATCTTAAAATCCTGGGAAAACGCGTCGCAATTCCACTTTTGTGGCGACTGCTTTCTGCGATTCCCTCAAAAGCGATTTCAAAAACGTGTTGGGGCGTTACGCTGCGGACGGGGCCAAAACGCTCCAACGTATTTCGCTTAATCCAAGCATCTACTTGTCTAAATTCCGCATCTGTCAAGCCCGAATAAGCTTTTGCGAACGTAACCAATTCGCCATCATCCCATAGCGCAAACGTGTAATCTGTATAAAGGTTTGCTCGCCTTCCGTGGCCGCGCATTGCGTAAGTTAAAACAGCATCGATTGTAAACGGATCTATTTTCCACTTCCACCAATCGCCTTTTTTTCTTCCCACTAAATAGGGCGAATCCTTTCGCTTCAGCATCAAACCCTCGCTGCGTTTTTCTCGGGAAAGATCGCGTTCGGCGGCGGCTTCTTCCCATGTTTCAAAATTCATGGTTTCGCTTAAATAAATTCCAATTTCTTCGGAATTGATTTCTTGAATCAACCCATCCAATATTTCCCTTCTTTCCGAAAAAGGTTTTTGGCGAATATCCTCGCCTTGCCATTCCAGCAGATCGTATGCGTTCAAAATTACCGGCGTTTTTTTTAAAAGTGCTTTTGAAATATTTTTTCTTCCAATTCTAGTTTGAAGTGCATTGAAATTCCCGATTTCCCCTTCCCCGAACGGAAGAATTTCGCCGTCGATCACGGTTCCATTGGGAATAACTTTCAGAAAATTCTGAAATTCGGGATATTTATCGGTCACCAATTCTTCGCCTCGCGACCACACAAAAACCTCATCATTTCTGATAATTACCTGACTTCTAATTCCATCCCATTTATGCTCAAAACTCCAATCTGAAATCGGGCCCAAATCCTCCTGAAAATTATCCTCAACGGCATAAGCCAAATAAAAAGGATAGGGTTTGCTGAGATAATCTTCGTCGTTTTGCTCAAGAATCAGCTTTTTGTAAGTTGTTTTTTCCGGCGTCCAATCGCCCATTAATTTGTAGGCCAAAATATCCTCATCTATGCCAGTGGCTTTTGAAAGTGCACGCGTCATCAGTTTTTGGCTTACGCCGATTCTAAAACTACCCGTCAAAATTTTGTTGAAAACGAAACGTTCAAAGTAATTCAGAGCCAACCAATTGTCATGCAGATATTTCTTTTTTTCTTCTTCGGAAAGGGTTCGCAATTCAATAATTTCCGAAACAAATTCTGAGAGCGATTTATCGGAATGTTCTTCCGAAGTTGGCAAAATCAGCGCAATGGTTTCCGCCAAATCGCCAACTATATGATAACTTTCCTCAAAAAGCCACAGTGGAATTCCACTAATTTCAGTAGCCCAAAGCCGAAGCAGCGTTGTATTTACGGGACGTTTCGGTCGCCTGTGGGAAAGTATGGCAATGGTCCAAAGTTTATCTGCTTCATTCGCATTCTGAAAATACTCGGTTAGCGCCGCTACCTTTTCATTGGTTTTGTTGGTGCTGTCAAGCTTTTTTATGAGTTGGGCAAAATCTTTCATAGGCCCCCTCCCTCAATCCCTCCTCCAAAAGGGGAGGGAAGTTTTTCTTTATTGTCAATCTTCATGTTCAATCTTTTTATCAATTTCGGCGCTTTCCTCTTCGTATTGGGTTTTTTCGGTGCGGGCGTCATAGCCAAGTTCTTCTCGCAGATATTTCGCAAAAATATCGGTGTAGCCGTGTGTTGCGATTATCTTTTCACAACCCGTAGCATCAATGGCGGAAAGCAGCCCTTCCCAATCGGCGTGGTCGCTGAGTACAAATCCGCGATCAATTGCTCGTCTTCTCCGCGCTCCGCGAAATGTCATCCACCCGCTGGCGGAAGCTGTTACGTAAGGCACAAACCGCCTAATCCAGGTGCTTCCGTGCGCACTCGGTGGCGCGACGATTATGTTTCCTTTTATTTCCTCTTTGGGAGTATCGCGGGTTATTAAAGTTGTTTCGGGCAAATTGTAATGTGGCCGTACAACTTCAGTCATATTTTCAACGGCGCCGTGGGTGTAAATTTTTCCGATGGAAGTATCGAGATGTTTCAGCAAACGCTGGGCTTTTCCCAAACTGTAACCAAAAAGAATAGAGGTCCTTCCTTCATCTTTATTTGTGGCCCACCATTCATTAATATCCTTAAAAACTTCTGCTTGCGGTTCCCATTTAAAAGCTGGCAAGCCGAAGGTACATTCCGTAATAAAAGTGTGGCATTTTACTGGTTCATATTGTTCTGCCAAGCCATCGTCTTCAGGTTTAAAATCGCCTGTAAAAACCCAGACTTCGCCTTTATATTCTACCCGTACTTGCGACGAGGCAATAATATGCCCGGCTGGATGCAGGGAAAACTTTACGCCATTTATTGTAAAAGTTTCGTTCCAATCCTTTCCGGTAACCGAAATATCGCCCAACCGATGCTTTATAATGGGAACATTGTTGTGATGCGTTATATACTTTTTGTGCCCCCAACGGCTGTGGTCTGCGTGGCCGTGGGTAACGATGCATTTATCGACCGGGCGCCAAGCGTCAATATAAACGTCTGCCTTGTTCGCAGTATATTCCTTTGTCATTAAAAACGAGTAGTGGTTGTTCCATTTTTCTTTCAATAGCTGTTTAAAAATAACAAAAGGTCTCTTCGCTGCGTTCGAAATTAAGAAAAGTTTAGGGTGAAATGTTTTAAAAAATAACTTCAGAAAAACAAATAACAGATTGCTTCGCTTTGCTCGTAATTGTCGTTTACAAGTTTTATATTTGCAATATAAAAATCAAATTATGTCATTTACAGATTTATTCGAAAGCGGGGAACATTCCCGAAATTTAGGCCATTTTGCATCTATTGCAAATATTGCTTCGGTTCACGGTGAAATAGGCCTAGAAGAAGAAAAAATGTTGAAACGCTTTGCTCATAAACTTGACATTGACGAGTCTGTTTATGCGGAAGTGCTTAAAAATCCGGGCAAATATCCTATCAATCCGCCCAATGATTCCGAAACACGTTTAGAACGTATCCATGATCTTTTTGAAATGATTTTTGCCAATCACGAAATTGATGATCACGAACGTTTTTTGATTGAAAAATATGCAATCGGCTTAGGCTATAATGCTGAAACTGCCCAACATTTAATAAAACGTTCTATTGAAATATACAGTGGCGGACTCCATTTGGAAGATTACAGATATCTTTTAAATAAGAAATAGGAACAGGATACAAAAACCAAGAATAAAGATTTTCTATTAAAATATTTTTAAAACCTGAAGTTCTTTGCTTCGGGTTTTTTAATTGGTGTTGGCCATAAATTCCTCTGCTTTTTCAACCATTTTGGTGTTTCCGCAGAAGAAAGGAATGCGCTGGTGCAGTGTAGTAGGCTGAACTTCCAAAATTCTTTGAAAGCCATTACTGGCCTTTCCTCCTGCTTGTTCGGCAATCATTGCCATAGGGTTGCATTCGTATAAAAGCCGAAGTTTACCTTTGGGATCTTTTGAAGTATTGGGATAAATATAGATTCCACCCTTTATCATATTTCGGTGAAAATCAGAAACCAAAGAACCAATATATCGTGAGGTATAAGGACGATCTTCTTCTTCCTTTTGGCAATATTTTATATAATCTTTTACTCCCTGTGGAAAGTGAACATAATTCCCTTCGTTTACAGAATATATGTGCCCATTTTCAGGAAATTTCATATTTGGATGTGAAAGATAATAGGTGCCTATAGCTGGGTTTAATGTAAAACCATTAACACCGTGCCCAGTTGTATAAACAATCATGGTTGAAGTCCCGTAAACTATATAGCCCGCAGCTACTTGATTAACTCCAGGTTGAAGAAAATCTTCAATAGTTACAGGAGTTCCCGAAGGTGTAATTCTTCTGAAAATAGAAAAAATGGTGCCCACCGAAACATTTACGTCGATGTTTGAAGACCCGTCAAGCGGATCCATTAATACTACATATTTGTTTTCGTTCTTTTCGTTTCGGCCTTTTATAGTTATAAAATCGTCTTCTTCCTCACTGGCAATTCCACAAACAATCTCGCGGTTGGTAAGGGTATTTATAAAAACTTCATTAGCAAAAACATCTAATTTTTGTTGGTCTTCGCCCTGCACATTCATATCGCCCGCATTGCCAAGAATATCTACCAATCCTGCTTTGTTCACTTTGTGGTTTACCACTTTTGCCGCCAAACGTATGGAATTGATAAGCCGCGAAAGTTCGCCGGAAGAATATATGAATTCGCTTTGGTTTTCAATTATAAACTCGCCGAGTGATTGATTTATTTTTGCCATTGGTTTAAGGGGATTCCTGAATTTAAAGCAAATATCGTGATTTTTAAGAAATTGAACCGATATTTGTAATGCTAATTAATTTCTGAAAAAATGAAGGTGCGAGAAGCTTTAAAAAACGATATGCCACAAGTTTTAGAACTTATAAAAGAACTTGCCATATTTGAAAAGGAACCCGATGCGGTGGAAGTTACTGTGGCGGATTTGGAGCGAGAAGGTTTTGGGAAGAATCCATTGTTCACGTGTTTTGTAGCTGAATTGAATTCAAAAATTGTTGGTGCGGCGCTTGTCTATTATCGCTTTTCAACTTGGAAGGGCAGAACACTACACCTGGAAGATTTAATTGTGAAGGAAGCCCATCGCGGCAAAGGAATTGGCGAGGCGCTATATAAGCAAGTTATGCAATTTGCCCATAAACAAGGTCTTAAACGTGTTGCGTGGGATGTATTGGACTGGAACAAGGGAGCGATCAGGTTTTACGAACGTAGTGGTGCAAATATTGTGAAAGACTGGCGCGTTGTGCATATGGACGAAAAAGGTCTAAAAAATTATATAAATTCTTAAAAAGAATATGAAAATTTTCAAATTTGGTGGGGCATCCACAAAAGATGCTGAGGGTGTAAAAAATGTTGTTTCCGTTATAAATCAAACTGGGGAAAAGAATTTGGTCATTGTTATTTCAGCGATGGGAAAAACCACCAATGCTTTGGAATTGGTTTTAAAAGATTACTTTTCAGAATCGAGCGATGATTAAATAATGCTTTACGAATTGTTTACGATTTTCATTATGCTATTTTGAAAGGTCTATTTTCTTCTACCTCACATACCGCCTTTTTGGAACTGGACAAAACATTTGATGAGCTGAAGCACTTTTTAGAAACGAGTAAATCTAAAAACCATGCCTTTGTTTACGACCAGGTGGTTTCTTTTGGAGAACTAATTTCATCAAAAATTGTTTCAGCATATTTTTCAGAAAATGGAATTACTAAATACATGGTTGGACGTTCGTCAATGTATTAAGACTGATTCCAACTACCGCGATGCAAATGTAGATTGGGGAAAAACACAAAAGCTCATTTCAGAAAATGTAGAAAAAAAAGGAATTACGTTAACGCAAGGATTTTTGGGTTCAGAAACATCGAATAATTTTACCACTACTCTTGGCCGCGAAGGGAGTGATTATACTGCTGCAATCTTTGCTTATTGTTTAAATGCTGAAAATGTAACAATTTGGAAAGACGTTCCCGGTGTGCTAAATGCTGACCCACGTTATTTTTCAAAAACCCAACTGCTTAACCATATAAGCTATCGAGAGGCTATTGAGCTTGCTTTTTACGGTGCGTCGGTGATACACCCGAAAACGCTTCAGCCCTTACAACGAAAAGAAATTCCACTTTATGTGAAATCATTTTTAAACCCAATAGCTTCCGGAACTTGCGTTGGTAAAGGTGTTACGCTAGATCCACAAACTTCATGTTTTATTCTGAAAAAGGATTTGGTATTGATTTCACTTTCATCTTTAGACTTTTCATTTATGATGGAAGACAATATTGGCGATGTTTTCAAGTGGCTTCATAAGCACAAAATGAAAGTGGAAATGATACAAAATTCAGCAATTAGTTTTTCTGTCTGTGTGAACGACAAATTCAAGAATCTAGAGCCATTACTAGCAAAGCTCCGCGAAAAATTCAGTGTAAAATGGAACGAAAACGTTACCCTCTATACCATTCGCCATTTTAAACCTTCTGAAGTAAAGGCACTTACGGAAAATAAAAACGTGCTTTTAAAGCAGGAGAGCAAGGAAACAGTGCAGCTGGTTATTAAAGAATAGTATCGTTATGCTTTAGTTATATTTGTTGAAACCAAACAACCAAAATATTTCATGGGATTAGTCAACGCAAAAGAAGTTGCAAAAGCCATAAACGTCGATAAATTCGGCTTTTTGGGCACTTTTATGGGCTGGTCCTTGATGAAGATTTTGAACATAACGACTCTCAACAAAATTTATGATAAAAACAAGCATCTACATGATCTGGAATTCATAAATGCTTTGCTTGAAGAATTTGAAATAAATTTTGAAATTCCTGAAGAAGATCTAAGCCGTATCCCAAAAACGGTGCTTTTATAACCATTTCAAACCATCCACTGGGGGGAATTGATGGTATTTTGCTTCTTAAATTATTGTTGGAACACCGCCCAGATTTTAAGATTGTAGCCAATTTTTTATTACACCGAATTGAACCGCTAAAACCTTATGTGATGCCCGTAAATCCTTTTGAGGATAGAAAAGATGTGAAATCTAGCATTGCGGGTTTTAAATATGCAATGAAACATTTACAGGATGGCCATCCCTTGGGTATTTTTCCAGCTGGAGAAGTTTCAACCTATAGAGATGGTAAATTATTGGTTGATAAACCTTGGGAAGAAGCAGCAATGAAATTGGTTAAAAAAGCTGAAGTGCCCGTCGTTCCAATCTATTTTCACGCAAAAAACAGTAAACTTTTTTACAGATTGGCGAAAATTAGCGACACACTGCGTACCGCAAAATTACCTTCGGAATTGTTAACTCAAAAAGAGCGCTTGATAAAAGTGCGAATTGGAAATCCAATTTCTGTAGAAGACCAAAAGGAGCACGAATCACTAACAGTGTTTACTGAATTTCTTCGGAAGAAAACATATATGCTATCTAATCCATTTCAGAAGAAAAAGTTGTTAGATAACATTCCTAATACATTAAAATTTCCGAAACCACCCAAAAAAATCGCAGGTCCAATTCCGCTGAAAGCAATGGAGGCTGAAATTCAAAAATTGCGTGAAAACGATAAACGGTTGCTTGTTAAGTAAAAACTACGAAGTGTTTTTAGCCGAGGCAAATTCCATTCCGTACATTCTTCAGGAAATTGGCCGTTTACGTGAAATTACTTTTCGTGAAGTAGGCGAAGGTACCAACAACAGTACCGATCTCGATAAATTTGATAGCTATTACCACCATATGTTTCTTTGGGACAATGAAGCCCAAAAAATGGCCGGAGCTTATAGAATGGGACTTGGGTTCTGAGATATTTAAGCGCTTTGGAATTGATGGTTTTTACTTGCAAGATCTCTTCCGTTTTGAGCCCGAATTATATGAAATGATGAGCAAATCCATCGAGATGGGTCGCGCATTTATCATTAAAGAGTATCAACAAAAGACCGATGCCCCTATTTTTACTTTGGAAAGGAATTGTGCACACAACGCTACGGTATCCAGAACATCGTTATTTAATTGGCGGAGTAAGCATTAGTAACAAGTTTTCAAAATTCTCTAAATGATTGATGATTGAATTTATGAAATCAAATTATTACGACCCTTATGTGGCGCAATACATTAACCCAAAAAAGAATACAAGGTAAAATTAAAGGATGCCGATAAAGATTTCATTTTTGATGAAAGTGAAGCCGATCTCAACAAATTTGATAAAATAATTGATGAAGTAGAGCCTGGAAGCCTTCGTTTGCCTGTGCTTATTAAAAAATACATCAAACAAAACGCAAAAGTTGTTGCATTTAACGTTGATCCATTATTTAATAATGCTGTAGATGGTTTAATGTACATTCGTATTGCAGATTTACCAGAAAGCACAGTAAAACCTGTGATGGAGGAATTTCAGGCAGAACTGGAGAAAAAATACTCTGATAAAAGTGGTGAAAACGTAGATTCTGAAACCTCTGTAGCGGGGAATGATTTAGATTAGTTCATTTTTAATCGTACGGATTATAGCTCCCAAAGCTCCAGATATAACCTTCGGGATCTTTGCAGCTATAACCCCGACCGCCGTAGTCTTCGTCTTTAATGTCAATTACTATATCTGCGCCATTTGCTTTCGCAATTTTGTAATGATCATCCACATTATCAATAATAAAATAAGGCGTTTGGGTATTGTAGCCATTGAGGTTTTTTGGAATATTCATCATTTTACCAAAAGCGGTGTCGGGATTAAATGGGTTTATCATTACCAAAGCCTTACCCAACATTAACTGTGCGTGAAAAATGTTCCCTTTATCATCTTTAAAAACGCCATGCTCCTTAAAACCAAAAGCGGTTTTTATAAATGAAACCGCAGCATTGGCATCGTTATAAATTAAATTGGGTATTGCGCCAAATTTGCTCATAATCATTTCTTTAAGTTTAAAAAAACTTTTGAAAAAATCCAAAGGCTTTTAACTATCTAGAACCACCCTTTTTTTCCTACTTGATAGGTTTGATAGAATTCTTCATCGCTTTTTGTGAGGTAAATAATTCCTTCTATTAAACCGATGATGCTGCCTATTCCACAGGTAACAACTGTAATTACTATTTGAATAATTCCTTCTTGTGTATATCCTAAAATGAATTTGTGAATTCCAAATCCACCTAAAACTATTGCAAGTACTCCTGCCAAAACCTTTTTGTTTTCCTGATTATGAGGCGGAGCTTGATTCCAACTTTCGTTAGCGGTATTTCTTGATTGCTGCTGTGTACTGTCGTACTCTTGGTTTTGTTGTTCTTCCATAATGTTGATAAGTTGATTTTTAATGAGTTTTAAATGTATAAAAAATTATAGAAATGCACTGTCCACTGGTTCCCAAAGTTCAACTTTATTTCCATCCGGGTCGAGAATCCAGCCAAACTTTCCATAGTCATAAGTCTCCATTTTGCCCACAATTGTTACACCTTCTTCTTTCAAAATTTTCAGTAATTCTTCCAGGTTTTCCACACGGTAGTTAACCATAAACTCCTTTTCGCTGGGCGAAAAATAATTGGTATCAGCATTAAAAGGGCTCCATTGCGTTGAGCATTTGTTGCCATTTTCATCCTGCCACCAAAATGTGCAGCCGTAATTATCGGTATTCAAGCCCAAGTGGTTTTTATACCAATCTTTCGTTTTATCGGGGTCTTTGGTTTTAAAAAATATTCCGCCTATTCCCGTAACTCTTTTTTTCATATTGTTCTTCTATATTTTTATAAATTTTTCAGTGTGTCCATGTTTCGCCCGTCTACTTTTAATCTTAAAAAATATACACCGGGGGTTAGGTCAGATATATCAATTTTGTTTTTGTTTGAACGTTCAGTGAAAACTATTCTTCCCAAATTATCAAAAATGGTAAATTCCAAATGCTGAAAAGAAACCGGGATTGTGATATTGATATATGAATTTGCCGGATTGGGATAAATATTGAAAGCGTTTTGTGAAAAGTCAGTTGCAGAAAGTTCACAATTTACAGACATTAATGGTTCACTGTTACAGGCTGAAGCAAGATGTTCTGTTCGGGTGGCCCCTCCATAAATTTTGTTTACTACGCCTATGAGATCTGCAACCAATTCAAATGTAGCGGTTTCCAAAGTATATTTATAGATTTTATTGTTTTCATCTATTGCGTAAATAGTATTATTTGAACAATTCTCAAAGATATTTACAAACGTAAATAAGCTTGAAATGACACAGCCTACAGTAGTAAATGTTGAACCATCATAACTTTGTATGTTCGCTTCAAAAGTACTTGGATACACCAAGTTTCCTTTGTAAAAGGTGAAGTCTCCAGGAGTAGAGGCGTTATCTGTAACGAAATTAAGAGATTGGGTATCTAAGTTGTATTTATACAGAAGACCTCCCAAATAAGAACTTGTTATTAATTCGTTATTATTATTACAAACTAACCCTGGATAACTATCGGAATTTGGCAAATTAGCAATAATGGTATATGACTGGTTGTTTAAATCTATTTGGAGAAGTGTTCTATTACCAGTAACACCGTACATATCACCATTCGGTGAAAAAGCAATGTCCACGATATACCCCACCTCATAAATATCGACCGCAAAAAGATCTGTAACTTGAAAGGTTTCTAAGTTGATTATTTTAAGTTCATTTGCATTTGTAACAACATATAAATCCTGCGCTAAAAGAATGGATGGGGTAAAAATCGAAACTAGAAATAGCACAAAATTTTTCATACTCGTAAAGCTATAATTTATCTTTTAAAATTACGAATAATCTTTTCAGCAATTACTTTCGCAAGTTTTTCTTTGCTCTCAACGGTCCAGCCAGCAATGTGCGGACTCAAAATTACATTGTCCATTGCAAATAGTTTCTTTAAGGAATTGGGCATGTTTTCTGAATCAAAAAGTGTTTCAAAAGAGAGTTTTTCAAATTCCAAAACATCCAATCCAGCTCCCAAAATTTTTCCAGATTTTAATGCTGAAACTAAATCGACCGTTACTACACTTTTACCTCGTGCAGTATTTATAAACCAAAATGGTTTTGAAAATGAATTGATAAATTCTGAATTCACCATTTTATCCGTCAAAGGTGTCCACGGTGTGTGAAGACTAATTACATCTGCTTTCCTTTTGAATTCTTTTAACAAAACTTGTTTTGCATTTTCATCACCTACATTTTTCTCTATGTCATAACAGATTACTTCACAGTCAAAGCCTTTTAGCTTCCTTGCGAAAGCCTTGCCCATATTGCCGTAACCAATGATTCCAACGGTTTTTCCCTCCAGTTCAATTCCACGGTTTGCTTCTCGGTTCCAAAGACCATTTTTAACCTGTCTATCGGCTTTATTTAGGTTGTTGAATAGCGAAAGTACCATTCCCAATGCATGTTCGCCTACGGCATTTCTATTGCCTTCGGGCGCAGCGATTAATTTGATTCCAAGTTTTTCTGCATACTTGATATCGATGCTTTCCAAACCAGCGCCTACACGCGCAATAAATTTCAAGTTTTTGGCGGCATCGAGGAATTGTTTGTCAATATTGAAACGGCTTCGGATTACGATTCCTTCAAAGTTTGAAATTATTTCTTCAATTTCCAACTTGGAAGATTTGTAATTTTCTTCATTTGAAAACCCTGCATCCTCAAGCATTTTCATTAATAAAGGATGGTTGCTATCGAGGTGAAGGATTTTCATATTTTAGATTTTGGGGTATTCGGCAATAGTTTTTTCAGAAGTTACATTGCCGGTATGCTTAGTTGAAATTTTTTCAAAAAGAAGTACATGCACCTCTTCGCCATTTTGGGTTTTTGGGCAATGCTCAACACCTTTTGGAACCACGATTATTTCGCCTTCTTTTAAAATTTCAACTTTATCGCGAAAATGCATTTCCAAAGTTCCTTTTTGTACTAAAAACAGTTCGTCTTCATCTTCGTGTTTATGCCAAACAAATTCATCCTTCAACTTTGCCAATAGCACCTGCATATTGTCTACAACCGCTATTTGATGGGGATGCCAATGTTCTTTGAAAGATGAAAACTTATCTTCAAGGTTTATAGTTTGCATACCTATTCGTGTTGATTCGGATTTGCCTGAGGATATGGAATCATATCTTTTCGCAAAAGATTTTCAATTTTATAAAATTTCTTTTTTCCGCCAAACCAATATTCTACTACCGCTTGGTTATCCTCCAATTTAAAAGGTATATTTTGTGTTAGCGTGTTTTGAGCTTCTTTCATTGGGTCAGCATCCATTACAACATCGCGCTGCATATCATTTTTAAGATAACCCACAAAATGATTTGGTTCGTTTACATTTCCTTTTGCCTCTAAAATATGGTTTCTGAAATAAATGTTTTGAATTACAACACCTGCATCTTTTTCACTAAAAATGATATGGACGTTTGTCCCTGAGCCACCGTCTTTTACACCTGCAACCCAATCTTGATAGTATGCTTCGGAAATTTTAAAAGGGGGACTTTTTTCAAAAGACATTTGCGAGTTATCTGTTTGTGCTCCGCCACAATTAGAAAAGCTGAGTAACAACAACGGCACCGTTAAAAGTAAAACTAGGGTTTTTATTTTTTTCATCATTCATTAAAATTACAAATATTCTACAACAAAAAAGCCTTTCGAAAATGAAAGGCTTTTTTTTAATTGATTTTTATGATATTATCCGGCCAAAGCTTCAGCACCTCCAACAATCTCAAGGATTTCATTGGTGATGGCGGCCTGACGTGCTTTGTTGTACTGAAGTTTCAACGCATCGCGAAGTTCGGTTGCGTTATCGGTTGCTTTGTGCATTGCCGTCATACGTGCGCCGTGTTCACTGGCAACGCTGTCGCGAAGTGCTTTAAACAATTGGGTTTTTAAACTCTTTGGAATCAAAGCTTCTACAATTTCTTCTTTTGAAGGTTCAAAAATGTAGAAAGTTTCATTGGTTTTTGCTTCTTGCCCTTCCAATTGTTTTGGTGGCATAATGGGCAAAAACTGCTCGGTCATTACAAGTTGTGTTGCGGCATTTTTAAAATGGTTGTATACAACTAGAATACGGTCGTATTTCCCTTCGGAAAAAAGAAGCATCAATTTTTCGGCGATTTCTGAAGTGTTATCAAAAGAAAGATCGTCAAAAATAGCATTGTTGTTTTCAAGAATATTCCCAGTTTTCTTAAGAATATCGTTACCTTTTTTTCCGATTGTCATAAAATCCACTTGCTTCCCTGCGTATGAATTTGCAGCCAAATTACGTGCTTCTTTTATGATATTGCTGTTGAATGCTCCCGCCAAACCACGGTTACTGGTAATGGCAACTACTAAAATTTTGTTGGCCTCGCGCTGGTCTGAATACTTGCTTCCGGTATCGGCATCAAGCGTGGCGCTAAGGTTTTGCAAAAGCTCGGTAAGTTTTTCAGAATAGGGACGCATTGCCGTAATGGCATCCTGAGCTTTTTTCAACTTTGCAGCAGATACCATTTTCATGGCACTGGTAATCTGCATCGTTGAGCTTACGGATGATATTCTGTTTCTAATTTCCTTTAAATTCGCCATTCTTTTATAGAATTGAGTATTTAGTATTGAGTATTGAGATTAAATTTCTCAATACTCAATACTGAAATCTAACTACTTCTTATATTTCGCTGAAAGATCTGCAGCAACAGACGTCATTACATCAATTGCCTCATCTGTAAGTTTACCAGCTTTCAGATCATTAAGCGTGTCTCTGTGCTTCAGGTTCAGCATTTCAAGATAATCTCTTTCAAATTCTTTAATCTTATCCACAGGAACGTTACGCATCAAGTTTTTGGAACCTGCATAAATTACTGCAATTTGATCTTCTACCGTGTACGGATCGTTTTCAGATTGCTTTAATATTTCTACGTTACGTTTTCCTTTTTCAATTACGTTCAAAGTTGCGGCATCAAGATCTGAACCGAATTTTGCAAACGCTTCCAATTCACGGAAAGCTGCTTGATCCAGTTTCAAGGTACCTGCTACTTTTTTCATCGATTTAATCTGAGCGTTACCACCCACACGCGATACCGAAATACCTACGTTAATAGCTGGACGAACACCCGCGTTGAACAAATCTCCATCAAGGAAAATCTGCCCATCAGTAATCGAAATTACGTTTGTTGGGATATATGCCGAAACGTCACCTGCTTGTGTTTCGATAATAGGAAGTGCAGTTAATGAACCGCCACCTTTTACAATACCTTTCAACGATTCCGGAAGGTCGTTCATTTCCTTTGCAATATCGTCATCGGCTATTACCTTAGCGGCACGCTCCAACAATCTTGAGTGAAGGAAGAAAACATCCCCAGGATATGCTTCACGTCCCGGTGGGCGACGAAGCAAAAGGGAAACCTCACGGTAAGCAACCGCTTGTTTTGAAAGATCATCATAAATAATCAAAGCTGGACGACCTGTGTCGCGGAAGTACTCACCAATTGCAGCACCTGCGAAAGGAGCGTAAACCTGCATAGGCGCAGGATCTGATGCGTTAGCAGCAACAATTGTTGTATAGGCCAAAGCGCCTTTTTCTTCCAATACCTGAGCAATGTTTGCAACAGTTGAAGCTTTTTGTCCAATCGCTACATATATACAGTATACAGGCTCACCTGCATCGTAAAACTCTTTTTGGTTCAAAATGGTATCGATACAAACGGTAGATTTACCTGTTTGTCGGTCACCAATTACAAGCTCACGCTGGCCACGGCCTACGGGAATCATTGCATCGATAGACTTAATACCAGTTTGGAGTGGTTCAGTTACCGGCTGACGATAAATAACCCCAGGCGCTTTACGCTCCAATGGCATTTCGTAAGTTTCACCAGTAATTGGTCCTTTACCGTCGATAGGTTGACCAAGTGTATTTACCACACGACCAACGATACCTTCACCTACTTGAAGTGAAGCAATACGTTGTGTGCGCTTAACAGTTGAACCTTCCTTAACGCCTTTGGAAGGACCCAAAAGTACGATACCTACGTTGTCTTCCTCCAGGTTCAATACAATACCCTCAAGACCACTTTCAAAGGCTACCAATTCACCGTATTGGGCGTTTGAAAGTCCGTATGCACGCACAATACCGTCACCCACGGTTAAAACAGTTCCTACTTCGTCCAGGGAAGCGGTTGCTTCAAAGCCTGTAAGTTGTTGCTTTAATATTGCTGATACTTCAGCTGGTTTTACTTCTGCCATTTTATTTCTATTAATGATTTTACCCTTCAACTGTGTTCAGGGTGACACAAAAATTATATTGATTTACTAAATTCTCTTTTTAAATTTCCTAATTGGTTTGCGATGCTCGCGTTATATTGAATATCACCAACACGAAGTACAAATCCACCAATGATAGTTGGGTCAATCTCGTTTTTAAGCGTTACTTTTTCGCTTCCTGTAAGTTCCTTCACTTTTTCCATCACTTTGCTCTCCAATTCTGAAGAAAGTGGAATGGCTGTAATTACCGTAGCAACTTTTACACCCTCCGCATCATTGTAAAGATCAACATAGCTTTTTGCTACATTTCCCAATAATGAAGTACGTTTGTTATCTACTAAAATATTGATAAGCGAGTGCGTAATTTCTGATTGCCCGCTAAAAATTTTCAACAAAGCTTCCTTTTTATCGTTGGCTTTAATTATAGGGCTTTGAAGTACAGTTTGCAATTCGCGGCTGCCTTCAATAGTATTATAAACAGATTGCATATCGCCAAAAACAACAGCTTCTGTGTTGTTTTCGTTTGCTTTCTGCAAAATTGCCTTTGCGTATCGTATTGCTGCTCTGCTCATTGAATGATTAGTTTAATTTGGCATCGCCCAACATTTCGTCAACAAGTTTCAATTGCTTGTCTTTATCAGAAAGTTCGTGTTTTACTACTTTTTCGGCAATTTCCAAAGAAAGGCTAGCTACTTGTTGCTTCAATTCTGCAATAGCTGATTTCTTTTCACTTTCAATAGCCGCTTGTGCATGGGCAACCATTTTGTCTGCTTCACCTTTGGCTTCTTCTTTTGCGTCAGAAATCATTTTTGCTTTAATCTCACGAGCTTCTTTCAGCATTATTTCACGTTCAGAACGGGCTTCTTGCAATAATTTTTCATTATCTGCTTGAAGATTTTGCATTTCAAGTTTTGCTTTTTCTGCAGAATCCAATGCATCTTTAATTCCTTCCTCACGATCGTTAACCGCGGTTAAAATAGGTTTCCAAGCAAATTTGCGAAGCAACAAAAGCAACAACACAAAGATTATTATTTGCCAGAAAAAAAGTCCGAATGAAAAGTCGTTAATTAATTTTTCCATATCAACGGCCGCCTAGGCGGATATTTATTTAATTTAAACTGTATGCTCAATTTTAATTGTAACAAACAGCTGTAACCAACCGTCACAGCCATTTGTTAGTTTTTTTTGATTACCCTGCGAAAATCGCTGCGAAACCAATACCTTCAATAAGCGCCGCTGCAATAAGCATTGCTGTTTGAATTTTTCCGTAAGCCTCAGGCTGACGTGCGATAGCTTCCATAGCTTTCCCACCAATCATACCGATACCGATACCGGCACCGATTACTGCTAAACCTGCTCCTACAATAGTTGGAATTGTCATAATATATATATTTAAAAATTAAACACTCTTTATTATAAATGTTGCACTTCGCCATCGTGAGCTTCGTGCTCTGCATGCGTTTCGCTTGCAAAGCCGAAATACAAGGCTGCCAACATTGTGAAAATATATGCCTGTAGCAACGCTACCAATAATTCAATAAGTGAAATTGCAAATGAAAGGCCGAAGGACAACGGTCCGCCGATCCAGCTTTTAAAAATAAATATCAACCCAATCAAGCTCATCAATACCACGTGGCCCGCTGTCATGTTTGCGTACAAACGGATAAGAAGCGCGAAAGGCTTAATGAACAATCCTAAAATTTCGATAGGAACAAGTATGATATAAATCAAAATTTTTCCGGCCCAAGGCATTCCATCGCCAAGTGGATCAAAAATATGTTTCCAGTAATCTTTAGTTCCAGTGAATGTTGTAATCAAGAAAACAATTATTGCCAAAGCAGTTGTAACCGCAATGTTGCCGGTAACATTTACACCAAGTGGCGTAAGACCGAACATATTCAAAAACCATATAAAGAAAAATACGGTCAATAGGAACGGCATATATTTTTTGTATTTGTGCTCACCGATGTTTGCAATGGCAATGTCATCGCGAATGTAAAGCACGATAGGCTCAAAGAAACGGCCAATCCCGCGTGGAATGCTTCCATTTTTCGCGTAGCTTTTTGCAAGGCTACTGAACAGCCAAATCAACAATAGGCCGGTAACCAACATCATTACCACACTTTTAGTAATGGAAAGGTCTAACGGGCGAACGTTCGTTGGGTGGTGCTCTTCATCATAATTGATGGTGCCCTCGGCATCGGTTCTGTAAATTTTGCTGTGGTAAAGTTTGTAGAAGTTTCCGTTTGACTCAACCACATTTTCACCGTGGTGAAATTCTGAAGACATAAACGTATGAAGACCGCCATCCCAAAGAATTACTGGAAGTGGGAAGCCGTAGTGATGGGTTTCGCCAGTTTCTTCGTCTGTTGATCCGAAAAGATTAAAATCATGAGAATCCATCAAGTGATGGTTTATAAACTCTTTTATCTCTTCTTTCTTGGTTTTATTACCAGGAAGGAGTTCTTTAGCCTCCTCTACGTGCTCGTCTTGTGCCACTCCTGAAAAAGAAACGATAAACAATAAAACTGAAAGTATTCTAACCAATGTTTTTCTATGCATCTTTGAACAAATAACGGTGTCCTTAAAATCGGTGCAAAAATACATTTCTTTCTGAGAAAGAAAAAACTATTTTTTGTGTTTTTTTCTTCGGAAGAAAATCGTCAAAAATCCTGATTATTAAGCTGTTTTGAAAGAAATGCTACTTCTAAAATCAAACAGCTGGCATACGGCACAAAAAAAGCAGCAAATTCCGAAGTTGACATAGTTCCATCTTCTCGATAAAAAGGATAGAAAACCATAAAGAAAAGCAAGAATTTAAGACCACTACCAGCAAGAAATATAAATCCTGTTTGTGATGATTTCTTGTTAAACTTTGATTGAATGAAGATTAAAATGGCAGCTGCCATCGCATAATTCAGTATATAGGAAAGTATAATTCTATCTGCAAAAATTGGCAATTCCATATTTTGTAATATAAATAGGTGTGCAGCAAAAACTACGGCCAATACCAATAAAAGAACCGTCAAAAATCTGAAAGTTTCATTTTTCATTATTACAATCAAGAATTCAACTTGTTGGTTTGCTTAATAACAATAAAAAGCGATACGCCAACCCCCACAAGTGTGCAGATAATAAGAAATGTTTTTCCGCCGTCGGAATATTTACCGTCCAACCATTGGCCCAATTTCACAAAAAGATAAATAATAACGCCCATCTGTATGCCGATGCCTGACAGAATGGCCCATCTTTTTATTCCATTGTCCTTTTTATCGGCCATTTTAGAGAATTTCAATCGTCAAGATCGGTCTCAACAGCTGCTTTTTTTAAACGCTGTTGGCGATCAAAAGGGTGTGCTTTTGTATTTTCAGCAGTGGACTGATTTTTAGTAATGCTTTTTGGCTTACCGTCTTGCATAACACAAGAAGCATTCATAGTAGCGCCAGGCTCTACAGCCAATTTGCCAACAGTCACATCGCCTTCTACTACTGCTGAGGAACGTAAAGAAAGGGTTCCCGAAATTTGAAGAGTTCCCTCAAACTTACCTTCTATATCGGCGTTTTCACAAGTTAATGTTCCTATAATAACACCTGTTTTGCCTAAAACTACTTTGGATGGCGTTTTTACATTGCCTTCAACAGTGCCATCAATTCTGAAAAACCCAGTAGAAGAAATATCTCCTTTCAGTTTGGTTCCTTCGTTAATTCTGTTTTGCGCACTTCCTGGTTCGGAGGCAATGTTCTTTTCTTTTTTTTTGTCTGAAAACATAGCAGTTGTTTTAAAAGTTACTATTCTGTTATTCGGCTTGTTGTAGGCTATTGTTCAGTTACACCTTGCTTGAGGTAATCATCTAGGTTTTTATGAATTTGAATGATTTTATAATTGGGAGATGAAATTTCAAAGAATGGATGTTTGATTTTATATTCTTTCTTTTCTTTTAGCACCTCGCCAAAACCACGAGCGCCCATTTTTGTGTTCAGTCCATGAACAATCACAAATCTGGTTTGGGGGTCATAGTAATCCACAGAGGTTGTCATATTTGTATAACGGAAATCTTCTATCGCTTTATCAAGTTTTTCCTTTAACTGTTGTGCTGCTTCAGCATCCTCCTTGCTGAATTTATAAACCAGTTTCCAATTTTCGGATTCTTCTTCTGGAACAAAATCCTTCACTGCAAGTACAGGAAGCACATTGCTGTATATCTGTTGTGCTTGTTTGCCTTCCTCAGTGCTAGGATAATTAAGTGATACAAAGTTTAATGCTTTTTTATAAGCTTCAAAACCTTGTTGGCGACCAATAGCAGTTGCTTTTAACAATTCAAACTTTGGAATAATGTCATTGCCGTTGTATACCATCATATAATCATCGCTTTTTTTGATGACTTCGGCATATTTAGCAGCTTCAAACTCTTTGTAAAGTTCTTTATACTTAAATTCTGGGCTAGACTCATCAGTTGGCAACTGTGAATTTGGATTGCGAAGAATTTCTGCATAACGCGTTTCGCCGTGGTTGGTCAAAATATCATTTCTGTACTTATCAGATTCTGAAGGGTTTTCCAAAATTTCATAAATCTTAACCAAATTATATTTTGCAGGCACCACCAACCGCGCTTCGGGATTGTAGGTGAGTAATTTTTCAAGCCTGTTTGCAGCAAGATTGTATTCTTTAAATTTTTCTTTGTAAATCAAACCTAATTGGTAATACGCAAAGTTCCTGTCTTTTGCCAAACTGTCAATTACTTTTTCTTCAGTAGGTATTCTGCTGATGTAGGTTTGTGGTTTGTATAGTTCGTTTTCAGCAATGGGTGCTACCGCAACCGCTTCTTCATCATTATTGATCAAAGAAGTTTGTTTAGATGAAAGTCTCCAGTTGTCCTCCAATTTTCTATCTCCCCAAACTTTTCTAAATTCTCCTTTTCCATATGCTACTGTGGAAGTATTATAAAAATAGAAAGTGCTACCTCCTTTGTTTGGCCCAGAAGCGGCATTGCCTTTTTCATAAAACTCTTTGTTGGCGATTTTCTGTTCAATCTTGATGGCGTTCAAAGAATCTTTTATCGCTTGTTCCTTCAATTTTGAAGTGTAATCTGTGAAAAAAGCAAGTTGTTCAGTCTCGCTCATTTTGGTCAATCTAAGGATGCTGTCATTTGTAGTGGCAATGTCTTCGTATTTGATTACATCGTCAAGGTTTTCACGTTTCTTTGTTATCCTGCGCCATTGACGACTATTCTCTTCAAGAAAGGTTAGTGTGCTATCGTAATAGGCTCCTGCATTTTTATATTCGGCATTATCAAAATTGATTTCTGCAAGAGTTTGGTAATTTACTGATTGAAGAACTCTATCCTGTTTAAAGGATTTGATAGATTTATTGTAATATTTAACAGCTGTTTCAGTACTATCGCTATTAAGATAATAATCACCAAACTGATTGTAAATTTTGTCTAAGAATGGACGGTTTTCACGATTTTTTTCCAGATCCTGTAATAGTTCTAAAAAAGCTGTACGGTCCCCTTTTTCATAATCGAAATTTTTTCCTTTTTCTAAATAGGCATTAATCATATAGGCCCGGGAAGTCTTTCGGTTCATTGCTATCACCTCATCAAAGGCGATATTAGCACTGTCCTTTTGATCCAAACGGTTGTAGAGTTGTCCTTTAATGAATGTATATCTTCCTTTAAGCTCTTTGTCCTTTACATTTTCAGTAGCCATTTTTATGTATTCCAGCGCGGGTTCTAAAGAATCTAAATTTATAAAGGCCTGTGCCATCATTGCGGCACCGTCAGCTATTTCTTCCTCTTTTAAATCTGCTGTGTTAAACATCTTTTTGAGGTTTTCAATAGCGTATTCCTCGTTCTTTAAACGGATGTTGGTTTTTGCCTTCCACACTTTCGCAAGGTTAATGTTGTTACTTGTTGGGTAACGATCCAGTATAAAATTGAAAGCATCCAATGCTGGAATAAAGCGACCGTCGTAGTAGCGAGATTTTCCAAGTAACATATAAGCCTCATCTATCTGCGGATTGTATTCCTTACCGTCAATATACATGGAATGTTTTTGGATTGCCTTTGCGGCTTTTTCTTCTGCACGATTGAATTCGGAATTTTTAGAGGCGCCGGGAGCTTTTGTTTCTGCTTCCTCTATGTTGATGCGTTCTACAGGAAGTATTTCCCAGAAATTATCCCGAAATCCATAAGCCAGTTGCTCCTTTCCGTCCGTAAAAGCCATATCACCGTTGTACAGTGTGTTAAACTCTGTAGTTACTGCGTGAACATTGCGGTTTAAAAAGGTATTTTTTTTACGTGAACATGCTGCCAAAAAAACAACAGCCAGAATAAATAATGTAATTTTATATGTGCCCTTCAAAATGCTTTCAGTTTATATAATATTCTAACTTAAAAGGTTCTATTTTAGTATGTAGAATCACTAAAGAGCGGTAAAAATACATTTCTTTTTAATATCTGCTGGGATAATCAGTAAAAAAATGAGCCAGCAGCAGTCCATTAAACAAGTTTGGGAATTTAAAATGAAAGGATCCCGATGCATATCGGGATCCTTCAACTTCGTGTTTTTTATTCGTTGCCAAAAGCAACTTTAAAAAATTCAGTTTTACTACTTTTGCAGAAAAAATTTAAGATTATGAGCGAATTTCACGCGCTTACCGTTTCCGAAGTAAAAAAAGAGACCCCAAATTCAGTTTCCATAACATTTTCAGTACCTGAAAATTTAAAGAATATTTTCGCTTTTAAGGCGGGCCAATATATCACCATTAAACACCAAAGCGCTGGCAAAGATTTGCGCCGCGCCTATTCCATTTGCTCTTCACCAAAAAGTGGATTGCTGAAAGTAGCCGTGAAGAAAGTGGATAAAGGGGCTTTTTCAGAATTCGCAAACAAAGATTTGAAAGCTGGTGATACGCTACAAGTGATGCCCCCAACAGGGAAATTCACTTTGGAACCAAATCTAAAAAACTATGCAGCTTTTGCCGCGGGAAGCGGTATTACACCGGTACTTTCATTAATAAAAAGCACTTTGGAAGAAATGCCGCAAAGTACTTTTTTATTAGTTTATGGGAATCAAAATATTGAAGAAACCATGTTTTACAACGAAATTTTGGATCTTCAAAAACAGTTTCCAAATCGCTTTATTGCTGAATTTGTTTTCAGCCGAAAGGAAGAGGAAAATTCGAAATTTGGAAGAATTGATCGTTCCATCGTCAACTTTTTTCTGAAGAATAAATATGCCGAAACTATATATGAAGCTTTCTATTTATGTGGTCCCGAAGAAATGATTGATGAAGTTTCCGCGACTTTGAAGCATAACGGAATCAATTCAAAACAAATTCACCACGAGCTTTTTTCCACGGCCGAAAAAGGACTTCTGGTTGAAAAACACGATGGAAATTCTACTATTACCATCACGTTGGATGACGATGAAGAAACTTTTGAAATGCCGCAGACAAAAAGCATTCTCGAAGCTGCTTTGGACAAAGGTTTGGACCCACCGTATTCCTGCCAGGGCGGAATTTGCAGCACTTGCATTGCGCGTTTAAAAGAAGGAAAGGCTGAAATGCGCAAAAACCAAATCCTTACCGAATCTGAAATTGCAGATGGATTGATACTTACCTGCCAAGCACATCCCACAACGGCTAAAGTTGTTGTGGATTATGATGATGTTTAGAGTATTTCTTGGATTTTTTGAACCACTTTTTCAGGAGCAATTGTTTTCATCGCTTCATCATAACCCTTCGGAAATTTATTTCCATAAATGGAAGTAGGAATCAATGGATACTTTTTACGGTCAGCGACTAATTGATTAGTTTCTGGCTGGTTGAAAGGTACAAAGCCCGCAAAAGGGTGCGTCACACCCCAAAGTGTTACCACGGGAACACCATACATTGCAGCCAAATGCCCATTGCCGCTATCCATGGAAAGCATTAAGTCTAAATTTGAAATTAGAGCGAGTTCTTCTTCAAAGGTCAGTTTTCCAGCAACGTTTGTAACGTTTGCAAACGGATTTTCAATTTTTTTAAGTAGTTCAATTTCTTTCTTTCCACCGCCGAAAAGGAAAATTCGGTATTTATCGGTTTCATCCAATTCCCGGATTACATCAGCCATTAAACTTAAAGGATACATTTTGCTTTGGTGGGCAGCAAAAGGAGCGATGCCAATTATTTTTTTGGGTTCTACGCCAATAAGGCCATTGAGTTTAGGAGTCAACCGTTTTTGTTGTGGTACAGTAAATTGGTTTAAATCTATAGGAAAACCAAGCTTTTCAAAAACATCTGCATAGCGCTGATGCGTGGTTTTAAGTTTTGGGATATTTTTTCCTTTGGAAGAAGTCAATGCTTTCTTTTCGGTCCTTCCTTTATCAATAGTGGCCGTTTCAATTCCTTTAAACTTTAAATATTTCGTAATCACTTTTGAACGAATCACGTTGTGAAGATCTGCCACGGCATCAATTCCCAAATCTTGGGCTTTGTTTGCTAATTTTAGCAATCCCAAATTTTTATGTTCCCCATAAACATCGGCTTCCAAAAAATCAAGATTGGGTATTTCTTCAAAAAGGGGTTTAAAAAAGGGGCGGGAAAGTACTGTGATTTTTAGTTCGGGATAGGTTTGACCCAAAACGCGCAGCACTGGCACGGTCATAGCCACATCGCCCATTGCAGAGAGGCGTATTACCAATATGTGGGTGGGTTTTTCCATATTCTTTGCCAAAAACCTTTCGACTGCCCTTCGATTTCGCTCAGGACGGGCTGCTCAGGGTGACAAAATATTATTTTTTACCGCGAAGCACTGGGTTCATCTCGTCGTCATTGTACATTTTCATCTGCTTATAAACTTTCATATACTTTCTGCCGTGAGCAATATCGTCTAACAACTGATTGATCGCGGTGCTTAAATCTACACGCTGTTCAAGCAGAATATTTAATTTTGCTTTGCAAGCCATCAAGTGTTCTTGTGAGGCATCTGTACGCTCTGCCTCTTCATTCATGTGATATACTTTCAAGGCTAAAATGGAAAGTCGGTCAATGCCCCAAGCCGGACTTTCGGTGTTAATGGTGGCGTCGTCCTTCACCTTTACATCCTTAAATTTTTCTAGGAAATAGCTGTCAATATACTCCACCATATCGGTGCGATCCTGATTGGAAGCATCAATTTGGCGTTTCAATTTTAAGGCTGCAACCGGGTCAATATTTGGGTCGCGAATGATGTCTTCATAATGCCACTGAACCGTGTCAATCCAGCATTTTCTATATAACAAATGCTCAATTAAATTACTGTCTTTGTCATATGGATTGTTGAAAGATTGATCCACAGTATTTACTTCGTGGTATTTATTTATTACTTCTGCGAAGATTTTGTTGGCTTTGTCGCTAAACATGATTTATTTTTTCTAAAATGTGTAAATATTCAAAAGTCTCTGAGGCTTTGTGGTTTCTGTTTTCAGTTTTGTCTGCTTTGAAACGTTGGTATTTTTTTGTTTTCAAACTGTATTTTCCAAAACGTTCCATTACCGTTTGCACTTCTTTTTGACTCATCAACCCTTCGTTGTTATAACTTAGGAAAATGTATGGAAATTGGGCGTTTTCAATCAATTCCCCAAAACTTTTAAGTACTTCTCCAGTTCTACACCAATCGCTTTTGTAATAATCGCGCAGGCCCGTTTTTCCCTTGGGCACAAAGGTATCATATTTTGCAATAGTATTCAGCAAATGATAGTTGGCGCCATATTGGCGTGCGTTGTATGGCGGATCCAAATAGAGAATATCGCCTTCAATATTCTTTATAAGCTCGTTGCTATCCTGCTGGAAAACTTGGTGCGAATTTTCGGTTTGCTGAAAAATAGCAGGTTTTATAACAAGCTTTTTTGCTGCCGAAGCCTTTATGTGTTTTAAGTATGCCCCATAAACTGAAGCAGTGTTGGCCACTTTGTCAGCGCTTTCCAGAAGTGAAGCAAGTAAGAAAAAGTATTGATCTTCCGTAATTTTTGAAGTTTTTTTCCATTTCTCAATTTGAATTCGGACGGCATCAATCTTCTGTCCGTTCTCTGCAGTGAAATAGTTTCTTCCAGCTTTTCCATCTTCGGAATAATTCTGAAAAATGAACCCTTTTTTGCCTTTTAGATATTCAATTCGGTTAAAAATTCTTCGATAATCAAAAGGGGTATGATTGCCAATGTAATTTCTATTTAGAACATAACTATAATATTCCACATCGTTGGCGATTACTTGTTTTACGTATGGTTTAAAGTTTCGTCCAACAATGCCCGTACCCGCAAAAAGATCGCAGAAAGTTTTGTTGGAGAGTTCTTTTCCGCAGACGTCCGTAACCGTTTCAAAAATGAAATTGGAGAGTTTATGTTTGCTGCCTATATAGTTCATTTAGAAACCCAGATAATATCGCTCAACGTTTTTTGTCCGTCAGCAAAAGTAAAGGAATGAAGTTGCTGCGGCTGGAAAGATGCCACATATTTTTCAATGGCTTTTTTAAGTAGTGAAATTTCGGCCTTTAGTTTCCAATGTTCCCCATTTTCAGCATAAACAACAATAAAAAGACGGTTTTTTAAATGGTGCCGCTTTTGGGTGCTTTGGTTTTTGTAAAACCATTCAATGAGTTCACTTTTGTGGCTTTGGGCATACTCAAAAGTTTTTCCAAATTGCTTCGGAAAGACTGATGTTTTATGGTCAAAAGGAATTCCAAAGAGATAAAAATCCTTTTCGGAATCTTTTGTTTCAGCTACTGGGTGAATCCCTTCTATGTTTGTAAAAATGTGTTCTACAGCAACAGCGCTCCAAAAGTTAAACCATCTATTTGCGGCATAATTAAACAGGTCGCGTTTTTCCAGTTTATAATCTTTAGTTGCCTGCTTCATTTTTAAAACTAACTCTTCCCAATTCAATGTTTTATATATAAAATTGGTATAGCTATCCCAAATATCATTCTGCTTTTGTCCCCAGCTATAATCATACGGAAGTCGTTTTTTTAGTTCCATTTCAATATTTTGTAGATTCAACGAGTTCATAAAAACAAAAATACAAATGGTAAAATCACTACCAACCAAAGCATAATTTCCTTGAACCAAAATTCGGAAACATCTTTTTCCGCAAAACGATCTGTTTCAAATCCTTCAATATAATTAGCCGCAATAATTGAAATGGGGGCTAATACAAAAATAATTTCGGCACCAGTTTTTTCGGGCCCCAACAGTGCCACAAACAAGCTGGCCAAGCTCACATATAGCATCAAAAGATAGTTGGATTTTTCTTTTAAGGAGACTGCAGAAAGTTTTAAAATTCGATAAACTCCTGTCCAAATATAAAAAGCGAGAATTATTGTGGCCGGCACCAAAACCGAGGCTGAATTATATTTTGAAAAATCGAAGCCTATAGGTTCCCTCCAATTAAAAAACCAAGCAAATGAATCATTTACAAGTAATTGATATGCTGTGTTTATAATCAAAACAGCTGCAAAACCTGTAAAAGGAATAAGCAATTGTTTATAGTTTGAATTCGGCTTTTGTAGTATGGCAATCCAAAGCGGAATAAAAAACAACAAACTCCAAAAGTAAAATAGTGATGCTACTGAAATCCAAAAACTGGCATCAAGAATTTTTTTAGATGAATTTTTATCACTTTGCAGGCTCATAATCCTTCGCAATGCAAGTATGAGAAAAGCATTGGCCACAAGTATTTTATGCTGAAGAAAAACTACAGGTAACATTACCATAAAACAGGTAAAAAAAAGAATGGCAAAAGTGTTGGTTTTTGTCAAATGGTTTTTTCGGATTATAAAATCCAAAAGCATCATACTTAACACACTAAGAATTATAAAAGCACTATGAACAAAAAATAAATATGGCGTAATAACAACTGAAGATCCTGAAATTGCACCAAACAAATATCCTGCTACAATAAATACACCGAGAATTAAATAATTTAAAGGGATTGATTTTCCAAAAAAACTTGTTAGCATACGGGGTATTTTTATATTTTTGTGCTCTAAAGATTAAAGATATGACTTGGAAAGGTTTTTGGGAAGGAATTGCTTCCCTTTTTGAAAATGTTCTTTTTCTCCCCTACGATGCTCTTAGAAGTTTAGAGCTTGATAGTTGGTGGCTCGCAAACATTGTTTCTTGGTTGTTTTTAATTATAGGAGCTGTAGCGTTCATTTACTGGATGATACAGTTGAAAAGGTTTAATGAAAGTACTGAAAGCACTTACACTTACAACGAAAATCCTTAATTTTTTATAGGTCGAAACCTATATCACTACGATACTGCATCCTATTAAAAGATAGTTTTTCTATATTTTGATAGGATTTTTTTAGTGCCTTTTTATAATCACTGTCCAATGAAGTTATAGCCAAAACACGGCCGCCATTGGTAAGAATTCTGCTGTTTTCAGATTTTGTTCCCGCGTGAAAAACAAGGGAACCTTCCACATTTTGCAATCCGGAAATTTCCTTTCCTTTTTCATAATCTTCAGGATATCCGCCAGACACCAACATTACTGTAGCTGCAGCTCTTTCGTCAATTTCAATATGTATAGTGTTGAGTTTTTGATGATAAGTGGCTTCAAATAGATCTACCAAATCGGTTTTTAAGCGCGGAAGCACAACTTCGGTTTCCGGATCGCCCATCCGCACATTGTATTCTATTACATAAGGTTCGTTGTTCACTTTTATCAAACCTATAAAAACAAAACCTTTGTAATCAATTTTTTCTTTGGAAAGACCGTTCACCGTTGCTTTGACAATGCGGTCTTCAATCTTTTTCATCAAGACTTCATCTGCAAAAGGAACTGGGGAAATGGCTCCCATTCCACCTGTGTTCAATCCTGTATCGCCTTCGCCAATGCGCTTATAATCTTTTGCCGTAGGAAGAATCTTGTAGTTTTTGCCATCGGTAAGCACAAAAACGCTGAGTTCAATTCCGTCCAAAAATTCTTCTATAACTACTTTGGAACTTGCCTCGCCAAACTTGCTGTGTGTAAGCATGTTTTCAAGTTCTTGTTTGGCTTCGTTTAAGTCCTTCAAAATCAAAACTCCTTTTCCTGCGGCCAAACCGTCTGCTTTTAAAACATAAGGCGGATTGAGGTTTTCCAAAAATGCCTTTCCGGCTTCCAACGATTCTGCAGTAAAACTCTCATAAGCTGCCGTGGGAATGTTGTGTTGCATCATAAACTCCTTTGCGCGTTCTTTGCTGCCTTCCAACAATGCGCCGCGTTTTGATGGCCCTATGAGCATCACATTCCTTAATTCTGAAGTTTCGGCAAAATAATCGGCTATTCCTTGAACCAAAGGATCTTCTGGGCCAACTATTACCATTTCAATATTGTTTTCAACAACACAATTCTTTATAGCTTCAAAATTGGTTGGATTAATAGCTACATTTGTTGCTATGGAATCTGTACCAGCATTTCCGGGCGCTACAAAAAGTTTTTCACAGCGTTTGCTCTGTGAAATTTTATAAGCAAATGTATGTTCGCGACCGCCAGAACCAAGAATGAGAATATTCATAATTGAAATGTTTTGTTTCGGTCAAAAATAATTCATTTTAATGCCAAAACAAGGCAATAGGAAAAAAAGGTCCTCCTATTCAACGGTATTTTTTCAACAAACAAATTCCGGAAGTTTCGAAATGAAAACTTTCGGAATTTGAGTTGCAGTAAATTTGTACCTTGAACCGCTAATTTACTTGAAGCGAATTTCGTTTTAAATCAAAAAAAATAAGCTTTGAAAGTTTTTAATCTTTCCCTTTTTCTTAAACGTTTCCCTATTAAAAGGGCAAAAGAAGAATTGCTTCAAATTTCGGAAATAAAAGAAGTGGATTATGAAGCGTTTTTAAAATCTAAAAGAACCGAAATCGTCAACTATCATTTAAAGAATAATCCTTTTTATCGCAGTAAAGTAAAAGATGGCTTTTCGGCTTGGGAATCGCTTCCTATTTTGAAAAAGAAAGATTATCAAATTCCGCTGAAAGAAAGACTTTCCGATGGATTTTCAGAAAAAAATGTTTACCTCAACAAAACTTCGGGTTCCAGTGGAAACCCGATTCGGTTTGCAAAAGATAAATACAGCCACGCTATGACTTGGGCTTACCACATGGAACGATTTGGCTGGCACGGTATAGATTTAAACAGTTCATTACAGGCGCGTTATTACGGAATTCCGTTAGATTTAATTGAAAATAAAACAGTTCGATTAAAAGATTTTTTAGCAAAACGGCATCGATTTTCAATAAATGATCTTTCAGAAAAAGCACTGGAAGAAATGCTTAGCGTTTACTCAAAAAAACCGTTTGATTATATAAATGGTTATACCAGTAGCATCGTTCTTTTTGCAAAATTTTTGAGAGGAAAAAATATCATTTTAAAAAACGTGTGCCGCACGTTAAAAGTTTGTATCGTTACTTCTGAAATGCTTTTTGAAGAGGATAAAATTTTGCTTGAAAAACAATTGGGCGTTCCCGTTGTTAATGAATATGGCTGTTCGGAAGCTGGAGTTATTGCTTTTACTAATAAAGAAGATGAATGGGAAGTAGATTCAAAAACGCTTTTTGTTGAAATTTTGGATGATGAAGATCAAGCTATTCCATTGGGCGAAGAAGGACGTATTGTGATTACTTCGCTGCACAACAAAGCACATCCGTTTATACGCTATGAAATTGGGGATTTCGGTGCATTGAGCGAAAAGAGTACTTTTAAAAAACCAATTCTTAAAAAACTGTCCGGCAGAACGAATGATTTCGCAATACTTCCCAGCGGGAAAAAAGCAGCGGGAATGACTTTTTATGTTGTCACAAAAAAAATAATGGAAGAGAGTGGAAACATTAAAGAATTTAAAGTGATTCAAACAAAGATTGATACTTTTGAAATAAATTATGTGAGCGAAGAGGCTGTGACAGAGAAGAAAAAACAGTTCATAATAAAAACCCTTGAGCAGTTTTTGGAAACCGGTTTAACTTTCAATTTCAACCGAAAGGAACAACTAGACAGAACCACAAGCGGGAAGTTGAAGCAGTTTGTATCGATGGTTGAATACTAACAATATATAAAAATGAAAATAACCATTGTTGCAGGTGCTAGGCCAAATTTTATGAAAATATCGCCAATTATAAAGGCGATAGAAAAACTGAAAACTGAAAAAAAATCTATTGATTATAGATTAATCCACACCGGGCAACATTACAATGCGAATTTAAGTGATACCTTTTTTGAAGAATTGCAAATCCCTCATCCCAATGACAATCTGAATATTAAAAGCGGTACACAAGCTGAGCAAACAGCTGGGATTATGATTGCTTTTGAAAAAGAATTGATTGAAAATAGACCCGATTTTGTTTTAGTCGTAGGCGATGTAACTTCTACCATGGCTTGTGCAATTGTCACAAAAAAGGCCAATATCTCATTAATTCACGTGGAAGCAGGTATCAGGAGCGGTGATATAAAAATGCCCGAGGAAATTAACCGAATGGTGACTGACAGCATCACAGATTATTTTTTTACTACTTCTGATAAAGCTTCGGAAAACCTTCTGAAATCCGGGCATTCCAAAGAAAATATTTTTTTTGTTGGGAATGTTATGATAGATACACTTCTACAAAATCTTCCAGAAATTAAAAAACCTACATTTTGGGATGATTTAAATTTAACCTCAAAAGATTATTATTTATTGACGCTCCACAGGCCTTCGAATGTAGATGATGGCTCTTCATTCATTGAGTTGTTAAAACAAATTACAGCCCAGGCTGGAGTGGTGCCAATTATATTTCCAGTTCATCCAAGAACACAGCAAATTTTAGCAGAAACTCAAAATGAATTTAAAAATTTACATTTTGTTGAACCTCAAGGATATTTGAATTTCATTTATTTGCTAAAAAATTCAAAGGCTATATTGACTGATTCAGGTGGAATTACCGAGGAAGCTTCAATACTCAATGTTCCCTGCATTACTTTTAGAGATTCTACAGAACGACCCGAAACCTGTGTATTAGGTACAAACGTTTTGGTTGCCAATGACAAAGAGAAAATTTCCCAAGCTTTTAAAAAAATGAAAAGTGGCGAATGGAAAGAAACACAAAACATCCCCCTTTGGGATGGTAAAGCATCCGAAAGAATCATATCCACCTTATTAAAAATTTATTATGAGTAAAGAAATTTTACTCATAACCAACTATTTTCCACCTGAAAAAGGTGCGGCTGCCAATCGAATGCAAAGTATTATGGAAGGTTTGGGAAAGGCTGGATATTCCGTAAAGGTAGTTTGCCCATTGCCAAATTATCCTAAGGGAAAAATTTTTGAAGGTTACAGGGGGAAGTTATCAATGATAGAAAATATTTCTTTCGGTAAAATATTGCGGTTATGGGTTTGGCCAAGCAATTCTACCAATAAATTTGTCCGTTTGCTATCAATGCTTTCTTTTTCAATAAGTTTGGTACTGCTCTTTATTTTCAACAAAACTCCAAAAAAAATATTTATTCAATATTCACCTGTTTTTGTAGGTTTTACCGCCGTTTGTTTGGGACGTTTGTTTTCAAAAAAAATAATTCTCAATGTTTCTGATCTTTGGCCTTTAGCGGGTTTGGAAATGGGTGTTTTAAAAAAAGGGTGGTATTATTCCCTTTTATTAAAAATGGAGCGCTTTTGTTATCGAAAAGCAGATTTAATAGTCGGCCAATCTGAAGAGATTCTTCAACATGTTTCAAACTTTGAAATAGAAAAACCTATTTTCTTGTATAGGAATATTCCAAATTTTGATGTCCCTTCAATAAAAGAAAAACCAACTACCGAAGAAATTAAAATCGTTTACGCTGGCTTACTGGGGGTTGCGCAGGGTATTTTTGAAATCTGCCAAAACATTTCGTTTCCTAAAAATGTAAGCCTGCATATTTATGGGTCGGGGCCTGAAGCAGACAAACTTCAAAATTTAGAAAAACAAAATATTTTCTTTTATGGTGAATTGGACAGAGAAAAATTACACAAAGAATTGCAGAACTATAACATTGCATTTATTCCTTTAATAAAAAGAATCTATGGTTCCGTTCCTTCAAAAATATTTGAATATACGCGTTTGGGGCTTCCGGTACTATATTTTGCTGGGGGTGAAGGTGGAGAAATTGTAGAAAGAGAATCTTTGGGATGGGTTGTTTCTGTTAACGATTTTAGTGCACTACAAGATTTTATAAATTTTATTTCTGAAACCGAATTAAAACGTTTTCCTAAAATAATTATTCAGAAAAATTCTGTTTTGTCATTTGATTTCAACAGACAGTTTGAAGCGTTTATTACTTCTCTTGAAGTTGTTTAATATGCTTTTTCTTCTCCACGAAGTGCATTGAAGATAGTTTGGAAAACAATCTTTATATCCAAAAAAAGACTCCAGTTCTCCAAATAAAAAATATCGTACTTCACTCTATTGATAATATGGCTCTCGCTTTCCACCTCGCCTCGAAAACCACTTACTTGAGCCAACCCAGTAATACCCGGCTTTATAAAATGGCGCACCATAAACTTATCTATTCGCTCAGCATACATATGGGTATGACTGACCATATGTGGACGAGGACCCACTACGCTCATCTCGCCTTTTAGAACATTGATAAACTGGGGTAATTCGTCAATACTGGTTTTTCTTATCAGTCTTCCTACGCGGGTTACCCGTTCATCCCCTTTTTTTATCTGATGTAAATGAGCCATAGGGTTAGGTTTCATCGATCGGAACTTGTAGCAATAAAATTCTTTATAGTCCAAACCATTACGCTTCTGCTTAAAAAAGACAGGTCCCTTTGATTCCAATTTTATCCATAAGCCCAATAATGGTGTTAGCCAAGATAAAATACCTACGATTATTATTAGCGAAAGACATATGTCGAAACTTCGTTTTAAGAATTTATTGAAGGGTTCATCCATAGGGATTTTTCGCAGAGACAGGATGGGGAGTACTCCGTAATAAGTGAAATCTAGTTTTTTACTATATATCTCTTTGTTGTCTGGAAGGAATTTTAAAATTTTGAGATTGTTATCCACAAAATCAATCAACTTAATAAGATCTTTATTCCCAATTTCCGCTACGGAAGAATATATTTCATCTATTTCTTCCCTCAATATATAATCCATACATTCCTCGATGGAAACTTTATCAGTCCCTCTTAAATCAAAGGTTCTATATAGTTTATAACCGTAAACTGGATTGTTGGTAAAAAACTTCCGGAGTTGGTCTGTCTTTTGATTAAGACCTATGATTACAACTTTACGGACATTTCCTCCAAGTAGCAAGCGATATTTTTTAAGAAGGAAGAAAACGCCAAGTTTCACAATAGTAATGCAACCTATTACTAGCAGGATATACTTAAATATGGTCGCTGCCGAAGTAGGCAACTCATTGTAAAAACCAAAGAAAGAAAAAACAATTAGGATAAAAATAGCCCCTTGTTTTCCTATTAAAGATATTATTTTGGCAAAATGTGTAAATCTATAAATTTCATAAAACCCTGAACGCAACGAAAGCAGGAGCCAAGAAATGGTCAGAAAAACAACATAATTAAAATATGGGAAGGGTAAACTAAAAAGTTCAAAAGCAAAAAAATGGATAAAGAAAAGGTCTATTCCATATGAAATAGGCCTTAACCACCCTGAATATCTTCCACTCCTAAACATCTATTCCTTATCTGTTATGTTTTGAAAAATCTTTATGTTCACTTTTAAAAAGTTCTTCCTTAGAAAGGTTTTTGAAATATTCAAAAGTTTTCTTCATCCCTTCTTCTCTCGATACTTTTGGTTCCCAGCCCAATATATTTCTTGCTTTAGAAATGTCTGGTTCTCGTTGCATAGGGTCATCTTGAGGCAATGGCTTAAAAATTATTTTTTGTTCTGTTCCTGTAAGTTTTACAATTTCCTTTGCAAAATCAAGAATTGTTATTTCTTCGGGATTACCGATGTTAACAGGCAAAGAATAATCACTCATCAATAACCGATACAATCCTTCAATCTCATCATCTACATAACAAAACGATCGCGTTTGTGAACCGTCTCCAAAAACAGTTAAATCTTCTCCTCGCAATGCTTGGCCTATAAAAGCAGGAATTACACGGCCATCGTTAAGTCGCATCCTTGGCCCATAGGTGTTGAAAATACGCGCAATACGGGTTTCCAGACCATGAAACCTATGGTAAGCCATCGTAATGGATTCCTGAAAGCGTTTTGCTTCATCATAAACCCCTCGTGGACCTATTGTATTAACGTTTCCATAGTATTCTTCGGTCTGAGGATGCACCAACGGATCTCCATAAACTTCAGAAGTTGATGCAATTAATATTCGTGCATTTTTTTCCTTAGCCAAGCCAAGAAGATTATGTGTTCCTAAAGATCCTACTTTTAAGGTCTGTATGGGTATTTTTAAATAATCAATTGGACTTGCAGGTGAAGCGAAATGAAGAATGTAGTCTACCTTTCCGGGAACATGCACAAACTTCGTAATATCATGATGATAGAACTCAAATTGCGACAGCTTAAAAAGGTGCTGAATGTTCTTTAAATCTCCTGTAATCAGGTTATCCATTGCAATAACCTCAAAATCTTCAGCAATAAATTTATCGCAAAGATGCGAACCTAAAAATCCAGCTGCACCTGTAATTAATATGCGTTTTTTCATCTGTATAAAATATTTAAGATATAGGAAGATAGAGTGCCATTAAATAAATTATCTATTAGGTTATAATTTTTAATGGACATTCATAAAGTAATCGATTTTCTTCCAATGGAAACATACATAATTCCTTCTGTTTTCATATCATTTACATTGTATAAATTTCTTCCATCAAAAATAACCGGATTTTTTAATTGCTTTTTCAATCTATCGAAATCTGGAGTACGGAAAATACTCCATTCAGTACAGATTAAAAGCGCATCAGCATTCTCTACTGCTGCATACATTGACTCGGAATAATTTAATCTATTGCCAAAACGTTTTTCAATATTTGGCATTGCCTCGGGATCAAAAACTTGAAGTTTAGCGCCTTTCTCAAGCAAAGCTTCCATCATATCTATGGAAGGAGCTTCGCGAATGTCATCCGTTTCGGGTTTAAAGGCCAAACCCCAAATTGCAATTGTTCTTTCTTTTAAATCGTTGTTGAAATATTTCTCAATTTTTGGAAGTAGAATTGTTTTTTGAGCTGAATTGATTTCAATTACTGAATTCAAAATCTTGAAATCATAGTTTTCATTTTTCCCAGCTTTCTGAAGTGCTTTTACATCTTTGGGGAAGCAAGACCCACCATAGCCAATTCCAGGAAAAAGGAAGCGTTTGCCAATACGGCTATCGCTTCCCATACCAGCTCGGACCATATCTACATCGGCACCTACTTTTTCACAATAGTTCGCAATTTCATTCATAAAAGTAATCTTGGTAGCTAGGAATGAGTTTGCGGCATATTTTGTGAGTTCAGCAGACTTTTCATCCATAATGATAATTGGGTTTCCAGAGCGTACAAATGGTCCGTACAGCTTCTTCATCATTTCTGTGGCCTGTTCGCTGCTTGATCCAACAACGATGCGCTCGGGCTTTAAAAAGTCGTCCACGGCAAACCCTTCACGAAGAAACTCAGGATTGGAAACCACATCAAACTTGCATGAGGCATTTTTGGCGATTACAGCTTGAACTTTTTCTGCTGTTCCTACAGGCACCGTGCTTTTGTCAACGATTACTTTGTACGTCTTTATTTTCTTCCCAATCTCTTCGGAAACGCTCAAAACATAAGAAAGATCTGCAGAACCGTCCTCATCTTCTGGAGTTGGAAGGGCAAGAAAAATAATATCGCCATGTTCTAATCCCTCATCGAGAGAAGTAGTAAACTTTAGTCGATTCGCTTTTATGTTTCTTTCAAAAAGTACATCCAAATGCGGTTCATAGATAGGCACTTTGCCATTACGCATTTTTTCAACTTTTACCTTGTCTATATCAACACAGATAACTTCATTTCCGGTTTCTGCCAAACAGGTCCCTGTTACAAGGCCTACATAGCCTGTTCCTATTACTGAAATTTTCATACACATGCCCGCATAAACGGGTATCTTTTTAATTTTACGATTGCAAAAGTACAATTTGCAATTCTTTTTATATCTTTTTTATGTTGTTGTTTTCAGCAGTTTTAGCACATGTCATTATTACAATCAAAATGAATCCCACATAATATGCTCCAATCTGTCGGTTGAATAAATTTTCTACCAAACAATAAATTACCAAAATTGCCACCATAGCTGTAGGCAAAAAATGCTTTCGGGTTGAAATAAAACTTATAGCTATAAAAGCCAGAAAAAATAACAATACAATAAAACCTGCACTTAAGTAAAAATCTAAAAATTGGTTATGTGTATTGTAACGTTTGGAAATGAATCTATCTCTTTTTTGGGTATCCGGGATATTACTTTCATAACAAGACACAAGCATTTCCTTTGTTTTATCAAAGCCAATCCCTGATAGTGTAAAACCTTCATCTCTTATTACAGTTACAGCACATTCCCAAACTACTGCCCTTAATTCGTAAGTTAATGAATTTTCAATAAAGGCTGGAGTAGTCTTTTGGTTTTCAATTGTGCTGCTTTGATTGCCTCTTTCATTTTTAATAATAAAAAACAATCCCACAACTACAACCATTGCTGCAACAGCAATTAACATCTTCCATATTTTCCGGTGCCCATAAAACTGCTTTATAAGCACTAAAACAAATAATGAGAAAAGAGCAATTTTTGACCCAATCAAAACTATAAAAAGCAGGTTTACAAAGATATTTGCCAAATAATAATTATTATTCGGGTGGTATTTTTTCTGAATTTCATGAAATGAAATTATAATACTAAAAGTACAGAGCAACCCTAAATAAATCCTGTCCACCAATAGTGATTCTATAATCTGCGGAGAGTCTCCCAGTGCAAAATTTCCTGTAGAATGGGTAATAAGTATAAAGTTATATACCGAAAAGCCAATTGCTGCCAAAGCCGAAAAGATAATGGCGCTATTTATTTTTTTAACATCGTTTATGGGAATATAAAGAACGGCCAACCCGACGACAATCATCACTTTTTTTAAAATGTTGAAATCCTCTTGAAATCTCCCGCTAAAAAATGAATTGATAAGCAGATAAACAAAAAGGCCTAAAAATAATGTTATGGGAAGTGATTTCAGTTTTTTGAAATCCTCTTTTTTTACAATAAAGGGAAAAGCTACAACCAAAATAGCCACGAGTATATTCGGCAATGCCCTTATATAGTCGTCAAAAGGAATAATGAGGTAAAGCAGTAAAAATGCGTAGGGGTATATGGCAGAGAGCAGTATCCTCATCGTTGTAATTAAAAATAAAATTTCAGGGGAAGATAAAAAACTATCCCCTAAAAACCTTGTAGCTTAGCCTTTTTCTGTTTTAGGGATTTTTATCCTTAAAACAGGTTAAAATTTCGTTTCAGCTTCCACTTTATAGATGTTTTCTAATTTGTGGATTGTATTTTTAATATTGAAATATTCATTAAAAAGTTTTAATGAATTTCTTTCAAATTGTGAACGTTTTTCATCATTTTCCAATAATGCCAATATAGCATTCGCAAATTCGCCACTGTTTTCATTTTTAATGACAAAACCATTTTCAGTATCGAAAACTAGATCACGGTTTCCATCTGCATCAGAAACCACACAGGCTTTTTCAAGAGCTAAAGCTTCAATAACCGAATATGGCAATCCTTCATAGCGAGCGGTTGATATATATAATTTTGAGTTTTTAATTATGTTGAAAATATCTTCACGTTTTGTCCATTCAAGTAATGTGATGTTAGAGTCAAGATTGTATTTGGCTATGAGTGATTTTACTTGTTCCAGATTTGGAGCGTGGTAACCCACACCCATTAAAACCAAATGTATATTTTGTTTTCTCACTTTAAGTTGGCGCAAAATCTCAATCATCAATTCGATGTTTTTTTGGAAAGATGGACGGCCTACGGAACAGATATACTCATCTGGCCAAGTTTTTTCAATACTGAGGTTTGGAATATGGATTATTGCATTAATACAGTTATTAAAAAGTAAAACTCGTTCATTCTTATATCCTACTTCATTTAATGCTCTATTCTTTTCCGAATTGGAAGAAGCTAGAATCTTGTTATCCCATTTAGAAAGAAATTTTTCCAAGCCTAGAAAAACACTTTTCTTCAATTTATTATCTGCACTTAAAAACGAATAAGCCTGAGGTGTGTGAAGTACAGGAATAGTATTCATTTTCCCCACAATTTTACCGATAACCCCACCTTTTGCACTATGCGCATGAATTAAATTCGGTTTTTCGTTTTTAATAATTTGATTGGCTGCTTTTATTGCTTTATAATCCTTTAAAGGATTAATACTCCTTATAATGGAAATAGGATAATTCTTTACAGGCACATTTTTATCGTTGAGAAAAGGTTCGTTTTTATCGGAATCACCATGGATTACGATAGATTCAAATTTTTCTGAATCTATATTCGCCAATATTAACCTTAACGAAACATCTACACCGCCAACAGCATGAAGGATATGGACAATTTTAGTTTTCAAAACGAGAATTATTAAGGATTATCAATAAAGCGCAAAAGTAGAAAAACAAAGCTAAAAAAGATATGATTTTCAGCTTTAAACTGTTATTACTCATTCTCGGTATTTCGAATCAAAATATTAGGATGGGGAAAACGATGCTGTTCATTTACTAACATAAAATATTATTCCATCCAATTCTAATAAAATTTAGGGAAATGTTTATATAAAAACCGTTCCACTGGAATTTCAATTATAATATCAGGGTTTATTTTATCAACCATTGCTTGATTGTAGGAGTCCCGCAAATAAACAACATCATAAAAATGAAGGGAAAAGAATCCAACAATATTATCGCTGAAAGAGTCCCCGAAAAAGAGAACTTTTTGTCTATTCTTAACATTCTCATTAAGGGTATGTATAGCTAATCGAGGAAGATCTCCAACTTCTAGCCGCTTAAAAGCAAAATCTTTATTCTTTAATTCAAATAATGGTCTGTTCTCAATATAACCATAGATTTTTTTTGTTCCCATCATTTTAGTTAAATCACCAAATGTTTGAGTTACATACCTAATCCTAAATTCACTTCTCGGCAACGGTGTTATGTTCAAATCTTTATAATAATCAAAAAATGATTTATAGGCTATATAAGCACCTTCATTATTCCAGTGAGTATCAAGTTTTAAATAAAGAAGATGATTGTTCTTACTTTTTAAAAGTGCTTCTGTTGGATTAAAAAAATCAAAATCCCTTTTAGCTAGAGCTGTTTTTAGCTGATTTGCCAAGGAGGTCGTATCTTTAATTTGAATTTTCATAGAATAGGGTAGATTCTCGCTATAAATCGTGTGCTTATTTGGAAAAAATCCAAAATAATATTTAATATTTTTTTCGTTTAATTTCTGTTTTCTTTCTGTAAGTGTTTTCACTACCACAGCTAAACTATCTGAAGGGAGAAGATTAATTTTTGAATAACTTACAAAAGCTTCTGGAGTGTTATTGAAAAGAAATTTATCTTTTCCGAAAAGAACTTTGTCCGGAAATGGAGAGGAACGAAATACATTTGACTTTAATAAGGTATGGGCGCCTATTAATTTATTTCGAAAAATAAAATTATCATTATAGTACTCCTCATAATTGATGAAATAGTCTTTTGAAAATTGAAATTCTGGTTTTTCCTTTAATTTTCTGTTCTCCATATTTGAAACTGTTTCATTCTTTTTAAAATTATTCAAAATGAATGGAATAGCAAGAATAAGCACAAAAATAACAATCAAAGAAAAACTTGGAATACTCACTTTCGTGATTGTAAGTGTAAAATTGAATAAAAGGTAGTAAAGGAATACGCTGAAAATAAAAATAAGAACAGAAGTAAAAAGATTATAGATAAGCTGACTTTGAATTGTAAGGAGTCCATTAACTTTTTCTAAATCTCCTGTATAAATTATAAATGGATCATATTTTCCATTAATAGGGTTTGTTACTAATTTTTCATCTTCAAATTTAACAAATTCATTAGTTCGAAATATGTATTGTATACCCTTCTCAATATCAACTTTATTTTTTGAGCCCTTAAAGGATATAGAAGAAATATAAATTGGTTTTTGGTTATGGTTATTACTTACGTCTAAACGGAATCCACTAAGCTTTCTATCAGATAAAGGTAATATGAACTTAATTTCTTGTTCATTATTACTTCCGGTTAGCTTGTAATTAATGGACCTACGTTCTATAAAAGTTGAATCACCTTCAAAAGCGTAAAACAACTGAACCCTATCAGAAAAGGCATAGTGAGCATGAATTAATACTGTGAGAGGAGCTGGTTTTTTCTCTAAAAGAGTCCAAATAGCATATGCCCCTAAAGAGAGAAAAATAAAAAAGAATACTATTTTAAATAATCTTTTCATAGTAACGTCTAAAATCTAAAATATATAAAGGGATTATAATTGGACTGAACCAATTCAAAAATCGTATAAACGAACAGACACAAGTGAATTGAATAAGTTAAACTTATGCTATTTAAAAAATCCATTTTGAAAATATTGTTTTTTAATCTGTTACGAATTGGCGCTGAAAATAGAATACCCAAAAATATTATAAATAGTGTGTAGTAGTTGAGATACACCAATGGATAATTATCTATTCCTATGGAAAAATCAAAAAGGTGACCAATAAAATCAATAGCGTATGTTAAAGTATCTGATCTAAATAAAACCCATCCAATTAATACAACCAACAACAAGTATATGTGATTTAAAAATCTTAGATAGGACGGTAATTTAATTTTAAAGCTTCTTTCAATTAATAAGAAAGAACCATGAAAAAGCCCCCAAATAACAAAATTCCAACTGGCCCCGTGCCATAAACCGGTTATAAAAAACACTATTACTAAATTAATATATGTTCTTAATTTAGAACCTCTACTACCTCCCAATGGAATATATAGATAATCCCGAAACCAAGTGGAGAGAGAGATGTGCCAACGTCTCCAAAATTCCTTTACAGACGATGCTGTATATGGATGCATAAAGTTTTCTTTTATATTAAATCCAAACATTCGTCCTAACCCAATTGCCATATCCGAATAGCCAGAAAAATCAAAGTAAATTTGAAGTGCATAACAAATTATTGCCACCCAAGATGTAAACATTCCCAGTTCTCCAACTGGAATATCGAAAGCTTTATCAGCAATTAGTCCTACGTTATTTGCGATGATTACCTTTTTAGCAAGCCCTCGAATAAATTTCAGGATCCCTGATGAAAAGCCTTCACGTGTTACTGTACGACTGCGAATCTCTTTATAAATGTCCTCATATCTAACAATTGGCCCAGCAATTAATTGAGGGAAAAGCGAAATATAAAGACCTAGATCCAATAAGTTCTTTTGTGCTGGAACCGTTCGACGATAAACATCGATTAAGTAAGATATACTTTGAAATGTGAAAAAAGAAATTCCAATAGGGAGTAAAATATTATCGTCAGAGAAAGAGAATTCAAAATTAAGAGAACGTAAATTATTAAGTATAAAAGTAAAATATTTGTAATAAACTAAAACACTGAGGTTTATAGCAACACCCAAAGCAAGAAATATCCATCTCCATTTTTTTCCTAAACCAATCTTGTGAACGACTTGTGAACTTATTAAAATTCCAAAAGCATAGTTTAAACAAATTGAAAAAATCATTACCACCACCAATTCTGCTTCTCCCCAAGCGTAAAAAGCGAGACTGGCAATTAGAAGAAAAATGTTTCTATATTCTTTTCTTAATAAAAAGTAGAATCCTAGAACTAATGGTAAAAAAGCAAAAAGAAATATTAACGAATTGAATAACATTATACTTACAGTCTTTGATGTAACAGATGGTCTTTAAATAATGAGTTCCATAATAGAAGTAACGTGAAAAAACTAAAATAAAACAATCCCTGTTGTAATTCTAAATAACTTTCAGTAATCATAGAAATTAACATTACCAGTACAATTAGAATATTAGCTACTTCTTTACTTTTAATGGTTATCCAAAACAGAAAGACAAAAAAAGCTAGCAGCCAGGAAAATCCAAAGACACCATATTGAAGTGTAACAGACAGAAACTGATTGTGTGAATGGTACGTTGGCGGAATATCATAACCCTTTGTTTTATTAACTACAGCTAGGGGCTTTTTTTCAACACCAGCACCATAACCAAAGACCGGGCGATCCTTGATCAAATCCATGCTTGATGTCCATATTTTTTCTCTCAATCCCATTTTATGATATTTCGCGCCAATTTCCGATACCTGATTTCCCGTATTAAAGCCTATTTTTTCGAGTGTATCATAGAATTTATCGTTAGCATAACGACTTTGCCCCACTAACAGTAGCGATACCGAAACAGTTAAAGCAACAATTACGAGACTTTTCCAAGTTAGTAGGGATTTAATATTCAAAAAGAAATAGATTGTAATTATCGATAAGTAAAGAAAAAGTCCGAGGCGGACACTAAACAAAACGATAACAGCTAAAAAAAGAATTGCTGCAAAGAGTTTTAAAGTCTTTTTAAAGTCACCAAATAAAAGTAAAATTAGCGCAGTATTCAAATACATAGCATCTTCGGGCATGTATTTATGGTACATGGAGTCTTGAACAAAATTATACCAATGGCTTATGTCATAATTAACAATATAATTATAGCCTAAATTAAAAAGAGAAAAAATAGAAAATGCAATCATTGCATAAACATAAACTTTCTTTCCAAGTTTCAACAATTTTTCACTAGGATTAAGAAGTACAAACATAAAGGGAATTAAAACAAGAGCTAAAAGCTTTGAGAGTTTTTTTAAACTCTCAGGAAAATCCTGACTATATAAAAGACTAATTACAGCAATAATATAATAAACAACTAAAAACCACAATACTTTTTTCTCCTTTACTATTTTAAAAAACTCTTTTTGGCAATTAAAAAGAAGCGCTAAAAATATAGTAATAACCAACATAATTGACCCCAAAATATCCTCGAAGGGAAGAACCGCAATAAATCCAAGAAAGCTGTATTCAGCAATATTATTTTTAGATATTCTGAAGTTGTTCGTCATTTTTCTTTTTTCTTAGATAAACATACATACCATATAGAAAGAGAAAGAAGATGGTAAAATATAATTTATAAAAATACCCCATTACAAAAGCATAAATTGTCCAATTAAATAACTGATAAGCAATAACTGAAAGTATCATTGCTCCCTTAGCCATTAATTCCTTTAGTATCCATCCCATCAATGCGAGAAATACAATGGTTAAAAAAGTATGAAATACCAACCCGATAGATAAAGGAAAAATTTTAAAAAGAATTCCTGGATAGGCATTGGTAAAGTTGTAACCCCCTTCTTCGTTGGCACTAATAACCATCTTACGGTCTTTTGCAAAATCGTCCATCATTACTTTCATGCCGTAAAGCAAATCTGCAGGATTAAAGGATTTTGGCGTTTCATTTTCTACCACATATCTATCAGTAGCTCCCCAAAATAAATGTCCTTGTAGCCCAAATATTCTATACAGCATTGCTTCATTAGGATCATATATCTTTATGTTGGCAAATGGATGGGTCTCTTCATATTTATTATATGTAATCGAGTACATAATTGCCGTTAATAAGCCTCCCACAATAAACAATGGTAGAATGGCACGTTTTATATACATCTTTAAATTATTTCGGTAATGAAACACTACGGGCAACAAAAAAGAATAGGAGCCCTGCAGGATGGGTGAAAATTTTTGGCCAATCATAAAATTGTAACCAAAAAATATGAGGAGCATAATTACAGAAAACTTTTTGAGTTTTGGAAAAAGCAAGCCAATGGCAAAGGGAACAAACATAGCTGTGTTTCCAAAAAGACTATTCAAAAATGGAAAGCGGGAAGTGGACCAATAGGTAAAACGAGTAACAGAAGGGTCCAAAATTGGTAAAGGTGACAAGACTGCATTTATAAGAAGTAAAATGAGTGGTAGAACTATCATCGCAATAACTATAAAAAGTTCCACATTTCTACCTTTATAACTAAACTGAAACACAGGCAGCCTTTTTCTATTAAAAGACTTAAAGGCCATAGCAATAATAACGAACGTTAATATAAAATAGAACACACAAAGAATGGTAGCCCCCGTAAAAAAACTAAACCTGCCTTGCTCGTTTATATATATACCCTGCTCAATATAGATAAGTGATGGAATAACACTAAACGCCTGAAAAAAAACAAGTCCATATAAAAAGGACAATAAAAAACTTTTCTTTGCATAATAATATGTAAAGAGTACAAAAAGTAAGGCAAACAGCACGTTTATGAAAAGCCCCATAACTATAACTTGTATTTATTTAGAAAATGAAATCCTAAACTCTTAAAAAGTGGAACCAGTTCATCATTTTTTAAGGGATTTACAAAAAAGGATACCTTATTCTTTTCTTGGTCTTCAATTTTTGAATATATATTAATAAGCGTACTGGAATCAAATCCTGCAATGTATTTTGAATGCAGTTTTTCAAAGTATAAAGTTTCTGATGTCTGTTCGGAATTTAAAAAAGTTAATTTCTTTTCTGAAAAAACAGCTTCGAAAAATGCTTCAGACAATTGCTTGCCATTTCTATGGGGCTTGTAATATATGGTCTCTATTTCCTTGTAAAAAGGCTGCTTTTTCAATTGCTTCATAAAAAGTTTAAGTGCATTTTCAAAAAATTTCTGTCCAAGCAAAGTACCATATGATTCTTGCCCAATAATATATAAAGAATTTGAAAAAGTAGATATGCTTTCCTTTTTCAACGGCAATTGCTTTGTATTTTTCTGTACGAAAGCATGTTTTGGAAGTGTCAAAAATTGATAAACTACATGTTCGTAATCAGCTCCTGAAGAATGCCCTTTATATTTTTTAAAAGGAATGCCATGGGCTTGTGCAATCGTTTGTTTTAATAGGAATTTTAGCTTAGAAATATTTTTCAATGAATGGTCATAATAATTCAAGGTGCCATCTTCCACAATAACTGCACGAGTGTTCTTGCCAAAACTTAAAAAAAGATAATTGGTCAAAACATCTTCTATATAGCAAACGTAAACAGTTACGGCATCGTTCTTTAGGGAAGATATCTTACTTAACATTTTTTTGTAGGTACGTATTTTAGAATTTATAGCCGACACTTGGTTATAAGGGGAATCAGCATTATTATTAAACGATTGTTCGGCCTCAATAATTTTACTCCACTTTAAGGGGTCATAAACAAGACCAGACCCCGCTAAAAGAATTCGTTCCCCCTCCACAACCAAATTTTTTTCAATTAGATTTTCAAAGTTTTGAATATGGTGCTGACCCAAGGCTACAAATACATTCTTCATTTTTTAAATCTTCTTTTTTACGGCGCGCTTACGCAGCACAAATATTATAATTCCCGTGATTAAAAACGCTATTCCGGCACCAATAATTCCGAAAAAATAACTGAATGCAAAGGTTGCCATAATATTTATAGCACTGGAGATAAGTACAATTTCCAATAGTTTTTTTTCACGATGCATTATATATAGATAAGAATGGTAAACCAAGGAAACGTTCATCAAAAATGTTGCAGCATTTAATAAAATAATTAAAGGCCAATAGTGAGCAAACGAGGCTTTGCCTTGCCAAAGAAGAACAGGGTATATAGCGATTAATACAACCAAAAATGCTAGTGCAGAATGACGAATCAGTAATTTTTTAAAGCGAAGAAGTTTAGTGTCAAAAGTTTCGCTTATAGAACTCTCAATTAAATCAGGTAGCTCATAAGACACAACAATAGTGCTTATGTAAATCCCAATTACCATAGAAATATTAGAATAAAATGAAAAAATACCTGCAGAAACCTCATCCAAAACTGCTTCAACAATATATCTGTTTGAATATTCAATCACCTTAAGAGCTAAGGTTGCGATGTAAAAAATTAAACTAACTTTTAATCCTCTGATTAACCAATTTTTCTTTATTCGAATAGCTGAAATATTTGCTCTTATAGATGGATGGAACCATATGGCCGTAAGTAGCAATATTGTAACATTAAAAAATAACCAAGTGAATAATATATATTCTAATGTGACAATTTTCTTTAAAAAAATGATTTGAAATAGTACCCAAATTGTCCAACCGGCTACACGCAAGAACAAAAACCAATTTGCGGCTAAAACTCTTTTAAAGGCCAAGAGCAATCGATATATTTCTTGGTTTAAGTGTTCTGAAATAGCAATAAAAATTATTAGTGTTGAGAATTCAGCCAAATAATCTACTTGATTAAAAACAAAATATCCTATTACTATAAAAGTGAGATAAATGAAACTGTAAAACACTAGAGAGGTGGTTACTTTAGAAGCTCTTTCGGCTGGTTTCAACAAAATGTCACGGACTGCATAATTGTAAAAATCGAAACCTAAAACAAATATGGCAACCGTAACTGTGGTAGATAAAAGAGAATAAACTCCATATACAGACTCGGTAAAGTATTTTGATAGATAGGTGAAAATCAAAAACTTGGAGCCCATTGCAGACATCCGAAGAAATAGAGATCCAGCTTTATTTAATGGTAATTTTGACAAATTAAGCTGCATTAAATAGTGCTTTTAAATGTTTTAGGTCTGTTTTCTATACTCTGCTAATTGTAATATATAAAGCTCCTATTGCTGAAATTTCTTAAGTTTTTTATAGGATAGAATGGTTTCTTCCATTTTGCCATTTTTAGTTAAAATATATTCTACAAATTCTCTAAAAACCCCTTCCCCGCCTCTTTTTTGAATAACAATATCAACTAATTCTTTTATATATGCGGGAGCAGAAAGTGGAGCTGCAGAAAAACCAACGTTTTTTAAAAGTTCCATATCATTCAGATCGTCTCCTAAATAAGCAACTTCATCCATGGAAATGTTCAATTGCTCACATAGCAATAAAATAGTTTCCATTTTTCTATCTATACCTTGATAAAGGAAGTCTACCTGAAGCTTTTTAGCTCTGTGTTCAACTATTTTGGTATTTTCTCCAGTAATTATACCAATTGGAATATTATTAAGTTTGCAAAAAAGCACGCCAGCACTATCATAAGTGTGGAATTTTTTTAATTCATTTCCTGTTTGTTCATAATACATCCCGCCATCAGTCCAAACGCCGTCAATATCCGTAAGTATCAATTTTGGAAGCTTATTGATTTTTTTTGACATTATCCGAATATATTATTTCGTTTTTAGGAATTGCTTTTATAACCTTAGCTCCAACAATCTTATTCTTATCAATCCACTTAATTCCATCGCCAGGGCTAAGTAAATGAATATCATCTTGAGTTATTATATCGCCTTCGTTCAGATCCCTTTTAGCAGCTATAGATCTTTCCAGTTTTACACGAGCTGCCTGAACACTTGGTTCTATAAAAAAATCTTCTTCACCCATCCAAAGTTCAGCAATTCTTATATCTCTTACCATTCTCATAACGCCTTCAGGGCCTAGAGAACCTGCTTGGTCGGTTCCCTTCATACCACGATCAATAGTGACATGTTTTTCGATTATTTCAGCTCCCATACCTACGGCAACTACTGGTGCTGATATTCCTATTGTATGATCGGAAAAACCAATTCTATAATTTGAATAATTCTTCTTTAGGTATTTTATCGTGTTTAAGTTCAAATGTCCAGGATGTGTTGGATATTCCGAAACACAGTGAAGGATAGATATATTGTTATGGTTTTTTGTAATTACTTCTAAAGCCTCATCAAGTTCTTTTTTACTTGCCATTCCCGTAGAAAGAATAATAGGGATTTTAGTCTCAGAAATAGTTTCTAGAAGTGGTATGTTTGTAAGATCTCTACTTGCTACTTTTAAAAAATCGGGTTGGAAATATTTCAGCAATGAGGAACAACCGGGGGAGCATAATGTTTCTACAAAATCCAATCCAAGGGATTTAGCATGTTTATAAACCTCAAAATGTTCTTCATCAGAAAGTTCTAAAAAAGCTCTATGTTCCCCATAAGTCTTCCCAAAGGAATTTTGAGAATTATAAGGCCCGGCCATCTGACTTGCAGAAAGTTCTTCATTTAAATCCCGCTTTGTTAACTTCACGGCATTCATAGGTTTTAAATCCAAGCCGAAAAGATCTTCTTTAATAGGTTTTGTAACTAATTCTGTAATCAATTTTGCAATATCTACAGAACCATTATGGTTCTGACCTATTTCACCAATTATATATGTTTCCTTCTTTTTCATTTAATGTTTTTTTGTGTTTCCCCTTTCATGATTTCTAACCACTGTGGACATTCTTTTACAGTATTTGAAATTTCAATTGGAGAAAAAGGAATCTCTTTTGATACTAAAGTCTCATAAATTTCTTTCAGTAATTCAAAATCATTTTGAGTATCTACAGTGAGTCGCATATCAAAAACCTTTTCAATATTAGAATCAATTTTTTCAAAATGAATTTTAAATTTATCTGAATGTGTATAAATATAATTAGTCACATGTTCTTTATAAAAAAAGTCTTCAGTATATAAAGTTATTCTCTTTAGTGCAGCCAAAGTGACCATTTCTGCCCAAAAACCATAACTCGTTTTTATAGTAGGTTTAAACTCGCTATTGCAGTAACACCAATAATCAATACTATTATCAAAATTGTTAATTTGATATTTTAATGCATCCATATCAATAAAAGGATTGTCGGCACATAGTCTAATGATATTATCAAATTTAAAAAGTTCTGCAGCCTTAATAAACCTGTTTAAAACGTCCTCTTCATCTCCTCGGTAATAATCAAACCCATAATCTATTGCGATTTGGACTAACCTATCATCAGATTCTTTATTTGTTGTCGCAATAACGATAGGGATTGATATAGAGCTTTCTTTTAAGCGTTTCAAGATAATCTCAAATATCCCTTTATTATCATAAAATGGTAAAAGCATTTTATTGGGGAGCCTTGTAGAGCCTGTTCTTGCTTGTATTATTATTCCCGTTTGCATCATCATTATTTTTCAAGTACTATTCTTGAGCTATACTCTTTAAACTTTTATAAATAAATCTCAAAAAGAATATGAATGAAAATAGAAATAATAAAATTATTGGAATTTTAATAAAATACTTCAGTGATGAAAATCCACTTTCCAAAATATTGTAATTTATACTTACAGGTTTAATAATAGCAACCTCATCTTTAGATTTTTTGAGCAAATCCAACTGATTGTTCAATAAAACATCCTTATAACGGTAGATGCTATAAAAATCATTATTAAAACTAGCATAAACTGGTGCATTAGCGTTTGACCCATTTGAGGCAGACACGATTGCCCTAATCACAGAATCAGACTGAATTATCATTTTATCAGTTTGGGCTAATCTATCGGATGTGTTTTTGAAATATATTTCCTTGTATTGATTAAAATGTGAATTCTCATTATAAAATTTTAATAAATCATCCAACAAGTTTTGTGAATCCTTCCCTTTTATAAAAACCTTAAGTTTTTGATATTTATATTGTTTACTCGTCGTCATATCCTCAACAAACTCCTTCATATCCTGGTTTTCAAAAAGTATCCTGAATATGTCAATATTTTCTCTTGATTTTGCTGTAAAATTATAAATATCAACTATAGGCTCTATTTCTATTAATTTAAGCGCTTTGTAGTTATCTCCAAATATATTCTTTAAATAAAGAGAGTCTCCAGATTGTATTTTAAAATTGAGTTCGTCCGTTTTATCATACAAGTATTCTACACTTTCAAAATTTGGAATTACAATTACTCGATTCTCATAAACCTGTTCTGAATTCTGATCAAGAAAATATCCTAAAATAATCCCAACTATAATTATTCCGATAAATACAATTAGATATTTTTTGAAAAAAGAAAGTACTAGAAAAAATAGCTTCACTATTTTTTTAAAAAAACCACCAATCGATTTAAACATAAACCCTAAATCAATCTCTTCCGATGAATTCTGCTGTGCCATATAAAACTATTGTTATAAATTAATTCCTGTCTTTTTTAATACAGATTTCAGGCTTTCTCGCCAATCTATATACTTTAAATTTAACTTATCCTGTGCCTTTGTTTTATCCAAAACACTATATGTTGGTCTTGCAGCAAAAGTACGGTAATGGTTGGTTTTTGCAAGATTTGTATCTTTTAATTTTTCGGTTTGCTGAAGTATGGCTTCAGCAAAGCCAAACCATGTGGTTTCACCCACATTACTGTAGTGGTAAACGCCGTAATTTGTTGAATCTTGTGCAATTACCTGCAATAGCGCTTTAGCCAAATCATTTGCATTAGTGGGTGTCCCAGTTTGTTCCGTTGTAATTGTAAGCGGTTTCCCTTCTTCGGCGTATTTTAAAATGGTTTTCAAAAAATTATGTCCATATTGTGAATACAGCCACGAAGTGCGGAAAATGAAGAATTTATTGCAGATTTCTTGAATGTATTGTTCCCCTTTTAGCTTTGAAGCGCCATAAACGTTGATGGGATTTGTACTATCTATCTCCACATATGGAGCTGTTTTTTTGCCATCAAAAACGTAATCTGTGGAAATTTGAAGTATAGTAACATTATTTTCTTTGCAAACAGTTGCTAAATTTTTCACCGCTTCGGCATTGATTGCAAACGCTTTTTCTTGCTCGCTTTCTGCCTTTTCAACGTTAGTGTATGCTGCAGTATTTATACAATGTGTAAAGGAATTTTTACTAATGAAATCTTTAAGTAACTCCAGATTTTCTATATCAAGTTCTTCTTTTGAAACAAATACAAATTCAAGTTCGGGAAAATCGGCAGCCGCATCTTTTATGCATCTTCCCAATTGTCCATTTGCGCCTGTAACCAGTATTTTTTTCATGAAACAGCTTCCTCAAAAGTGGGAAGTTCCAAATCTTTTTCCGAAATAATGAATTCTTCCCTTGGAAGATGCCAATCCAGCGCTAAGGTTGCGTCATTATAGATGATTCCGCTTTCAGAAGCTTTATCGTAATAATTATCACATTTATAGGAAAAAACGGATTGTTCCGAAAGCGTAATAAAACCGTGGGCAAAACCACGTGGCACAAAAAGTTGAAGGTGTTCTACATCATCCAAAACAACGGAAAACGATTCTCCAAAGGTTTTAGAATCCTTCCGAATATCAACTACAATGTCCAAAACCCTTCCTTTTGCAACGCGAACCAACTTAGCCTGTGACATTTTTCCGTTTTGAAAATGAAGTCCGCGTAGCACACCTTTTGAGGAAACTGATTGGTTATCTTGCACAAAATCAATATTTAAACCCGTTGCTTTTTCAAAAACTTTTTGATTATAGGTTTCATAAAATATTCCTCGTTCGTCCCTAAAAACGTTCGGTTTTAGTATAAAGCAATCCTTTAAAGGCGTTTTTTTTAGTTCCAAATTTAATCGAGTTGAAGTAAATGTTTTCCGTAACCGCTTTTCAGCAGTGGTTCTGCCAAAGCTATTAATTGTTCTTTTGAAATATAGCCCATTTCATAAGCTGCTTCTTCAATGGCGCCAATTTTCAATCCCTGCCGTTCTTCAATAACCTCAACAAACTGTGCGGCCTGCATTAACGAAGCAAATGTTCCGGTATCTAGCCATGCCGTGCCTTTATCAAGAATACTAACGTTTAGCTTGCCTTGTTTTAGATATACATTGTTCACGTCGGTTATTTCCAGTTCGCCTCGAGGGCTAGGTTTTATGTTTGCAGCAATTTCTACTACGCTATTGTCATAAAAATAAATTCCAGGAACAGCATAATTTGATTTTGGCTTTTCGGGTTTTTCTTCAATTGAAAGTGCTTTTCCAGTTTTATCAAATTCTACAACGCCATATCTTTCGGGATCTAACACGTGATAAGCATAGATAACACCACCCTCGGGATTGCTGTTAGATTGCAACAGTTCCTTCAATCCAGAACCGTAAAAAATATTATCTCCAAGTATCAATGCAACTTTATCATTTCCGATGAAATCCTTACCAATAATGAAAGCCTCTGCAAGGCCGTTGGGATTTGCCTGTTCCGCATATTGAAAGTTGCAGCCAAGTTTTTTTCCATCACCCAAAAGTTGTTTGAAAAGAGGAAGATCCTGTGGCGTAGAAATAATCAAAATATCCTTAATACCAGCATACATAAGTGTTGACAGCGGATAATAAATCATCGGTTTGTCATATACGGGCATCAACTGCTTGCTCACCGCCAATGTGATTGGATGCAAACGTGTACCCGAACCTCCTGCTAAAATTATTCCTTTCATCTTTATAAAATATTTGAGAAATATGAAGATGGAATGCCTTTTTTATGAATCTCCATCGATATATAAATTGTCTTTGGGCATTTCATAATCTATCTCTGTTTTCCAAGTACCAAGAAATTGTTTTTTGAATACCTGTTTCAAAATTCTCCTTCGCCTTCCAGCCCAGTTCGTTTTCTATTTTTGTAGCGTCAATTGCATATCTAAAATCGTGGCCGGGGCGGTCTTTTACAAACGTTATTTGCTCTTTATAAGATGAATTCTTCGGCAGCATTTCATCTAAAAGTTCACAGATAACATTTGCAATATAAAGATTTTCGCGTTCGTTGCGGCCGCCAATGTTATATGTTTCTCCAAGCTTTCCATTCTCCAAAGCTAAATAAATACCGCTGCAATGGTCCATTACATAAAGCCAATCGCGAACGTTTTTCCCATCACCGTAAATCGGAATATTTTCGCCTGAAATTGCTTTACGGATTATAGTGGGAATCAATTTTTCCTTATGCTGATTGGGGCCATAATTGTTTGAACAATTTGTAGTTACAACTGGCAAACCATAGGTGTGAAAATAGCTGCGCACAATAAAATCAGACGAAGCTTTTGAAGCGCTATAAGGGCTGTTTGGCGCATAGGAAGTTTCTTCAGTAAAAAGCCCTGTTTCACCCAAAGTCCCATAAACCTCATCCGTTGAAATATGGAGGAAACGTGCATTTCTGAATTCTTCTTTTATATCATTCGGGCTGTTCATCCACTTTTTATAGGCACTTTGAAGTAAATTGAAGGTGCCAACAATATTTGTCTGTATAAATTCTGAAGGTCCCGAAATGGAATTGTCCACATGGCTTTCCGCAGCAAAGTGAACTACTTTTTGGAATTTATGTTTTTCGAATAAATTCTGAACCAATTCAGCATCACAAATATCTCCTTTTATAAAGTTTATTTTATCTGAAATAGCTTCCAGATTTTTTAAATTTCCAGCATAGGTTAGCTTGTCCAGAACGAAAATTTCGTCTTCTGAATTTTTAAGGACATATTCCACATAATTGGAACCTATAAATCCTGCACCTCCGGTAATCAGTACTTTGTCGTTTTTCAAAATTAATTTTTAGTAGTGTCTAAAATCTGTTTTAACATTTTTTCGGTAATCAAATAGGTTGGTTTTACCCCGCTCGTGCCCAATCCGCCTGAAGCCAATGTGCTTCCAGTTTCCAAAGGATTATCTGATGCATAATAGGCATAACGAACCTTAACTTTTGGGCTAATGCTTCGGCGAATCTTGGAAGCGGCCTGTATCGCTTTTTGATAATGTGCGCCTTCCATTTCAAGTCCAATTACATTCCATGTTGAATTGTGAAAAAACTTAAGCACGTCACGGTTTTGAAGCGAAGTTCCCAACACAGAAATCATCGTTCCCGTGTAAACCTTTACATCATCATCTTTAAAAATTGATTTTTCCAATTTGTTTTTAAAAGGGTAGTTATCTGCGGTTCCTTCAAAAACGTGAGCTGAGGGAATCATAATATCTCCCTTTCCACCTTCTAAAATTCCTGCTTTTCCCATAATTGAAACAGAAGCAACATTTAAAAAATAACGGTTTTTGTCGCTATCCACAAAAGGTTTTAAAAGCTCATCCATAGTTTCATAAGCTTGCTCACCAAACGCATAATCCATCACAATAATAACGGGCTTTTTGTAATCTTCAACATCCTTTAATGCTTCGGTGTATGGATTTTGTTTTATTTTGGCAGTATCGATTATCTGTACGTCAATATTGGTTCCGCTTTGGTCTTCTATAAACATCATTCCTTCCGCCAATGCAGTTTTGTTTACTTTTTCACGAAGTTTACCATTGGAAGCAATGCTGAGCGCCTCAAAAACCTCCATTGGCCTTTTCTTTGAAAATTCGGAAGCCAAGGCTTTTGGTGCATACAGGCTGTTCATCACACTGTGCATATTGGCACTAATAATATGCAGCGGACGCTCCAGTAAACCCTTTTGTTGTAATGTCTGTTTTATTCGATAAGCCCACTGTTCGCCGTGAATATGGTGGCCCAAACTTTCACGTAGCACGGGGCTGAAGGTGATAATTCGTTTATTGTCTTCAAGTATTTCCTCTATTGCAATTTTGCCAAGGAAATAAATAATATTGAAGAACCTGTTTTCATTCTTTTCACTTGCAAAAAAAGGATATACACTTTTAACCTCTTCAAAAGTTCTTCCAAGAAAATTTGCGGTGTGTGTAAGCGTTATTTCTTTTTCTTCTTGTGAAAGTTTGCCTTTTTTCAAGACAGCCTGTTCCAGCTTTTTCCAATCGCGAATCACTTCCCCGTTCTCGTTTATGAGCACCTGTTTCATAATCTTATGAGACTCAATAAAAAGAAACGTCAAATGCGTTAAAATATCATAGATTTCCGAACGCCCGCGGGTTATTTCGATATTCATTTGTTCCGAATCGATCCGATAACAATTTCTTCGGCGTTTTAGTGGAATTATAGGTTCAAAATGTGAGTTTTTGTACCCTTCATCACTGGTTAAGTTGATAAACCGGCATTCCTCAATTCCGTAGGGCAAACGGTCCATCACATAAAGCAAACCCTGCAATTCAATTTTGTCTTCTTTTATAGAACCGTAAATTTCAGGGCGGAGTGTTAATAATGATTCGCGAAGCGTTTCCCCAGAAACTCCCATAGGCTTGTAAAACCCCCGATTAAAGAGATGACGCATTGTTATATAAAGCCGTTCAATGGCCTGGGTGCTTTCCTGCGCGCGGGTACGTGTATGTGATTTTTGTTTATTCATTGAGTGCAAAGATAACACTAATTTTGAGGCTGTATTTGTAGTAGTGCATCAGCAATTTTACGGTCGTTAGAAAGGCGCGGCACCTTGTTTTGACCGCCCAACTTGCCTTCAGATTTCATAAATTTTTGAAAACTGTCTTTTTTAAGAGAAGTGATTTTTAAGGGCTGAAGCACCTTCCCTTCAATTAAATCGAAATAATAAGAGTTTTGTTGTTGCATTTCGGTATCTAGAAATTCAGCTACTTTTTGAAGGTGTTCGGGAGTATTATCAAATTCAACAAGCCACTCATGGTAGGGTAGTTCTCCTTCCAAAGACATAATTTGTGGCGCAACGGTGAATTCTGTAATAGAAAAATTGAATTTAGAGATAGCTTTATTCATCGCTTCCTCCACTTCTTTCCCGATAACGTGCTCACCAAAAGCGGAAATAAAATGTTTTATCCTTCCCGAAACAATAACGCGATAGGGTTTTGTTGAAGTAAACTGAACGGTATCACCCAGATTATAGGCCCAAAGACCCGCATTTGTTGAAATTATCATTACGTAATTGACACCTATTTTCACTTCGCCAATTGTCCATCGCTTTGGATTTTTATCGAAAAAAGTAGTCGCTTCAATGAATTCATAAAAAATTCCTGAGTTTAAAAGCAACAGCATTCCTTTCTCCTTTTGACTGTCTTGAAAAGCGAAAAAACCTTCACTCGCGGGGAATAGTTCAATACTGTCAACTTTTCTTCCTATTAATTTTTCAAATTTTGCGCGATAGGGCTCAAAATTTACACCGCCATAAATGAAGAGGTTGAAGTTCTTGAAAAGTTCGCCAACCTTTTTTCCGGTATTATCCTGAAGTTTTTCAAAATACATCTGCACCCAAGACGGAATCCCGCTTATAACTGTCATGTTTTCATTTTTGGTTTCTTCAACTATGGCATCCACTTTTGTTTCCCAATCTTCAATACAGTTTGTTTCAAAACTCGGTAAACGGTTTTTTTTAAGATACGCAGGAACATAATGAGCCGCAATTCCTGAAAGTCTGCCTACTTTAATACCGTTCTTTTCTTGCATTTCTGGACTTCCCTGGAGGAAAATCATTTTGCCTTGTACAAAATCTGCATTTCCAGTTTCATTTATATAGCACAAAATTGCATTTCGCGCGGCTTCAATATGATAGGGCATGGATTCTTTGGTAAGCGGAATGTACTTTGTGCCAGAAGTGGTTCCTGAAGTTTTAGCAAAATAGAGTGGTTTGCCGGGCCAAAGAATATTTTCTTCACCAGAAACAACACGATTAACATAGGGTTTCAGTTCTTCGTAATCACGAATGGGAACTTGCTTTGCGAAAGTTTCAAAAGAATTTATATCTTCAAAATAGTGGTCTTTTCCGAAGGATGTATTTTTCGCTTCAGAAATCAATTTTTCAAATACCTTCTGCTGGGTTCTAACAGGATTAGAGGCCCATCTCTGAATTCGATTAACAACAACTTTTGCAAATATTTTTGCACCGAAAGAATTTAAAGACATAGGCAATCAATTAAAATCTATAAAACTTGTAGGGTTGACCGGATAGCCATCACGCCACAACTCAAAATGCAAGTGAGGGCCCGTGGTTAGCTCACCTGTATTGCCAACCGTGCCAAGCACTTCACCTGCTTTTACAATTTCGCCCTGTTCTTTAGTAAGCATTGCATTGTGTTTATAAACAGAAATCAAATTATTGTCGTGTTTCAAAATAATAACATAGCCTGTAGCAGCGGTCCATTCTGCAAAAATAACCGTACCATCGGCAATAGCCTTTACTGGTGAGTCTTTAGCTGTCACTACGTCAACGGCATAGTGCTTAGCCTTTGAATCATATCCTTCTGAAATAATCCCTTTTACGGGTGCAAAGAGTGCGTATTGCTGAACTTGGGGTGCAATAAGAGGGTTGTATTTGTCCTCTTTTGCAACAGCCTCGCGAAGAAGGGAATCTTTTCTAGAAGTTCGTATCAAAACTGAAGGGTCTGTTTTTGCCACTTCAATGATAGAATCTTTGTTGAACTCTACTGTTTTAACGTCGCCAGTAAGCACTTTTTTAATTGAGGATAGATATGCTTCATTTACATCTAGAATCTTCTGTAATGAATCTGTTTGATAAGCCAACTGTGTTGCATTCTTTTTTAGGGTCGTAGATGAGTATCCTGGAATATATTCCCTTAAAGGTGTAAAGGCAATAATGAAAGTAGTTGCCAAAATAAGAAACAGTGCAAAGAGAGTACTGAAAACAAACACATTCAATCTGTTAAGCTTAAACGAAAAACGTTCTTCGAAGGTTTCTTCGTTCAGAATTACCAAACGGTATTTGTGCAATAATTTTCTTTTGAACCTTTTGGCACCTTTTTCTTTGTCTGTCATACTGCGCAATTACTTTTTACAAATATAAAATAAACTATAACCATAGATGCTAAAGTTACATTCAAAACGTTTTATCTAAACATTTCTTGTTACCTTTGCTTAATTAAATTTAGAAATCATGAATGCATTATTTATTCCCTTAGGTATGGTTGGCCCTTGGCAGATTATATTAATTGTTGTAATTGTTCTTTTACTTTTTGGAGGAAAGAAAATTCCAGAGCTTATGCGAGGTTTAGGTAGTGGAATTAAGGAATTCAAGGATGCTTCTAAAGACGATACTACCGATAAAAAAATTGACGAAAACAAATAATTTTAGTTTATATAAATAAAGAGCCTTTCAATTTAAATTGAAAGGCTCTTTTGATTTTAATATCTTGCAGCGTTAAAACACTGAATAGTTTTATTTATTGATTATTCCAGCTTGGCAGTATTCAATATAGACTCCAGCTCAAACTGAAGATCTCGCTTAGCTGCACTGGGAGCATAGGTAAAGCCTTCTATAATTAAATAACGATTATTTTTTTCGTCCCTAACTGCAAAATTTATAAAAGGACCACCCATCCAAGCGTCTTTAACTTCCCATGTTCCTTTGGTTTCATATGCAAATTTACCATCTATTTCTGTTTTAAAAATATATGGGGCATAGGCATCTTCAGTAATAAACTCACCTTCATCTTCAACGGGCAGCAATTTGCTTCCTATGGAATCACGGATTTTTATGATGTCACCAACTGCAGAACTGTCGTTTGCAATCATCGTAATAGGGACTTGATATACAAGAATATTGGTTGTTCCGTCTTTCAAATCCTTTCGCATCCAAAAGAAACTGTCGGTGGCTTTTGCAATTCTATATGCACTTGGAATTTGCAAACTCACGCCCAAAGCCTTTTTTAAGGAATCTGTTTTCATCAACGAAATAGCGGTCCTACGCTGTCTTTCCTTAATTTCGGAAGCGTGAAAAATTTCAATTATTTTAGCGGCATTTTTATTTATTAATTCAACAAGCTTTTCTTCGGAAGTAGCCTTAATAACTGCTCCGGCCTGTGGTTTGGCATATTCGTTTTTGGCAATTGAGACTTTATCCTCTTCACTAAGCACCACATACAAAAAAAGCCTATTGTTTCTTGCAAAACCACTAAAGGCTTCGGGTGGCATTTGGTTCATAGAAAACAATGGCTCGTCCTGGGGAAGGCCATCTACGGGAGCAGCAAAATTATTTCGAATTGCTTCACCAACAATACCGTTCCATAAATCGTTGGGCATGATAATCTGAAGGGCATTTATGTTTCCTACAGAATCTTTTAGAAGAGTTTTGTCTTTTTTCCCGCCTTCATTGCAAGAAGTGAATGCAACAAACAGCGAAAACAATACAATATAGAATGATTTCATTAAAAGGATGTTTTTGCGGAACTATCCTTTATAAATTTTTAGTTTAGTTCCGGGCTTTAAGTTAGTACCACTAATATCGTTCCATTTTTTTATATTCTGCACTGAAACTCCAGGAAATTTTTGTGAAATGCTCCATAAAGAATCTCCATTGCGCACTGTATATGTTTTTTCTGAGGAATTACTTTGCGAAGGTTTGATGTTGCTCGCAATTTCCTGTGTGCTCTTTTTAGGATAGATAATTAAGTTTTGACCAACTTTTACGGTATTGCTTCGCATACCATTCCAGTTTTTTATTTGGCTAACCCCCACTCCATATCGTTCTGCAATACGTCCCAAATAATCACCTCTTCTTACACGGTAGCGAATTTTTTCAGGTTGCTCATACAGTTCGGGTGCTGGTTTTTCAGCTTCTTCTTGTTCCTCTTGTGCGAAAGTGTATATTGCTACCTCGTTGTTCACAAATGTACCAATATGGGTAAGTGGAAGGCGTAACATATAGTTTTCATCCTTAATTACTGGAATGATCCCAAGTTTATAGGAGGGGTTCAAAAACTCTAATTCTTCTTTGTCAAGATTGGTAAGTTTTGCCACTTGGTCCAAAGTGATCTGTTGTTTCACTTTAATAGTATCTGTGGCAACGTAAGGAATTCTTGTAGCCTGTTTCTTAAAGCCGTGTTCCTGTGCATATTCAAAAATATACATAGTTGCTAAAAATGCAGGTACATAACCCGCGGTTTCTCTTGGGAGATAATTGCGTAACTTCCAATAATTTGTTTTTCCTCCAGAACGGCGAATAGCTTTTGAAACATTTCCAGGACCTGAGTTATAGGCTGCTAGCGCCAAGTCCCAATCGTTAAAACTGTTGTTTAGACTTTTCAGATATTTACATGCCGCCTCAGTAGCCATAATGGGATCAGAACGTTCATCAACATATGAGCTTACGTCCAAACCAAACATCTTTCCAGTGGGATACATAAACTGCCAAAGACCGGTGGCGCCGACCCGAGATCTTGCTTGTGGGTTAAGGGCTGACTCAATTACTGCCAAATATTTTAATTCTAAAGGCAGATTATTTTTGTCCAATTCTTGTTCAAACATTGGGAAGTAATATTCGCTCAAGCCCATTAATCTTTCCAATGTTCCTCTTCGGTTTTTTAAATATTGTTTAATTACGCTTTCAAGCGAAGGATTGTATTCTACTTTAAACGGGGTACGTGCATCAAGTTCCTTTAGACGCTGCTTTAAAACTTCTGTGGGAAGCTCATCATAGTCAATCGCACCATATTCTTGATTTGTAACACTGTTATATACATCTTCAAATAAATCAGATTTATAGAGTTCTTTCAACCAAAGACTATCCTTTTTTCTGGCAAGAGCCATGTCCTTTAGGTCGAATATAATTGTGTCTTTAACGCCTGTAGCCACAACAGTAGAAGGTAATTCTTCAGCAATTTTAGAAACTTTTATGGAGTCAATCACTCGAACTTTTTTTGTGTTCAGTTTTTTGACATTTTTTTTACCCTGTTGGGCAAAACTCATACTGCAGGCCAGCAAAAGGATAAGGGGGAGGAATTTGTTTATTTTCATCAGCTTATTTATTGCATTTGGGGATTATGGCAAATTCGCCTGATTAATATCTTTTTATTTGAAATAAGGGTCAATCCCACAGGAACTGAAACGCCTTTTCAAATAAAAAATTTTATCAAAAATAATGATTTTGCGAAATTATGCAAATTTTCAATCCAAAATACTAATATACAGATATTTAACTTTTCTGCGACAGTGCCGCTATTCCTGGCAATGTTTTTCCTTCTAGCATTTCCAGCATAGCCCCTCCACCAGTAGACACATAACTCACCTTATCTGTCAGGTTAAATTTATGTACAGCTGCAACAGAATCCCCGCCCCCAACTAATGAAAATGCACCATTCTGAGTGGCTTTAGCTATATTCTGTCCCAAGACTTTTGTACCCTCAGCAAACTTATCCATTTCAAAAACACCTACAGGACCGTTCCATAAAATGGTTTTGGAAGCTGCGAGTACGTCTGAAAAAATTTCGTTTGTTTTTGGACCAACATCCAGTCCCATCCATCCGTCTGGAATGTTATCGGACGCTTCAATTTTTGTATTGGCAGTCTCTGAAAAAGCATCAGCTATTACAGCATCGACTGGTAAATGGACAGCAACGTTTTTCTTTTTTGCCTTCTTTAAAATTTCAAGTGCTAGCTCTTGTTTGTCTTCCTCAACAAGTGAATTACCTATTTTTCCACCTTGGGCTTTTATAAATGTGAAAGCCATTCCACCACCAATTATCAAATGGTCAATTTTATCAAGTATGTTTTCGATAATTGTGATTTTTGAAGAAACTTTTGCCCCACCAATAATCGCTGTAACTGGTGTTTCACTGGTTTCTAATACTTTTTTCACGCTTTCCACTTCTGAAGAAAGCAGTAATCCAAAGCATTTATTTTCAGGGAAAAATTCAGCAATGATAGCAGTTGAAGCGTGAGCTCGATGGGCTGTCCCAAAGGCATCATTAACATATACTTCGCCTAGTTTTGACAATTTTTTTGCAAAACTGTGATCGCCATTTGTTTCTTCTTCATAATAGCGAAGGTTTTCCAGTAAAAGAATTTCACCAGATTTCAAATTTTCAACGGCTTCAGTAACTTTTGGGCCAATACAATCATCAACAAACTTCACCTGTACTCCCAGTATATCAGACAACGATTTAACAATATGTTGTAAAGAAAATTGGGCTTCCCTGTCTTTGGGTCTTCCAAGGTGCGACATCAAAATACAGCTTCCTCCATCTTCCAAAATTTTTAAAATTGTTGGTTTTGCGGCGCGTATTCGTGTATCGTCGGTTACATTGAAATCATCATCCAGGGGAACATTGAAATCTACTCGAATCAATGCCTTTTTCTCATTAAAATCTATATCGTTCACGGTTTTCATATACAATACTTTTATCCCGCAAATATAGCTTTTTTGATATTTAATGAAGTGGTGATTCTTTATCCAGAAATTAATAATGTGTTTAATTTTCAGAAGAGAATAAACCACAAAATTGTGTAGATTTGCGAATGGATTTTTCAGAAGTAATCGGGCATCAGCACATAAAATCTCATCTTTTAAGAACTATTGGAAATGGCCGCATCCCTCACGCCCAGATATTTTCTGGGATTAACGGTAGTGGTTTGTTGCCGTTGGCAATCGCCTATGCTTCCGAAATATTGTGTAGCCGATATGAAAAAGGAAGTCCTGATTATATTGCATGTAAAAGTAAGGTTTCCAAATTAATCCATCCAGATTTGCACTTCGTTTATCCCGTAAACACAAGTGATGTTGTAAAAAAGAATGCGATTTCTGATAATTATTCTGAAGCATGGCGCAGTTTTGTATTGAACAATCCATATGCCTCACTTTTTGAATGGTTACAGAGTATTGGCATCGAAAAAAAGCTTGGAAACATCAGTAAATTTGAAGCTGAAAATATTTCAAAAAAATTATCGCTTAAAGCATATGAAGGCGGTTACAAAGTGATGATAATTTGGATGGCCGACAATATGAACGGAGAATGTGCCAACAAAATCCTGAAATTGGTTGAAGAACCCACAGATAAAACTGTACTTCTTCTATTGACCGAAAAAGAACAACAAATAATTACCACTATACTTTCGCGTTGCCAAAAATTGACAATTCCACTTCTTTCTGAGGCAGATATTGCTGAAAATTTGATAAAAAAACATCAAATAAAAGAATCATTAGCCTTCATAACCGCCAGAAGATCCCATGGTGATTATAACAGAGCATTACAGTTACTGGAGGAAACAGGCGAGGATAAAATTTTTGAAGAATGGTTCATCAGTTGGGTACGAACTGCTTTTAGAGCAAAAGGAAATAAAGGGGCGATAAATAATTTACTGGATTGGAGTGACGAACTTGCTGGACAAGGACGCGAAACACAAAAGAAATTTTTATTTTATTGTATCGAAGTTTTTAGGCAGGCACTTTTGAAAAATTATAGCGCAGATACATTATTATTTTTTGAAGCGAAGGACGAAACTTTTTCTATTCAAAAATTTGCGCCTTTTGTGCATCAAAATAATATTTTTGAAATAAACTCGGCTTTAGAAGATGCTTCTTATCATATTGAACGAAATGGAAATGCAAAAATCATCTTTACAGATCTTTCTATAAAACTAACACGGCTTATTCACAAACATGAATTAGTATAAGATAATTTTATATATTTAGAATCAATATAGATTCCATTTATTACAATCCGCTCTCTTTTTGTATTTTTTTAGAAAGAATCTTTTTAAATCAAAGCCAAGACTTCCCTTTTTTATGAAAAGCGTCTTAAACAAGCTTAAAATGGTTTATTCTGTTTTTTAAAGCAATAAATGTGTGATGAATACTCTTTTGTTCTTTTAGCCTTTAAATTTGAGATAAGTCCAATCCAAATTGCTTTCAATGAATATTTATTTCCAGTTATATATTTTTCCGAAAGAAGGCTCACATAAAATGAATCAAAAATCATGGGCTTGGTTTCATGAAGTGTAAAATATTCAGAAAAAAAACTTTCTATTGATTTTTTTGAAAAATGCCAAAGATGTCTAGGCGCATCAAAAGCAGCCCAAAATTTTCCATAATACTTCGCATCGTAACTTTTAAAATTTGGAACGGCAATAATTAATGTGCCATCTTGTTTTACCAAATTTGACAACTGTAAAATCGTTTCGTCCAAATTAGGAATGTGTTCCAAAACATGCCAAAGGGTAACAACATCAAACTTTTTTCCCGCGAAATCATTTAAAGTAGATTTTAATTCAATTCCTTTTTTCGAAGCTAATTTTGAAGCATTTTTATTTGGCTCCATTCCGTGAACCTGCCAACCTTTTTCTTTTGCAATTTTTAAAAAATCACCCGTTCCGGCACCAACATCGAGTAAAGAACCTGTTCCTTCGTTTTGTTCAAAAATTAATTTAGTTTTTTTATGAAGAGACCATTTTTTTACGAATTGGTATAAGCTCGAAAACAAACCGCGCTTTTCATCAGTATGCGAAATGTAGTCTTGGCTTTCGTAATATTTTGGAAGATTCTCAGGTTTTGGTCGGGGAATGGTTTTGAGAAAATCCAAATCGCCGTCATAAACCAAATCAAATGATTCGCCTGAAACTAAATAGTCTTTAACAGATAAATATATTTTTTGGTGATTTTCCAAGAAAGAAAGTTTGATTGATAAAGAGGTGTTGATTGAAAATTTGTTGATTTTAGTCTAAGTGTTCCACGTGAAACAATAGCCTTAACGTCCCATATATACTAAGAGAACCGATACATCATTTGGAGAAACACCACTTATTCTTGATGCTTGCGAAATGGTAGCGGGTTTTATTTTTGTAAGTTTTTCACGAGCTTCATAGGAAAGGGATTTCAATTTTGAATAATCAAAGGAAGCTGGAATTTTTAACCCTTCAAGCCTATTTAATTTATCTGCATTGTTCTTCTCCTTATCAATATATCCTGAATACTTCACTTGGATTTCGGCTTGTTCAATCATTTCAGTATCTAAATTATTCTTTTCTATATAGTTTTTTACGGAAGCAATTGTTTTCATATCCTCCATTGTAACCTCTGGACGAGAAAAGAATTTAAACATTTTATCACTTTGATCAACCAAAGCAGATTCCCTCATTTCAAAAATAGGATTGATCTCTTCGGGAACAGCACTGGTATCTTTAAAAAATTGAACAAAAGCTTCCGATTTTTCCTTTTTTTCTTCCATCTTTTTCATCCTCTTTTCACTCGCTAACCCAATTTCAAATGATTTAGGCGTGAGTCTAAAATCTGCATTGTCTTGGCGCAATAATGTTCTGTATTCTGCACGGGAAGTAAACATTCGGTATGGTTCTTCTGTTCCTTTTGTAATAAGATCATCTATTAAAACACCAATATAAGCTTCATTTCTTTGAAGAATAAAGGATTCTTTTTCGTGAACTTTTAAGTGTGCATTTATACCAGCCATCAATCCTTGTGACGCTGCTTCTTCATAACCTGTTGTTCCATTAATTTGTCCCGCAAAATATAGACCCGATACCAATTTGGTTTCTAAAGTGTGCATCAATTGTGTAGGGGGAAAATAATCATACTCAATAGCATAACCGGGTCTAAAAAATTTTACATTTTCGAATCCGGCAACTTGTCTCAAGGCCTTAAATTGTATGTCTTCCGGCAAAGAGGTTGAAAATCCATTTATGTAGTATTCAACTGTATCCCAGCCCTCAGGCTCAACAAAAAGTTGGTGTCTATCCTTATCTGCAAAACGATTTATTTTATCTTCAATGGAAGGACAATATCTAGGACCAAGACTTTGTATTGAACCATTAAACATAGGCGATCTATCAAAACCTTCTCGTAAAATATCGTGCACCTCCAAACTAGTATAACTCATATGGCATGAACGCTGTTGAATTAAAGGTTTGGTATCATCAGAATATGAAAATTTTTCTGGGATTTCATCACCAGGTTGTTCAATCATTTTTGAAAAGTCTAAAGAACGCCCATCAACTCTTGGAGGAGTTCCGGTTTTCATTCTTCCTGATTCAAAACCCAAATCAATTAAATCTTGTGTTATTCCAGTTGAAGCTTTTTCTCCTGCACGACCACCTCCAAATTGCTTTTCACCAATATGGATCAATCCGTTTAAAAAAGTTCCATTTGTGAGTACAACACTTTTCCCTTTTATTTCCAAACCTAGAGAAGTTCTTACGCCTTTTATCTGTCCATTCTCAACTATTATCCCAGAAATCATTTCCTGATAAAAATCGAGATTAGGGGTTTGTTCGAGCATTAATCTCCAAGTTTCGGCAAAACGCATTCGGTCGCTTTGAACTCTTGGGCTCCACATTGCGGGGCCTTTTGATTTATTAAGCATCTTAAACTGTATAGCAGAATTGTCAGAGACAATACCGCTATAGCCGCCTATAGCATCAATTTCACGTACAATCTGCCCTTTGGCAATTCCTCCCATTGCAGGATTACAGCTCATTTGGGCAATTGTCTGAAGATTCATGGTAACCAATAAGGTTTTAGAACCCATGTTCGCCGCCGCAGCAGCAGCTTCAGAACCTGCATGGCCAGCACCAACTACAATTACATCATATTCTTTTGGAAACATAAACTATACTAATTGTTCCACGTGGAACATTTATAATTCTTAAATTTTTAAAAGGGGGTGCAAAACTACAATAAATAACTAATTTTAAAGTAATTAAGATCTGGAATTAACATGTTAATGTATCGATAACTTATTAAGAGATTCTTCTTCCTTTTTACGCATTTCTCTTTCTTCGGAATCACTTTTATCTTTATATCCACAAAAATGAAGGATTCCATGAATCATTACTCGGTGTAATTCTTCTTCAAAACTAGCTTTGAAATCTTTAGCATTTTCAACTACACGCTCAACAGAAATATAAATTTCGCCGTTAATTTGTTTTCCAACCTTATAATCAAAACTAATAATATCAGTTAATGTGTCGTGGTTCAAAAATTCTAAATTCAATTTATGCAGAAAAGAATCTTCACAGAAAACATACAGGATTTCTCCTGTTTCAAAACCTTCAGAAACTATGATTTCAGAAATCCATTTTTGTAGTTCTACTTCATTATTTAATTCAAAATCTGTTTCAAAATTAAAATCAATCATTGTTTTCTTTAAAGTATTCTTGAACCTTGTTTTTATAATCTTGGCGCAAAGGTAAGGCCTCGCGATTCAATATTTCAGTAGTGTTGAAGTATTTTTTTACATCTTCTGGGGAAAGCTGGATATTATTTTGAAAATCCCTTTTATTTGTTTGTGATTCTCTTCGGTTTTCTTGCCCTTGTTCAAGATCGGCTTTGTCAAGTTTTAATAATTCATATTTAAGGTTAAGCATTTGCTGAAGTGTATTTTGATTAAAACCTTTATCCAATAACTGTTGCTCTATGCCTTCCATTTTCTTTAATAAATTTCCGCCATTTCCATTTAATCCTTCTTTACTCAATCTATCTTGAAGCTGATTGCGAAGTTCTTGTTGTTGTTTATATATTTCGAAAATCTCACCATTAATATCCTCGCTATCCCCATTTCCTCCTTTTTTTCCGTCTTTCTCAGTTCCTTTCTGTCCATCCCTTCCGTTTTCACCATTTTGTCCATTTCCATCACCGCTTCCTTCTCCTTCGCCTTCACCCTTTCCTTCGCCTTCTCCTTTTTTTCCCTTCTTTCCTTTCTTCATACCCTCTTTCATTTTTTCGCTAAGGCTTTCTTGTTTTTCAATAATATCTGGTAATTGAAATCCACCACCACCGCCTGAACCTGGCATAGGTTTACCTTTACCAGAACCGGAACCCATAGACATCTGCATTTGCATATTGCTCAAAATATCACTTAGCATTACCGCTAAATCATTTGCGCCTGTTATTGTATATTGCTGATTACCAATGCCTTGCCTTGTTTCGTTTTGAGCTAAGCGCTCCAAGGATTTGTTAATATTATACTGGATCTCAGTTAAGGAAGTATTTATTTGTGACCCAATCATTGGTTGGCGAAGCGATAGCGCAAAAATGCTGTCGTCTATATGTTCAAAATTAGTCTTTAGATCATTTTGGGTGTTTAATTTCTTTCCAAAAATTGGATTTCCGTATTCAATCTTTTTAAAAATCTCCATTAAATCTTCTTGTTGAAAAGAAAATACAACTAGGTTATCTACAATCTGACGAAGCATTTTCACATCTTCTTCTATGGTTTCCATTTGTCCGGACTGCATCTGCATTTGCATGTTCTTGCTCATCTCTTTCATTTTTTGGCCAGCCTTTTTTTGATTTTTTTCAGCCTCACTGGGTTTTTGCTCTTCAAGTTTCTCTGTTGCTTTCTGCTGCTCTTCATCTATTTGTTGCTCTGTGGGCTTATCTTTAGGGATATCCATTGGTTTTTTTAAACCTTCGTTTTCCTTTTGCAGTTCGTCCATCTGCTTTTTGTACTCTTCAAACTTCTCATTTAATTCCTCTTGGGCTTCTTTAGTGTTTTCATCTGCAGGTTTATCAGCAAGGTTTTCTTGTTCCTCTCCCAATTCATAGAGTTCCTCAGCAAGCTTTTCGGCTTTCTTTTCTACGTAATACCTTTTAGTCAACTCAAGTAATTGTTCCAGATTTTTTTCTTGATTCTTGTTTTGTTTTGAAAGCTTTTCAAGCTTGTCTGTCAGTTCTTCCTTTTGAATTTTGTCTTGTAGTTTTTCAAGTTCTTCCAATAATTTTTCATTCTCTTTCAGCTGTTTTTCATTCTCTTCCAGTCGTTTTTGAAGATCTTCCTTAAATGGATCTTTCTCCTTGTTCTCTGGCTGGAAATTCTCGAGTTCTTCCTTCATTTCCTTTGAAAAATTCTTCATCATTTCCTCTTGCTTCTGTTGGCGTTGGATGAAGTTTTCAAGTTTCTTTTTGTCGTTGTAATTAAGCTCGTTCTTTTCTTTTTGGGTTCGCGAAAGTTCTTCCAGTGTTTGCTTTCTATCTTTCAATTCTTCTAAAGATTTATCAAGCCCTTTTATAGCATCTTGCTGATTTTGCAACTGTTCATCCTCCATTTCATTCTTCGTCAATTTTCTGAAAGAATAAATTCCAGATTTCGAAGATTTATAATTGTGAATGGCATCATTATCAAAAACCTCGAAATAGTATTCATAAGAAATGCCTTCATCCAAAATTAGATTTCCAGGAAATGTATAAGTAAATTGGTCAAAATTGGTTTTGTTCAAGGGTAAAGCTTGCGTCTTAGCTTGTTTTTCATCACCTACGGGAAAATAGACCAATCTGAGTTTGGTAAGCCCGTAATCGTCTGAGATTTGACCCAAAAAGAAAATTCGCTGTGTGTTCGTGCTATCTTGTTTTGATTGTATTGTTATCTCAGGGTATTGGTCTTTGACTACATTTAATGTGAACGCAAGATTTTCATAATCTTTCAGTTTTTCGTTGGAAGTTGTAATAGCGTAATCTAGCTTGTTATAAACCCCACTTTCAAAATTGAAGTTTTCACCTTTTGAAGTAAATGAAAAAGAAGTATCCGCAGTTTTTAAAGTAACTGCATTGGTATTTTTGGTTGCTACATTCCATTTAACACGAGTTCCTTCAGGTATTGTGGCATTTCCAGTGCTTTTCAAGGTTTCATCTCTTTTCCCGGTATAAGTAGGGTAATCCAAAACCATTTCGAAATTGAGCAACGAAGGGGTTTTTATAACATCCAAGGTATATTCACGGGAAGTCACTTTATTCGCCTTTAAACTGAAATCAATGGATTCCAGAGGCTGCTGAAAGGTATATTCAAAAAAACCTGGCGCGGTTTGTTGTAAATAATACATTTCCCCATTATAATTGATACTCGCGTTTTCTGGAATTACTGTGCCTTCGGTTCGAATTTTTAAGTTGAAAGGTTTGTTTTCAACAGCATTCAAATCGTCATTCATTATAATGAAAGAAAACGGTGCCGGTGGTTCAAAAGCAGTATCGTAATGAACTACGCGCTTGTAACTGCTCGAAAAAATATCCATTCCGCCCAAAACACTGAACAGCAAAAACACCAAAACCGGAATGGCGGCGTATTTTAAATATTTGGCATTCTTTTTAAAATTTACAGCACTTTTAAAAGGAACTGGTTGTAATTCAGTAGCTTTTTGGTCGATACTTGCAGCCAGCAATTCACTTTCGCGCTGGTTTTGATTTAGCTGAATAACATTGAGTAATTTATCGCTAACCTGCGGAAAATGGTTTCCTATTATTTTTGAAGCTTCTTCGTAATTAATCCCTTTTTGAAGTTTGAAAAGTTTAGCAAGCGGAAAGGCTATAAACCGAACAAACAGGCCTATTTCAACAATTACAAAAGCCCAAAAAAGTATTCGTCTTCCCAAAGGGTTTAGCCACAGAAAATATTCAACAAGCAGCGTTATCAACAAATACAGCAACCCAATGGCAAAAAAAAGGATAGCTCCTTTTATAAGCTCATTGGTGTAATACTTTTTGATAAATTCCTCCAGTTTTTGCTGGATGATGTTAAAGGTGCTCATAGTATTGTTTCCCTGTATTCAAAACTTCTAAAATACAATAATATTTTATTCCTCGCACACCGCAAATATTGCTCCAAAAAAAAGAAAAACAGCTATTAGGAATAGCTTTAAAATGCCGTTACAGAATCGTACCTTTGCCTTTTCATAAAAAGAATGCAAATTATGTCTCAAAAAGTTCGGGTACGTTTTGCCCCTAGTCCCACGGGACCGTTACATATTGGTGGTGTTCGCACCGCTTTATTCAATTATTTATTCGCAAAAAAACACGGTGGTGATTTTCTGTTACGAATAGAGGATACCGATCAAAACCGTTATGTGGAAGGCGCCGAGGCATACATTATTGAAGCTTTAAATTGGTTGAACATTCCCTATGACGAAGGTCCGGGGAAAGAAGCCGATGGTGGCCCATACCGCCAAAGCGAACGGAAAGAACTTTATAGACAATACGCAGATGCTTTGATTGAATCAGGAAGTGCCTATTATGCTTTTGATACCGCCGAAGAACTTGAAGCACACCGAAAAGACCACGAAGAAAAAGGTAAAACTTTCATCTATAATTGGCACAATCGCTTAAAACTTAAAAATTCCTTGGTTTTTTCTTCGGAAGAAACGCAACAGAAAATTGCCAATGGGGAAGAATATGTAATACGTTTTAAATCTCCAGAAGACGAAACCCTTCATTTAAATGATATTATTCGCGGTGGAATGCAGGTGGAAACTAGCATTCTGGACGATAAGGTTTTGTTCAAAAGTGATGGCATGCCAACCTACCATTTAGCAAATATTGTGGATGATCATTTGATGAAAATTACCCACGTTATTCGTGGGGAAGAATGGTTGCCATCGTTGGCGTTGCACGTATTGTTGTATCGTGCTTTTGGTTGGGATGCACCACAATTTGCACATTTACCACTGATTTTAAAACCAACCGGCAACGGAAAACTCAGTAAACGAGATGGAGATAAAATGGGTTTTCCCGTATTTCCTTTGGAATGGAAAACGGCTGAAGGTGATCTATTTTCAGGCTATCGTGAAGATGGCTATCTGCCGGAAGCAGTTGTAAATATGCTTGCATTTTTAGGATGGAATCCAGGAACAGAACAGGAAATTTTTAGTTTGGATGAACTGGTTAAAGCCTTTGAATTGGAACGTGTTCACAAAGCCGGAGCAAAGTTTGATCCCGAAAAAACAAAATGGTTTCAGCATCAATATCTACAAATGATTGATGATGCTACCCTAGCGGAAGATTTTTTAGCCTATTTAAAAGAAAAAGAAGTTTCGAATGTGCTCGATGTGACAAAAATTGTTTCCCTTTTAAAAGAACGCGCAACCTTCATAACCGATCTATGGGAGCAGGGAAGTTTCTTTTTTGAAGCCCCAAAAAATTACGATGGAAAAGCTGTGGAAAAAGCCTTCAAAGCCGAAACATCAGTATTACTTCAAAAAATAATTTCACTATTAAACACTTCGGAAAACTTTTCAGCTGAAAGCCTTTCAGAAAAAGTGAAAGGTTGGATCACTTCAGAAAATATTGGTTTTGGCAAGGTGATGATGCCACTTCGTTTAGCATTCGTTGGAGAAATGAAAGGCCCAGATGTGTTCGATATTCTTTCAGTTTTGGGAAAAGAAGAAAGCATTTCCCGAATTGAAAAAGCGATTGATTTTATAGGTTAAAAATAAATAACACCGCATCACAACAATGGTGGAACTGTTCCCTTTAAAATCTTTGTTTTCCAAACCTTTATCGTTTAGTTTTCCTAGCATGTTTGTAACACCATACTGATATTGTGCGCTTATTCGGAAATGTTCCAATCCAGCTGTGAGCCCGCCAGCAAGCCGAACATTGAATTCGAGAAATTTCCTGTATATCTTTAGCATTATTGTACTGTAGCCTGATAGGATATAGTCTTCATATTTGTCATTATCAAGTTTCATCTTTCCGTTTATATCGAAAATAGGACCAAACTCAATGCTCAAATGTTTCACAACAATATTATAACTTCCCATGAAATTGATTTGTGCTCCTTGAATTGTGTAATCAATATTTTGGGTGTCCGCTCCCAAACTTCCTTCCACACCAATAGAGGAGCTTTGAAAATTCAAACCATAAATTAAATCAAAATCATTTCTAAAACCACCACGCGTTGTAAAACCAGCAATGAAACCCAATTGTTGTTTGGTTACCAAATCATCGGTCTGAATATCGAAGAAAGTTATTCCGCCATTGAATCCCAAGAAAATTATACCCTTCATAGTTACGTTGGGCAAAGGTTTGTTGAAAAAAGAAAAGGCAAAAGGAAATAAAAATTAATTGTTTAAGATTCATCGTTGGAGATTTTTTAAAGGCGTGAAAATAGGTTTTATTTTTTGTATCTTCCACAACGTTTAATCATTAATATTTAAAATTTATGGGAGCGTTTATTTTTGTGCCACTACTAATTATTGGTTTTTTTATTTTATTGGCAGGATTTTTTACTGTAAAACAACAAACTGCCGCCATAGTAGAACGTTTCGGAAAGTTTCAAAGTATAAGAACATTCGGGGTTACAGTTTAAAATTCCTTTAGTAGATCGGATTGCAGGACGCATCAATTTGAAAATTCAACAATTGGATGTAATTGTTGAAACAAAAACAAAAGATGATGTTTTTGTACGTTTGAAAATATCGGTACAATTTCAGGTGTTGAAACAGAAGGTTTATGATGCTTTTTATAAATTGGAAAATCCACACGATCAAATCACCTCTTATGTTTTTGATGTAGTGCGTGCTGAAGTGCCTAAAATGAAACTCGATGATGTTTTTGAAAGAAAAGACGACGTTGCAATTGCCGTAAAAGCAGAATTAAACGAAGCAATGAGCGACTTATGGTTATGATATCATTAAAACTTTGGTTACCGATATTGATCCAGATATACAGGTAAAAGCTGCAATGAACCGAATTAACGCAGCCGAACGTGAAAAAGTAGCTGCAGAATTTGAAGCAGAAGCAGAACGTATAAAAATCGTAGCTAAAGCCCGTGCAGAAGCAGAAAGTAAGCGTTTGCAAGGCCAAGGTATTGCCGATCAGCGTCGTGAAATTGCACGCGGTTTGGAAGAAAGTGTGGATGTTTTAAATAACGTAGGCATTAATTCGCAAGAAGCATCTGCGCTTATTGTGGTTACGCAACATTACGATACCTTGCAATCTATTGGTGAAGCAACTAATACGAACCTTATTCTTTTACCAAATTCACCGCAAGCGGGTAGTGATATGCTTAACAATATGATTGCATCCTTCGTGGCCAGCAACCAAATTGGCGAAGAGATGAAGAAACAAAACATTGAAAAGGGAATTGTGCAAAAAAAGAAACCAAAACGCCAAGCTCCTCCAAGAGCAGAGGAAGGGGATGATTTGAATTATTAAAAAAACGCCTAAGGCAACCCTTAGGCGTTTAAGTTTTCGAATAAACAAATTTCAGCTAATTACCACCATCTTTTTTTCTTTTTTTCTTTAGTTTCTTTTTTTTTCTGTCAACTTTCCAACAGCAAAAGTGGCAACAGGGACCAAAACTTTAAATAAAAGACCACTAGATACAATACCAGTAAGCACGCTTCCAAAAAGTTTACTTGGGGTAAAACTTTCCTTAACTTCATGTAGGCTCAATTTAAGCTCTTCCCTATCAATCTGGGATTGCAATTTCAGTCTTTTGAGTTCTGAATCAATTTCTTTAAAAGTATCGTAGTTTTTACTCATGATATTTATACAATTGGTTTTTCGTTTAAAGTATCCAGTGTATTTTCTTCAACTAGTTCATCTTCTTCAATTAAATTTTCTTTCTCAATTCTTGGTAACTTAAAATCATCATCTTCAATTAAAAGATCTGAAAATTTTACCAACATTTTCTTTTCTATAAAGCCTTTTCCGAAAATTAATACCAGTAACAAAAACAATAAATAAATACCCCCAACTATCAAAAAACCTGCAAAGGGATTTCCAATTACGGTATTTAGATATAATGCGCCCCCAATAGAGATAAAAATTAAAAAAAGAAAAGAAACAAACCCAATAACAAGCATGTTTACCAAAGAAGTGGAAAACTGCATTACAGATTTGAAAAGGCGGAGTTTATAATACTCCGCCGTGCTTTCCAAATATTCCTGTAGTTTATCGCTTGTTTGGTTTATGCTATCTGTAATTGCACGAAATGCCATACTACGAAGTTACTTTTTTTGCAGTTGCTTTTGCTTTATTGATTTTTGTATCTATCTGCAACTTTGCATTTTGTTTTCTTAAAGCTTCCAATTTATCTTCCATAGCAAGAAGAATATCGTCAGCTTTGTAACTTGCTGAAGATAGTGTTTCATTAAGTTTTTGTTCAAAACTAAATCGTGCACGTTGTGCTTTATCGCTAAGCGTACTACTTGTTTCATGAAATTGCTTATTCAATTTCTTTTGGGCTTTTTTAGCTTCCTTACTAAGTTTATCGCGCGTATTAGTGCCTTTGTCGGGTGCATAAAGAATTCCGAGTCCTGCTCCAATAGCTGCTCCGGTTAGTAATGCAAGAAGTGTTTGACCTGTATTTGATGCCATTATTTTAAATTTTTATTGGTTAATAATAACAAAAGTAGGTAACAGGTTTTCGGTTTGCTGTTAACAACCGGTTAATAGTTAAATTTCAATATCTAAATTTATCTTAAAGAGAATAAATTTTAGCCAAATTCTGTTAAAAAAAGAATATATAAAAGTCTAAATGTTAATTATTCGGCTAATTTAGCCCAAGAATCGCGTAATGGAACTGTGCGGTTAAAAACCAATTTTTCAGCAGTAGAATCCCGGTCAATCACAAAATATCCCAAACGCTGAAACTGAAATTTATCTTCAGGATTTGCTTCTTTCACGCTGGGTTCAGAGTATCCAGTAATTACTTGTAAAGAATCTGTGTTTACAAATTCCATAAAATCTCTTTCCTTATTGGTATCTGGGGAAGCTTCCGTGAAGAGACGATCGTATAAACGCACTTCAACAGGAAGGGCATGTGCTGCGGAAACCCAGTGCAATGTTCCTTTTACCTTTCGTAAAGAGGCTTCAGATCCGCTTCCGCTTTTACTGTCGGGATCGTAAGTACAATGTATTTCTGTGATGTTTCCTTCTGAATCCTTTATAACGCTTTCCCCTTTAATTATATAAGCGTTCTTTAAACGTACTTCCTTTCCAATTGTTAATCGGAAAAATTTACGGTTTGCTTCTTCAAGAAAATCATCCCTTTCAATTAACAGTTCTTTTGAAAAAGGCACTTCACGGTTCCCTGCGCTTTCGTCTTCCTGATTGTTCTCGGCTTCGAGCATTTCGGTTTTCCCTTCGGGATAGTTATCAATTATCAATTTTACCGGATCCAAAACCACCATAATTCGTGGAGCTATTTTGTTGAGATCTTCACGGACATTAAATTCCAAATGTGAAACATCTATCAAGTTTTCGCGTTTTCCTACACCAATACTTTTTGCAAAGTTTTTAATGGAATCTGGTGTGTAGCCTCTTCTTCGAAGACCAGAAATTGTAGGCATACGTGGGTCGTCCCACCCTGTAACAACTCCGCTACTTACCAATTGTGCAAGTTTTCGTTTACTAACAACTGTATGACTCAAGTTTCTTCGAGCAAATTCGCGTTGTTTGGGGCGTAATTTTTCTGAATCGTATACTTGGTCCAGAAACCAATCGTAAAGCTCTCTGTGCGGCAGGAATTCAAGCGTACAGAACGAATGTGATACTTGTTCTATATAATCACTTTCGCCATGAGTCCAATCGTACATTGGAAAGATTTTCCAATCACTTCCCGTACGATGATGGTGTTTGAATAAAGTACGGTACATCACAGGGTCGCGCATCAACATATTTGGCGATTCCATATTTATTTTGGCGCGAAGTACATGTTCGCCTTCTTTGGTTTCCCCATTTTTCATTTTTTCAAGCAAATCGAGATTTTCTTCAATCGAACGGTCTCTGTAAGGACTAGGATTTCCAGGTGTATTTGGTGTTCCTTTTTGCTCGGCGATGGCTTCAGAAGTTTGTGAATCTACATACGCTTTACCATCTTTTACCATCTGAATTGCCCAATCATACAACTGCTGAAAATAATCCGAAGCGTAACATTCCGTAGCCCATTCATACCCTAACCAAGAAATATCCCGTTTTATAGCATCTACAAATTCCTGTTCTTCCTTTGCAGGATTCGTATCGTCAAAACGAAGATTTACCGGCGCGTTATATCTTTCACCCAACCCAAAATTCAAACAAATGGAAGAGGCATGGCCAATGTGAAGATAACCGTTGGGCTCTGGCGGAAAACGAAAGCACAACTGTTCCTTAGTATAACCTTTGCTTAGATCTTCTTCAATAATTTGTTCTATAAAATTTAGCGACGCGGCTTCGTTTGTCATATATTTTTAGTTTAAAGACCCGTAGTCCTATAAATAATGCTTTTGTTTTATGAGGTACAAAGGTAACCAAATAACATAAAAAAGTATCTTTGCCAAAACTAATTACATGGGCATTATTCGATTAAAAAATATAAAGATTTACGCTTTTCATGGCTGTTTAATTGAAGAAGGACATATAGGGTCTGACTATTTGGTTAATCTCTCTGTAAAAGCCGATTTAAAAAAAGCCGCCAGGACTGACGAACTTGTAGATACTGTTGATTACGTATTATTGCAAAAAATTGTACGTGAAGAAATGGCGGAGCGTGCCAAGCTTTTGGAACACGTGGCTAAACGAATAATAGATTCAATTTTTTTAAAGGTAGAAATGGTAAACGAAGTTAAAGTTACCGTTGCCAAATGCAATCCACCGATTGGTGGTGATGTAGCAGAAGTGAGCGTGACTATGAAAATGAAACGGTAATTTGTTTTTTAAGTAGGACTTTTAAGTTAAATTTTTTTTACATTTGCACTCAACTTTTTGAGAAAAACCTCAATAGTTTCCTGTCAATGTCTATCCTGAGCGAAGTCGAAAGGGTGGCAACTGGTATCGTGGCCGAGTGGCTAGGCTCAGCTCTGCAAAAGCTGCTACAGCGGTTCGAATCCGCTCGATACCTCTTAAAACCTTCAATGTAAAGTTGGAGGTTTTTTTATTGTGGTTCTTCAACAGGTGGGATTGGTTTTTCTAAAGGATGTGGTTGTCCGGGGATTCTTTCCAGCCCACGTTTCATTTCCTTTGGAAAAATACCTTGAAACAATAAAAAAATTCCAAAAGCAACTATTAAGATACTCACCCATTTTTTTGCCTTTACGGTAAATCTGGGCGTCATTTTGCTCTTTAATTTTTTGGCTAATGCAATTTTAAAAATATCTGTACTTACAAATACAATTAAAACAACTGCAATAAACCAAAATACATTTTCCTCAGAAGTGGCGTGCGCATTCGCAAGAATAATCATCCCAATCCATCCAGCCAAAACACCGAAATTGACAAAATTTAAAAAGAAACCCTTTATAAAAAGATTACCAAATTTTTTCTTTACTTCTACGGCGTGGTGTTCACGTACTATTTTATACAAGGATTTATTCGTTCGGATGTAAGCAATGATGCCGTAGGCCACTAATAATGCCCCACCAAATATTAATAACGCAGGATCGTTTTTAACGCGATCCAACAATTTGGTAGTACTAAAATATGCTATGAGAATAAAAAGAATATCGGCAAAGATAGCACCGCCATCAAAGGCTAACCCTGCACGGAACCCTTTAGTTATACTTGTTTCAATTAAAGTGAAGAATACTGGACCAATGGCAAATGCCATCATAAATCCATAAAAAGCTGCAATGAAAAAACCATCAAACATAAGAGGTAAAAATACAAATTACTTTTACCCAATTAAAGTAAAACTTTAATTTTTACCTTCCACTATTTCAATCTTTCCGCCTGCTAATTTCTTTTTCTTAACATCTCTCGGATGGCCGTAAACTGTAATAAAGCCGCCAGCAGTAACTTTAGCTTCTACTTTGTCTTTAGCATATATGGTTGCAGAACCGCCAGCAGTAACAGTAACATAAGCTTCAGAAGATATTAAACCCTTTGCTTCATAAGAACCACCAGAATTTATGTTTATATCTTGTTTTGTTGTAGTTCCCTTGGTTTTTATAACACCTCCTGAAACGGATTTAACATCAAGATTATCAGTTTCAATATTCACATCAATTTTCCCTCCCTCTTGTGCTTTTAGTTCCAAAGAGGGTTCGTTTATTTTAGTTTCTGAATATATTTCAGAACCTTCATTGGCATCGATAATAGCAATGTGTTTAAAGTACGCGGTTACTGTAGTTGCGCTTCCATCAAAGCGCTCTTCTAGTTCCATACGTATTTTTAATACGCCATTGTCATTGATGGTTTTTACATATTCAGTATTCTTACCTGCAATAACCACCTTATTTTCAACTGATGGAACTAGTTTTACGGTGATAAGGTCATAAACCTTTAGTTCATTAAAATCTCCAACTTTTGTATTGATTTCTTCTTGTGAAAAAACAAAAGTTGTTAAAAAAAGGACGATTATAAAAAGTAGTCTTTTCATCTTTTTTGAAATTTATTTTTTAAAATCTTTTCGGTGTCCCAACATAGTAAAATCCAAGTGTTTCTTTACTAAATCAGCATTTTTTACTTTTACAAAAACTTCATCTCCAAGTTGGTAAACATTTTTGGTGCGCTGACCGATAACCGCATATTCTTCTCTGTCAAATTCGTAACGATCATCCTGCAAATCTTGCAATCGAACCATACCTTCACATTTATTAGACATTATTTCAACATAAATACCCCATTCGGTAACTCCAGAAATCACACCCAAAAAGTCTTGATCTTGGTGGTCTTGCATATACTTCACCTGCATATATTTTATACTGTCTCGCTCTGCGTTTGTAGCAAGATTTTCCATGTCGCTACTATGCCCGCATTTTTCTTCGTACTCTTCTTCCTTGGCAGATTTTCCTCCATCTAAATAATGCTGAAGTAGTCTGTGAACCATTACATCAGGATAACGACGAATAGGCGAAGTGAAATGTGTGTAATAATCAAATGCCAACCCATAATGGCCAATATTGTGGGTGGTGTAGAGTGCCTTGCTCATACTTCTAATGGCAAGCGTATCAATCAAATTCTGTTCTTTTTTACCTTGAACATCTTTTAAAAGTTTGTTCATTGACTGAGCCGTAGAATGGCGGTCTTTTGTATTCAGTTTATATCCGAAACGTTTAATTATATTTTCCAGAGCAGCGATTTTCTCATCATCCGGTTCGTCGTGGACACGGTAAACAAAAGTCTTTTTTGGCTCCTGTTTTCCAATAAATTCAGCAACGCTTCTGTTTGCTAAAAGCATAAATTCCTCTATCAGTTTATTAGCATCTTTACTTTCTTTGAAATAGACTCCTTCGGGATTGCTTTTTTCATCAAGAATGAATTTCACTTCTACTTTATCAAACGATATGGCACCTGCACGCATACGTTTTGTGCGTAACGTTTTTGCCAAACGGTCCATTTCCAAAATAGCTTCAGCTATTTCTCGTTTTACCGTGTATTCTTTGTCAGTTATTGAAATTTTTGAAGGAATTGTATGTGTTTCTTCCTTCGGGTTTTCAATTATATGTTGCGCTTCTTCATAAGCAAAACGGGCATCGCTATAAGTGACCGTTCTTCCAAACCATTGTTTAACAACTTCTGATTTTTGATTCATTTCAAAGACTGCGGAAAAAGTATATTTTTCTTCATTTGGGCGAAGCGAGCAAGCGTTGTTTGAGAGTATTTCAGGAAGCATCGGCACCACTCTATCCACCAAATAAACGGAGGTTGCACGTTCATAAGCTTCATCGTCAAGTTCATTCCCTGGCGTTAAATAATGCGACACGTCTGCAATGTGAATTCCTATTTCGTAATTGCCATTCTTTAATTTTTCAAAAGAAAGCGCATCGTCAAAATCCTTTGCATCTTTTGGATCTATAGTAAACGTGAGAACATCGCGCATATCACGACGTTTCTTTATTTCAGAAGCTTTAATGGAAGTGTCAATTTTATTAGCGTACTCTTCAACTTCTTTTGGAAAATCATACGGAAGTCCGTACTGCGCAAGTATGGAATGGATTTCAGTATTATGTTCACCGGGCATTCCCAGCACTTTTATTACGTTTCCTAAGGGAGAATCGGCTTTTTCGGGCCAATCTTCCATCGCTACTAATACTTTTTCACCATTTTTTGCGCCGTTTATTTTATTCTTCGGAACAAAAATATCGGTATACATTTTATAATCGGTAACGTCCACAAAGGCAAAGTTTTCCTGCACCTGAATGGTACCGACAAATTCAGTTCGTTTTCTTTCTAAGATTTTGGTTACTTCACCTTCGGTCTTTCCCCCTTTTTTACGTTTAAAAACATATACTTCAACAATATCGCCATTTAAAGCCTTGTTTAGGTTTTTGCTTTTCACATAAATATCGTCCTCTAAATCCTCAACAATTATATAACCTTGGCCACGGCCTGCTATATCTACTCTTCCAGTGTAATAATTTTGTGATGGGGTAAGAATATATTTACCCCGTTCAATTTCCTGAATGGAGCCTTTGCCCTGCAGATCCTTTAGTTTTTTTACTATTTGGTTTCTGCTGCTAGGATCGTCTAGTTGAAGTTTTGCGGCAATTTGTTTATAGTTGAAAGCTTGTGAATGATCTTTCCGAAGAATGTCTAGAATGGTTTGGGAAAGATTTTCAATTTTATTGTTTTTCTTTTTTCGTTTATGTCTTGGCATAGTTATTTTGTAATTAGCGTAAAAGTACTACTTCTCAAAGAATGACGTGTTTACATTAGGAAAGATTTAGTACCTTGTTAGGAGTTATTGGGTAACTAAATAACTTCAAAATAAATGAAGCATTTTAAAACCATAGCAATATTTTCTTATCCTGCAGAATATGCAGTGCTTCAGCTTTTGTTTGATCAGGAGGAAATACGTTATTTTTTTCAAAATGAAACTATGATCAGTGTTTTTCCTTTCTATTCCAATGCTATTGGCGGCATCAGGCTCCAAGTTCATATAGATGACGTAGAACAGGCAGAGGAAATTATTAAAAATCTAGACCATCCTTCAAATTTAAAAATAGTTTAAGACCACTTCAAAAATTCATTTTAGTAATTTTTATTCTTATCAACATATATTTATACATCATTTCTTTTTTTGAAATTTTTAAAATAAAAAATGGTGATGATTATAGGATGTTAATATGTAGTATAACTTTTTAATGTTTTGTTTTGAAATCAATTTATCTCTTTTTAATAATAGCTTATTAACATAGATTTAAGATTTAATATCCTTGGAAATAATGATATAGCATGAGAAGTTAACAACTGTGAATAACCTATTTTAACACCTAAAAGCTAACAAGTTTTTTAAATAAAGATGTTTGAAAACGAATAAATTTTGCTCACAAATAGCAAGTAAAAAATAACTTAAATTTTTGGTAGTCTGGAAATATTAAACCTATTGTAAATAATTTTCTGACTCGCAATTTTAATTGTAGTATTTATGTGAACAAATATCAACAAGGTTGTTAACCAAATAATAAAGGCATCGTTAAGAAATCGTTATCAATTGATTTTCAATTAGTATTAAACACAAATACAGGGATAATTAAAATTATATTTTCTACTTAAATAAAAAGATGATGTTTTATCTTTGAAAAAAAAAGCTATGAATGCCTTTTTGAAATTATAAATCAACGGAAGATGTATATTAGGCATTCCATCTTCCTATTTCTTTAAAATATTTTATACAGATGAAAATTTCCATTGGTAACGACCACGCTGGTACAGCGTATAAATTTGAAATAATTTCTTTTCTTGAAAAAGAAGGGCATACAGTTATTAATCACGGAACCGATACCGAAACAAGCGTGGACTATCCAGATTTTGTACATCCCGTTGCTGAAGATGTTGAAAACGGAAAAGTAGATTTAGGAATAATAATTTGTGGCAGCGGAAACGGCGCTAATATGACCGCCAACAAACACCAAAAAGTACGTTCCGCACTTTGCTGGACAAAAGAAATTACCGAACTAGCCCGCCAACATAACGATGCAAATATCTTAAGTATTCCAGCACGTTTCACAAGCAAACCTCAAGCTGTTGAAATGGTAAAAACTTTTCTTAAAACCGAATTTGAAGGCGGTCGCCACCAAAACCGCGTAGAAAAAATAGCGTGTTCATAAACTTTTAATAATGGCGCATAACCACGCACATTCCCAGAGTGATTCCCATGGGCATTCACACCCTGATTTGAAAGGAAGGAAACTTTTACTTTCCATTCTTTTAAATATTGGAATTACTGTTGCGCAAGTAATTGGAGGCTTGATTTCAGGAAGTTTGTCACTACTTTCTGATGCCTTACATAATTTCAGCGACGTACTTTCTTTGATTGTAAGTTATATTGCCGATAGATATTCAAAAAAAGATGCTTCGGTTACTAAAACTTTCGGTTACAAACGTGCCGAAATAATTGCCGCTTTTGTTAATTCTGCAACTTTGATCGTAGTTGCAATCTATCTTATTTACGAAGCAATTCTTCGGTTTATGGATCCACACATCATTGAAAGTGGATTGGTAATTTGGTTAGCAATTTTAGGTATTGTTTTCAACGGTTTTAGTGTTTTATTGCTTTTTAAAGATTCAAAAAGCAATATGAATATGCGCTCCGCTTACCTGCATTTGTTTACTGATATGGCCGCGTCGGTTGCTGTTTTGATTGGAGGTTTATTAATGAAATATTTTGAATGGTTTTGGGTGGATAGCTTATTGACAGTTTTGATAGCACTTTACTTACTCGTTATGGGTTACGATTTGTTGAAAAGTTCATTTAAGGTTTTGATGCTTTTTACACCAGATGATATTAATTTGGAAGTTATTCACGATTCGGTATGTGACATTCAAGGAATAAAAAATATTCACCACATACATATTTGGCAACTTAATGAACAAGAAACCCATTTAGAAGCGCATATAGAATTTTATGAAAATGTTACACTAACCCAATTTGATTCAATTCTTACAAAAGTTGAAGAAAAACTATTCCACGAGTTTGGAATAAACCACGTAACCATTCAGCCAGAATATCAAAAAGACGATCCAAAAGATATAATTGTTCAAGATTGATTTTAAAAAAAACTATGGAAATTGTTGTAAAGAATTTTGAGGAATTAAGCACCAAGGAACTATATACACTGCTTCAATTGCGAAGCGAAGTTTTTGTTGTAGAGCAGGATTGTGTCTATCAAGATATGGATGGAAAGGATGAACGTGCGCTTCACATAATGGGTTGGGAAGACGGAATTTTAGTTGCTTATGCTCGTGGTTTCCAGGCTGGCGATTATTTTGATGAAGCATCAATTGGTAGGATTTTGGTACGCGAAAACTACCGAAAGCTTGGCTACGGCCACGAAATTACAAAAGCCTCTATAAACGCGATTAAAACAAAATATAAAGCCGATAAAATAAAGATATCGGCTCAAGTTTATTTGGTTATTTTTTACGAAAGCCACGGTTTTAAAACCACTGGCGACCGCTACTTAGAAGATGGTATTCCACACATTGCTATGATTAGAGCTTAATTAGGTTTTTTTCCAAATTAAGATCTTTCAGCATTTCATCTGTAAATTTGTAATGCCCTCGGCGGGTAATGATTTTGAAACGTTGGTTTCGCATACGTGTTAACGTATCCAAAAACTGCCATTTCGATTTTAGTAACCGCGGTTTCTCAGATTTCAAACTTATTTCAAAATAATGTTTAATTCCCGCGCGATCTGCTACTATGTCTGGTGTAATGACAACATCACTATCTCTTTTGTGATAGGATTTTGGAGTTTCATAACCTTCCACATCGGCCTGAATGTGTTCAAAACCCCGGTTCTCTAAATAGGCCACAGATTCCTTTAGAATCTCCTTGTTTTCATCTCTGTCTACTTTTACCATAACCGCTAATTTACAATATTATTGATTAACAGGCAGTTAAGGTTTTGTTAAGCGATTTTTTGGAGTGTTAATTTTGGTGTCTATCGAAAAAATTTAAGATTACTTCAAAATCTTCTCATACCTCCCAGCATCATTCAAAACAGCAACCGCTTCTAAAATCTCTGGATTGTGCTCTATTTGGTAATTGTACAAACCTTCGCGGTAGAAATAGCGCTTCAAAATTTCATCGGTTAACAAGGATTCTATTTCCACTTTTTTATCGACGATAGCTTTGTCTTTTGCCACATCTATAGAATTCATAAGTTGCGCGTAACCAGCAGTAATATCTTTGCTTAGATCATCGTCTTCAGACATTTTTAAACCTTCGGCGAACTTCTTTTCGGTCTCGGTTTCGTATTCAAAATTGTTATCCTTCAGAAATTTCAAAAAATCTTGAAAATCGGCTTCGGTAAATTTGAAGTTTTTCCAATCTGTCATTTGGTGGCTATAATAATATTTCGTGGCATAATCGAAAATGGCATTGTCTTTAAGCAAAGCTGTAGTGATGGGGCTAAAAACTGCCGATTTTAATTCCACATCGGGAAGGATTCCGCCACCGTCATAAACTGTTCTGCCACCTTTGGTTTTGAAGGAGTTATACTCCTTAGCATCTTTGCGAACAGGGTCTCCGTTTTCATCGCGGTGCCAGTAATCAAGTGCTTGAATGCAACGACCACTTGGCGTGTAATAGCGTGAAATTGTAACTTTCAGTTGTGTTCCATAAGTCAACTTTTTTGGACGCTGCACCAATCCTTTTCCAAAACTACGCGCACCAACAATCACTGCGCGGTCCAAATCCTGTAGACCGCCGGAAACAATTTCGCTGGCAGAAGCACTTCTTCCGTTTACCAAAACTACCAACGGAATCTCTTTATCTACAGGGTCGTATTTGGTTTTATAGGTTTGGTTGTATTTTTCAATGACCGACTTAGTGGTGGTTATCACTTCGCCTTTGTCCACAAAAAGATTTACCACATTAATTGCTTGATCCAATAAACCGCCAGGGTTTCCTCGTAAGTCCAAAATGATTTTTTTAGCACCTTGCGATTTTAAATCAACTAGCGCAGCTTTGGTTTCCGCTGTGGTTTTTCTATTAAATTGAGAAAGTACGATGTAGCCAATGTCGCTATTTATCAATTTATAAAACGGAACCGCTTTAATCTCTACAGCATCTCTAGTAATGGTTGCAGTAGCTGTTTTTCCTTGTCTATTGTATGTTATCTCTACTGTAGAACCAGGGGCGCCCTTTAATAATTCTCCAGCATTATCTTCCAAATCGGCTATGGTAATGTTTCCAATTTTAATGATTTCGTCACCGGCTTTTAGACCAGCTTTATCTGCAGGATAATCTTTGTATGGTTCAACAATTATAATTTTGTCTTTTTTGTTTTGCGCGGAAGCACCAATGCCTGTGTAAATGCCAGAATTGTTGATTTTAGCATCTTCCACTTGTTGCTCATTCCAGTAGACTGTATAAGGATCCAAATCTTCCAACATTCCCTTTATGGCCTTGTCCATAAGGGTTGCAGGAGTTACTTCGTCCACATAATTCATGTTCAATTCCTTGAAAAGTGTGGTGAAGATTTCAATCTGCTTTGCAATTTCAAAAAAGTCACTTTTGAAACTTACCGTGGTAAAAAATATACCAATGGCGATGATGGGAAATACTATTCTTTTTTTCATTTTCTGAAATTTTAATGCGTTTTCTTTCTCTTCTTCAGAAATATACGAAGAATGATAATAACTGTTATTGCAACGAGGAATAAAGGCCAAAGGTATAAAATGCCTAAGAAAAATACCGAAATGCCATTCCAGCCACCCTGAAGGGCGTTTTTCATCTTTTGACCGTACGATTGGGTGATACCTGTTTCCGCTGTGGTTTTGTAAAATTCAATATTTACCGTGCTCATTGACACTTTGTTTTCAAGATACTGCAAGCGACCTTGTTTGGCTTCAATTTCTTCGCGAATGTTGGAAAGTTCGCGTTCTATTTCAAGCATTTCCTTTACATTATTCGCTTTTTTCAGTAATTCTAGGTAGCGGTCTTCCAGTGTGCGTTTTGCCTTTAATCGCGCTTGTAGATCAACAAATTCTTCGGAAACATCCTGTCGGGAAATATCGCGCTGGTCAAAATAATCTACGCCTTCGGAAATACCGTCTATAAACTTTTGAAAATTTTCGGTAGGAACACGAACAGTTAAACTCTTATAAATTCGATTGTAGTCTTTTCCGCTGTTATCGTTTTGCACCAAGCCTTTGTTCTGTGAAGCCAGTTGTAGGATTTTCTTATGTGTGGCCTCCACATCTTTCGTTTCAAACGCCAAACGGGCGGTTTTGATTATTTTTTGCTCAATTTCTTCAGATGAAGGCGGTGGAATAAGTTGATGCGTTACTACGGATTCTTCAGCGATTTCCATATCTGCCATCGGAGAACCTGCTTCATAATTTTTGTTTGAACTTCCGTTTGAACACCCCAAAACGAACAATAAAAGTAAAGCGCTAATTGTTTTCATCCCGTAATTTTTTAAGCAGCTTTACCATTGCTTTTTCAAGTTCGGCGTACTGCGGTTTAACTTTTCCTAAAAAAAGAAAGAGCATCACAAATTTCTTGCCGTGAATTTCATCAAGTAAGTGTTTATTAAGCCGATAGGCTTCGCGAAGCTGTCTTTTTACTCGGTTTCGGTCCACTGCCGATTTGAAATTTCTTTTTGGAACTGCAAATGCGGTGAGGTTTATTTCAAGGTTTTCCTTAGGAAGAAAAAATACTTTTATAGGAAACTTGGAATGTGTTTTTCCTTCCAAAAACAAATTTTCAATTGTTTTGGCGCTTTTAAGTTTTTGGTTTTTTGGAAATTTTTGGTTCACACTGTAAATATATAAAAAGACCCCACAGAAATCAGTTTCTGCGAGGTCTCTTTGAAAAAAGGAAAGTAAAGATTATTGTTTTTCGTAAAGATTATTTTCCTGATTAATATCTGCCATTCTTCGGGTAGCATCAATCATCATGTTTTTTACTTTTTTTCCGTTTTTTATTTCAAAGGTATACGTTGGATATGCCCAAGCCCAATCTGGTAAAACAGTTCTCTTTAAATCGGTAAATGGGTTTGGTTTTTCACCCCAAGTCATTCGCAGCGGGATGTAAAACAATTCTTGTGAACCATCTTCATAAGAAACGTAAAGGTCTATTGGCATTGGCATTAAATCAATTCTTTCCAAAGTTACCTTTGTGTTTTCCCCTTCATTGTCAACAGCTTTTATTGCATAATCGATAGTGTTTGTGGTCTGTGCCCAATCTGTTAAATACCAATCCAATTCAAAACCCGAAACCTTTTCCGCAGTACGAATAAAATCATTGGGCGTAGGGTGTTTAAATTTGAAATCTGAGTAGTATCTTTTCAACGTTTTTGAAAGATTTTCAGGACCAATAATGTAGCCCAATTGCGTTAAGAACACAGAACCCTTACTATAAGCATTTACACCATAAGAACGATTGCTTGCATATCTATCTGCATGTGTAGTAAGCGGCTGCTCTTCTCCGCTGGTAGCCATAAAGAAATAACTTCTGTAGGATCCAGTATGTGGATTTGGCTTGTTTTCTTGCATAACAGAATTCATTGCTTCATCTGAAATATATGAGGTAAAACCTTCATCCATCCATTCGTGTTTGGTTTCGTTGGTAGCCAAAACAAATTGAAACCACGAGTGTGCCAGCTCGTGGGCAGTTACGCCCACTAGGCTTCCAAAATTTCGATCTCCAGTAATCATGGTACACATGGCATATTCCATGCCGCCATCACCACCTTGCACTACAGAGTATTGCTCATAAGGATATTCTCCTATTTGCTCATTGAAAAACTCCATAAGTTCAGCAGTTTTGGGTTGTAAATTCTTCCAGTTTTCTATAATTTCAGGATCATTTTTATAGAAGAAATGAAGCGTTACTCCGTTTGGACCTGGATACGTATCGTGAACATATTCATTATCTGCAGCCCAGGCAAAATCGTGTACATCTGGCGCTAAAAAGTGCCAAGTATATTTTCCTTTCTTAGGTTTCATCCACTTCTGTCCTGGTAATGTATAGCCGTGACCCACTTCTGCAGGGTTTTGAAGATAGCCAGTTCCTCCAATGGTATATGCTTCATCAATAGTAATGGTAACATCAAAATTACCCCAAACACCATGAAATTCTCGCGCAATATAAGGATCGGCATGCCATCCTTCAAAGTCGTATTCAGCAAGTTTTGGGTACCATTGGGTCATTGTTAATGCCACTCCGTCTACATTGTTCCTGCCTGATCGGCGGATTTGCAATGGTACTTGCGCATCCCATTCCATATTAAAAACAGTGCTTTCTCCAGGAAATATTGGTTTGTTGAGGATTACCTCCATTACCGTACCTTTAATTGTATACTTAGCTGTTTTATTGTCCTGTGTGAACAGCGTTGGTTTAATAAATCCAATTTCAGATGGCAATAATTTTGAAATCCTATCCGTAACACGCCTATCTGGATCTAAAATGGTTCGTGAGCGCACGTCCATTTCACTTCCAGGTTGAAATGCGTTAAAGTATAAATGATAGAAAACTTTGTTCAAAGTGTCAGGAGAATTATTTGTGTATTTCAATTCCTGAACGCCTTTATACTGAAATGTTTTCACGTCCATCTGAATGTCCATTTTATAATCCACCTCTTGCTGCCAATAGCTGTTGTTGTTTTGCGCAAAAGCTGAAAAGAATATGGCAGTTAAAAAGAATCCGTTTAAAATATGCTTCATTATTTAGATACTTTATCGGCCATAATCAGGGCATTGTACATATTTACCATTTTCCCGGATTTTGAAATATTAGAGAAAGACTCGGTATTTGAGGGGTCACCCCCCAAAACAACTTTTGTATTAGAAGAAAGACCGCTATCCATCAAAATTTGTTTTACCTGTTTTGCGGAAAGGTTTGGATAATAGGAACGAATCATTGCAGCAACACCAGCAACTTCTGGCGCAGCCATTGAAGTTCCCTGTAAATATTCATAAGTATTTAAAGGAGTGGTTGCCCAAATTTTTACACCAGGTGCAAAAACATCAACATTGGTTTTTCCGTAGTTTGAAAAATTTGCAACTAATTCACCTCCATATTTATAATTAAGCGCACCCACGGTTAAAAAAGAATCTGCCAGTTCAGAACCATTGTCAAATTGATCGTTCGGATAAATGTTCACGGTGTCTAAATCTAAACCGTCATTTCCGGCAGCATTTACAATTAAAACATCTTTTGAAGCAGCATATTTAATGGCATCATAAACCCAATCTGCATAGGGAGAATAATATTTTCCGAAGCTGGTATTCAAAACTTTTGCACCATTATCTACGGCGTAGCGGATAGCCAATGCAACATCTTTATCATATTCATCACCGTCCGGCACGGCACGGACTACCAAAATCTTAACATTGTTTGCTACACCATCCATTCCAATTCCGTTGTTGCGTTGAGCAGCAATTATTCCAGCAACGTGGGTTCCGTGTTTTACGTTATCACGGGTTGGATCGGGTCCTGCCACATTATTATCCCCGTAATAGATATCTTTAATATCTTCTGGATTATCGCCCAGAACGCCACGGAAATTTTTTGTCATGTTAAAATGATTATCTAATCTATCGTTGAAATACTTCAAATCATTTTCCATTCCGTCAATAAGTTCCGGAACAGAATCTGCAAAATTTAGCATTTGGTTAAGCATTGCAATTTGTTGTTGCTCTTGAGAGGAAGGATTTTTTATACTTGCTAAATCTGCTTTTGTATAATCTTCTTTCCCAAGTTTTTTAGCCATTGCTTCGTGAGTTGGTCTCAACTGTGAAAGAATTTGCTCGTAACGTACTTTGTTTGCTGTAACTTCAGAAGATTCTTTTTCGTATTCCGCCATTGCTTTTTGATAAAGAGCAAATTCTTTTCTATCAGCAGCGCTGATGGAAGATTCACTTTTTCCTTCATACTTTGACTTTAATTTTCTAACAATACGAACATACTCCATGTTTTCACCGGTAATATTACCGAGGAAATTCCAACCGTGGATATCGTCAATAAAACCGTTATTGTCGTCATCAATACCATTTCCGGCAATCTCACCTGGATTAGTCCAGATCACGTTTTTAAGATCTTCGTGGTCAATATCAACACCACTATCTATAACGCCCACGATAACTGTTTCTCCTTTGCGCTTTTTGACTATTTCGGCGTAGGCTTTGTCCACACTCATACCTGGAACAGTATCTTTTACCAAGTCCATTGCCGGCCAATGTTTTAGTTGTGCCTCATTAAGAGGTGAAGTTTTTAAAGGATTTGTATCGATATTTTGAATTGGAGTGGCAACAATTGCAGCACCGCTGCCGCAACTTACCATTAAAGCTGAAATTGCAAATGCAAAAAGGGAGATCTTAAAAATTTTCATTATTATAAAAAGTGTTAATTAAAAAATTCGTTGAGTGATAAAGTTTCATTTAAACGAACACCTTTATCAGTATTTTGAACCGTTATTATCGGGTTGTGTGCGTCGTGTTCAAGAAAAAGGTAAAAGTTGTTTTCTGCGGCTTTATTGAGAAATTTTTCCTTTTCAGGAAGCGTTAACAATGGGCGGGTGTCATACCCCATCACAAATGGTAGCGGTAAATGTCCCGCCGTTGGAAGCAAATCTGCCATAAAAACAAGCGTTTTTCCATTGTAATTTATATGGGGAATCATTTGTTTATCTGTGTGTCCGTCAACAAAAAGAATTCCGAAATCCAGTTCGTTAGCATCCGCAAAATCTGAATTGGACTTCGACACAAACTTCAACTGACCGCTTTCCTGCATCGGCAAAATATTTTCTTTTAAAAAGGAAGCTTGCTCCCTTCTATTTGGCTCTGTTGCCCATTGCCAGTGGTCTTTGTTGCTCCAAAAAGTAGCATTTTTGAAAGCTGGTTCATAGCCAGTTCTCTCCTTATTCCACTGCACGCTTCCACCGCAATGGTCAAAATGAAGATGCGTCATAAAAACATCGGTAATATCATCTCTATGAAAACCGTATTTTTTAAGGGAATCATCAATGTTATAGCTTCCCCAGCGGTAATAATATCCGAAGAACTTTTCACTTTGTTTGTTTCCCATTCCAGTATCAATCAATGTAAGCCGATCACCGTTTTCAATAAGAAGACAGCGAGCAGCGATGTCTATCATATTATTTTCGTCTGCTGGATTAGTTCTGCTCCAAAGGGTTTTTGGAACCACACCAAACATTGCGCCGCCATCAAGTTTAAAATTTCCAGCTTCAATAGGGAATAATTTCATAATCAGAAGAAATGTGTCGCAAATTAACAAAAGCGTTACACACCTAAGACAGAAGTATAAATTAATTATACTATTTTTAACAATATCATTAATATTTAGTCGAACTGAAAAATATTTAATTTACCGAAAACCCAATCGAATGGTAGAACTTGCAGGAATTATAATTCTCGGAATCTTGGCACAATGGGTTGCCTGGAAATTTAAAATTCCAGCCATTTTACCCCTTATTTTAATTGGTCTTTTTGTTGGACCAATATCAACCTTGTTATCCGATGATGGGAGCCAGTGGATTCAGCCAATTTGGAATGGCGAAGAAGGTCTTTTTCCGGAGAAAGACTTTTCTATTTTGTATCGCTTGCTATTGGCATTATCCTTTTTGAAGGCGGCTTAACGTTGCGTCGTGGCGAAATTTCTAAGGTTGGTCCTGTAATTGGAAAACTTATAAGTATTGGCTCTGCTATAACCTGTTTTGGTGCGGCTGTGGCTGCGCATTATATTTTTGGGCTGAGACTGGCGTATTTCTTTCCTTTTTTCAGCTTTGATAATTGTTACGGGACCTACTGTAATAACCCCTATTTTAAGAAATATTCCACTTAAAAAAGATGTTTCCGCAGTTTTAAAATGGGAAGGGATTTTAATTGACCCTATCGGTGCCTTTGTGGCAGTATTGGTTTTCGAATTTATAAGTGTAGAAGGCGATAGCGGCTTTACCAAACAAGCCTTAATGGAATTTGGAAAAATTGTACTGATTGGTTTTACTTTTGGAATTTCCGGGGGCTATGCGCTGTATATGGCTATTAAAAAACGCTGGATTCCCCACTATTTATTAAATGTGGTATCACTATCAATGGTGCTTCTTATTTTTGTGGAAAGCGATCTTTTTGCTCACGAATCAGGATTGCTGTCGGTGGTTGTAATGGGTATGTTCTTGGGTAATAGTGATTTGCCAAACCTAAAAGAGTTGCTTTATTTTAAGGAATCTCTAAGTGTTTTGCTTATTTCCATACTCTTCATTTTGCTTGCCGCCAATATCAGTTTAGATGATTTATTATTGGTTTACAATTGGAAAACAGCCATCTTATTTGCTATTATTATTTTTGTGCTGAGACCCCTTGGTGTTTTTCTCAGCACTATCGGCAGTTCTCTCAAAACTAATGAAAAGATTTTTATAAGCTGGGTAGGCCCCCGAGGAATTGTAGCGGCTGGTATAGCTTCCCTCTTTGGAACAAAACTCGTTGCAATTGGCGTGCCTGGGGCAGAATACATAACGCCTTTGGTATTTGGAGTCGTGCTGGTAACTGTTTTATTGAATGCCACCACCGCTCGGCTTTTTGCTTCTATTGTTGGGGTTTTCCTTACAAAGTCGGAAGGTATTGTGATTGTGGGAGCATCCAAAATTTCGCGATTAATAGGCACATATCTTCTCAAAAATGGCCGCCACGTAGTATTGGTAGATACCAATAGAGAGAATATTAGCAAAGCAAAAGATTTAGGATTGGATGCTATAAACGCCAATATATATGCAGACGATCTGACTAATAATATCGAACTTAGTGATGTTGGCTATTTATTGGCAATGACAGGAAATGATAATATAAACCGACAGGCTATAAATCGCTTTGGAAAAATTTTTGGTGAAAACGGAACTTTCAGATTGATGACGCCCGAAGAATTGCGAAACAGTTCAAACCTCAGATCTTCTGAGCTTTTTTCACAAACTCATGACTATATAAAGTTTATGAATGTTGCACAGCTTTATCCATCAATACAGGAGATTCCAATAGACAATAGCAAACAGTTTTTACAAATGTTGACCATACTCGGGGAAGACGACAGCGCAATTCCTCTCTTCTTAAAACGCTCAGACGGTTATATAGAACTTATTGGTTCTCCAAAAGAATTAGAAGTGAACGAAGAAAGTAACCTAGTTTATATGGGAAAACCTATTGATTTTGAGGAAATTTTAAATGTCACCCGAACTAAAAATGAAGGAATCTCCGAAAAATAATTTTGTCAAAAAAACGTTTTATAAAAAATTTACAATGAAAAAAATTTCTTTCATTATAGCAACTGCTTGCTTCCTGTCAATTTTATCCTGTAAAAAGGATGAGGGCATCAGTTGCACCACTTGCTCTTCACCTGAAACGTCTGATTTTCAAGTTTGCAAAGAAAACGATGGCAATGCATCAGTTAATGGCCAAAATACGGGAACGGCTTATGACACTTATATTTCTGGACTGGAGCAGGCTGGAGCGAGCTGCGGAAATTAAGCTTTAATCATTCAACTTAAGAACCGCCATAAACGCTTCTTGCGGAATTTCCACATTACCTACTTGGCGCATACGCTTTTTACCTTTTTTCTGCTTTTCCAAAAGTTTACGCTTTCGCGAAATATCACCACCGTAACATTTTGCGGTAACGTCTTTTCGTAAAGCTTTCACGGTTTCACGGGCAATAATTTTTGCGCCGATGGCCGCTTGTATCGGAATATCGAATTGCTGACGAGGAATAAGCTGTCGCAATTTTTCACAGATTTTCTTCCCAATATCATAGGCATTATCACGGTGAAGCAGCGCAGAAAGTGCATCCACAATGTTTCCATTTAAAAGAACATCCACTTTCACAAGATGTGACTGGCGCATCCCAATAGGTGAATAATCAAAGGAAGCATAGCCTCTTGAAACGGTTTTCAATCTGTCATAAAAGTCGAAAACAATTTCTGCCAAAGGCATATCAAAAGTAAGTTCAACTCTTTCAGTTGTTAAGTATGTTTGATTAGTAATTTCACCTCTTTTTTCAATACAAAGCGACATTACGGAACCAACGAAATCAGATTTAGTGATGATTGTGGCTTTAATAAATGGCTCTTCAACACGATTTAGTTTTGAAGGGTCGGGTAGGTCTGAAGGATTGTTTACCAAAATTGGAATTTCTGGTTCCTTGTTGCTGTAGGCGTGATAGGAAACGTTTGGAACAGTGGTTATCACAGTCATATCAAACTCCCTTTCCAGCCGTTCCTGAATAATTTCTAAGTGAAGCATTCCTAAAAATCCACAGCGGAAACCGAAACCTAGTGCCATGGAACTTTCTGGAATGAAAACCAACGAAGCATCGTTCAACTGTAGTTTTTCCATTGAGCTTCGCAACTCTTCGTAATCTTCTGTATCCACAGGATAGATTCCAGCAAAAACCATTGGTTTTACATCTTCAAAACCTTCTATCATATTGACAGTTGGACTTTTGGAATCTGTAATGGTATCACCTACTTTTACTTCTTTCGCTTCCTTTATACCCGTGATTAAATATCCCACATCACCAGTTTTAATAACATCTTTAGGTTGTTGTTTCAGCTTTAAAGTTCCTACTTCATCTGCGAAATAGCTTTTCCCGGTAGCCATAAATTTTATGTGCTGCCCTTTTCTTATTTCACCATTTAATACCCTAAAATAGGTTTCAACACCACGGAAAGGGTTATAAACAGAATCGAAAATCAAGGCTTGTAAAGATTCATTTGGGTTGCCTTTTGGTGGAGGGACGCGCTCAATTATAGCACTCAGTATTTCGTCAATTCCCTGTCCTGTTTTTGCACTTGCGGGAATTACTTCTTCGGGTTTGCAGCCCAAAAGATCTACAATATCATCTGTTACTTCCTCTATATTTGCAGAAGGTAGATCTACTTTGTTTAAAACTGGAATTATTTCCAAATCATTTTCTAAAGCTAAATAAAGGTTGGAGATTGTCTGCGCTTGTATGCTTTGTGCGGCATCCACAATAAGTAACGCTCCTTCGCAAGCAGCAATGGATCGGGAAACTTCATAAGAAAAATCTACGTGGCCTGGCGTGTCTATTAAGTTTAAGGTATATTTCTCTCCTTTGTATATATAATCCATTTGGATGGCGTGGCTCTTAATAGTAATACCACGCTCACGCTCCAAGTCCATACTATCAAGTAGTTGGGCCTGTTTTTCGCGATCGGTTACGGTACCAGTGGCGTCCAAAAGGCGGTCTGCCAAGGTACTTTTTCCGTGGTCAATATGGGCGATGATACAAAAATTGCGAATGTTCTTCATAAAAATACCTTCTCGTGCTTTAAGCTGCAAATATAGATTAAAAGAGTGATTATATATATTTTCAATAACACACTTAAAATTAATGCTTCATGAATGTTTCTGTTTAATATTTTTTTAACATATTTGTAATGTAAAGCTGTATTTTAGCTAAGTTAATTTGATTTCTCCCCAGAAAAAATTAAAGTAACGGGTGTCGCCCCAGATATCTACTTATGTCATGACAAGATTTCTTATGTTTTTGTGCTGTCTTCAAGGCGGTATTTTGACGGCGCAGGATTTTTCAGTCTCTGGGAAGGTAAAGGATGCAGAAAACGCTCCATTGTCTTTTGTAAACGTGCTTGCTTATTCAACCGAGCCAGAAACCCTCATAAATGGCACTACAACTGATGAAGATGGGTCTTTTATTTTGAAAGACTTACCTTCTGGAAATTATAAAATTACTTTCAGCTATATAGGTTTTGAGGATAATACTAAAACTCTCGAGCTTTCTTCAAATAAAAATTTAGGTATTGTCATTCTTGAAGAGGGTTCTGAAATGCTTGACGAAACGGTTGTTTACACAAAGCTTCCAACAATTCGCAAAACTCCGGGCAAATTAGTTTTTGAAGTAGAAAACACATCCCTTTCTGTAGGAAGTACGATAGATCTATTGAAAAAAACCCCGGGAGTTATAGTTATTGGTGAAAATATTCAAATAAAACTTTCAATTCCCAATATCTATATCAACGGGAAGCGAGTTTATCTTTCAGCTTCAGAAGTATATTCACTCTTGCAGAATACAGATGCTGCAGGCATTAAATCTGTAGAGGTAATCACGAATCCTTCATCAAAATATGATGCTGAAGCGGGAATTGTGCTTAATATTATTACATCAAAAGCTATCTCCATCGGGTATAAGGGATCGATAAATACAACTTACGAACAAGGAATATATCCGAAATACAATTTTGGTACTTCTCATTTTTACAAGAACAATTGGTTGAACGTTTACGCTAGTTATTCTTACTCCAAGAAAAAGGAATATAAAGAAGACGATAATTACATTCGTTACTTCCAGCCAGATGAGCTTTCCACAAAATCTTTTTGGGAAACCACTTTTAACCGCACTACCGAAATCAACAATCATAACGGAAACGTGGTCTTGGACTTTACTTTGAATGATAAAAACACAATCAGCCTTACTTCAAATGTTTCATTAACACCAAAAGTTGCTTACGAGAATCATGGCAACTCATTAATTTTTAATCCACAGCGCCAATTAGATTCTACAATTACTACTTTGAGCTATGTAAATTTTAACAAAAACAACTTAGCTTTTGCGCTGGATTACAATCGTGTTTTAAATGATAAAGGTGCTAGCTTAGCAGTTTCGGGGAATTATATCTATTATGATAATTCTCAGGACCAAAGCGTTAGCTCTGACTATTTATTGGCAAATGGAGACTTTTTGAGAAACAACAGTTTTTACACAGATTCTAAACAATACAACAACATTTTTACTGGCCAAGCTGATGTTACTACGGAATTGTGGGGCGGTACTTTTGAGACCGGAGTTAAATTCAGTAGCATTGACACGGAGAGCAAAATGGATTTTTTTAATACTGTGAATAATGTTTCTACTTTCAGTAATTCACTTTCGGATGATTTTAACTACAAAGAAAATATCTACGCTGAATACATAAATTATGAAAAGGACTGGGAAAAATGGAGCATAACGGCGGGTCTTCGCGGTGAATATACTGATGTTGACGCCATTTCGCGTTCTTTGGGAAAAGTGAACACCCAAAATTATTTTGAATTTTTCCCCTCTGCATCTTTTCATTACACTATAAACGATAACAATGGTATTGGCCTAAGTTATAGCCGTACTTTGCAAAGGCCGCGTTACCAAAGTTTAAATCCGTTCAAATACTTTATTACAGATCGAAATTTTAACGAAGGAAATCCAAACTTGGTCCCTGCAATTGAAGATAAGATTACACTATCCTATGATTACAAAAACAAGCTTTTCTTTGAGCTTTATTATCAAAATATTGAAAAAAGTCTTGACAACTTAATACTTCAAGATAACACTAACAGTACGTTGAGCGGTATAGATGCAAATATGATAAGAAGCTATCAATACTCTTTTGATATAACTTATTTTAATTCATTCAACTCGTGGTGGTGGCTTAATATTAACACCTCCAGTTTTTATCTGGCCACAGATTTTTACGCATTGCTAAGTGCCGAAGAAAAATATAAAAATGATACTTTTGGGCAATACATCTTTTTCACCAACAGCTTTACACTTTCCAAAGACCGCTCTTTTACGGCAGACTTGACCAGTGTTTATATTTCGAATTTTGTATTTGGAAACCGTTCTTTTAAAAATCAAAACTATGTCAACATTTCATTTAAAAAAGATTTTTGGGACAATCGCGCAAGTTTGACCATTGGTGTTGATGATATTTTTGACACACTCAACAATGTTGCCTCTGTATCAAAATATTATAATCAGGACAATAGTTTTTATGCAAATCAAGAAAGCAGGCTGTTGCGTGTAGGCTTTAAATACAACTTTGGAAATGCACGGCTACGCGATAATAGCAAAAAAATAGAAACCGACGAAGGCGATAGGCTAGAGGGTAAATAACTGCTTTCACTTCAACCAAAATATTCTCAAATCTTATTTTACTGATATTTACTACTTTTGCAGTCCAAAACGAAAGAATTGCCAATAATAGGAAACATACAATTGCCGGATTTTCCGTTGCTGCTCGCACCAATGGAAGACGTGAGCGACCCACCATTCCGCGCGCTCTGTAAAGAACAAGGCGCCGATGTGGTTTTTACTGAATTTATTTCTTCCGAAGGGCTTATTCGCGATGCAGCAAAAAGCGTGATGAAGCTCGATATTTACGAAAAAGAGCGTCCTGTGGGCATACAGATTTTTGGAGCCGTTTTGGAATCTATGCTCCGTAGTGTTGAAATAGTTGAAGCAAGCGGTCCGGATATGATTGACATCAACTTTGGTTGCCCCGTGAAAAAAGTAGTTTCAAAAGGCGCTGGAGCTGGAATTTTGAAAGATATAGATTTAATGGTTAGCCTTACCGAAGCAATGGTAAAGCACACCAAACTTCCCGTTACCGTAAAGACCCGTTTGGGCTGGGACCACGATTCCATAAAAATTGTTGAAGTTGCCGAACGTTTACAGGATGTTGGTTGCCAAGCGCTTTCAATTCACGGCCGCACGCGCTCACAGATGTACAAAGGCGATGCAGATTGGAAACCTATTGCCGAAGTAAAAAACAACCCGCGTATGCATATTCCTATCTTTGGAAACGGCGATGTGGATACTCCCGAAAAAGCGATGGAAATGCGAGACAAATATGGTCTTGACGGCGCAATGATTGGTCGTGCAAGTATTGGCTATCCATGGTTTTTTAAGGAAGTAAAGCACTATTTTAAAACTGGCGAGCACTTACCGCCACCCACAATGGCAGAACGCATAGAGGCCGCCAAACGTCACCTGCAAATGGCAATCGACTGGAAAGGTGAAACCCTTGGCGTTTTTGAAACCCGCCGACACTACACCAACTATTTTAAAGGCATTCCAAACTTTAAGGAATACCGAATGAAAATGGTAACGAGCGATGATTCAGCCTCAGTTTTTGAAGCTTTTGATGAGGTTTTGAAAACATTCGGTAATTATGAATTTGTTTAAGGTTACTAAGTGTAGTCGAAGTATGGGGATTATGAATTTGCTTAAGCGGATTGTGAATTTTAAGCGGCTTTATCTATAAATCCTTTTTACCTTTGAAATTCAAATTATCGCTATGCAAAGGCTTAAGATTCGTAACACCCATTACATTACCCATAACGTTAAACGCTTTGTATTGGAAAAGCCACAAGATTTGGAATATACTCCGGGACAATCGGCACTTATATCAATCAATCAAAAGGGCTGGGAGGACCAAATACGCCCGTTTTCCTTTACTTCATTACAGCATTGGGATTATGTAGAATTTATCATTAAAATATACGAAGACCATCATGGAGTAACAGCGCAATTGGGTAAGCTCAAAAAGGGTGACGAGCTTATACTTCACGATGTATATGGAACAATTCAATATAAAGGGCCAGGTATATTCATTGCTGGCGGAACGGGTATTACACCTTTTATAGCAATTTTCAGGGCACTTTTTGAAAGTGGAAATCTACGTAATCTTGCGCTTTTGTATTCAAATAAAACCAAGGATGACATTATTTTGCACGAAGAATTGACAAAGATGTTGGGACCGGCCTATAGAAATGTATTTACTCAAGAAGGAGTGATTGGTTTTCGGGAGCGCAGAATTGACCGTAAGTTTCTTATAGAGACCATTGGAGATTTTAGCTCTCGTTTTTACGTTTGTGGTCCTGAGATTTTCACGGAAGAGATTTGTAATGCATTGATAAGTTTGGGAGCGGATCCAGAATTCCTCATCATTTGAATCAAAGAAATTATAATTTATTAGATTAAAGTAACAGTTTCTCCCGAACTCTGCTTGAGGCAATTTTTGAAGCAATAATCCCCAAAACACTTATTGTTATAAAAACAACTACAACATTTATCAGTTTCAGTTTTACGGGATAAGGAAGGGTGCTGGTTATGGCAACGAATTCAAATTTTAATTGTGCAAGCACAGCGAGAATTCCTAGAAAAATCCCAAATAATCCGCCAAGTACAGTCATTAATGTGCCTTGTAAGAAAAATATGCGACGTATTTCAGGAAGTGAAGCACCCATATTGTAGAGTGTTTTTATATTTTTCCGCTTGTCCAGAACCATCATAATTATGGAACCGATTACGTTGAAAAGTGCAATAATCAAAACCAAAGTGAAAATTAAATATACCGCGATATTTTCGGTATTCAGCATTTTATAGAGTGCATCGTTTTGTTGAATACGGTTTTTTATAAGAACTCCAGAGGGAAAAATTTTTTCTATTTCGCTTCGCACATTTTCTTCTGAAGCCTCTGGCATCAGCTTCATTTCAACTGAAGAAATTTTAGTGCTATCTAACGATAACAGGTTTCGGGCAAAGTCTAAATCTGAAAAAACATACTTCGTGTCCAAATCTTCGTTCACTTGATATACGCCAGAAACCACCACATTTTCCTTATGGAAAGCGTCAGAAGGGTCAAGTGCATTTAATTGTCCTGTGCCTGGTTTTGGCACATAGATTTCTAATGGAGCCCCATAATCATTAACCCCAATAGAAAGTTTTGCAATTGTAGAAAGTCCAACTACCACTTGGTGTTCATTGGGGGTAATCCATTCTCCAAAATACATAATACTGTCCAGTTGCGTCACTTTTCCATACACAGAATCCACTCCTTTTATGTATGCTATGTGGTTTTTGCCTTTGTAATGAAGAAAAACGCGCTCCTCAATTATTTCTGAAAAGTTTTTTATTTCTTCAGTAGTTGAAAGTTGCTGTTTTTGGGCTTCTGAAAAAGTAATTGTTTTTCCGCTTTCTGGAAGTATTTTTAGGTCGCTGTCAAATTCATCCGTAAACTGAAGACTGAAATCCTTTAAGCCTGAAAATCCTGAAAGCACTATAAACAAAGACATTGCGCCCAATACCACGCCCACTGCGGCAATAGCCGTAATAATATTGATGGCATTGTTGCTGCTTTTTGAAAACAAATACCGCTTGGCTATGTAGAGCGAAAAATTCAAGTTATGATTTTTTTCTTTTCGGAAGTAAATCTGGATTTTTCAAAGGGTTTTCTTCGCCTTTTACGGCTTTGTCAATTTTTTCAATGTATTCTAAAGAATCATCATTATAAAAAGAAAGATCGGGCATTTTGCGAAGTTGATGTTTTGTAAGTTGCGCAATTTGATGTTTTATTTGTGGTTTATTTTTATTTAGCTCAGCCACAATTGCTTCGGCTTTATCTGCAGGAAACACACTAACATAAACCTTCGAAATGGAAAGATCTGTTGTAACGCTCACTTTGCTCACCGAAATAATAATACCCATCTGCCCCGCTTCGCGAAGCATGTTTTGGAGCACGTTTGCAAGGTCGTTTTGTAAAACGCTTGCTATTTTTTTTTGTCTATTACTTTCTATCATAACGCAAAAATAGAACATTAAACCGTATAGAATGTTAACGAAGCCACAAGCTTGTTGAAATTCAATGGAATTAAGTTTGTATTTTTGAATTAATAATCCAGATTTCCGTATTTGTGGAAATGAAACATTAAATTATTTATGGAGAAAATTGAACATATTGGTATTGCTGTAAAGAATATTCAAGAAGCGAACAAAATTTACGAGGCATTGCTGGGAAGTGCACCGTACAAAAGTGAAATAGTGGAAAGCGAAGGTGTTGAAACATCTTTTTTTCAGTGTGGTGAAAACAAAATCGAATTATTGGAAGCTTCCAATCCAAACAGTCCAATTTCAAAATTTATTGAGAAGCGGGGCGAAGGCATTCATCACATTGCTTTTGCCGTAAGCAATATAAAAGCAGAGATGGAACGACTTAAAAATGAAGGATTTATATTGCTTAGTGAAGAACCGAAAAAAGGAGCTGATAATAAGTTAGTTGTCTTTATTCATCCAAAATCTACGAATGGAGTATTGATAGAGCTTTGCCAAGAAATTGAGAATAACCAAAAATAGTTTTGCTGTATATGCAAAGTGTTTTACATTTGCAATCCTATTATTTATCCCAATACCTAAGTTTGTAGACAGAGAAGGTAAGTGGATATTTGAAATTTTGAAAAAGAAAAGGTCCCATAGCTCAGCTGGTTAGAGCATCTGACTCATAATCAGAGGGTCCATGGTTCGAGCCCATGTGGGACCACATATTTTTTAAATGGTCAAGAATAATTCAAGAAAAAACCGTTTAAAAGACAATTTTTCCCGATAAAAATGAGTTATTTAGCATTTGATAACTCATTTTTTTATTTGCGGATAGAAAAAAATTATTACTTTAGGCGCATAAATACGATCCCCAAATCGTTAATGAACGACCATGGCATCACTTATTTATAATTTTATAATGCTTGCTATCCAAACAGGAACTGGTCATCACGGTCCCCCTCAACCAGACCATGGCGGTACAAGAGGTCCCCAATTGCCTATAGACGATAATATTTGGATTCTTCTGGGAATAGCAATTATTTTTGGCATTTACGTAATTTATAAGAGAAATCGCTCTGCTATAAATAAGGTGCCATAAGGTTTTTTACATATTTCCCTATTATATCAAATTCCAAGTTTACTTCGCTTCCTGCTTTAATTGTTTTAAAATTTGTATTCTCAAAAGTGTAAGGGATAATTGCGACACTAAATTCTCCCTTTTTGGAATTTACAACCGTTAAACTAACTCCATTCACTGTAATTGAGCCTTTTTCCACTGTGTTGAATTCTAAATTTTTATATTCAAAAGTAAAAACCCAACTCCCGTTCACTTCTTCAATATCTTTACAAATTGCCGTTCCGTCCACGTGCCCTTGTACAATGTGACCATCCAGCCTGTCGCCTATTTTCATAGCTCTTTCCAGATTTACCAAAGCGCCTTTTTCTAAAGATTTGAGATTTGTTTTGCCCAAAGTTTCTTTGATGGCGGTAACCACATAAGCGCTTTCCATTAATTTCACAACAGTTAAACACACTCCATTGTGCGACACACTTTGGTCAATTTTCAGTTCTTGGGTCAAAGGGCTCTTTATTTTTATATGAAGATTTTCACCTTCTTGGGTAAGTTGGCTTATTTCGCCAACGGTTTCAATAATTCCTGTAAACATTATAGTATTTAGTTACATTTGTAATGCAAAAGTAACAATTAAAAAAGCCAAACATAATGAGCATAGAGAACAAAATAGTGGTCGGCATTTCAATAGGCGATATCAATGGGATTGGAAGCGAAATAATTCTGAAAACGTTTGAAGATTCGCGTATGTTGGAGTTTTGTACCCCCGTTATTTTTGCTTCGGTGAAGTTGATGTCTTTTTTTAAAAAACATTTTGAAACAGATATTAATTTCCACGGGATTGATAAAATAGAAGATCTTGTTCTGAAGAAAATAAACGTTCTAAATGTGTGGAAAGAACATGTTGATGTTTCCTTTGGCGAAGAAAACCAAACTGGCGGAGAATATGCCATTAAATCCTTAAAGGCCGCTGTCACGTCTCTTAAGGAAAAAAAAATAGACGTTTTGGTTACTGCGCCTATAAACAAAAGCAACATTCAGTCTGAAGGTTTTAACTTTCCAGGGCATACTGACTATTTGGCGCAAGAATTAGACGGTGAGAGCCTTATGCTTTTGATTTCTGAAAATTTGCGGATTGGGCTTTTGACTGATCACGTTGCCGTTAAAGATGTGGTAAATAATATTACCCGTGAGCGAATAGACAAGAAAATAAATACAATTTATCACACCTTAATTGAAGACTTTGGAATAGAAAAACCGAAAATAGCCGTTTTAGGTATCAACCCACACATAGGCGATAACGGTGTGATTGGTGATGAAGATGATACTATTTTACGTCCCGCATTGGACAACATTCGCAATAATGGAAAAATGGTTTTCGGTCCTTATGCAGCGGATAGCTTCTTTGGATCTGGCAATTACAAAAATTTCGATGTGATAATAGCATCCTATCACGATCAGGGATTGATTCCTTTTAAAACGCTCACTTTTGGGAAAGGCGTTAACTTTACCGCTGGCCTTAATCGTATCCGCACTTCGCCAGATCACGGTACGGCTTTCGATTTGGCAGGGAAGAATACCGCAAATTTTGAATCTTTTCGTGAAGCGATTTTCAGCGCAGTTTCCATTTTTGAAACCCGTGAGGAATACAAGGAAATCTCTAAAAATCCACTACAAATAAACCGTAAAAGAGCCTTCTCAAAAAAGAAATAAAAAAACTAATTGCTATTCAAATAATTTTTTATCTTTGCACCCGCCTTATCCGTAAGGTTAAGGTCTTAAATAGGTGTGAAAATGAAGGATTTGAAAGAGTTTACCATCCCTTTCGTAGGGCTGAAATTAGGAAAACACCAGTTTAACTTTGAATTAAAAAAAGCGTTCTTTGAGCATTTTGAGTATGACGAATTTAATGACGCTGCCATTAATCTCGATGTACTGCTGGAAAAAATGAGCACGTTGCTAGAGTTTACATTAACATTTAATGGAACTGTAAACGTAGCTTGCGATATGACGAATGAGCCCTTTGATCAAGAGATCTCGGGAACGTATCATTTCGTGGTAAAATTCGGTGAGGAATATAATGATGAAAATGAAGATTTACTCATTTTACCTCACGGAAGCTATGAAGTAAACATTCAGCAATACGTTTATGAATCTATTGTGCTGGCTATGCCATCGCGAAGAATTCATCCCGGAGTAAAAGACGGCACATTAAAAAGTGATATACTCGATAAACTTGAAGAACTAAGTCCGAAAGCGATAGACGAAAAAGAAACGCCCAAAGACGATAATACTGATCCCAGATGGGATTCATTAAAAAAACTATTAACGGATAAATAATAAATAGCAATGGCACATCCTAAGAGAAAAATCTCGAAAACAAGAAGAGATAAGAGAAGAACGCATTACAAAGCTACTGCCCCTACACTTGCAACAGACCCAACAACGGGAGAGTCACATCTTTTCCATAGAGCACACTGGTACGAAGGGAAAATGTACTACCGCGGTCAAGTTGTAATTGATGCAACTGAGCAAGTAGAAGCATAATTCTATATATTTTTTTTTAAAAACTCCCACAGCGACGTGGGGGTTTTTTTGTTTTTTCACTTTATAAAAAGGCAGAAACAACTTAATTATTGCCGAATTTCAAGTAAAATTTAGTAATTTTCACTCTTTTTAAAAGATTTTTGGTCTTTTTTGTGAATTTTAATTCAGCTTTATGAATAATATCACGGCAGCTATTACCGCTGTAGGGAGTTACGTGCCCGATTACGTTCTCTCCAACAAAGTTTTGGAAACAATGGTTGATACCAATGATGAGTGGATCACCAGCAGAACTGGAATTAAAGAACGTAGAATACTAAAGGATAAAGACAAAGGCACCTCTTATCTTGCTATTCAAGCCGCAAAAGACCTTCTCCAAAAAAGTAATACCGACCCTGCTGAAATTGATATGGTTATTATGGCAACTGCAACGCCAGATATGCCTGTGGCAGCAACAGGGGTTTATGTAGCTACGCAAATTGGTGCCGTAAATGCATTTTCTTTTGATTTGGTTGCCGCTTGCTCTAGTTTTCTTTTTGGAATGTCAACAGCAGCCCGTTATATAGAATCTGGAAAGTACAAAAAAGTACTCCTTATTGGCGCAGATAAAATGTCATCAATTATTGATTATACAGATAGAACAACTTGTATTATTTTTGGCGATGGTGGCGGAGCAGTTTTATTTGAGCCCAATACTGAAGGCTATGGAGTAAAAGATGAATATTTGCGTACTGACGGAGTGGGAAGACCATTCCTTAAGATTGACGCAGGTGGCTCATTGCTTCCTGCTTCCATTGAAACTGTTACAAACAAACAGCATTACGTATTTCAGGAAGGAAAAACAGTTTTTAAATTTGCCGTATCTAATATGGCCGATGTTTGCGAAAAGGTTATGAAAAATAATAATCTTACAGGGGAAGATGTGAGCTGGCTTGTGCCACATCAAGCCAACAAACGTATTATCGATGCAGCTGCTTCACGAATGAAATTGCCTGATGAAAAAGTAATGATAAATATTCATAGATATGGCAATACTACTTCTGCAACTTTGCCGCTGTGTTTATCTGATTATGAAAAACAACTTAAAAAAGGAGATAATTTGATATTTGCCTCCTTTGGTGGAGGATTCACTTGGGGTGCCGTTTATGTGAAATGGGCCTACGATTCAAAATAATTTTAACCAACCCAAAAAAGACTAAACTTTCTAAATATGGATTTAAAAGACATTCAAAACTTAATCAAGTTTGTGGCAAAAAGCGGAGCCAGCGAGGTAAAACTTGAAATGGAAGACATAAAGATCACAATCAAAACAGGATCTGAAGACAGTAAAGGTGAAGCAACTTATATTCAGCAAATACCAATGGCTCAACACCAAATGCAACAACCGCAGACGGGAACACAACAGGTGTCTCCACAGCCATCACCACCTAACGCGGAAGCAACAGCTGAAGATTCTAAGTATATAACCATTAAGTCACCAATCATCGGTACTTTTTATAGAAAACCATCCCCGGACAAACCAGTTTTTGTGGAAGTGGGCAGCAGTATTAACACAGGAGATGTTCTTTGTGTGATTGAAGCGATGAAGCTTTTCAACGAAATTGAAAGCGAAGTTTCTGGAAAAATTGTAAAAGTTTTGGTTGACGATTCTTCTCCTGTTGAATTTGACCAACCTCTATTTTTAGTAGATCCATCATAAATGTAAACTCCAAATCACAAATCTCAAATCCCAAGACTTTGGAATTTGTTATTTGTTATTTGTTATTTAAGGAAAATTATGTTTAAAAAGATATTGATTGCAAATAGGGGCGAAATTGCACTGCGAATTATCCGCACCTGCCGTGAGATGGGCATAAAAACGGTTGCCGTTTATTCAACCGCTGATGCAGAAAGTTTACACGTACGATTTGCAGATGAAGCCGTTTGTATTGGACCCCCACCTAGCAATTTAAGCTACCTAAAAATGTCCAATATAATCGCAGCTGCAGAAATTACAAATGCAGACGCAATCCACCCTGGTTACGGATTTCTATCTGAAAACGCGAAGTTTTCAAAAATCTGCCAAGAACACGGTATAAAATTTATAGGCGCTTCTCCAGAAATGATAGATCGCATGGGCGATAAAGCCTCTGCAAAAGCCACAATGAAAGCAGCTGGAGTTCCCTGTGTTCCTGGAAGCGAAGGCGTTATTCCAGACTTTAAAACTTGTAAAAAAGTAGCCAAAGAAACAGGTTATCCCGTTATGCTCAAAGCAAGTGCTGGTGGCGGTGGAAAAGGAATGCGCGCCGTAATGAAAGAAGAAAATCTAGAGGCTGCCTGGGAATCTGCCAGACAAGAAAGTAAAGCAGCTTTTGGAAATGATGATATGTATATGGAAAAACTCATTGAGGAACCGCGCCATATAGAAATCCAAATTGTGGGTGATAGCACCGGGAGAGCTTGCCATTTAAGTGAGCGCGATTGCTCCATCCAGCGACGCCACCAAAAACTTACCGAAGAAACCCCGAGCCCATTTATGACCAAAAAATTGCGTACGGATATGGGTCTGGCAGCTGTTAAAGCTGCAGAATACATTAAATACGAAGGCGCAGGAACTATAGAATTTTTGGTAGATAAACACCGCAATTTCTACTTTATGGAAATGAATACGCGTATCCAGGTAGAGCATCCAATTACAGAACAAGTTATTGATTATGATCTTATCCGGGAACAAATTTTGGTTGCTGCGGGAGTACCAATCTCTGGGAAAAACTATACACCACAGCTACACGCTATAGAATGTAGAATAAATGCTGAGGATCCGTATAATGATTTCCGACCTTCACCTGGTAAAATTACTGTTTTGCATGCTCCAGGAGGCCACGGTGTGCGTTTAGATACGCACGTTTACGCGGGCTATACAATTGTACCGAATTATGATTCAATGATTGCAAAACTCATTACTACCGCACAAACCCGTGAGGAAGCAATCAACAAAATGAAACGTGCTTTGGATGAATTTGTAATTGAAGGCATAAAGACTACAATCCCTTTCCACCGCCAGTTGATGGACGAGCCAGATTATGTAGCTGGAAATTACACCACAGCGTTCATGAATACTTTTCATATGAATGAACCTGAAGAGGAGTAGTCCTTTTTAAACCACAAAATTACAAACACCAAATTCCAAAAAACTTATCTTTGGTTTTTAGGTGTTTTTTACTTTGTAATTTCTTTATTATGAATCTTTCTTTTTGGGAGCACAAATCGTGGTTATTAAACATCGATTTCGCTGTGATTGGCAGTGGAATTGTGGGATTAAGTTGTGCGCTTTCACTTCGGAAAAAATATCCAAAAAGCAAAATCGTTGTATTTGAACGGGGGATACTTCCCAGTGGCGCTAGCACCAAAAATGCTGGTTTTGCGTGCTTTGGAAGTATTTCTGAAATATTGGAAGATTTAAAAACACACACCGAAGATGAAGTTATCCAACTTGTAAAAAACAGAGTAGAAGGTTTAAAATTACTTCGGAATACTTTGGGAGATCAACAACTTGATTATAAAGAATACGGAGGTTACGAACTTTTTACTGGGGAAGATGGTGATTTTTTTGAAACTTGCAAATCAAGGATTGGTGTTGTAAATGAGTTGTTGAAACCAATATTTAATGCCGATGTTTTTTCAGAAAAGGAAAACCATTTCGGCTTTAAGAATATACAGCCAAAACTTATTTACAGTGCATTTGAAGGTCAGATCGACACCGGAAAAATGATGCTCGGCCTCATTAAAAAAACTTCACAAGAAAATATTTTGATATTGAATTCTTCTGAAATCACAAACATTTCAGATAATGGGGAAACTGTTTCAATTCAAATAAATGCATCGGAAACAATTTCAGTAAAAAAGGTTTTTATCGCCACCAACGGTTTTGCAAAACAATTTTTAAAAGAGGATGTAAAACCTGCGAGAGCACAAGTTTTAGTTACTAAACCCATTGACAACCTTCATATAAAAGGAACGTTTCATCTGGATAAAGGCTATTATTATTTTAGAAATATAGAAAATAGAATCCTATTTGGCGGCGGTCGAAATCTAGATTTTAAAACAGAGGAAACAACCGAAATGGAGTTGACCCAATTGGTTCAAAACAAGTTGGAGCAATTGCTTAAAACCGTAATTTTACCCGATCATTCTTATGAAATTGAAAAACGCTGGAGTGGAATTATGGGAATGGGAAATCAAAAAAAACCAATCCTAAAAGTGGTTTCCAAAAACATTTATTGTGGTGTTCGCTTAGGCGGAATGGGTGTTGCCATCGGTAGTTCAATTGGAAAACAATTAGCTAATTTGTATGATTAAAAAACTATTCAGATTCATTTTTAAATTTTTCCTTTGGTTTATAGGGCTTACAGTGCTTTGGGTGCTATTATATAAATTTGTTCCTGTACCATACACGCCATTGATGGCGATTCGCTCCTTTGAAGGGGATAAAAATTACGAAACCCGCCACGATTGGGTTTCGATTGATGAGATTTCGCCCTATTTACAACTTGCCGTTATTTGCGCCGAAGACCAAACATTTTTAAGCCATAGTGGTTTTGACAGGAAGGCTATTGAAAAAGCTTTGGAAAACAACGAAAAAGGAAAAAAACTTCGGGGCGGAAGCACCATTTCACAACAAACAGCTAAAAATGCTTTTTTATGGCCGGGCCGAACTTGGTTTCGAAAGGGATTGGAAGCGTATTTCACTTTATTGATTGAAACACTTTGGAGCAAAGAACGTATTTTGGAAGTATATTTAAATAGTATAGAAATGGGCAATGGTGTTTTTGGCGCTGAGGCTGCTTCACAATATTGGTTTAAAAAATCCGCAAAAAACCTACGTGCTGAAAATGCAGCAGCTATTGCAGCAATTTTGCCAAGTCCGCAACGCTATAAAGCTAATCCGCCAGGGAATTATGTTGCGAAAAGAACGCAATGGATTGTTAGGCAAATGCGTTATTATGGGCCCTTCAAGTTGGAAAAGCAGGAGCCAAAAGAAGTTAAAAAGAAAAAGAAAAAATGACCGCAGTAGAACTTAAAACCGAATTGCTGCAACACTGCCAAAAACAGGTTGGCGCCCGTTATTCAAAAATAAAGCAGACCATTACCGATATTGAGGAATCTTTGCTTGAAGAATCCAAAAGCAGTAGCGGCGACAAGCACGAAACAGGCCGTGCGATGCTACAAATTGACCGCGAAAATGCCGGAAAGCAGCTTCAGGAAATCGAAAAAATTATCCCACTTCTTAAAAAAATTGATGTACAAGCAACGTCAGATTATGCACGGTTGGGAAGTTTGGTTTATACAGATAAATTTATTTATTTCATTAGCCTATCCATTGGCTCTGTTTCCATTGGAAAAACAGATTATTTCTGCGTTGCTTTAAATTCACCAGTAGGTCTGCTTATTTCGGGAAAGAAAAAGGGTGATGAGTTCAATCTGAATGGAAATGTCTATAAAATTACGAGTGTGAAGTAATGCGAAAATTCTAAAACTCTAACTCTCCTAAAAGTTTCGGCATTTTTTTGCTCATTGCCAGGAGCCATTTCACTTGTTCTCGTACCAAATGGGCTTCTTCTATTTTTAAATGAAACCCTTCTTCTTTTTCTTTAGTTTTTATTTGAATTTTATCATAGCTAGCAATACTTTTTCCAAAAGTAGCTTCAAAGATATCTTCGGAATCTGCGTCACTTTGCTCAGTTTCTGAAGAAATTCCTTGCTTTAATATTTTTTCAGCATCTAAAAGATTTTGAATAATTTTAGAGGAAACCTTATTGAAGTTTTCTGATGCCGGAGTCGTTGGGTTATTCAAAATATAAGTGCTAAGTGACGCCAGCGAGGATAGAAAAGTGTGATTCAACATTACAAATTCATAAAACTTATCTAAGTTTTTCTGTTTGGATTTTGGCTCTTGGGTCATTCTCTGAAAAGCTGCGCTGAGGTCAGACATTTCCAAAAACGCTTTCTTTCGCGCCACTTTATATTGTGACGGAATGCTCCCCTGTATGTTGTAGAAAGCAATGATTTCTTCCAAATAAATCCTATTAGCTTTAATGGTTCCCAACAACGTTTTTTGCATACCCTGAATTTCCCAAGCGGGCCAAAGCAGTAAATTCCCTAAAGTTGCCAGTCCCGCTCCAATGAGTGTATCTATTACTCGATATTGGATTACGTTGAAGATATCAGGTCGCAAAAGCGCATAAATGAAAACCACACTCAGAGTGATGAAATGTGGCTGCAGCCTTGTAATTTCGCTGTACCATAGAAAACGCGATTACAAGCGAAACGATTGCCAATATACCATAAACTGTAGTGTTTTGTGTAATTAAAACAATACCTACCGCTAGTGTACCGCCAATTAAAGTTCCAATGGTTCGTTCTTTTGAACGCGTTTTGGTGAGGCCGAAAGTTGGACGCATAATCACGATTAACGTAAGCAAAATCCAATATGGATTTTGTACTGAAAATAGCATACCCACGCCATAGCCAATCATTGTCATCACCCCGAGGCGTAGCGAATGTTTGAAAATAGGGGAGCGCATGGTAAGGTTTTCAATCAAAACTTCAAAATCATAATTCTGCTTCGTTAAAAATCTGCGCGAATCTTCTTTTTTTAGTGATGAAAGCTCTCTCTTTGCAGGATTTACCAAAAGCCATTCAATCTTTTCAATTTTCTTTATTTGCTCCTTTTGATATTTGAAAAGATTTCTCAACATCAATAAATTTTCATCAAACCCTTCGTCGCTTTGAGAAGTATATTCAGTAATTTCTCGCTTAATTTTTTCCTGAAATTCTTCAATTTTAGTATCGTTTCGAATTCTTTTGGGCGTAGAAATATTATCGGCAATTACATTTAATCTGCTGCTCATCGCGAAAAGAAGCCCTTGAAAATCTTTAAGCTGAGTGGTATTTTTTTCAAAGAGTTCGTCAGTTTTTGAATAGTTCACGGGGTTTGCCATTGCCAGTTCAAGCATATCCACCAATTGCACAAATATTAACATTCGCTTTCCTTCGTACTCAGATTTTCCAGAACCAGTTCGGCTGGAAATCAAAATATCACGTAGGGTTTCATGGGTTGCGGTCAGTTCGGTTTGCGTGGTCAGCAAATTTTTTAAAAGTGCGGTGCGGTCTGTGGTTTCGGCAACCAAATCGCCTCTGGTTTTTAAATAGTCGGCTGTAAGTTTTAAAGTTTTGGCCAGATAGTATTCCGTGGGCGCCTTTGGAAAAATAAAGTGTCTAAGTATGGAAAGTGTTGCATACCAAAGCCCACCAATGCCAATAAGGAGCATTCTTTCATATGGCTCCATTCCGCTGGAAACATTTGAAAAACTTAACACCAATGCCAAAAGTCCTGAAAAGCTGATTAAGGATGCCCGAAATCCATAAATGGCGAGATAGGAAATGCTGAACATTAAGACGCCCAAAATTGGAAATAATAACCAAATCGAAAGATGTAAATAACCACCAATTAAACTTACGATCATTGCTAATGAAGTGGCAAATAAAATGCCCGTAATTTTATGCCGAATGCTTCCGCTTACATCACTGGGCGAGGCAAGCATGGCGCCAACGGTGATTGTTATACCAATGGTTAGCTGGCCGAATTTTACACCAAAAAATATCGGAACCGTAAGTGCAATTCCCAAAAGTATTGCTTTTGAAAAATCGGTACTTTTAAAGTATTCCGAAAGATCTTTTACTGGTATAGCTAGTAAGTTTTTTAAAGATTTCAAAAGCATTTGTTTTCAGAAGCTGTAAAGATAGAGTGCTCAAAAGCTAAGTTCGTTAATCTTTTCAGAAATGTAACTCTGTTATACTTTTATTAAATAAAAGCAGGTGTGGAGCTAGTTGTATTTTTATGTTTTAATTTTATAATATCAACTAAAGAAATTGCACCTATGAACAAAGTTATCTTACTAAAAACTCGCCCAAAAGGAAGACCTTCCCTAAAAGATTTTGAATTCATTAAAGAAGAAAAGCCACAACCAAAAGCGGGTGAAATTTTGCTGAAAACAAAATATGTTTCGGTAGATCCATATCTGCGCGGAAGGATGCGTAACGAGAAATCATACATTCCTCCTTTTGAAGTTGGAAAGCCTTTGGAATCTGGAATTATAGCTGAAGTTGTTGAATCTAACAACAAGAATTTCAATAAAGGTGATTTTGTAAACGGAATGCTTCAATGGAAACAGTTTCAAACTTCAAACGGAAATGGATTGAATAAAGTGGATAATGAAAGAGCACCACTTAAAGCTTATTTGGGTGTTTTGGGGTTGACGGGAATCACAGCTTATTTAGGCTTAAAGAACATTGGCAAACTTGAAAATGGCGAGACACTTTTAGTTTCAGCTGCTGCTGGTGCCGTGGGAAGCGTGGTTGGACAAATAGGAAAAATTAAAGGCTGTAGAGTTGTGGGAATTGCAGGGAGTGAAGAAAAAATTGATCGTATTCAGGAAAAATTTGGGTTTGATGCAGCCATAAATTATAAAACCACGGACAATATGAAAAAGGCAATAGCTGAAGCCTGTCCAAATGGTGTTGATGTTTATTTTGATAATGTGGGTGGTGAAATTCTTGATGCAGCTCTGGCAAATATGAATAAATACGGGCGGGTTATAAATTGTGGTGCAATATCACTTTATAACAAAACAGAAACCCCAACTGGACCGCGGGTTGAAACCACGCTCATTAAAAATAGTATTTTGATGCAAGGCTTTACGGTTCGTGATTTTGTTAAGGATTTCGGTCCGGCCCAAAATCAATTGGCACAATGGATGGAAAAAGATAAACTAACTTATTTTGAAACTGTTGTAGAAGGTTTTGAAAATATTCCACAAGCCTTTATTGATTTGTTTGATGGAAAGAATAAAGGAAAAATGATTGTTGTGGTTTAAATTTCTCCTGAAAATTCTAAGTAGAAAACATTACCGATTTTACAGGAAAAATTAGTATTGAAGTAAATTATTTTTCCTCTAAAATCTGCTTCAATTAAAAAATGGCTTCCTTTAAAATAATTTTTTTTCACAACTACTTCAAGAGGTGTTTTTTCTTCGGAAATTTTAAATTGATGCGGAAAGATGATAATTTCTTCGGAAGATTTTTCAGAAGAAATAATATTTTTTGGAAGCAGATTCGCTTCACCAAAAAATCCAGCTTGATATTCAGTTGAAACATTTTTATAAATGAATTCTGGTGTTCCGAACATCTCTTCGGCACCTTTTTTCAACATTAAAATATTGTCAGAAAAAGCCAAAGCCTCATCACTGTCGTGGGTTGCGGTGATGCAACTGATGCTATTTTCTTTTAGATAATTGAAAATTTTTCGCTGTAATTTATTTTTTCTGAAAACATCAATATTGCTGAAAGGCTCGTCCAGCAAAAGAATTTCAGGGGCGTTTGCCAATGCCTTTGCCAAGGCCACGCGTTGTTTTTGTCCGCCGCTAAGGTTTTTGACTAACGTATTTTTTAAGGCTTTCATTTCAACTATTTCCAGTAGCTCATCAATTCTTTGAGCATCCTTTTCTTCATCAAGTCCTGAAAGATGCGACCCCAAATTTTCGGCAACGGTTGTAAAAGGCATAATGTTGAATTCCTGCGCTACCAATTTCATAAAAGGCTCACCAGGAATAAGTGTTTTGGTTGGGCCAAGAAGCTTCTTTTCATTGTAAAAAATATTTCCGTGCTCTAAATGAAGCAATCCATAAATAAGATGTAAAAGGGTGGATTTTCCGCAGCCACTTTCCCCGAGTAAGCTGAGGTGTTCTCCCGATTTTAAAGTGAAATGAAGGTTCTTTAAAATGGGTTTTTTAGAATAGGAAAAGGAATCGATTTCAACTTTTAGCATCGCAGAGTATTATTTTGCCAAAATTCCTTCGCTTTCCATAATAGGAATTTCAGTTACATTTCCTTCAGAAATACTATTGGGTTCAAAAATAAATTTTCTTTCGAAAAGTTTATTTTCTGCAAAAAAAGTAACCAAATATTCGTTGGTAAAGCCCAAAACTTCCATTGGGATAAATTCAACCTTAGCCGAAGTGTTGGGCTTCATATTTCCCAATCCGTGACGTAAAGTTGAAGTTTTTTTATCTTCACTTTTTCCGCGTGATAGTACTAAAACTGTATCAATAGCATCTTCACGATTGTTTACCAAATACACATTCCACAGTCGCTCTGTAAAGTCTTTATCCCATTCTTTAATGGCAACTATGTGAACATTTTCAACTTTGGGAATTTCAATATCCTTTTGCATAATCAGTCTTCAATTTTCCACATAATCCAAACCGTCAAAAGTGCGATGGCTGAGATACCCAACAAAATTGAGCCAATGATTATTTTAATATAGGCAATAATAAAGGTTAGGTAAATAACGACGAGCGCAACAATGACCAATAGCGCAATAACAAAATATTTTTTCATAACATTTTTTTAATAAGTTGTGATTTTGCTCACTCACGCCTCACGCCTCACGCCTATTACAGCACACTTTTAAACTGTTCCAAAAAGCGAACATCGTTTTCGCTGAACATTCTGATATCTGGAATTTGGTGTAAAAGCATCGCAATTCTATCAATTCCAACACCAAAAGCAAAGCCAGAATATTCCTCGGCATCGATGCCGCAGTTTTTAAGTACGTTTGGATCAACCATTCCGCAACCACCTATTTCAAGCCAGCCTGTTCCTTTGGTGATTCTGTAATCTGCTTCGGTTTCCAAACCCCAGTAAACATCAACTTCGGCACTTGGTTCCGTGAACGGGAAATAGGAAGGACGGAGGCGGATTTTAGATTTTCCGAACATTTCAGTAGTGAAATATTGCAGCGTTTGCTTCAAATCTGCGAAGCTTACACCTTTGTCCACATACAAACCTTCCACTTGGTGAAAAAAGCAATGTGAACGTGCTGAAATGGCTTCATTTCTATAAACACGACCCGGTGAAATGGTACGGATGGGCGGTTTGTTGTTTTCCATATAGCGAACCTGCACGGAAGATGTATGCGTTCGCAACAAAACATCGGGATTGGTTTGGATAAAAAAAGTGTCCTGCATATCGCGTGCAGGATGGTATTCCGGAAGATTCAATGCGGTGAAATTATGCCAGTCATCTTCAATTTCAGGTCCTTCGGAAACGTTGAAACCGATACGTAAAAAGATATCGATAATTTTGTTTTTCACGATAGAAATTGGATGGCGTGAGCCCAAAGGAATAACTTCGCCCGGACGGGAAAGATCGCCGTAAACGCCTTTAGTCTCGGTGCTGCTTTCAATGGCTTCCTTAAGCGAATCTACTTTTTCCTGTGCAGCGTTTTTAAGTGTGTTTATAACCTGCCCAAACTCTTTTTTTTGTTCGTTTGGAATGTTTTTGAACTCGGCGAAAAAATCGTTTAATAAACCTTTTTTACCTAAATATTTTATACGGAAGTTTTCTATTTCTTCTTTTTTGGTTGAAGAAAAAGCTTGTACTTTGGCAATGTGGTTTTTTATTGTTTCTATCATTATTAAATTTTCTTTGTAAAAATTTTCTAATTAATTACTTCTTTCTCAACAAAATACTGCACAATAGCCTCCTTCATTAAAATGCTTTGCTCGCCAGATTTTAGCGGTGGCAGTTGTTCCAAAGCGGTATAATGGGGCCAGCCTTCTTCGTCATAGTAATCAAACTCATAATACCCGTAAGGCTCCAAAAGACGGCAAATGGCAATGTGCATTAAGTTGAGTTTTTCATCTTTTTTAAATTTTCTGTGCAACTGGCCTAGCTCTTGAATGCCAATTAAATAGATAATGGCGTCCAAATCCAAAACTTGGTTGTCAGCAAAACGGGCGCCCAGCATTTTTACTACTGCTTCCCACCGTTGCTTTAATTGTTCGTCGCGCGCCATTTTTTAAAATTATTTTGTCTGCAAAGATACATTTTCCAATTCTGAATTCTGAATTCATAATTCTGAATTTAGAAAATACTATATTTAGAAAAATTTTAAGCGAATGAACACTATAGACATTGTACTCGGAATTATTTTTATCATCGCATTTTTTCTTGGTTTTAAGAAAGGATTGTTGCGGTCGCTCGCTTCTTTAATTGGTTTGGTAGTTGGTGTTTATTGCGCTATGTACTTTTCAGATTATGTAAGAATTTATATTGAAAAGTGGTTTGAATGGAGTGAAGATTTAACTAGGGTTGCCTCATTTTTAATTACTTTTTTCCTAGTAATGTTCCTCTTTGGGCTATTGGGAAGAATTTTAACTAAAGTAGCCGATTTTGCAATGTTGAGTATTTTCAATAAAATTTTCGGCGGCGTTTTTAATCTGATTAAATATGCATTTTTAATAAGTGTAGTTTTTATGTTTGTGAATGCTTCAGAAAGCTATAGAATCCTCACTCCGGAACAGCGGGAAGATTCCGTTCTTTACGAGCCAGTTGCAATGATTGCGCCCGCAATTTTACCTGCCATAATGAAGAAAGTTGATAATCTAAACCTTGATGAAACTGAAATTACTCCCCAGGGAAGCCCCGCCGAAACGGAGCCGCCCATAGAGTAAAATGTTATTACACAACGTTTTTTATATTGTCCCTGGCATATTTTACCGCTTCCTTAAAGTCATTGAAAATAAGTTCTTTTGGAACCAAATCTGGAATAATATCAATCTTTTCCATCATTATCCGTGGTTGCACTTGAAGATCCTCAAAAATAGGAGTGATGCCTTTTTTGGTGATATTCATCAGTACTTCTTCCATCGCATAAAGACCGGATTGGTCTATATATGGTGTTTTCCCCATTCTTATAATTACATGGGTCGCAGTATCTGGAATTTGGTTTGAAAGTTGTTGAAAATCTGAAGTGTAACCAAAAAATAATGGGCCTTCCAAACGTTTTATAAATACTTCCTCTTTAAGTCTTTCCGGAAAATTTAGTTCATCGCTCCAAGCCAAGTCGAGTTCGTCAGCATTTTTTAACGGAACTACTTTAGATTGCCCCGCGGTAAGGTCTCCAATTTTCTTCATAAAAATGATGGAGGCCAAAACCAGACCTATTCCCACAGCGTAAACTAGGTTCCAAAATACCGAAAGTAATAATACCACGATCATAATAGTAACCTCAGCTTTCTGCATTTTGGGGATTGCTTTCAACCCCTTATAATCCATCACGCCAATACCCACGGTTATCAAAATTCCTGCAAGTACCGCCGCTGGAATCTGTGATGCCACGGGCCCTAATGCCAGTAATATAATCAACAATAAAATAGAGGCAATCATTCCCGAAAGCCTAGTGGTTCCCCCAGATTTTATATTTACAACCGTACGGATAGTTGCACCCGCTCCTGGAATTCCGCCAAAAATTGAGGCAACGCTGTTCCCGATTCCTTGCCCAATAAGTTCTTTGTTGGGATTGTGCTTGGTTTTGGTCATATTATCTGCCACTACCGACGTAAGCAGGGAATCGATTGCTCCCAAAAATGCTAAGGTTAAGGCAGTAAAAATGTAGGGTGAAATCTGACCAAATTGGAATTCGGTAAAAATGTTCAAATTAGGAATTGGAAAACCTCCCGGAATCTGATCAATAGGCTGATAATTCAATTTTAGGAAATAAGCACCCACTGAAACCACAAGTAATGCTACCAAGGTACTTGGTACTTTTGTTGTGATTCTCTTGAATCCGTAAATTATAAGAATGGTAAGTGAGGCCAGAATAAATTCCAACCAATTAATATTGGCAATTGCTCTCGGAAGTGCTTTTATCGCCCCAGCAACCCCAGAGTTCTCTGCCTTTGCGAGTACCCTTGATTCCTGTAGAATTTCTTCTTCTGAAATTTGTTCGGAACGGTTAATGGTTTCTTTAAAATCCTCAAGCACCAATATGCCTTCGCCTGCTTCGTCGTGAAGTATGTTTGTCATTATTGCTTCTTCGGCCTGAGGCTTAAAAGTTTCAATAAAAGCAGTGTCTTCCTCAGTATAATAACCCAATACTGGCAACAACTGGGTAATTAATATGATAACCCCAATTGCCGTCATAAAACCTGAAACCACAGGATAGGGTATGTATTTTATGTATTTCCCCACGCCTGTAATTCCCAACAAAATCTGCATTAAACCTGCCAATAAAAAGACAAGCAAAATGTAGGGTAGGGCTTCTTCCACGCTACCATTATGTGTTGCAATAATACCCGCAATAACAACCATAGAAACGGCCGTCATAGGCGCTGTAGGACCAGATATCTGGGTGTTGGTTCCTCCAAATAACGAAGCAAAGAAACCAATAAAAATAGCACCATATAGTCCTGCATCGGGACCTAAACCCGACTGGACCCCAAATGCAAGTGCTAATGGGAGAGCAACAATTCCGGCAGTTATACCGCCAAATAGATTTCCTCTTAAGTTTGAAAATATTCCTTTAGTCATGATTTTAGTTTATTTTATTCGTGAAAAAAGGTTACTTCACCATTGTTAATATCATACATTCCACCGTAAATCTGTATTTCATTATTGTCTTCCATTTCCTTTAGAATTGGACTCATGGAACGGATATTGGCAATGGCCAAATGGACGTTTGTTTCAGAAACGGCATCTACAAATTCATTGTTGAAAGAATTTCGCAGACTTTCATCTTTTGGCTCTTGTACAGCTTTTACGGCAGGTTTTATTTTGCTTATCATCGCAGTCAAGTTGCCCATTTTTGCATCATCGCAAGCTCCTTTTATGGCGCCACAGGATGTATGGCCCAAAACCAAAACAATTTTAGAGCCTGCCAGTTTGCAGGCAAATTCCAAACTTCCAAGTATATCCTCGTTTATAAAATTGCCCGCAATTCGCACGCTAAAAATATCTCCAAGACCTTGATCGAAAACAAGTTCTGCCGAAACCCTGCTGTCTATGCAGCTCAATATAGTTGCAAATGGAAATTGACCATCGCTCGTATCATTTACTTGTTCCAGAAGGTTGCGGTTTGCTTTTAAATTGTTTTGAAATCGAATGTTGCCTTCCTTTAAGTATTGAAGGGCTTTTTCAGGCGTCATGGTTGCCTGTGTTTCAAATGTATGTGCTTTCATAATATGATTATTTTTTATTCTGAAATTATATGAATTGATCCCAAAGTCAATAAAATGGTACATCTTTCCAGATTGCAAATGCAACGGAATTGTTTTTTGGGAAATAAATTTAAAATGTGTTTTTGAAAAGACTAAGCTTTTCGGGGAGGAGGGGATACTACATCCAAAAATACTTTTGAATATCTTTCAACTTGAAAACCGTCTCGGTTTTGCTGTTTTTTCAAAAATTCTAGGCTATCGCAATTGGAATGTATTTTTTCAACAACGAATACAAAATTGGGCTTGGGCATTTTGTTTGAGTTTTCTTCCTCATTCATTGAAAAAAAGGTAGAAACATCGGCTTGATTACCAGAAAGACTAATAATAGCAGGCGTTACAAGAAAACTTGTAAAGACGAGCAACAATAGAATACTGGTTAATCTCAAGTGCTTTTTATTTAAGAAATTCAAAAATAGCAGATAGAACTTAATTTCCTGTTAAGTAAATATTAAAACTATAGTTGTTTTAGGTCAGATGAAGGTATCCACCCATCTTTACCATCTGCTAAGGAAATGCGGAACCAATTTCCATCCTGAGCTAAAATCTGGACTTTCGTTCCTTCATGAAGAATAAAAGCTACGTTACTGCCCATTGTGGGTTCGGTTTTAACCTCTATTTCGTTTGCAAAAATAACGGCGGGTTGATTCTTTGAATAATCACCGTAGGATAAAAAAGCCATAGTTATTGAAGCAATTAATAAAAAACCAGCAAACATCGAGCTTACAAAAAGAATTCGTTTTCTTTTTTCGGAAAAAGCGAAGTAGTAAAAAAGGAATAATGCTACAAAAGAAATGGAAAAAGCAACTGCCAGAATAGCCCAACCATTAAAAGTAAAAATACCAGAAATGCTCTTGTACCATTTAGAAAAAACCGTCTGTGGTAATGGTTCTATGGAATCAATCCTTGCATTTTCGGCAAAAGCAAGATTGTTTTTAATATCGGCATCGTTTGGGGAGAGTTTTAGTGCTTTTTCGTAATAGTAAACACTCGGACCAATGTGGTTCAGCTTATATTGAGCATTTCCCAAATTGAAATAAAGCTCCGCAGAATGTTCCCCATTCTCCACAATTTGCATCCAAGCGTTGATTGCTTGTTGGTATTTTCCGTTTTTGTAAAGTTCTTTTCCTTGTTCAAAAAGAGTTTCATTCTGCGAAAAACCAGAAAACGAAACGATTAAAATCAGTATGTACAATAGCTTTTTCATCGTCCTCAATTTTACTGAATTTGTTTATCAATGTTTGAAATCACATCCACCGATTTATTGTAATCCTCCTGTACAGATACTGTTGAAGAGGATGCATACCGTGCATATTCGCAGCTTTTCAATAATCCGATGAAGTTTTCAACCGTGGGTGCTTCTACATTCCGTTCAAGCAGCATTTTTGAAATAAGGCCCTTTTCCATTTCAGATGTTTCAATATTCAATTTCGCTTTTAAGTAATTGTGAAGCGCGCGCTCCAAAGCTTCATAAAAGGCAACAGGGTTTTGAATATTTCGTTTGGCTTCGGAAAGGTACTTTTTGGCAAGCTTGTTAGCACGGCGCAGTTTGTTTCCTTCCACATCGTTCAAGCGCTCTCTACGCTTTTTCCCTGCAAGTATAAACAGTGGAATCAATAGAAATGGGCCGCCTAAAAGCGACCAAAACAAAGCGGATTGAAAAAATTCTTCCTGCACTATTGGCTGCAAATTAGAATCCAGTTTTATGTACTTAAAATTGTCTTTTGAAAGAACAACTTGTTTTTTTGCATCGTTGGGATTGGTACTTGCAGCTGCAGAACTTATAGGCCCATTTTCAACTTCAATCGTAAATTCTTTTGAAGTGATGGTTTTATACTTTTCAGTATTAGGATCGAAAAAGGAAAAGGTAATTGGGTTCACTGGATAAGTCCCTTTAAATTGAGGAACAATGGTATAGGAATCTGTAATAAAACCTTGCATTCCGGCAATAGTTGTGTTTACGTTTTCATTGTGTTCTGGCTCATAGACTTCTAAAGTATTCGGAAGTTTTACGGTTGGAGCAGTAAATAATTTCAGATTCCCTTTACCAGAAACTTTTACATCAAGTTGCATGGATTCGTTTGCATTGAGCATTGTTTTATTTGTAGTTACCTCAAAAGCAAAATCGCCAACCGCGCCATTAAATCCATCCGGTTTGCCTTCCAGTGGAAGTGGTTTTACATTAATGGTACGCTTTCCTGCCGAAATCGTTTTATTAACACGTTCCATAACCCGACGCCCAAAAATATCACGGCGGTTGCCTTGAACATCTATTGGAATATCTAAAGTTAGTGGCTCAATTTCTAACTCTCCTGTTTTTTGTGGATAAAGAACGGTGGTTCTTAAAACTACATAGCGATAATCTTCACCGTTGTATTTGCCCTCATAAACTTTAAAATTATTTTGATTGTCGATATTCTGGCTCCAAAAGTCAGCATATTTTGGAGTGTCAATTTCACGCCATTGGCTGGTAATGCTCACATCGTGTGAAACATATAATTTGTATGTAACTGTAAGTGCTTCGTTCAAATACGGATTGGCATTTGAAACTTCTGCAACCAAATGAACATTTTCACTTGCCAAGTAATCTGCATTATTGCCATCTTTGGGGACTTCAACGGCAGCAGTAACTTCAACCTCAACCGGAAGGGTTTTATAGGTTTCGCCTTCTACTTCAATAGTGGCTTGGGCAATGGTAATTTTTCCGCGGGTCTGTGGAGCTAAAAAATAGGAATAGGTTTTTGAAAAGCTCCTTTTACCATTTATCCATGAATTACTGATGGATTGGTTAGGACCTCCAACAACGCGAAAACCATCAAAACTTGGCGGCCTAAAATTGTCGCCATCTTGGTTCATTTCAAAATCAATTCGCAAACGTTCATTTATCCCTAGTCTTTTTTTACTAACCTTGGCATCAAATTGAACCTGTGCCGTGGCAGCAATACTGCACAGTACAAACCCTAAAAGGAATAAAAAATTCTTCGTCTTCATAGTCTACCAATCTTTGTCCGTCTTCACTTTTGCGCCTTTCTGTTTTTCGGCATTTATCTTATCCTGCGTTTTTTTCTCTTCGTTGTTCATTGCTTCCAAAAGACTTTTTACTTGTTGAGGTGAAAGTTGTCCGGGAACGGGCTGTTGCTGTTGCGGTTTATCACCCTCTTCATCTTTTGGCTTTTCGGGCTTGCCTTGATCTTTGTCTTTATCGCCTTCTTTTTTATCTTCTTTTGGGTCGCCCTTGTCCTTATCTTCCTTATCGTCTCCTTTGTCGTTTTCCTTATTTTTATCGTCTTTATCTTGTTGATCCTTTTTATCCTCGTCTTTTTTGTCTTCGTTCTGCTCCTTGTTTTTGTCGTCTTTATCTTCTGGTGGCGGCGGATTTTTTTCCAACATATCTTTTGCCAGCGCTAGATTATACCTTGTTTCATCATCATTTGGATTGTTGCGAAGCGCGTTTTTATAACTCTCCACAGCTTCGGTATATTTCTTTTCGTTCATATACGTATTTCCCAAATTGTGAAAAGCTTTGTGTTTTTCAGACTTACTGGTTGCAGTAGTTGCGGCTTGCTTAAAGCGAAGCATTGCCTCGGCATTTTTTTCTTTTCCGTAGTAAGCAGTTCCCAGGTTATATTTTGCGGTTTCGCTTTTTGGGTTGAGTGAAATGGCTTTACGGTAATCTGCTTCAGCAGTTGTAAATTCATCCTTTTGAAGTGATTGCTGGGCTTCACTCAAATAATTCTGGGCAGCCTTTACTTCTCTCTTTTGTTCCTTGCTTTGTGGTTGTGCAAATGAATAAAATGAAAACAGAAGCATGCAAAGAACAAACGAAAAGTTCCGTATCGATTTTATCTGAAAACAAGTTTTATCCACAAACATCATTCTATTGTTTTTCCTTTTCATTAAACAAATTCAACTTTTTTAACCAAGCCGTTTGTCGTTCCAAGAGGAACACATCCAACATCAGCAAAAATAATGCCCCAGCCAAAAACCACTGAAACTGATCCTTAAAATCTGTAAATTGTTTAGCCTCGAATTCATTTTTATCCATTCCATTAAGAATGGCTTTTACTTGGTCAACAACCACTTTGGTATTTGAACCGTCAATATAATCACCATCAGCGGTTTTTGCAATCTCTTTAAGAGTTTCTTCACCTAATCTTGTGATAACCTGTTCATTATTTTGGTCGCGTTTGTAATATTGTAGCACGCCATTTTCTTTAATAGGAATTGGTCCACCCTCCAATGTTCCTACGCCAATGGTAAAAATACGGATGCCTTTTTCAGCAGCTTCCTCGGCTATTTCGGAAACATTCCCTTCGTGATCCTCTCCATCAGAAATAAGAAAAAGCACGCGATTGGTTTGTTCTTCATCGTCATAAAAGGTCTGAGCCATTTTAATAGCTTGCGTAATGGCGGTTCCTTGTGATGAAACCATATCTGTGTTCATTCCGCTTAAAAACAATTTTGCAGAAGAAAAATCTGAAGTAATTGGAACCTGTGGAAAAGCACTTCCGGCGTAACCTATAATCCCAATTCTATCGCCAGCAAGACCATTGATTATTTGCGTGATGAGCTGTTTTGATTTTTCCAAGCGGTTTGGCGCAATGTCTTCTGCGAGCATACTTTTTGAAACGTCCAATGCAAAAACTATATCTACACCTTCACGTTTTACGGTTTCCAGTTTGGTCCCAATTTTTGGGTTTACAAGCGCAAAACTCAAACAGGCGATGGCCAAACAAAGCACCAAAACTTTTAAAACAGATTTGAAAAGCGAACGATTTGGGCTCAACTTTTTCAAGAGTTCTTTGTCAACAAATCTCTTTTGAACCTTTTTTTTCCAAACCAAAACCAATAAAAATAGCACCACTATCACCGGGATGGCGAAGAGAATGTAAAAATATATGGGTTGCTCTAATTGGTACATTTTTTATAATAAATCCTTTAAATATGGTAATTCTTAACAAAAATTCAAATCCAATCAAAATCAATGCGAAAATTGCCCAGGGGCGAAACATTTCGTCATAATTGGTGTATTTGAATTCTTCAATATCGGTTTTTTCAAGTTTGTTTATTTCTTCGTAAATCTGCTTCTAATTTGGTATTGCTCGTTGCCCGGAAATATTGTCCTCCAGTTTTGGCTGCAATCTCTTTCAGCAATGCTTCGTCTATTTCAACTTGCACATTTCCGTATTGAAATCCACCGTCTGGCCGAATACCGATGGGCGACATTGCCATTCCGTTGCTTCCCAAACCGATTGTGTAAACCTTAATGCCGAATTCCACTGCAAGTTCACTCGCTATTTTTGGATCTATAAAACCTGAATTGTTCACTCCATCGGTTAGCAAAATAATCACTTTACTTTTTGCACGGCTCTCCTTTAAGCGATTTACGGATGTTGCAAGTCCAGAGCCTATGGCTGTTCCACCTTCAATAGTCGTATTGTAGGTTATGTTTTTTAAGGAAGTAAGCACAATGGTTTTATCGCTCGTCAATGGCGTGCGGGTATAGCTTTCGCCTGCATATTCCACCAAACCTATTCGGTCATTTGGGCGACCATTTATAAAGCGACCGGCTACAGTTTTTAAAGCTTCCAAACGGTTTGGCTTTAAATCGCGCGCTAGCATACTTGCTGAAACGTCTATGGCAATTACGATATCTATTCCTCGAGTGGTTTTTGTTTTTGTTGATTCGTCAACGGTTCGCGGCCTTGCCATTGCAATTATCAATGCCGAAAGCGCCAAAAGGCGAAATGCAAAAAGCAATGGTTTTAATCGCGCCAACCAATTTTTTCCAGATTTAAAGCCACTTGATGCTTGAAATTTTTAACGAAGCCGTTTGCTGTTTCCGTTTCCATAAATACCATAGCACTAGCACTGGAAGTATAAGAAACAACCAGAAAAACTGCGGATTTACAAATTCGAAATTACTGCCCATCTTTCTCTGAAATTTCTAGCTCTATGGAAGCTTCAATTCTTTCTTTATATTTCTTCGGCATATTTTCCGTCGTCTTGATACACGATCAACACTTCCTGCAAGCCGTTTTGTTGTGCGAAAAGCAACAATTCATAAGTGCTTTTTTGCTTCAACACTTTATTGTCAGAAACCTGCACGTTAAATTCGCCGTAGGCTTTCAACCCCTTTGATTCCTTTTTCGGTTTCAAAATCATCGCGCTTTACAATCATATTTTTTGCACCACTTTGTTCCAAATCGTCCAAAACCGCATCCAGGGCGTTATCCAAAGCAATATCTTGTTTTTGGCTGAATTGTGTTGTGGAAACCATAATATAAAGCGGAGAATTCATTTCGCCATAAGTGAAAATATCCTTTCCGCTAACCACACTTTTATCTGCATTTGTAACTGGAGTTTCTGCGCTCACGAGCACTTCGGGCGTTTCCAGAATTACCGCGGGATTTCCGTATTCGCTTTTTATCCATCGTCGCTTCGGCAAGTTCGCGGAAATCGTTTCCGAGAACTTTATCTTTTAAATTGTCAAAACCAGTAAATGCTTCCATAAATAATTCCTGCTAAAATAATCGCTGCCAACAACACCTGAAATTCCCAAAATCCATTTTCTGCGTTTGCGTTTTTTCTGAAGTTTTTCAAGGTATTCCTGGTTTTCCAAAAGTTCTTCCTCAGTAGGTTCCGGAACGGCTTCGTGGGTTTCGTTGATGATTTCCTCAATTGTTTTTCTATCAACTTCCGCCTGCCCGGATTGTTGGTTCATTTTGGCAAATTTCACCAAATCTGCACGTTTAAAAATTAAGTCCAGTTTCCGAATTGTTTCCATTGTCAAAATCAAAATTTCCAGCATCTTTATGCATCATTAAGCCGTGTGATCAATTCGTCACTGGTACTTTCCAATGCGGCTTCATCCACTTCGCGATCTAAATAGCGTTTTACGATTTCGGTTAAACTACTATAATATTCCTTGCTTTTGTTTTCTTTTAAAAGCTGGGTATTATCCAATGTTTTTAGGGCAACGATTGCTTCTTCATAAGGCGGCAATTGTTTTTCGGCGGCCTCTTTTCGTTTTTTTCTTCGGAATAAGATAAAAGGCAATCCCAATAATTAAAAGAATCGGGATGAGCCAATAAAGAAGCTACAACCAATCAAACGGCGGATTTTTCACTTCCACTGCAGGTTTTATGTCGAACATTTTCTGCTTAGTCGTGTCAACAATAACATCGTTCACTTCAACCTTTATGGAATCGGTCAAAAATGGTTTGTTGTTTATGAAAATTCGCTGCGGCGGAATGGTGTATTTGCCGCTGTCAAACTGCGTTAAACCATATTTTTTGATGAGTCGGATTTTTGACATCTTCAAAAGTGGTATCCGTTTTATAGGATTCAATCATTTCCAAAGGCGCAAAAGTTTGCTCTTCGGGAAAAACCACAACATCTGTAGAATCTGCCTGTACATTAATTGTGTAAAGAATTTCTTCACCAATCTTGATTTTTGTGGAATCGATAGTGGAGGTTACTTGGGCGGTTGCGAAGAAAGAAAATAGAAGAAAGAAGAAAGAAAATAGAATATTGCAATTATTCCTACAAAGTTTTGAAGACCTTATAGGAAAACCATTCTTTATTTTATTTTTTTCCGTCATTTAATTTGTCAATAGTCCCCCTTCGGGGTTAGGGGGCTTTTACCGTCTTTTAAAATACCCCAACAATTTTTTCACATAACTTTCATCAACCCTACAACTTAAAGCTCCTGCGCCACTTTTTGTGAATGATTCCATAAAATAATCCTCACGTTCGCGATGGTAACTGTAATATTGGTTTCGCACACTTTTCGAACTTGTGTTTACCAAAAGCAATTCACCAGTTTCTTGGTCTTCCATTTCAACCATTCCTAGGTTTGGAATGGTTTCTTCAGCTTTATCATAAACCCGGATTCCTGTTACATCGTGCTTTCTTGCAGCAATCTTCAATGTATCCCGATAATTTTCCGCAATAAAATCTGAAAGCACAAAAACGATGGCTTTCTTTTTCATTACGTTGCTCAAAAACTTTAACGCGTTCGCAACATCAGTTTTGTTGCTTTTTGGCTCAAATTCAATCAATTCACGAATAATTCGGAGTACGTGCGATTTCCCTTTTTTCGGCGGAATGTAAAGTTCAATTTCATCTGAAAAAAGAATCAATCCGGTTTTATCATTGTTCTGCATTGCTGAAAAAGCGAGTGTTGCAGCAATTTCAGTAATGATTTCATTTTTGAACTGTTCTTGTGTTCCAAAAAACTCGGAACCGCTTATGTCTACCATCAGCATCAAAGTTAACTCACGTTCTTCCTCAAAAACTTTTACAAAAGGCTCATTGTAGCGGGCAGTAACATTCCAATCGATACTCCGTACGTCATCGCCAAACTGGTATTGGCGCACTTCGCTAAACGTCATCCCGCGACCTTTGAAAGTACTGTGATACTCGCCGCCAAACACGTGATCGCTCAACCGACGTGTTTTGATCTCGATTTTCCGTACTTTTTTAAGAAGTTCTTTAGTATCCATTGTTTTAGAAATCAGTAATCAGTGTTCAGTATTAAGAAATTAACATTTCAAAACTATCACGCCAACTGCATAGCTACTATTTTACGGTACTTCAATTACATTTACAATCTTATTGATGATTTCTTCGGAAGTAATGTTTTCTGCCTCCGCTTCGTAAGTGATTCCAATTCTGTGGCGAAGCACATCGTGCACAACGGCACGAACGTCCTCTGGAATAACATAACCACGACGACGGATAAAAGCGTAACATTTAGCGGCAATGGCAAGGTTTATACTTCCACGCGGGGAAGCGCCAAAGTTGATAAGTGGTTTTATTTCTGAAAGTCCAAAATTCTCTGGAGTTCTTGTAGCGAAGATGATATCGAGAATATATTTCTCAATCTTTTCATCCATATAAACCTCACGAACAGCAGCCTGTGCTCTTATAATTTGTTCAATTGTTGCAACCGGATTTATTTTTTCATATTCGCCTTTTAAGTTTTGGCGAATAATGAGTTGTTCCTCGGCAATCTGTGGATATTTTATTACCGTTTTCAACATAAAACGGTCAACCTGTGCTTCGGGCAACGGATAAGTTCCTTCTTGCTCAATTGGGTTTTGGGTTGCCATTACCAAAAATGGCTTGTCTAATTTAAAAGTAGTTTCCCCAATAGTAACCTGCTTTTCCTGCATCGCCTCCAAAAGCGCGGACTGCACTTTTGCTGGAGCACGGTTAATTTCATCCGCAAGGACGAAGTTGGCGAAGATAGGACCTTTTTTTATACTGAAATCATTCACCTTCATATTATAGATCATCGTTCCTACAACATCTGCGGGAAGTAAATCTGGGGTAAATTGTATTCGGCTAAAAGTACCGTGAACTGCTTTTGAAAGTGTATTGATTGCAAGTGTTTTTGCAAGACCGGGAACACCTTCCAGAAGAATGTGCCCTTGGCCTAAAAGGCCAATCATAAGCCGTTCCACCATGTGTTTTTGGCCTACAATTACTTTGTTCATTTCCATTGAAAGAACATCCACAAAGGCACTTTCCCTTTCAATTTTTTCATTTAATGCCCCAATGTCAAAGGTCAAATTTGTATTTTCCATACTGTATTTAGATTCAATTGTAGTGTGCTTTTTAAAAAGACGGTGCAAATTGAAAATTTATTGATAAAAACCCTGTTAATGATTGGTTAAATAAAAAAAAGGAAAACTAAAAGTTTTCCTTTTTTAAAATATGTGTTTTTTAATTTTTAGGTTCTAGATCAATTTCTCCAATACTTGTAACTTCACCTTGAACTACTATCACATTTTCAATTACAACTGGCGGAATTCCCAGATTTAAATCAGCCTGAACAGTAACGGTATAAGTTCCTTCTGGAACAGCACTTAACAAAAATTCGCCTAAAGGGTTTGCGTATGTTGAAACTTGTGTAGTCCCATCATCTGCGGTGATCATTGTTACAATTCCGGGAGGAATAATAGTTCCTGAAATTGCACCACTTTCAGCAACGGTGGTCGCCCTAATAACTGGTTTAAGGCTATATCCTCCGTTTCCTTGGGCAACAATAGATTTATCTACATCAAAATCGAGCATAAATTCATATAAAATTCCAGGTTCGAGCGTTTTGTTTACCTGTATTTTTAAACCCGACTGTTGCGCACTTGGTGTATCAAGTGGAAATGTTTCACCATCTACTACAATTGTATTTTCATTTCCAAGCACTAAACGTATTTGGCTAATGCTTCCTGCTGGAACTTCATCATTAAACAATAAAACATTAACACCGGCGGTTAATTCCAAAAGATCGTAAACGCCTGCATTTATACCTAAATTTAGGTCTTCTTGGCCATTGTTGTATTTAATAACAACCTCCTGAACATCAATAAAAACTTTCTCATAATCACCAGGAGCATCTGTCAACCTTACTGACAATTTTGCTTTACCTTCATTATTAGTGGAATCATCCTCACTGCAGGATGCAAAACCTATGAATAATACTGCAATTAAACTTAATTTTAATAGGGATTTCATATTTATAGTTTTAGAATTAGTTTTACAAACGTATTGTATGATAATTAGGTTTTTAAATTCATTATGAATTTTTAACTATTGATTTAACCTATTTTAACCTCATAGAATTTTTCAGTACTGTAATTTTAGAAAAAGTTTAATATGAAAAATAAAACAGCATTTATAACCGGAGCAACTTCTGGAATAGGGATGGCCACAGCGAAGCTTTTCGCCAAAAATGGAGTGAAATTAATTCTCTGCGGAAGAAGAAAAGATAGATTGAAAAAACTTTCGGAAGAACTTTCTAAATTGACTGAAGTTTACACTTTGAGTTTTGATATTCGAAATAAAGAAGAAGTTTTTAAAGCCATAGAATCACTTCCGAAGAGCTTTTCAGAAATAGATATTTTAATAAACAACGCTGGAAATGCCCACGGAATGGATACCATTGATGAAGGCAACACTGAAGATTGGGATGCGATGCTCGATATTAATGTGAAAGGATTGCTGTATGTGACAAAAGCGATTCTTCCGAAAATGATTGAAGAAAAAGTGGACATATTATAAATATAGGCAGCACTGCCGGAAAAGAAGTATATCCGAAAGGAAATGTTTATTGCGCCAGCAAACACGCAGTAGATGCCATAAACCAAGGAATGCGGCTTGACTTAAACGGAAAAGGAATAAAAGTTGGAGCCATAAATCCTGGAATGGTAGAAACTGAATTCAGTGAAGTGCGCTTTAAAGGAGATAGCGAAAGAGCCGAAAAAGTATATCAAGGTTTTACGCCACTAAAACCCGAAGATATTGCAGATATTATTTGGTTTGCAGTTACGCGTCCACCTCATGTTAATATTGCAGATTTGACGGTTATGTGTTTGGATCAGGCTTCTTCAACTATTGTGAATAAAAAATAATAAAGAGAATAATCAATAGCAATGATCAACAAACGTCTTCTCATAAAAAACCTACTCGCCCATAATGACGAGAGCAGTTTTTATGATAAAAAGCGAAAAATAGATCTCGGCACAAAAGAAGGAAAAGCAAAATTCCTAAAACATATTTGCGCGCTTAGCAATAGCAATCCTGCAAATAATTCATTCATCGTAATTGGCGTTGAGGATGAAACCAATGAAATTAATGGGCGTTGATTTTTTTGACGACAGCAAAATACAAAATCTTGTAAACGCCTATCTCACAAATGCTCCGCTCATTATTTATGAAAATGTTGCCTTTCCAAATTTGCCTTCAGACAAAGTGGTGGGGTTGGTAACCATTCGTCCAAACGGAATGATTACCTCATTGCGAAAAAATATTTGGAAATATTGGGGCGGCTCCATTTTTCTTCGTGACGGAAGTATTTCAATGCCGAAAGATTTCGATATCGAGATAAAAGATGTGAATTCAGAAATCGTAAAATCCATTGAAAATGCCGCCAAAAACAATATTGAACTCACGCTGGACGGCGTTATGGATTTTATCAATAATAGCCACAAGGATTTAGAAAGTCATTACAAAGTTTTTAAAGAACAATTTGTGGTTTGTTGGGCAGGAAATCCAAAAAGGGTTCGGGAAAATTTGTATTATTCCCGCGTCGATATTGAACTAATCAATGAGCAGGTTCGGCTTTTTTATTCGGCTTTGGATGAAATCAGCATTACTTATAATGACGATTTTTTTAAAACTGTGGAATATGTGCACTTGGGATTGAACGAACAGTTTAAATATTATCCGTTGGAGGAAGTTACTATTAACTTCAAAGAAAACGGTTCTTATAATATGGATTCCAAGCTTATTTTTGAACCGCCGCAGTTCAATAAAAAGACACTGTTTCATATTTATAATTCAAACAATGCGGTTTTAGAAAAGTTAAAAAAGAACATTCCGCTGAACACTTCCGAAGAAAAAGATTTGCGCAATCTTCCATCCACCTATCTTATTTGCTATTTAAATAATTTTGAAGATGCCAAGGAAAAATTACAGGAAGCCAAGGATTTTTTAAGGAATTATGATGCCGAAGCCTATCAACTTTCAAAGGAATCCTTGCGAATATTAAGAAAAGTTAGTTATAATTAAAATATGAGAAAAGTTGTAATTGGCGATATTCATGGAGGTTTTAGAGCTTTAAAACAAGTATTGGAAAAAACAAATCTTCCGAAGGACACAAGATATATTTTTGTGGGAGATTATGTGGATGGCTGGAGTGAATCTTATGAAGTGGTTTCATATTTAATTGATTTTTCAGAAAAAAATGATTGTATTTTTCTTCGCGGAAACCACGACGAATTATTTTATAAATATTTGAAATTTGGTGATAAAAATCCTATGTGGCTCAATCAGGGCGGAGAGAGTAGTGTGAAAAGCTATTCGAAAATTTCTGAAAAAGAAAAGAAAAAGCATCTTCAATTTTTTGAGAATTTGATGAATTGCCACATAGACTCCAAAAAAAGACTATTTGTGCATGCGGGTTTTACCAACCAACACGGACCGCAAAATGAATATTATCCAAATCTGGTTTATTGGGACCGAACCCTTTGGGAGATGGTCTGTGCGATGGATAAATATATTTCTGTAAATGATGATAAATACCCAAAAAGATTAAAACTTTTCAAGGAAATTTATATCGGCCACACGCCCGTAACCCGCGTAGGTTTTGACCAACCTGCAAATTTTGCTAATGTTTGGAATGTTGATACGGGCGCCGCTTTTAGGGGAAAAATCTCTATGATGGATGTTGACTCCAAAGAAATCTGGCAAAGCGAAGCTGTGTTTAAATTGTATCCTAATGAATTGGGAAGGAATTAATACTTCTTTATAAGAAATTCCAAAGTTCAGTTCCTATATTTGTAGGTACGTCTAAAATAATAGAATGGCTCTTAAAAACATCAGGCTTGAAGTAATGCAAACTGTCGAAAAGAAAATTGACAGTTATATTGACCAATATTTAATCCCCGTCGATGAAATTTGGCAACCCACAGATTTTTTGCCAAATTTTCAAAAGGAAAATTATATGGATGAAGTAATTCAACTTCGTGAAGAGGCCAAAGAACTCGGTTACGATTTTTGGATTGTTTTGGTGGGAGATATGGTTACAGAGGAAGCGCTGCCCACCTACGAAAGTTGGTTGATGGATATGGAAGGTGTGGACCAGCACGGTAGAAACGGTTGGAGCAAATGGATTCGCCACTGGACTGGAGAAGAAAACCGTCACGGCGATGTGCTCAACAAATACCTTTATCTATCTGGAAGGGTAAATATGAAAGAAGTTGAAAAAACAACCCAGCATTTAATAAACGATGGTTTTGAAGTTGGAACTGGGCGTGACCCGTATCGGAACTTTATCTATACCAGTTTTCAGGAACTTGCAACCAATGTTTCGCACAATCGGGTTGGAAAAATTGCTAAGAAAAAGGGGAACAAAATGCTTTCAAAAATGTGCACTATTATTGCAGGAGACGAAATGCGCCACCATTTGGCATATCGTGAATTTGTAAAAACCATTTTTGAATATGACGCAAGTGAAATGATGATTGCGTTTCAGGATATGATGCAGAAAAAAATCATTATGCCTGCCCAAAACCTTCGTCAAAGCGGTGGAAAAATGGCTTCGGCTTTTGATGATTTCAGCAATGCAGCACAACGCTTGGGTGTTTACACCACTTTTGATTATATAGATATTTTAGAAAAACTGAATGCCCATTGGGAAATTTCAAAAATTAGCGGCTTAACAGATGAGGCTGAAAAAGCACGTGATTATCTTTTAAAATTACCTTCAAGAATGATGCGAATTGCCGAAAGGATAAAAATTCCTCAGGATGCCAACCATTTTAAATGGGTTGAGGCAAACGGAATTGTTTAAAACAAAAAAGCCACTTCAATTGAAGCGGCTTTTTTTTAATAATATAAATTAATTTCTATAAATCAAATTTGATTCCTTGCGCTAAAGGCAATTCATCAGTGTAGTTCACAGTATTTGTCTGTCTTCTCATGTATACTTTCCAAGCATCAGATCCAGACTCACGTCCGCCACCTGTTTCTTTTTCACCACCAAAAGCACCACCAATTTCTGCTCCAGAGGTACCAATATTTACATTGGCAATACCACAATCTGATCCTGCAAATGATAAGAATTTTTCTGCTTCTTTCATTTCATTGGTCATTATAGCACTTGATAATCCTTGAGCAACGCCATTTTGCATTTCTATTGCATTTTCTACATCGCCGCTATATTTCATTAAATACAAAATAGGAGCAAATGTTTCGTGCTGTACGATTTTAAAACTGTTTTCAGCTTCAATGATTGCTGGCTTAACGTAGCAACCACTTTCATATCCTTCTCCTTCCAACACGCCACCTTCAACGAGTACTTTTCCACCTTCAGCTTTTGCTTTTTCAATAGCATTTAAATAGGTTTCCACAGATTCTTTATCGATTAATGGCCCAACGTGATTGCTTTCATCAAGTGGATTTCCAATATCGATTTGCCTATAAGCGCCTACAATTGCATCTCTTACTTTATCATAAACACTTTCGTGAATAATCAATCGTCTGGTTGAAGTACAACGTTGCCCACAAGTTCCAACGGCACCAAATACTGCACCTGGAACAACTACTTTTAAGTCTGCTGTTGGTGTAATAATGATTGCATTGTTTCCGCCTAATTCTAATAAAGATTTTCCAAAACGCTCTGCAACTTTAGCACCAACAATACGTCCCATTCTTGTAGAACCTGTTGCAGAAATTAATGGAATTCTTGTATCTGTCGTCATCATTTCGCCCACTTTGTAGTCACCGTTGATGATTCAAGAAATACCTTCTGGAAGGTTATTTTCTTTTAAAACACCTGCAATTATATTTTGACAAGCAACGGTACACAAAGGTGCTTTTTCACTCCCTTTCCATACACACACATCTCCACAAACCCAAGCCAATGCTGTATTCCAAGCCCAAACTGCTACTGGAAAGTTAAATGCTGAAATAATTCCAACAATCCCAATTGGGTGCCATTGTTCGCGCATTACATGACCTGGACGCTCAGACGGAATTGTTTGGCCGTTTAACTGTCGGGATAAACCAACTGCGAAATCACAGATATCAATCATTTCTTGAACTTCGCCGTACCCTTCTTGCAACGATTTCCCCATTTCATAAGAAACTAATTTTCCTAATGGTTTTTTCATTTCGCGAAGCTTATTACCAAATTGACGCACAATCTCTCCACGTTGTGGCGCTGGCATTGCCCTAAAAGATAAAAAAGCTTTTTGGGCAGAAGTGATTACTTGCTCATATTCTTCCTTTGTAGTGGCGGTAACTTTACCAATTAATGCACCATCTACTGGAGAGTATGAAGCAATTTCTTCACCCCCTGGAAACCATTTGTTTCCAGTAGAAGTTCCCTGGTTTAAATCTTTAATTCCTAATTGTTCCAATGCTTCTTCAATACCGAAGCTAGTGGTTGTTGCTTGCATAGATTTATTTTTATATTTCCGCGTAGGCGGAAATCCATTATTAATTTAGATTTTTTTTAAATAATCCCGCATTCGCAGGAAGCCCGCAAAGGTACACAATGCGCTGAAGAAAGTAAAATGAAACGGTATCTGTTTGGAGAATATGCTATTAATCTTGAGTGAAACGTGGATCGGTTTCCATCACAGTTCCACATTTATTACAAGTGCGCAGCTCTTTGCTTCCGTAGAAATGTTTGAAATGTTTTAAAAAATCGGTTTCAATATCACTTAACGGGAAGTAAACTTCATATAGTTTGTTATTGCAATTGTCGCAAAACCAAAGCAAGCCATCTTTTCCCTCCAGATCGGTCCGTTTTCTTTCAATAACCAATCCTATTGAACCAGCACTTCTGCCGGGAGAATGTGGGACTTTTCCGGGATGTAGGTACATATCGCCAGGACCGAGTTCCATTACTTTCTTTTCGCCGTTTTCTTGAATGGCAACTTGAATGTTTCCTTCAAGCTGATAGAAAAGTTCCTCAGTTTCGTTGTAGTGATAATCCTTTCGGGCGTTTGGACCAGCTACAATCATTACAATATAGTCGTCAGATTCAACATATAAATTCTTGTTGCCAACGGGTGGTTTTAGAAGATCGCGATTTTCTTCAATCCACTTATTCAGGTTGAAAGGTTTTTTAATAGCCATTGCCGTATTTTTAACTGTTACGTAAAAATACGGCAAAATGGTCTAATAGAAAAGGGATGTGTGTTTACTTTCTATAAAAGAGTTCTGTATAGTAACTTCGGCCTTTGGCGCATTTCATCACACCAAAACCAGTATGTGTGTAGTTACCTTCAATAATTGCTTTATGTCCTGGGCTGTTTAGCCAGGCGTTTACCACTGCTTCCGCAGTGTCGTATCCATAGGCCACATTTTCGCCTACAACTTCGGCGTTGTCATGGAATTTAATTCCTTCCGAACGATATCCAAAATTATCGTGATTTATCTGCTCTTTGTCAATCATATATTCAGTGTGGTCCACAGCGAATGCCGAGGCGTATTGACTGTCCATTTTAAGTGCAGAAAGACCTAACGAAGCTCGATGTTCGTTCACCAAACTTAAAATTTCTGATGACATTTGGGAGTCATTTTTTTGAGCAAGCGCTAAATCAATATCATATTTAGCGGCTTCAACTTCAACAGAATCCTCTTTTGAACAAGAGGTGATGACTAGGCATAGCAATGCCATTGCAAGTAGGTTGCTTTTTAGTAGGCTCATAATTTGGGGGACACCAGATTTGGGGCTTGATGTCGGTTCAAATATATAAAAAAAATGACACAAAATGCATTTAATCGAAAAAATGTTACCGTTTATCGGATAAACAATGATTATTTTATATCTATATTTAATTATAAATTAGCCTTAGGCACTATAAACATTATATTTTCGCGTATATTAGTATCAAAATTAAATAAAGACTGATGGTTAAAATTTTAACATATTTTATTGCAATTTTTCTTCTTTTCGGATGTAAAAACGAGGAAAAACATACTTCTGAAGCCATGAAAACTTCAGGAAATGCAATTAAAAAGGAAGAAAACTTTGGAATTGTTATTCACGGAGGCGCCGGAACTATCTTAAAAGAAAATATGAGTGACTCGCTTGAAGCTGCGTATAAAGCTAAGTTGCAAGAGGCCATATCTATAGGTTATGATATTTTAAAAAATGGGGGTACTTCGTTGGAAGCAGTTTCACATACTATTAATGTAATGGAAGATTCACCCTTATTCAATGCAGGGAAAGGAGCGGTATTTACTCATGAAGGTTCTAATGAACTTGACGCTTCCATTATGGACGGAGCAACCCTTAATGCTGGTGCCATTGCAGGAGTTAGGCACATAAAAAACCCGATAAATTTGGCACAGGATGTAATGCAAAAAAGCGAACACGTGATGCTTTACGGCGCGGGTGCTGAAGAATTTGCGCAAACATTGGGCTATAAAATGATGGATACTTCCTATTTCTACACCAAAAAAAGACATGAATCCTTACAGCGAGTTTTGGAAAATGAAAAGAGTAAAAATGAAAAGAAAATTTCCTTTGAAGACCCATTCATTAAAAATTCTAAATTTGGCACCGTTGGTTGTGCAGCTTTGGATAAACACAGAAATTTAGCCGCTGGAACATCAACAGGTGGTATGACCAATAAACGCTGGAACCGTATTGGCGATGCGCCGATTATTGGTGCTGGAACTTACGCGAATAATAAAACCTGTGCAGTGTCTTCAACGGGTTGGGGCGAATACTTTATCCGCTCTGTTGTTGCTTATGATATTTCGGCTTTGATGGAATATAAGGGAATGACCTTACAGGAAGCCGCATCTGAAGTTATTCAGAAAAAAGTGCCAGCACTTGGAGGCGATGGTGGAATTGTTGCAATTGATAAAGAGGGAAATGTAGCGATGGAATTCAACACTGCCGGCATGTATCGCGCCACAATGAATTCAAAAGGTGAATTAATTATTAAAATCTATAAAGAAGAATAGATGAAACCGTATTACGCAGTAATCTTCACTTCATTACAAACCGAAAACATTGAAGGCTACTCTGAAATGGCAGATTTAATGGAAACTTTGGCAAAACAACAACCAGGGTTTTTAGGAATTGAAAGTGTCCGAAATAAAGTTAGCATTACCGTAAGCTACTGGCAAAATCTTGAAAGTATTAAAAACTGGAAAGAGAATTTGGATCATTTAACTGCGCAGAAAAAAGGCCGCGATCAATGGTATTCTTATTATAATGTGAGGATTTGTAAAGTAGAAAGGGAGTATGATTTTGAACGTTGACAAATCATAAACAATTGCCATTCTGTTAATTATCTGCCAAATGTTAAATTCTAAAATACGATTTCGAAACAACCCCACGTTACCATTTTAACCTCCCTGCCCATAAAACGTATTTAAGTAATTATTTTCAAACAAAACGAATTGGTTTTTGCTTTGCAGCCCAATCATTTTGCCTTATTTTTAAATGCTTTTAACCATCGCTTATGAAAATTCATCTCAAGTTCCTACCTATTCTTTTATTGCTATTAGTTTTTTCCTGCAAAGACAAAGACAAACATTCCGAAACCGACAACCTTTTCAAATTCAAGGAATATATTTCTTATAATACTTACGGAAACCAATCAATCACAACAGATATTCGCATTGAACTTGCAAAACCGTTGGAACAATTTGAGCTGACACAGGAACTTTCAGCTGATGAATATTTAAAAATTTCTCCAAAAACCGAGGGTAAACTTGTTGTTGAAAACGGCAAAACTTTGATTTTTCAACCTTCGGAATATTTAAAACCGGGCACAGAATATTCGGTAACCATAAAGTTGGATAAATTTTACGAAGATATTTCAAAAGAATTTAAATCCTATACCTTCAGTTTTCATACCATTGCCCCAAATTTTAAAATCGATTTAGGGAAACTTCAAAGCTACAGCAAGCAATGGCAGTATTTAGAAGCTTCGGTTGAAGCCTCGGATGTTATTTCCTTGGAAAAGGCAAAACAATTGGTTTCAGCTTCGCAGGATGGAAAAAAACTGAAAGCTGAAATGGCCTTCAGAAGCAAAAGATGCGCGTTATTTTAACTTCACAATTGACAGCATAAGCCGAAAAATTGACGATTCCGAAATCCTTATTAAATGGGACGGAAAACCAATTGGTGCCGAAAACAAAGGTGAAAATACCTTCGCAATTCCAGGCCAAAACAATTTTACAATTGTTGACATCAGCAGCACCTTGGCACCCGCGGCACTTTTGAGCATCAATTTTTCCGATCCGTTGCTGGAAAATCAGGATTTTGCTGGTTTGGTTACTATTGAAAATACACAGGATTTACGTTATGAAGTTAACGGTAACGTTTTAAACGTCTATCCACCAAACCGTATTGTTGGCAATGTAAAAGTCACCGTTTTCACCGGAATCAAAAACAACGAAGGTTTTGGTTTGAAAAAGGAATTTTCAGAATTGGTTTCTTTTGAACAGTTAAAGCCCGCTGTTCGGATGATTTCAAAAGGGGTGATTCTTCCTAATTCAGCATCAACTCCAGTATATTTTGAAGCTGTAAACCTTTCAAAAGTAGATGTTCGCATCATTAAAATTTATGAAAACAATGTTTTGCAATTTCTTCAAAGTTATAATTTGAATGATAATAACACCTACGACATTAAACGAGTGGGAAGACGAATTGCCAAAAAAACCATCGAACTAAAAAATACCGATTTGGGCGACAACGGAAGTTGGAAAGCATACGCCATCAACCTTTCGGAATATTTCAAGGCAGATCCTGGCGCCATTTATCAATTGGAGCTTAGTTTCAAAAAAGATTATATAACCTATGATTGTGCGGAAACTATTTCCGAAGAAGATAATTCTGAAGAAGACGAGGACGAATACTACGAAGACTATTACCAAGAAGATGCATATTATGCCAACGATTCCTCCGAAGATGAAGAAATTCGCGAAGAGCGTTATTGGGACAACGAAATTTACCGCTGGCGAAATTATACTTACAATTGGGAACAGCAAGACAATCCCTGCCACCCTGCATATTATAACGAAGATAAGGTTGTAACCGCAAATATTTTGGGTTCAGATTTGGGCTTGATTGTAAAAAAAGGAAACAACCGTTCTTATCATTTTTTTGCCACCAACCTTATTTCCGCGAAACCTGAAGGTGGCGTAAAAGTGAAACTTTTCAATTATCAGCAGCAACTAATTGAAACAGTTACCACTGAAGGCGATGGAATGACGCTTTATGATGGTACAAAAAATGCAGCTTTTGCAGTGGCACAAAAAGGAAACAATTTTGCTTATGTGAAATTGGAAGACGGAAATGCCCTTTCCATGAGCAATTTTGACATTTCGGGGAAAGAACTTCAAAAAGGATTAAAAGGTTACACTTATACTGAACGCGGCGTTTACCGCCCCGGCGATAGTATTCACCTAACTTTTGTGTTGAATGACAACGCAAATCCATTACCAAAAAACCATCCAGTTACACTTTCTGTGACAGATGCACGTGGAAAACTTGTTCATCGTGATGTTCAGCAGACAAATTCTTCAAAAGATGGGTTTTATTATTTCCCTATCGCAACAGACGCTTCTGCGCCAACAGGAAATTGGAATGCAACTATTACCGTTGGCGGCGCACAATTTTCGCACACTTTAAAAGTGGCGACGATTAAACCAAATCGTTTAAAAATAAAACTCGATTTTGAAGATGAAATCCTTGATGCAACAAAACCCGTAAAAGGAACGGCTAGTGCCATGTGGCTTCACGGCTCGCCTGCGAGGAATTTGAAGATTGATATGACGGCAACTCTTCGTGCTAACAATACAGCTTTCCCGAAATTTCCAAAATATAATTTCACGGATCCCATTCGTGGTTTTGATGAGGTGGAAATCCCGGTTTTGGATGCACAACTTTCTTCGGAAGGCAGCACTGCTTTCAGTCAAAATTTGGAGGTTGGAAAGAACGCGCCAGGAATGTTGAAAGCAACATTTTTAACGAAAGTATATGAAGGCGGGGGTGATTTTTCAATGGATATTTTTTCAAAGGATTTAGCGCCGTTCTCACATTTTGTGGGTTTAAAATCTCCCGAAGCGGGTCGGTATGGTTCTTATTTCACGGATGAAAACACAACGTTTGATGTAGTTTCAGTGGATGCCCAAGGCAAAGCTGCCGCCAATCGGGAGCTGGAAGTAAAAGTATTTCAAATTGAATGGCGCTGGTGGTGGAATCGCGGCTCGGACAATCTTTCTACCTATGAAAATTCAACCGTGCACCGTCCCGTAAAAGATTTTACCGTAAAAACCGATGGCAGCGGAAAGGGAAAATTTACCGTAAATATTCCCGAAGAGGAAGGCGGACGCTATTTAATTCGCGTAATCGATAAACAATCCGGCCACGCAACGGGACGCATCACTTATTTTTACAGAAATTGGTGGCAACGCCCAAGCGATGGCGATTCGGAAAGTGCGCGAATGTTACTATTTTCAGCAGATAAAGAAAAATACAATGTTGGCGAGGAAGCGTTTATAACCTTTCCTTCGGGAAGCGACGGCCACGCTTTGATTAGCGTGGAAAACGGTACTGAAGTTTTGGCAACGCATTGGATTGAAACCAAAAAAGGAGAAACCAAAGCCGCGATAAAAATTACAAAGGAAATGGCGCCGAATATTTATGTGAATATTTCGCTGCTACAGCCGCACAGCCAAACTAAAAACGATTTACCGATTCGGCTTTACGGCGTAATTCCGCTTTCGGTGGAAGATCCTTCAACGGTGCTTCACCCAAAAATTACAATGCCCGAAGTATTAAAACCAGAGAAACAGTTTACGGTAAAAGTTTCCGAAGAAAAAGGCAAACCAATGACCTACACTTTGGCCGTTGTTGACGAAGGTTTGCTGGATTTGACCCGTTTTGCCACGCCCGACATTCATGAAGCTTTTTACAGCCGAGAGGCTTTAGGAGTAAAAACGTTTGATATGTTTGATTATGTAATTGGCGCATATTCGGGAAGTGTGGATAATATATACGCAATTGGGGGTGGCGATGCCGCTTTGGGCGCGAAAAATAGAAAAGCGGACAGATTTAAACCTGTGGTAAAATATATTGGGCCATTCGAACTCGCAGCGGGAAAAACCGCTACCCATAATATTATGATGCCGAATTATATCGGTTCGGTACGCACGATGGTAATTGCGGGCGATAAAACCAAAAGCGCTTATGGAAGTGTTGACAAAGCCACTCCTGTTCGAACACCTTTGATGGTACTGGCTTCGCTTCCGCGGAAATTATCGCCTGGCGAAACGGTTACACTTCCTGTTACCGTTTTTGCGATGGAAAATAAAGTGAAAACCGCAACGATTACTGTGAAAACAGGCGATGCACTGAAACCGAAAAATGGTGCTTCAAAAACAGTTACTTTCAATGAACCGGGCGAACAGATTGTCAATTTTGAATTTGAAGTTTTACCGACGCAGGAATTTCAGACCATTGAAGTAACAGCTTCCGGCAACGGCGAAAAAGCTAGCTACAAAGTGGAAATTGATGTTGAAAACCCGAATCCCATTTCGCAAAAAGCTACAAATTACACTTTGGATGGAAATGCTTCGCAAACCATCAATTTTGAAACTTTTGGTGTTCCTGGAAGCAATGCTGCGATGCTTGAATTTTCAACTTTACCTCCAATGGATTTTGGAAAACGAATGGAATATTTAATTCATTATCCGTATGGATGTATCGAGCAAACTACTTCTTCGGCGTTTCCACAGTTGTATTTGGCAGATGTTTTCGATATTACTTTCGATAAAAAACAAAAGATTGAGAAAAATGTAAAAGCTGCAATTGAGCGTGTGGGAAGATTTCAAACCGCAAATGGCGGACTTGCTTACTGGCCTGGCGAACGTGAAGCTGATGAATGGGCGACCAATTATGCTGGTCATTTTATGTTGGAAGCGAAGCAGAAAGGATATGCCCTGCCTATTAGTTTTATGAGCAATTGGTTGCTGTATCAACAAAACACGGCACGGCAATGGCGCAATAGTTATAAGGTTTATAATACAAGTTTGACGCAGGCATACAGACTTTACACTTTGGCGTTGGCTGGAAAACCGGAGCTTGCCGCGATGAACCGCCTTCGCGAAAGTAAAGAGCTTAGTAACGATGCCAAATGGCGATTGGCCGCTGCGTATGCTTTGGCTGGAAAAAAAGAAGTTGCGCAACAAATTGCACAAACGGCGAATATCAATTTTCGATCTCAGAAATATGATTACTACACTTACGGTTCGCCTTTCAGAAATAGGGCGATGGCTTTGGAAACCTTGGTATTATTGGGAGATTCAAAACAACGCGACTTGGCAATTTCCGTAGCGAAAGATTTGTCTTCAGGAAATTGGTACAGCACGCAGGAAACTTCGTATGCCTTGATGGCAATGGCGAAAATGGTTGCCAAAAACGGCGGAAAATCGCTGGAACTTACGTTTACTAATGTCGGAAAATCGTTCGAATTAAAAACCGATAAAGCAATCGCGCAGCGCGACCTTTCATTTGTAATGGGAAGTAATTCCGTTTCGGTAACTAATAAAAAAGGGAATGTGGTTTATGTGACACTTTCGCAACGCGGAAAACTTCCACTTGGGAAAGAGCTTGCAGAGCAGCGAAATCTCTCAATAAACTCGCAATATTTGGATGGCACCGGCAAGGCTATTGATGTTACAAAATTGAGACAGGGAACTGAAATCATTGCAAAAGTAAGTGTTACAAACACATCAAATGATTGGATAAATAATGTTGCGCTTACAAAAATCTTCCCAAGCGGTTGGGAAATTGTAAACACGAGTTTTTCTGAATTAGGTGGAGGTGCAAATGGAAACGCGCGTTATACCGATATTCGTGACGATAGAGTGAATTTCTTTTTTGATTTGGATAGAAATCAAACAAAGACTTTTACAGTGAAACTAAATGCTTCTTATTTGGGAACCTATTATTTGCCAGGAACACAAGTGGAAGCGATGTATGACAATACGTATTATGCAAGGAATAAAGGAATATGGGTAACAATTGAGCAGTAAAATCTTTTGAAATTTGACAAATCTGAAATAAAAGAAAGAATCATTAAGCACAAAATAAAACTCAGTATCCTGCTGATTTTATTTGTGGTGTGGTTATTCTGCCTTCCTTCGCCATTATTCAACGTTCCCACCGCAACCGTCGCCGAAAGCAGCAGCGGACAAATGCTCGGAGCGCGAATTGCAGATGATGGTCAATGGCGATTTCCACAAATGGATTCCATTCCGGAACGGTTTGAAAAATGCATTCTTTATTTTGAGGATGAGCATTTTTACTTGCATCCAGGTTTTAATCCGGTTTCAATTTCAAAGGCGCTTTGGAACAATCTTACAACGGATTCCCGTCGTGGCGGAAGTACGATTACGCAACAAGTTATTCGCCTTTCCCGAAAAAATAAAGGACGAACCTATTTCGAAAAATTGATTGAAATTTTTCAAGCCACACGCTTGGAAGCTGGCTTTAAGAAAAAATCTATCCTGAATTTATACGCTTCCTATGCACCATTCGGTGGAAATGTGGTTGGGCTTGAAACCGCTTCTTGGCGCTATTTTGGGATTCCCGCCAGCGAATTAAGTTGGGGACAATCTGCAGCATTGGCAGTACTTCCGAATGCACCATCACTTATTTTTCCTGGAAAAAATGAGGAAATTCTCAAACAAAAAAGAGATGCATTATTGTTGAAACTTTTTCAAAATGAAGTAATTGATGAAACTACCTATCAATTGGCTTTGGACGAAAAATTGCCCGGAAAACCACTCCCGCTTCCCGAGTATGCACCTCATTTAACTGAAAAAATACGAAAAGAACATCCCGGAAAACGAATTGAAACCACAATTGATTTTTCACTTCAACAAAAGGTGAACAACATCGTGAAAGAACAAAATTATATGTTGGCGCAAAACCAAATCCACAATCTCGCAGTTTTGGTTTTGGACGTAAATACACGCGAGGTTTTGGCTTATGTGGGCAATTCCCCAACAACTCGGGAACACAACAATTTTGTAGATATAATTGAAAAACCACGAAGCACGGGAAGTATTTTGAAACCGTTTTTATTCACTTCATTACTGGATGCTGGCGAAATTCTTCCGAATACTTTAGTTGCTGATATTCCAACCACTGTAAACGGCTACACACCTGAGAATTTCGATAAAAAATTTAACGGCGCAGTTCCCGCAAGTGTGGCTTTGTCACGTTCATTAAATATTCCCGCTGTGCGGATGTTGCGCGATTTTGGCTTTCAGCGGTTTTATAATATTCTTGGGAAAACGAATCAAAAAGCAATCGACAAACCTGCAGATTATTATGGTTTATCGTTGATTCTAGGTGGTGCGGAAAGCAATTTGTGGGATATTACAAAAGCATATGCAGGAATGGCTTCAACTTTAAATTTCTTCAATAATTCTTCCAGTGAATACCGAAAAAATGAATTTGTCGAACCGATTTATGTGAAAAATCACGATGAAATTGATTTTGGAAAAATTCAGCAAAAACCTTCTGTTTGGAATGCGGGAGCAATTTACGAAGCGTTCGAAGCAATGGAAAAAGTGAACCGACCCAGCGGCGAGGAAAACTGGGAATTTTTCACCAGCAGTCAACCATTGGCGTGGAAAACAGGAACGAGTTATGGTTTTAAAGATGCGTGGGCGGTTGGTGTTACTCCGAAATATGCAATTGGTGTTTGGGTTGGTAATGCCGATGGTGAAGGTCGCCCGGGATTGACAGGAATTCAAGCCGCAGCTCCCGTTTTGTTCGATGTTTTAAATATTTTACCACAAAGTGGGTGGTTCAAAATTCCGTATGATGAATTGGTTGAAACTGAAATCTGTACTAAAAGTGGTCATCTCGCAGGGCTTTTTTGTGAAGAAACTAAAATGGAATGGATTCCAAAAAACGGGACACGAACTGATGCTTGCCCATATCATCAAACGGTATTTTTAAATGCCTCGGAGAATTATCGGGTGAATTCTTCATGTTATCCACTTTCCGAAATGGTTCAGAAAAACTGGTTTGCGTTGCCTCCCGTTATGGAATATTATTACGTTTCGCTTCACCCAGAATACAAATCGTTGCCGCCTTTTGCTCCAGACTGTTTGCAGGAAGGCGAAAAGTTGATGGCTTTCATATATCCAAAAAGAAATGAAGCCGTTTTGCTACCGAAGAATTTTGATGAAAATGTGAACGAAGTTATTTTTAAACTTGCACACCGTTCGCCGGATACCACTGTATTTTGGTATCTGGATTCAAAATATATTGGCAAGTCTGAAACTTTTCACGAGTTGGCTGTTTCACCAAAACCAGGAAGCTATATTTTGACGGTCGTAGATAGTGAAGGCAATGAAATCCGCCAGCAGATAATTATTGAGAAAGCTTCTTAGATATTTGTAAAACACCTATTTTAGTACAATGGGAAAACTTTACTTTATCTTTTTAATAATTATTTTTGTTTTCCTTTCCTGTGAAGAGATTCCCAATGAAACACTTTCTCTAAATGATGGATGGCAGCTTTCAGAAGCAGAAAACTTAAATTGGCAACTTGCCGAAGTTCCCGGAACCGTACAAGCAGATTTGTTGAGGTTAGGTAAAATTCCTGATCCGTTTCAGAAGAATAACGAAGATTCCATTCAATGGATTTCAACAAAAAAATGGCTATATAAAAAGCATTTTTCAATTTCCGAAGAAACCTTAAAAAGGACAAAACATTTCATGAATTTTGAAGGCTTGGATACATATGCAGAAGTTTTTCTCAATGACAGTTTAATCCTTTCAGCAAACAACGCTTTCCGAAGTTGGGAAGTGGATTTAAGCGATATTTTAAAAGCTGAAAACGAACTTTTAGTTATTTTCAAAAGCCCAGACTCCATCGAGAAAAGTGAAACTGAAAAGTTAGATTACGAGCTTCCGGGCGGAAGTCGTGTTTTTACCCGAAAGCCACAATACCAATATGGTTGGGATTGGGCTCCGAAAATAAAAACAGTCGGAATTTGGAAAAATGTTTCTTTAATCAACTACGATGTGGCGCGATTAAAAGACATTTTTCTTGAAACAAAATCAATCACGGATACCCTTGCTGAAATTGAAGCGAAATTTGAAATTGAAACTTGGAAAGAGGAAGAAATCACGCTGAAAATCACGAATAAAAATACATCCGAAACATTTTCTTCAACTTTTAAAACCAAAGAAGGGGAAAGCCAATATCAAATTCCTTTCAACATAAAAAATCCCAAACTTTGGTGGACACATAATTTGGGCGACCCATTTTTGTATGACATTCAAGTTGAATTGATCCATAATGGAAATGTGTTGGAATCCTATTCCAAAAAACTCGGAATTCGTTCCATTGAATTGATTACCGAAAAAGATTCCATCGGCGAGAGTTTTTATTTCAAATTAAATGGAAAACCTGTTTATATGAAGGGCGCCAACTACGTGCCCCAACAAATGTTGGAAGCGAAAATAGATCAAGAAAAATACATAAAACTTATTGATGAAGTGGTTTCGGCAAATATGAACATGCTCCGCGTTTGGGGCGGTGGAATTTATGAGGACAACTTTTTTTACCAGCTTTGCGACGCAAAAGGCATTTTGGTTTGGCAAGATTTTATGTTCGCCTGCGCTATGTATCCGGGGGATGCCAAATTTTTGGAAAATGTAAAACAGGAAGCAATTCAAAATATAAAACGTTTGCGAGGCCATCCGAGTATCGCTCTATGGTGTGGTAATAATGAAAACAGCGAAGGTTGGCAACGTTGGGGCTGGCAGGACGATAAAACGGCAGCTCAAAAACAGGAAATTTGGGCGAATTATTACGCGGTTTTCAATCACATTTTACCACGAGCGGTTGATAGTTTAAGTCCAAATATTAGTTATTGGGAAAGCTCACCAAAATACGGCCGAGGCGATAAACGCTATCAATTTGAGGGCGATGCGCACGATTGGTGGGTGTGGCATGATGGCTATCCCTTTGAGCATTTTGAGAAAGAAGTGCCCCGGTTTATGAGCGAGTTTGGGTTTCAATCTTTCCCAAGTTTTGAGACCGTAAAATATGCCACTGGAAGAGATTCGGTTTCGTTAAATGATCCACTTTTCACAAACCATCAAAAGCATTCTCGAGGTTTTCAGATTATTGAAGATTATATGGCGCGCGACTTTCCAATTCCACAAAATGCCGAGGATTATATTTATATAAGCCAACTTTTGCAAGCTTATGGAATTACAAAAGGAATCCACGCCCATCGTCGCGCAAAGCCCTACAATATGGGTACACTTTATTGGCAATTAAATGACTGCTGGCCTTCAATTTCATGGGCGAGTATTGACTATTTAGGAAATTGGAAAGCCTTGCATTATCAAGCCAAAAAGGCCTTTGAAAATGTGTTGATTTCTGCTGAAGAAAAAAATGACTCCATTAAAATCTATGTGGTGAATGATACTTTTGAAAATATTAAAGATTCACTTTTTGTGAAAGTGATAGATTTCGATGGAAAAATAATTTATGAAGACAAACTTTTGGCTGAAAGTCCTGAAAATAGTAGTGAAGTACTGTTTTTGCTACCGTTAAAAAATTTGAAATTTGACAAGAATTTTGCTGTTTTAAAAATCAATTTCGGCGAAAGTGAATACCTGCATTACTTTGCGAAACCGAAAGATTTGAAGTTGAAAAAGGGGGAAATGAAAATCGAAATCGAAAACCAAATCGAAAAAATGGAAGAAGGATTTTTAATAAAGCTCAGTTCCAAAACGCTTCAAAAAAATGTATTATTAATTGCTGATGAAAAAGGAAAATTTGAAGATAATTTCTTCGATTTGTTGCCGAATGAATCCAAAACAATTTTCTTTTCAACCGAAATTAAAATCGCGCCCACACTAAGCTTCAAAACATTAAATCAACTTATAAATTAACAATGCAAAAATTTCTTTTATCTGCCATTTTCATAATTTCCTTCGGAATGTTTTCGCAGAATGAAATTACGCTGATTCCAAAACCACAGTCTTTAGAATTAAAAAAGGGAACTTTCAAAATTGATAAAAACACCACTATTTATTTTGAACCGGAATTTGAAATTGCAGGAAACTTTTTAAATGAATTTCTACATAAAGGAGCTGGTTTTCAGCTTAAAAAAACCTCAAAGAGTAAGGCTATACTTATAATTGAAAAAGATAGTTCGCAGTCTTCCGAAGGATATTTTTTAACTATTTCAGATTCAAAAATTAGCATCAAAGCCAGCGATGCAAGTGGTGCTTTTTATGCTGTTCAGACTTTGCGGCAACTGCTTCCGCCAGAATTAGAAGCTAAAAATTCAATCAAAGAAAAGACGTTTTCAATTCCACAATTGACTATTTCAGATTACCCAAAATTTCAATATCGCGGAATGCATTTGGATTGTTCGCGGCATTTTTTCGACAAGGAATTCGTCAAAAAATATATCGCCAATCTTGCTTTGTTAAAAATGAATTATTTTCATTGGCATCTCACAGACGATCAAGGTTGGCGCATAGAAATCAAGAAATATCCTGAACTCACTTCAAAAGGCGCTTTTCGCGATGAAACGCTTATCGGGCATTATAATGACACTCCACAAAAATTTGACGGCAAACGCTATGGTGGATTTTATACACAGGAAGACATAAAAGAAGTGGTCGCCTTTGCTGCAACCCAAAACGTAACAATTATCCCAGAAATTGAAATGCCTGGCCACGCACAGGCTGCGATTAGTGCTTATCCTGAACTAGGTTGCTTTGGTGAACAAATTCCTGTTGCGCCAACTTGGGGTGTTTTTGAGGATATTTTTTGTCCGAATGAAGAAACGTTTACTTTTTTGGAAAATGTTTTAAGCGAAGTAATTCAGCTTTTCCCTGGTGAATATATTCACATCGGAGGGGACGAGGTACCAAAAATTCAATGGAAAAATTGTGCTCATTGCCAGAAGTTGATAAAAGACTTAAACCTTAAAGACGAACACGGATTGCAGAGTTATTTCATTCAGCGAATTGAAAAATTTGTGAATAGCAAAGACAAAAAAATAATCGGTTGGGACGAGATTTTGGAAGGCGGTCTTGCGCCAAACGCAACAGTGATGTCGTGGCGCGGAATACAGGGTGGAATTGACGCAGCAAAACAAAAACACGACGTAATTATGACGCCAACTTCACATTCATATTTTGATTATTATCAAAGTGATAACGGAAATGAACCTTTGGCGATTGGCGGTTTTGTTCCTTTGAGAAAAGTGTATGCCTTCAATCCAATTCCAAAGGAATTAAATTCTGAAGAAGCAGAATATATACTCGGTGCGCAGGCAAATTTGTGGACGGAATATATTCCGAATGAAAATCAAGTTGAATATATGGTTTTTCCAAGAATCCTTGCTATGAGTGAGGTTACTTGGAGCGGTCCTTCAGAAAATTTGGAAAAGGATTACCCAAATTTTGTTTCTCGTGTTGAGAATTTTATGCCGCGTTTGGATGCTTTGAATATTAATTATGCAAACCATTTATACGAAATTGAAGGCAAGATTTTGAAAGAGGACGGCAAGGTTTTTTACGAATTAACAACGCCAACAAAAGGAAAGGAAATTCGATATTCCATAAATAATACGGAAAGTAAAGTGTATTCAAAGCCCATTTTGATTGAAAAGGATTCGAAGATTATTGCAAATGTTTTCAAAAATGGCGAAAAAGTTGGCCGTGATTTTTCCGAAGAAATTATTTATCACAAAGGAATTACCGCAAATATTTCGATTAACGTTCTTCCAAATCCTGCATATGCCGCTGGTGGAAAAGAAGCATTGATTAATGGAATTCAAGGGAGTGATAAAAGATATGGCGATAAGGAATGGCTGGGATTTTGGGGCGATGATATGGAGATTACGATTGATTTTGGAAAGGAAACAGGTATAAATTCTGTGAGCACTCGGTTTTATAATGCGCCAGGACAATGGATTTACGCGCCAAAAAATATACAAATGATTATTGATTTTATTGATGGAACTACAGAAACAACATCGATACCAACTTTTCCCTCGGAAGAAAATAAAAATATAGTAGAAGCGTACATTCCACATTTGCCTATTCTTTTTGGAAAACCAATAAATGAATCAAAAATTGTCTTAAAAATCCCCAATTACGGAACCATTCCCGGAGGTCAACAAGGCGCCGGAAACAAAGCATGGACATTTATTGACGAAATAATTATAGAATGATACTAGAAATCTGCGCAAATAGTTTTGAAAGTGCCCAAGCTGCACAATTTGCTGGAGCAAACCGAATAGAACTTTGTACTGAACTTTCGGTAGGCGGACTCACGCCAAGCCACGGTTTGATTGAAAAAGTTATTTCGGAATTGAAAATCCCAATTCACGTTTTAATCCGTCCTCGTAGTGGCGATTTTACCTATTCCGAAGATGAATTTGATGTGATGTTGCGCGATATTGCCTTTTGCAAAAAGTTGGGTTGTACAGGAATTGTAAGCGGGTTTTTAACTTCGGAAATCAAAATTGATACAGAAAAAACAAAGCAATTGATGAATGCTTGCGAAGCGATGGAATTTACCTTTCACCGCGCGTTTGATTGGGTTGAAAGCCCAATTGACGAACTTAAAAAGTTAATTGATTTAAAAGTAAATAGATTGCTTTGCTCTGGCCAAAAACCAACTGCAATTGAAGGGATTTCACTTTTAAAAGAACTCCAAAATCTTTCAAAAGGAAAAATTGAAATTATGCCCGGTGGCGGAATTAACTTGGAAAATGCCTTGAAATTTAAGGAAGCTGGATTTAAAAGCATTCATCTTTCGGCAACAATAAAAAAACAAGTGCTGACTCAAAAACCAAGAGTCTCAATGCACAGTAATGTCTTTTTTGAAGAAGGAATTGTTGCAACTTCAAACAAAAAAACCATTCAACACATAAAAACACTGTTATCGTAAAGGAAAACCCTTTGCCGCCCACCACGGGTGGATTTCAATTACCAATCTGCCAGATTTTACCATCGGGTCCATATTTGCCAAACTGTCTGCCATTTTTTGGGTTGGTACGTTATAAATAGTGATGCCACGAATATTACCATCATCACCAAAAGGACCGGAAATATCTGCAAAACCTTCTTCATACATTCTGCCCAAATGTGCTAAATGTAATTTTTGAAGACTGTCCGCTTCTTCTTTAGTTTGTGAACGGGTTGGTCCACTTTTCAGAAAGGCAATGAAATATTGTTGCATTAAAATAGTATCGCCAGATTTTTCATCAACATAATCAAATGTTTGAAAACCTTTTTCAGTAAGTTCATCTTTTAGCTGGGCCATTGGGATTTTTTCTTCCTCCGGGCAGGGTTCGGTGATGTATTCTTTTTCAATTTTGGTTTCACAACCAAAAAGTGTGATTCCTAAAATTGCCAGTAATAGTTTAGTTTTCATTTTCCCAAGTTTTAAAAGGATTTTTACTCAAATTTGAATTGTAATATTTAACATCGCCTGTCACTTCTTTTCCAAGCCATTGAGGTTTTGAAAAGGGTTCATTTTCGGTTTTAAGTTCTATTTCAGCAATAATAAGTCCTGTGTTTTCGCCCATAAAATCATCCACTTCAAAAGTGTGATTATCGCTGTAAATTTCATAACGGGTTTTTTCAATGATTCCCGGTTCGCATAGGTGTAGCAATTCTTCAGCATCTGCGAGCGAAATCTGTTTTTCCCATTCAAAACGGGAAAGGCCAGATTTGTTTGACTTGCCTTTAATAGTTAGAAATCCATCATTTCCTTGAATGCGCATGCGCACAGTGCGTTCTGCATGTGTGTTTAAAAATCCTTGAACGATTTGTGTACGCTTGTGCGCTTCGTTTTTAAAAGCTTCGGATGTGACTAAAAATTTACGTTCTATTTCCTTCATTTTGGACTATTTGTTTAATTTCATCGGAAGTGATTTGTTGTTTTGAAAATCCTTTTTTTGCCAAAATCAGCATCGCTTTGGCAATGATTTCGGCTTTAATCATTTTGTATTTATTCGGAATTAAAAATCCGAAGATTCCCATAAAAAATGTTGCCACTTTTTCACCTAAACGATTTTCATCCCTATCGCCAACTATCAAGGAAGGTTGCAAAACATACGTGTTTTTAATGTCTTGTTTAAGTACATCGCGCTGCATTTCGCCTTTGGTTTTGTTGTAAAAAATGCTGCTATCTGCATCTGCACCCATTGCTGAAATTACCACAAACGTTTTAACTTCGTTCTGTTTTGCAAGTATTGCAGCCGTGACGGGAATTCCGTAATCTATTTTTTTATAGGTTTCTTTATCGGGAGTCTTAGATTTTGTGGTACCGATGCAACAGAAAACTACATCGGCTTTAAATGCTTCGTAATGGTTATCTAATTGAAACATATCTATTAAATGTTCTTCAATTTTTGGTGAATTCTTTTCTACGGAACTACGCGAAAACAGCTTTATTTTTTCAAAAGAAGAGTCATTCAAAAGCTTTTCCAGTAAAATTCCACCTGTTAATCCTGTTGCTCCTAAAATGATTGCTGTTTTTTTCATAAATAATATTTCCTTTAAAATTAGACTTCAACTGCGCCCAACCAGACATTAAAGATATTAAATTTACAAGATGCAAGAGTCGACTTCCCATCCGCAAAATAATTCATGTAGATATGGACGCTTTTTATGCCTCCGTGGAACAGTTAGATAATCCCGAACTACGCGGAAAAGCTATTGCAGTGGGCGGTAGTTCGGCTCGTGGTGTGGTGAGTGCTGCAAGTTATGAAGCCCGGAAGTTTGGTGTACGCAGTGCAATGAGTGGCGCAATGGCACGGAAACTTTGCCCAGAGCTTATTTTTGTACGGACCAATTTTGACCGTTACAAAGAGGTTTCAAAACAGATTAGAAAGATATTTTTTGAATATACCGATTTGGTCGAACCATTGTCGCTTGATGAAGCCTATCTGGATGTTACCGAAAACAAAAAAGGCAATCCCAGCGCAACGATGATTGCCACGGAGATTCGGAAAAAGATAAAGGAAAAGACAGGCTTAAATGCTTCCGCAGGAATTTCTGTGAATAAATTTGTGGCGAAAATTGCCAGCGACATCAACAAACCCAACGGACAAAAAACCATTGGCCCCGAGGAAGTAATTCCATTTTTGGAAACTTTGGATGTAAAGAAATTCTACGGTGTGGGGAAAGTAACTAAAGAGAAAATGTACCGTTTGGGCATTTTTACGGGAATGGATTTAAAAAGTAAATCACTTGAATTTTTAGAGGAAAACTTTGGGAAGAGCGGTGGATTTTATTATAATGTGGTCCGTGGAATTCACAATAGCAAAGTAAAACCTTCGCGAACCCAGAAATCGTTGGCGGCCGAACATACCTTTTCAGAAAATATTTCGTCGGAAATATTTATGCTGGAAAGGCTGGAAGAAATCGCAGCTGAGGTTGAAAACAGATTAAAGACCAAAAAACTGGCAGGGAAAACCATAACCCTTAAAATAAAATACCGTGATTTCACTTTGCAAACGCGAAGCAAAACGCTTCCACTTTTCATTGCTTCTAAAGAATTGATTTTAGATGTAGTTAAAGAATTGTTATTTCAAGAAAAAATGAAAGAATCGGTACGGTTGTTGGGAATTTCAATCTCACATCTCAACAACGAAACCCCAAAGAAAAAGAAGGTTTCCAAGGAATCCATAGATGTACAGCTAAAACTTGAATTTTAATTATGAAAAAAAGACTACGTATCTTTAAACTAATTTAAAACTCCAGCTTATGAAAACCGTAGCTTTTTCAATCCTTGCCCTTGCAGGATTTACTTTTCTTTTTTCCTGTAAAAACGACGCTAAAACAAGCGAAGAAAACCAAACTGTTCTAACAGATTCCATTCCCGCAGCAACCACTCCTGAAGCGATGTATGTTACCGCTGTTAGTGGATTGACTTTGCGAGAGCACCCAAACTTACAAAGTGAGAAGCTTTCTGTAATGCCTCTTGGAACAAAAGTGAAAATTGTAAATGCCGAAGGAAAAACAACGATGAACGTGGGTGGAATTGATGGCGCGATGGACGAAGTTGAATTTAATAACCAAAAGGGTTTTGCCTTTAATGGTTTTCTGTCGAAATTTTTCCCTCCTGGGGAAGATGCTTCCGCAAAAAATTATGCAGAAGAATTAAAGAAAGATTTTCCAAAGGTGAATTATTCCGAAGCAACGGGCGGTACGGCTAGCAAGCCCACCAAAACTGAAACCTTAATTCTTCCAACCGATAAATGGCACGAAGCATTTTTTACTGCGCAACAACTTTTCAATATTCCAAAGGAATTTGCATTTCCAAACCCGAAAGGCTCTAATAATGAAACGCAACAGAACGGAAATAAAAAGAAAACTGATTTTATCAGCGAGCTACAGATTTCTAGAAATGAAAACGAACTTCAGAAAATAGTTTATAATTACAAAACCACAGGTTTTGGTTATACGGTAACCATTACCAAAGATGCAGATGGAATGAAACTTGAAAAGGTTGAGGTTTCGGATTAGAATGATAATGGAATTGAAAGTTATTTATAAATCACTATATTTAATTCTATATTTTCATAAAACTAAATTTTGAACCCAAGACTTTATAAAATTGAAAAGATTTATGAGGAAGGGAATACAGAACAAACTGTAATTCAAAAAAGCGGCAATTAGTAATCTAAACCTCCCAAGAGATATTCTTGGGAGGTTTTTTAAATTTATTTAGACTATGAGATTTTTGGCTTTTATAACTGCCTATTTCAGTTTTACTTTATTAGGGCTGGCACAAAACTGGACTGAACATTTAATACCTTCACAAATAGGTATAACCCGCCGAACCATTGCAGCTGATATAGATGGAGATGGAAATATGGATATTCTAAGAGTGAGTAACTCTGGGCAAGAAAATTTTGCTTGGTTTCGGAATGAAGATGGTATTGGCAATTTTGGGCCTATGCAAATAATTGGAAATTTAGAACAACCTAGATTTATTTCGAGTGGGGATCTTGACGGTGACGGTGATATAGATGTAATAGGAACAAGTCCTGTTGCACCAATGGATAAACTGGTCTGGTATGAAAATCTTGATGGGCAGGGAACCTTTGGCAATGTAAACGTTATCAATACAGCTACGCAAGGCCAAGGTGCTGTTGCCGTTGCAGACATTGATGGAGACGGAGATAATGATTTGATCGTAAACTCGCAGGACGACAGAACCTTAGCTTGGTACAAAAATTTAGATGGGCAGGGGACATTTGGAGCAAGCCAGATAGTAATTACAGACTTTATAACTAGCACTGGTTTATCGGTAGGTGATATAGATGGAGATGGGGACATCGATATTGTGGCGGGAACTCCTGGAACAAGACGGATGTCTTGGTTTGAGAACCTTGATGGACTGGGTAATTTTGGTTCTCCGAATATGGTAAGCACACCAGGATTGGCAATATTGTTTGTATTTATTGCTGATTTTGATGGAGATGGCGATAATGATATTGTGGGAACATCTGGAGCTATCGATTTAATTGCATGGTGGGAAAATCTGGACGGATTAGGGAATTTTAGTAGTGAGCGAAACATATCTCTCAATGTTGATGCTCCCTTTGATGTATATGCCGCAGACTTAGATAATGACAATGATATGGATGTTCTTGTAACTTCAGCACCTGAAAGCTCAGTACTATGGTTTGAAAACATGGATGGTTTAGGCAATTTTAGTGAAAAGAAAACGATTACAAATGATCTTTTTGCGACTATATCAGTTTTTGCAGCAGATATAGACGGTGATGGTGATCAAGATGTAATTTCTGGCACTCAAAGTATACCAAAGCTCGCTTGGTATGAAAACCCAACTATTTTGAAGGTGGAGGAAAACCTAATTGGCAATATTAAAATTTATCCAAATCCCACAACGGGTTTGGTTTTTATAGATTCAAAAACTGAAAACATTATAAGTGCTAGCGTTTTTGATATAATGGGTAAAAATGTACTTCAACAAATTGGGAATATTCAAGAGCTTGATATTTCAAACCTCCAAAAAGGGATGTATTTTTTAAGAATAGCAACCGATAACGGAGAGCTAATAAAAAAAATAATAAAAGAATAGCTCTACTTCACCTGCGTAACCCGTAACGTATTCACCATTCCCTTATCCACAATGGGCATGGCCGCAAGGTTTATTAAATAATCGCCTTTGTGCACATAGCCTTTTTCAAAAGCAATTCTATTTACATCGTCCACGGTTTCGTCGGTGCTTACGTATTTGTCGTAATAAAACGCTTTTACGCCCCACAACAAATTCAAGCGGGCGAGAATACGTTTGTTGCTGGTAAATGCCAAGATATATGCCGATGGTCGCCAGGCAGAAATCTGAAAGGCGGTATAGCCACTGTTGGTCAAAGTACAAATTGCTTGTGCCTCAATTTCATTGGCCATAAGCGCTGCGTGATAGCAGATGGATTTAGTAACGTAGCGATTGGTTTTAATTTGAGGTGGTTCTTGAGGTACGTGGATCAATTGGGAGTTTTCCACACTTTTCAGAATTTTTGTCATGGTTTTTATAACAGCCACAGGATAATTTCCAACGGAAGTTTCTCCAGAAAGCATTACGGCATCTGCGCCGTCCATTACGGAGTTTGCTACGTCATTAACTTCGGCACGGGTTGGTGTTAGTGAAGTAATCATTGTTTCCATCATTTGGGTGGCAATGATTACGGGAATGCGCGCACGTTTTGCGGTAAGCACCAATTCTTTTTGAATGAGTGGGACTTGCTCTGCTGGAACTTCCACGCCTAAATCGCCACGGGCAACCATCAAACCATCACAATAGGCAATAATTTTATCAATGTTTTCAACGGCTTCTGGTTTTTCAATTTTAGCGATGATAGGAATTTTATATTCTGAATGTGCTTCAATCAAGGCCTGTAACTCCTTTAAATCTTCTGCGTGGCGCACAAAGGAAAGTGCCATCCAATCAACTTTTTGTTCAATAGCAAAAATAGCATCCTCTTTGTCTTTTGCCGTTAAAGCTGGAAGCGAAATTTTTGTATTCGGAAGATTTACACCTTTTTTTGAACGTAGCGGCCCGCCTTGGATTACCATTACTTTTACGGAATCTTTCTTGTTGGTTTCCAGGACCTCAAAAATAAGTTTGCCGTCGTCCAAAAGCACCCGTTCTCCGGGGTTTACATCTTTTGGAAAATTGGCATAATTCATATAAACTTTCTTCTTGGTTCCTTCAAACTCTTTTCCGGTACAAAAAAGGAGTTGATCGCCAGGCTGCACAATGACTTCTTCTTTCATTATACCTACACGAAGTTTTGGTCCTTGGAGATCGCCCAAAATAGCTACGTGTATGTCCAATTCTTCTGAAAGCTTTCGGATGGTTCCAATAGTCTTTTTTACAGTGGCGTAATCTGCGTGTGAAAAATTCACTCTAAAAACATCCACACCTTCCAAAATCATGTGTTTCAGAATTTCTTTAGTTGAAGTAGCTGGACCAAGAGTAGCAACTATTTTGGTTCTTTTTTGATTTGACATTTAATCGAAAATTAAATTGTTTTTTGATTTAATATTTTCAGTTTCAACTTCATAAGCAGAAACAATCTGTTCTATATTGTTTATTTGTGAGACTAAATTTTGCAGCGAAATTTTTTCAAAGTCTGAATAAATTTTCAGAAAATAATCCACCTTTTTAAATTCTGGTAATAGAAAATGGTCTTTTTCGGTGCCGATTTCAGAAAACAGTCCACCAGAACTTTGTAACCCTGCCTCAGCGATTCTACATTTATTTGCAACAAGATAAAATTGGCTGTAATTAAACTCGTCCATAAAATCGAAAATTGGAAAAGTTACCATCATTCCTTCTGAAGCGAAATCGACATCAAGCCTTCTTCTTTTGAAACGTGTGTTAAGGTTTTGGTTCATCAAATAAGCCACTTTATACGCCTCTTCGCTGCAATGAACGGCGATGAGTGTAAATAACTCTTCACATTCCTCCTCCATATCCAGTTTGTGATGGATCATATTTCATTAGTGCTATAGATACTATACAAAAGTAGGCAACTTTAGAAGTATTAACTAAAGAAGTTGGTAATGTTGGAAACAATTAATGCAAAAATAACCTTAAGGTTTAAGGCTTTTCCGAATCAACCTTTATTTGAAGTTTATAAAATGCTCTTTTTGCAGCACGTTCTTCGGCTTTCTTTTTAGAGGTTGCACGGGCTTTAGTAATAACTTCGTCCTCAAGTTTTAGACGGACAGCAAAATGTTTCGTTTCATCTTTGCCATTGTCTTCATAGATTTCAAAGTTGAACTGCTTCTTGTATTTTTGGCACCATTCAATAAAAAGACTTTTGTAGCTAATTACTTTTCCTTCCAGCTTTTTAATGTCTACATAGGGTTTTATGACCCTTTTTTGGATGAATTTTTCACAATATTTAAAGCCACGGTCTAAATAAATGGCGCCTACAAGCGCTTCAAAGACGTTACCGTAAATATTTCCACTGAATTGCTGCGTTGGAACTGTTGTTTTTAAAAATTTTACCAAATGAAGATCGCGGCCCAGTTCATTTAAGTGTTCACGACTTACGACTTTACTGCGCATTTTGGTTAAATATCCTTCGTTGCCGCTTGGCACTTTTTTGAATAAATGTGCTGCAATTACCGCCCCAAGCATAGCATCGCCCAAAAATTCGAGCCTTTCATAATTTTGCGGTCTGCCATCGGGATTTTTTTCATTTGTAGAACGGTGGGTAAATGCTGTTTCGTAAATGGAAATGTCTCTAGGCTTAAATCCCAATATTTTTTTTAGGGAATTAAAAAATTCCCCGTTCTTGTCAGTACGGGAAGAAAATATGTTTTTAATGGAGGCCATTAATTATTTTAGGCATCAAGTTTTTTAAAGAGGACACAAGCATTATGTCCACCAAACCCAAAGGTGTTGCTCATTGCTACTTTTATATCGCGTTTTTGAGCTTTGTTTAGAGTAAGGTTTAAAGAAGGGTCTATGTTTTCATCTACCGTAGTATGGTTAATGGTAGGTGGAACAATCCCGTATTTCATTGCCAAAATGGAGGAAATTGCTTCAATAGCGCCGGCGGCACCCAAAAGGTGACCGGTCATAGATTTTGTTGAATTGATATTGATGTTTTTTGCGTGTTCGCCAAAAACATTTACAATAGCTTTCAATTCGGCAACATCGCCAAGTGGAGTTGAAGTTCCGTGGGTGTTTATGGCATCCACTTCTTCTGGGCCCATATTGGCGTCGCGAAGTGTGTTCAGCATAACACGTTCCACACCTATACCGTCAGGATGGGGTGCGGTCATATGGTAAGCATCACTGCTCATACCACCGCCCACCACTTCGGCATAAATTTTTGCGCCACGCTTTTTTGCGTGTTCATATTCCTCAAGAATCAGCGCGCCTGCTCCTTCACCTAACACAAAACCATCGCGTGTCGCGTCAAAAGGACGGGATGCTGTTTCAGGGCTTTCGTTAAGAGTGGATAAAGCGTGCATAGCATTAAAACCTCCCATACCAGCCATGGTTACCGCTGCTTCGCTCCCGCCTGTAACAATAATATCACAATGCCCCAAACGTATATAGTTTAACGCATCTATCATTGCATTTGCAGAGGAAGCACAGGCTGAGACCGTAGTATAATTTGGCCCCATAAAACCATGCTTAATGGATATGTTTCCGGGCGCAATGTCCGCAATCATTTTTGGAATAAAGAAGGGGTTGAAACGTGGTGTTCCATCCCCTTCTGCAAAGTTTATTACTTCATTTTGAAAAGTTTCCAATCCGCCTATTCCAGCTCCCCAAATAACGCCCACACGGAATTTATCAACCTCATCGAGGTTTATTCCTGCGTCTATTATAGCTTCATCAGAAGATACAAGAGCGTATTGGGCAAAACGATCCAGTTTTCGGGCTTCTTTCCTGTCAAAATGGTCTTCTGCATTGAAATTCTTCAATTCGCAAGCGAATTTTGTTTTGAACTTTTCAGTATCAAAATACGTTATAGGCGCACAACCACTTTTCCCACTAATAAGCGCGTCCCAATATTCTTGAATATTGTTGCCAATAGGGGTAAGGGCACCGAGGCCAGTAACTACAACTCGCTTTAATTCCATAGAAGAATTCTTATTTTGCTGCTTCTATATAGGAAATTGCTTGACCTACTGTGGCAATGTTTTCAGCTTGGTCGTCTGGAATCTGGATATCAAATTCTTTTTCAAATTCCATGATAAGCTCTACCGTATCTAGGGAGTCTGCTCCTAAGTCGTTAGTGAAGCTAGCTTCGTTTACAACTTCGTTTTCGTCTACACCTAATTTGTCTACGATAATCGCTTTTACTCGTGATGCAATGTCTGACATAATTCTTGATTTTTAAATTTAATTATAAGTGGCAAAAATAAAATATTTTAATTGAAAACACCATTTAATGTTAAAAATGTGGACTTGATAATTTTGAAAATTCACAGTTGAACAAAATTTGGAAAAACCAATTTAAACAATTTTGGGCGAAGTAAAACCCTATTACCTTACTTTTGTTACTTTATTTGTTAATATTTACTTCGAGAAAAACTTTTGGAAACGGAAATGAAGAAACGGATTGTAATTTTTGCGTCGGGTAGTGGTACCAATGCCGAGAACATTATTAAATACTTTCAACGAACCCAATTTGCCGAGGTCGTTCTTGTGCTTTCAAACAAGAAGGATGCCAAAGTTTTGGAACGTGCTAAAAACCTTCAAGTTAACTCAAGTTCATTTACAAAAGAGGAATTGTTTTCAGAAGAATTTATTTTAAAAACTTTAAAAGAAATAAAGCCAGATCTTATTGTTTTAGCTGGATTTCTCTTGAAGTTTCCTGAACAAATTTTAAAAGAATTTCCGAATAAGGTTATAAATATTCATCCAGCGCTGCTCCCTAAATATGGTGGAAAAGGAATGTACGGCAATTTTGTGCACGAAGCTGTGGTGAAAAATCAAGAAGCCGAAACCGGAATAACCATTCATTATGTGAATGAGAATTATGACGAAGGCGCAATTATTTTTCAGAAAAAAGTGAAGCTTTCAAAAACTGAAACGGCTGAAACCGTCGCTGAAAAAATCCATAAATTGGAATACGAATGGTTTCCTAAAATAATAGAAGAAGTACTTCGCAATGGCTAAAAAACAGAAATTTTACGTGGTATGGTTTGGGAATCCCGCTGGTATTTTTGGCAGTTGGGAAGAGTGCAAGCGCTCCATTCAAGGGGTAAAAGGCGCACAATACAAAAGCTTTGAAACCTTTGACGAAGCAAAGAAAGCTTACAATAAAGAATATGCAGATTATAAAGGCAAGACCGTAAAAAGAACACTTTCCAAAGAACAACTTCAAAAAATTGGCGAACCCAACCTTTATTCCATTACAGTTGATGCAGCTTCCAGCGGTAATCCCGGAAAGATGGAATATCGCGGGGTGGATACGCAAACGCACAAACAACTTTTCCATCAAGGACCATTTCAACAAGGGACCAATAATATTGGGGAATTTTTGGCGCTTGTTCACGGTTTGGCATTTCTGAAAAAAAATAACAGTGACCGCATTCTTTATAGTGATTCACGAATTGCAATGGGTTGGGTGAAAAAGAAAAAATGCAACACTAAACTGAAGCAATCTGCAAAAAACAAAATCCTTTTTGAATTGGTTGCACGTGCCGAAAATTGGCTAAAAACTAATAAATACGAAACGAAAATCGTGAAATGGGAAACCAAAGCCTGGGGCGAAATTCCTGCGGATTTTGGGCGGAAGTAATTTTTCCTTCCTATTTAAAGATTTATCTCTACAATCCAGATTTTCTTAAAATATTCAAGGCTTTTATACTCTTTCCATTTTTCGTAAACGGGAATAAGATCTTTGTCATTTGTAACATAAACATAATTCCAGTTATTGGCGGGGTTAATAAATGCTTGTGGACTGTATTTTTTTTCTTCTAAAAATTGTGACCACTTTGTGGCATTTTCACGTATTGAGAAAACATTTGTAACAAGATAATAACCTGGCGATAAACCCGGAACAGACATAGATTGGATGTCAGTCTCATTTTTTATTCTTTCTTCTTGGGAAAGCACAATAGGATTTTTGGGAACTATATTTTCCTGGGATGTTTGGATTGATGGGGTATTTTTTTCAATGGATTTGCTTTCCTTTTTTTCTGTGGCAACAATGTTGTTGGAATTTCCCTCCTTTATTGGATTTTGAATTTCCAAATGTGGATCACTATCGATTGTTGTATCTTCTGCAATATTTTGATTTTCTTCCAAAAATTCTTCGTTTATTTCAGTTTCAAAAGCTACAAAAAATGGATAAAAATGATCCGCTTTAGTTTTAAACATTAGATTTACCTGTGTTGTGGCATTGTCCAACAGTTCATTATTTGGATTGGGAATTTCCATTTTTAATAAATCGAAACCAAGTGTGTTTGCATTGTTAGGATTTCTGTCATTAAAAAAATCATCCCCTATGGTAATTGAGCTGTTGAAAAAGTTGTTTTCCTCTCTAATCTTATTGCTCAATGGTTTAAAATCGGCAATATTGATGTCATATATTAATAATTCGTCGGTTTTTATTTTAGGGTCGCCCTCCATAGTACCAAGTGCAATACTGGTTTTAAACTTTCCTTCTTTTTTACTTTTGAAATCCCAAAAAATTATCTCTACGGGTTCTTTGTCTACTTCCACCAATCCATCATAAGTTGTGAAGAATTTTGGACTTTCCGAAGCATCTTCATAAATAATATACAAAAGCCAACCTGCAGAACCACCACCCAGAATCTCACCTTCAGTGGCCTTAACGTTTGCCACAGTATATGTACCTTCAAGGGAAGTAAGACCGTTAAGTTTTTGTGTTACATCAGCATAACATACATAAGGAGAATTGGCAGTGAAAACGCCGGTATTATAGCTGTCAAAAATTATTTTTCCATTTAAAGCTTCATAAGCGCCATTAGGGGTTTTAAACAATATTGAATTTACCTCTGCATCTCTAACCCCATTGCCAACGTGAACCTTTTTATTGCCAGATTTCCGCAAAGTACTTTTTTCAGAGGGGTAAAGCCCACACCAATATAATGCTGCGTAGGCGATTTCAAGTTTTTTTGAGGGATAAATTACATTTGCTTCACTGGAGCTGAAGGTTGTTTTGTCATCATCTACATCTATATATTTCATCGTAATGGCATCATTTTCAACTTTTCTATTCATAAGGGGTTTAGTAGGGCGATCGCCCAAAATGTTGTTTCCTATAAGAATAGAATTTCCACGAAGAAATAATTGCTTGTTTTCTTTAAAATCAACTCCTTTCTGAGAATATATAAATTGGAAAAATAAAAAGAAAGTTATTAGAAAGTAAAAACTTTTCATACAAAATTGGTTTAAGAGTTTTAAAATTACAATTTTTTAATTATAAAATCATTTAAGGGAAATAAAGAACTATACTGAACCCCCGTAGGTAGTTTACATTGTATCGAAAAAATTTGAATTTTAAAAAAGCTTATTTTTATGCCATAACTCCCAGAAAGTTTAACCCTTAAATTTTTAAGTTATGAAAACAATATTTTTTAATTATAGTAATAGGCTTTTCACTTTTAAGTTGTGAAAAAGAAAACCAAACCTTCTAATGGAGATCCAAAAATAACAAGAAATGAAAATTTTAATGATTCCAAACCTTTCAGCTTAAAAAACTGGAGGGTTTTATTTTGAACTTGTTATGGATGCACCCTAAACTGGCTTAAAAAAAATACCAAACCAAAATCGTAAAATGGGAAACCAAAGCCTGGGGCGAAATTCCAGCGAATTTTGGGCGGAAGTAATCTTTTCTCCAGTTTCTATAGATTAATTTTCATAATCCAAATTTCCTTGAAATATTCAAAACCCTTATAGAGTTTCCATTTTTCATAAACTGGTATTAGGGCTTCGTTATTTGCAACATATACATAATTCCAATTGTTTCTGGGGTTGACAAAAGTTTGTGGCTTGTAGCTTTTTTCAGTTAAAAATTGTGACCATTTTGTAGCATTATCTTTCACAGAGAAAACATTGGTAACAAGATAATATCCTGCTTCTAAACCGGGAACCGACATAGATTGAACTCGAACTTCTTTCTTTATTTTGTCTTCTTCTGAAAGCACAATAGGTTTTTTTGGAACTACTTTTTCTTTCGGTTTTTTAATTGTTGGGGTATTATTTTGAACGGGTTTTGTTTCCTTTTTTCACTTGCAACAATAGCGTTTTGTTTTTCTTTCTCAACTGGCTCTGTAATTTCTGTAACGGCAGGAGTGCTGATAATTGGATCTTCTATAGCTTTTGATTTCTCTTCTAAAAAATCCTTGTTAATTTCAGTTTCAAATGCTACAAAAAACAAATAGAAACGATCTGCTTTTGCTTGAAATCTAAGATTTGCCTGTGTAGTGGCATTGTCCAAAAGCGCATTGTTTGGGTTTGGGATTTCCATTTTCAACAAATCAAAACCAAGCGTGTTGGCGCTGTTGGGATTTCTATCTGTAAAAAATTCATCCCCCATAGTAATGGAGCTGTTGAAAAAGTTTTTTTCTTCCCTTACTTTGTTGCTTAGAGGTTTAAAACTGCCTGTTTTTTTATCGAAAATAGAAACTTCATCTGTTTTTATTTTTCGGTCACCTTCCATAGCGCCAAGCGCAATGGTGGTTTTTACGATTCCTTCTTCTTTGCTTTTAAAATCAATAAAATTAATTTCAACAGCTTCTTTATTTATTTCAACCAATCCATTATAGGTTGTAAAATATTTTGGACTTTCAGCAGCATCTTCATAAACAATATATAAAAGCCAACCTGCAGAGCCACCACCAGAAATTTCACCTTCGGTGGCTTTAATGTTTGCAACGGTATAAATTCCGTTTATAGTTGAAAGATTTTGAAGCTTTGTTGTAACATCAGCATAGCAAACATAGGGTGAATTGGTAGTGAAAACCTCAGTGTTGAAGCTGTCAAAAATCACTTCTCCATTTAAGGATTCATAGTTTCCAATGGGTGTTTTAAACAATATTGAGTTTATTGTAGGATCTCTGTCGCCGCGGCCTACATGAATCATTCTGTTTCCAGATTTTCGTAAGGCACTTTTTTCGGATGGGTACAAACCACACCAATACAGGGCGGCGTGCGCAATTTTTGGATTTTCAGGGGCATTTTTTATTTCGGCTTCGCTAGAGCTGAACGTTGCTTCATCCGTATCCACATCTATATATTCCATTTTTACGACATCGTTGGGAATGCCAATATCCATTAATGGTTCTGTTGGGTCATCGCCCAAAATGTTGTTTCCAATAAGTATGGAGTTTCCGCTTAGGTATAGTTGTTTGTTTTCTTTAAAAGCAACGCCTTCTTGGGAATAGGTATTCTGAAGAAACAAAAAAGCAGTAATAAGCAAGTACAAGTATATGTTTTTCATTCAAAGCAGATTAAAAGTTTCGGAATTTACAATTTTTTAAATTATTATGTTTTTGGATTTTTAAAAATTACTGAGGTATTTCTTCAACTTTATAAGTACTTAAAATTGTAAATAATTGATTAAATTTGCACCCTCTTTAAAAACCCTTTATGAGCAAACTCGTTATTGTTGGCACCGTTGCCTTTGATGCTATTGAAACCCCTTTCGGGAAAACCGATAAAATCCTTGGTGGAGCAGCAACCTACATAGGTTTGGCAGCATCGCAATTTAATGTGGATGGCGCCATTGTTTCGATAGTTGGCGGCGATTTTCCGAAGGAAGATCTTAAAATGCTTGAAGAAAAAGGAATGGATATTTCAGGTCTTGAAGTGGTTGAAGAACGGAAAAACCTTCTTTTGGAGCGGAAAATATCATAACGATATGAATACGCGCGACACTTTGATAACAGATTTGAACGTGCTTGCAGATTTCAACCCACAGGTTCCCGAAAAATATAGAGATGCTGAGGTGGTTATGTTAGGAAACCTGCATCCACTCGTCCAATTGGGTGTAATTGCACAAATGGATTCACCAAAACTGATTGTGTTGGATACCATGAATTTTTGGATGGACAGCGCCTTAAACGAATTAATGCAGGTTATTGCCAAAGTAGATGTAATTACCATAAACGACGAAGAAGCAAGACAATTATCTGGTGAATATTCACTGGTAAAAGCCGCTCATAAAATTATGGAGATGGGACCAAAATATGTGGTTATAAAAAAAGGAGAACACGGGGCATTGCTTTTTAGCGAGGACGATGTTTTCTTTGCCCCAGCACTTCCGCTTGAAGAAGTTTTTGACCCAACCGGAGCTGGCGATACTTTTGCAGGAGGATTTACGGGCTATTTGGCAAAAACCGGAGATTACAGTTATGAAAATATGAAAAATGCCATTATAAATGGTTCGGCGCTGGCTTCGTTTTGCGTAGAAAAGTTTGGCCCCGAAAGATTACTCAAGCTTTCAAACGGTGAAGTACACCAGCGCTTACAGCAATTTAAAAGCCTGACACAATTTGACATCAAATTAACCTAAATACGCGCCCTGAAATTTCAGGGCGTTTTTTGTACATTTATATAGTTTCAGAAAAAATATGAGCGACGCGTTAAAACACGAATGTGGAATTGCACTGGTAAGACTGTTGAAGCCCTTGGAATATTACAAGGAAAAATACGGAACTGCTTTTTACGGGGTAAACAAAATGTATTTAATGATGGAAAAACAGCACAACCGTGGACAGGATGGTGCGGGTTTTGCCAGTATTAAATTAGATGTTAATCCTGGAGAGCGTTACATAAGCCGTGTTCGGTCCAATGCCGCACAACCCATTCAGGATATTTTTGCACAGATAAACGAGCGAATAAATCTAGAATTTGCAAATCATCCCGAATACAAAGACGATGTTGCTGCGCAAAAAAAGAACATCCCTTATCTAGGTGAATTGTTTCTTGGCCACGTGCGCTATGGCACTTTCGGAATCAACAGTGTTGAAAACGTTCACCCTTTCCTGCGTCAAAACAATTGGATGCATCGTAATCTAATCATTGCGGGAAATTTCAATATGACTAATACCAATGAGCTTTTTGACAATCTCATAAAACTCGGAATGCATCCAAAAGAGAAGGCAGATACCGTTACGGTAATGGAAAAAATAGGTCATTTTTTGGATGATGCCGTTCGAAAATTGTACAAAAAAGCAAAGGCAAAAGGCATGAACAAGCAGGAAGCTTCACCTTATATTGCCGAAAACTTAAATGTTGCAAAAATTCTTCGGAAATCTGCTGCTGATTGGGATGGCGGGTATGCAATGGCGGGTCTTTTAGGTCATGGAGACTCTTTCGTATTACGTGATCCTGCCGGAATTCGTCCAGCATATTATTATCAAGATGATGAGGTTATTGTAGTTGCTTCGGAAAGACCTGCAATTCAAACTGTTTTTAATGTTCCTTTTGAAGAGGTAAAAGAGCTTGATCCTGGTCATGCACTTATCATCAAGAAAGATGGAAGTATGAAACTTTCTGAAATTCTTGCGCCATTGGAACGAAGATCTTGTTCTTTTGAACGCATCTATTTTTCACGTGGAAGCGATGCCGAAATATACCAAGAACGAAAAATGCTCGGGAAATTGATAATGCCAAAAATTTTGGAAGCCATAGATTTTGATACTGAAAACTCAGTATTTTCTTTTATTCCGAATACAGCAGAAACTTCATTTTATGGTATGTTGGAAGCTGCACAGGACGAACTGAACAAACAGAAAAACGAGGCAATTCTTAACGAAAAGGAAAAATTAACTCCAGAACGACTTCAGCAAATACAAGCACATAAAATACGCACAGAAAAGATTGCGATTAAAGATGTAAAGCTTAGAACATTTATTACAGATGATAGCAGTCGTGATGATTTGGTGGCACACGTTTATGATGTTACGTATGGTGTTGTAAAACCAGATGATAATCTGGTTATTATTGATGATAGCATTGTTCGCGGAACTACTTTGAAAAAAAGCATCTTGAAAATGTTGGACAGACTTCATCCAAAACAGATTGTTGTGGTTTCTTCCGCTCCGCAAATTCGCTATCCAGATTGCTATGGAATTGATATGGCACGCTTGGAAGCATTTAGTTGCCTTTCAAGCAGCTTTGGAGCTTCATAAAGATCGAGGCACGTATTCTAGTTGTTGAGGAAATATATCACAAATGCAAAGAGCAAGTTGCGATGGAAGATAGTTCAGTAATCAACCATGTAAAAGAACTGTATGCGCCTTTTACCGATGAAGAAATTTCAGATAAAATTGCCGAGATAATTAAGTGATGAAGGTATAAAAGCTAAAGTGAAAATTATTTTTCAATCTGTAGATGATCTTCACAAAGCTTGTCCTAAAAATCTTGGGGATTGGTATTTTACTGGAAACTATCCTACGGCTGGAGGAAATAGGGTTGTTAACCGAGCCTACATCAACTTTTACGAAGGAAATCCAGAACGAGCCTATTAAATTTCTTTAAAAATTTTAACACCACATTTACCGTTTATCGGAAACCCAAACCATTTAATCGAAATTGTTGATTAACACTATTTTAGTGCTCAAAGTTAAATTATATTTGAGCTTACCATAAGGCGTAAGTAGGTTAGGTCTATGGTAAGATTTGGGGCAAAAAAGGTAGGCGAAAGCCTGCCTTTTTTCATGCCCCAAATCATGGGATGGCGAGCAATTGGCCATTCTTTAGTTCGATACGTTTTTTCTTGGGAAACGTTTTTAACCCTTTTGACAAAGCCTAACTTTTTCCCTGCCTAAACATCCCAACGGATATATTTCTGGGACTTAGTATATGCTTATGTCACTTTTAAAATGTTAAAATTTAAATGAAACTGTAGTGTTTTATTATGAAAAAACAACAAAATATGTTTTTTAACGAAAAAATAGGCTATTCGTCTAAAACGCATAATTTTGAATAATTTATTAACATATATTTGAACATACCATTAGCATAAGTAGGTTAAGTTCATGGTAGATTTGGGGCAAAAAAAGGCAAACGCTAGTTTGCCTTTTTTTATGCTCCCAATCTTTGGGGTGGCGAGTCACTTCAGAATTTTGAATGCTATGCTTCAAGTTTTCAGCGAGCCGTTTCACTTTTCCCCAAAGCTAGTTTGCCTTTTTTCCTTTGCTTAATTTTTTTAAATTAAAAATCCACAGCCTAAGAGATCTGCGGATTCTTAATTTAAATTGTTTAATTTAAAAGTTTACTTGTTTTTGGCGTAATTAGCTGAAACTTCTTCCCAGTTAATCACATTCCAAAACGCACCTACATAGTCGGGACGCTTGTTTTGATATTTTAAATAATACGCATGTTCCCAAACATCCAATCCTAAAATTGGAGTTCCGCCACAACCTACTTTTGGCATCAATGGATTGTCTTGGTTTGGGGTAGAACAAACGTCAACCTTTCCACCTTTGTGTACGCAAAGCCAAGCCCATCCTGAACCAAACTGTGTTTTTGCAGCATTTGAAAACTTTTCTTTAAAAGCATCGAAACTTCCAAAAGCATTGTCAATCGCTTTGGCCAAATCTCCTGAAGGTTTTCCGCCTCCATTTGGAGACATTACTTTCCAAAAAAGGCTATGGTTGTAAAATCCGCCACCATTATTTCGGACAGCTTTATTGTCCATATCAAGTTAGTCAGAATATTCTCGATGGTTTTTCCTTCATTGTCGGTGCCTTTAATGGCATCGTTCAATTTATCGGTATACCCTTGATGGTGTTTATCGTGGTGTATTTCCATTGTTTTGGCATCTATATGCGGTTCCAGCGCATCAAATGCATACGGTAATTTTGGTAGTTCGAAAGACATAATTATATTGTTTTTTTATTGGTTATTACTAAATTCCCTCAAATTTAAACATTCTCTATTCTTAAAAGTGTTATAGCTTTTATAAGATTTCTATTCAACTATAGATTAATTTGATTCCAAAGCTATAAAAACAGTATTTTAGTGCAAAATGAAAATTCCTTGGAAAAACAATCCTCCTTTTCAATTTATGATGCCGCAGCCGGAAGCGGGAAAACCTTCACCCTTGTAAAAGAATATCTAAAACAGATTCTTTCTTCAAAAAGTGAAGATTATTTTAAGCATCTTTTGGCAATTACGTTTACCAACAAGGCAGTGGCTGAAATGAAACAGCGTATTGTGGAAACTTTGGTGAATTTCAGTGAGGATAAAGGCATGGCAACACCGTTACCGATGATGCTGAAAATTGCTGAAGAAACTGGATAAAAGTTTGGTTGAAATTCAAACGCAGTCCCGAAAAATTACTAAAGAATCTGCTTCATAATTACGCAGCCTTTAGTGTGGAAACCATTGATAGATTCAACCATCGTTTAATACGAACTTTTGCACGCGATTTAAAACTTGCAACCAATTTTGAAGTTACACTCGAAACAAATGAGCTTTTGGCGGAGGCTGTAGATCTTTTACTAAGCAAAGCCGGCGAGAACAAGGAAATTACAAAAGTATTGCTTGATTTTGCCTTGGAAAAAACAGATGACGACAAATCCTGGGATATTTCGCGAGATATTGCCAATGCTGCGAAATTGCTTTACAATGAAAATGATGCAGAGCACGTTTCAATATTGAAGGAAAAATCGTTGGAAGATTTTCTGGAATTTAAAAAGCAATTGGTTCATAAAAAAAAAATTCTTTCAGCTGAAATTGAAAATATTGCTTCTCAAACGCTTCAACTTATTGAAGAAAGTGGTTTGCAGTTTGACGATTTCAGCGGCAGCTACCTTCCGAAACATTTTCAAAATCTTGCCACAGGAAGATTATGATTTGAATTTTGGAGCAAAATGGCAGGAAACTATGGGTGAAAAACCGCTTTACCCAGGGCGCATTTCAGCAGAAATAGGAGCTATAATAGATGAACTGACGCCTAATTTTATCACTAATTTCCAACAAACTAAAGAATTGGTTTTTAAATTACTTCTTATTTGATAATATCCTAAAAAACATAACCCCGCTTTCTGTAATAAACTTGGTTAACCAAGAAATTGAAGCCATAAAGGAAGAAAAAAATTTGCTGCCTATTTCAGAATTTAATTCGCTTATAAATAAAGAAATAAAAAATCAACCTGCGCCATTTATATACGAACGGTTGGGCGAAAAATATAGAAACTTTTTTATTGATGAATTTCAGGATACTTCAAAATTGCAGTGGGAGAACTTGATTCCGCTCATTGATAACGCCTTGTCACAACAATTGGAGCCAAACTCGGGCAGCCTTTTGTTGGTAGGCGATGCCAAACAATCCATTTACCGTTGGCGCGGCGGTTTGCCCGAACAGTTCATGGGTCTATACGGAAATGAAAATCCTTTTCAGCGGGAGAAGAATATATTGGCGCTTGACACAATTATCGCAGTTGCAAGGAAATAGTAGATTTCAACAATGAATTTTTCACTTTTGTTTCGTCTTATTTTGGAGATGCCGACCACGAAAATTTGTATTTAAAAGGGAATAAACAAAACTGCAATGATAAAAAGGACGGTTATATAAAATTTGAATTTGTTGAAAAGCAGAATAAAGTAGAAAAAACAGAAGCCTATTCAACTCTGGTTTTAGAAACAATTCAAGAAGTTAAAAATAAAGGCTTTTCCGAAAGCGATATCTGTATTTTAACAAGGAAAAAGGCAGATGGTATAGCGCTTGGTGCCTTTTTAATGGAGCAAGGTGTGCCGGTAATTTCTTCGGAAACATTGCTTTTACAGTCTTCGTCTTTGGTGCAAATGTTGATTTGTACTTTGCAGCTTTGTTTGTATCCTAATAACGATGAAGCAAAAATAAATCTACTAGACTTATTGCACGATCTGCTAAATATTTCAGAAGAAAAGCATACTTTTTTCATGAAATTCCTAAACATTTCCGAGGCAAAGTTTTCTGAAATTTTAAAAGAATATGGCATTGATTTCGTCTTTACAGAAATGCGCTCTGTTTCACTTTACGAAGCTTTTGAATACTGTATTGAAAAATTCAAAATTGCTGATTTTGCTGACGCATATCTTTTCGGATTTATGGATTTGGTTTATGAATTTGAGCAACAACCGCAGGCCGATAAAATTTCGTTTTTGGATTATTGGGAAACAAAGAAGGAGAGCGCCTCAATTCCCGCCAGCGAGGGCACAAATGCTGTACAATTAATGACCATTCACAAAGCTAAAGGGCTAGAATTTCCTGTGGTTATTTTTCCGTTTGCAGATATCCAGTTATATGATGCTAAGTTTGATAAACTCTGGTATCCATTAGAAAATGAAGATTTCTGCTTTAAAGAAGCACAAATTAATTACAAAGCTGAAGTTGCTAATTATAGTAAAGTTGGTGAAAAAATGTACACCGAGCACCGAAGCCAGTTGGAATTAGACAATATTAATTTGCTTTACGTTACTTTAACGCGAGCTGTTGAAAAGCTCTATGTTTTTTCAGAAATGCCCAAAGAATCAAAAGATGGAATTCCTTCAACCTACAACCATCTTTTTATGGAATTTCTTAAACAAAGGGGAATGTGGAATGGCGATCAAATGGTTTATGAATTTGGTAAAGATTTGGAGAAATTTTCAAAAGGAAAAGAAATTGTGCCCCAAACCACGCCCATATATCTATCAAGCAACCCGAAAAATCACGGACTTAGAATAGTGGCATCCGAAGAAATTTTTTTAGAAGAAGCAGAAGAGGCAATAAATGCTGGGAATCTATTGCATGACACCATGGCGCAAATATTCACAAGAACAGATGCCGAAAGGGTTTTGAAGGATTTAGAAGAACGCGCTATTATTCCGAAGAAAGAATTAAAAACTCTACATGACACTGTTAGTCAGATCATTAATCATCCAGAATTAAAAAAATTGTTTGACGGCCCAAATAAAGTTTATAATGAACGCAGTATAATAACAAAAGAAGGTTCATTGATAAGGCCTGATAGAATTAATATTACTCCTGAAAATATAGCAACACTAATTGATTACAAAACTGGAACTCCTAAAATCCGTCATCCCGAACAATTAACGCAATATGCAAATGCACTTATAGATATGGGTTTTACTGTTTCAGAAAAAATACTTATCTATTGTAACGAAGCCGAATTAATGATAAATAAAGTTTAATTTTGAAATGCCAAACGACAAAATTGAACGTAAAATAAAATATATATTTTGGACATTCCATCCTCCATGGAGTTTAAAAAATTATATAGAGATGAAACTTTAAAAACAGAGAAAATGTACGGAAAAATAAAAGAACACCTTCAAAAAGAAATTGAAGAAATAAAAGACAACGGGCTGTATAAAAAAGAACGAATAATAACCTCTCCACAAGATGCCGAAATTACTATTTCAACCGGTGAAAAGGTTTTAAACTTTTGTGCAAACAATTATTTGGGCCTTTCCAACAACAAAGAGGTAATACAAGCTGCTAAAGATGCGATGGATACACACGGTTTTGGAATGTCGTCTGTTCGGTTTATCTGTGGTACGCAGGATATTCATAAGGAATTGGAGAAAAAAATTGCAGACTTTTACCACACAGAAGACACGATTTTATATGCAGCAGCTTTTGACGCAAACGGCGGTGTTTTTGAACCCTTGCTGGGTGAAGAGGATGCAATTATTTCAGATTCACTAAACCATGCTTCTATTATAGACGGGGTGCGCCTTTGCAAAGCTGCACGTTACCGTTATGAAAACAGCAATATGGAAGATTTGGAAAAACAACTTATTGCTGCAAATGAAAAAGGCACAAGGTTTAAAATTATAGTTACCGATGGTGTATTCTCAATGGATGGGTTAGTAGCTCCATTGGATAAAATCTGTGATTTGGCAGATAAATATGACGCAATGGTGATGATAGATGAATGCCATGCTACTGGTTTTATAGGCGATACGGGAAGAGGAACTTTGGAAGAAAAAGGTGTAATGGGCAGAATAGATATAATTACTGGAACCTTAGGAAAAGCATTGGGGGGTGCAATGGGAGGCTATACTACAGGTAAAAAAGAAATTATTGAAATGCTTCGTCAGCGCTCAAGGCCTTATTTATTTTCAAACTCTTTGGCTCCTGCAATTGTTGGCGCCTCCATTAAGGTATTTGAAATGCTTTCAGAAGATACTTCGTTGCGAGACAAACTAGCAGAGAACACAGCTTATTTCAAAAAAGGGATGAAAACAGCGGGATTTGATATAATTGACGGAGATTCAGCAATTGTACCTGTAATGTTGTATGATGCCAAGCTTTCTCAGCAAATGGCAGATATGTTATTGGAAGAGGGGATATATGTAATTGGTTTTTTCTTTCCGGTTGTACCAAAAGGAAAGGCAAGAATCCGTGTGCAGCTTTCAGCAGCGCACAACAAGGTACATTTGGATAAAGCCATTAGCGCTTTTATTAAGATTGGAAAAAAATTAGGTGTAATTGAGGGTTAAATCTACTATTTACGTATCAATAACAACCACTTTAGGAAAATTTTATTAGATTTGCTTTTGTTTATAATATTTAACAACTTACTTTTGCTCTTAATTAACACTTAAAAATTAAACAATCGAATATGAAACATCTTAACAGATTATTAGTTGCTGCTATCCTATTCATAGGAATTGGGGTGGCGAACGCACAAGACGCAAACAATCCTTGGGCTGTTGAGGTTGGTATGAACGCTGTAGACGTTTATTCAGCTGGACTTAACGACAGTCAATTATTATACCAACAGAATGGTATGAGAGGAGAAATCTTTGACGAGTATTTTAATGCAAATGACCACTGGAACATTCTGCCTTCAGTTTCCAAAGTTGCTATAAGCAGATATATTGGAAGTGGTTTTGTATTTACTGCAGCAGGTACAATCAACCGTATTGATAGAATGGGTGATGTTGCTGTTCCTGACTTGAGCTACTACGGTGCTGATGGTGAAATTAAATACAGCTTTAGAAATGTTCTAGGCGGTAGCTGGTTTGACCCATCTCTTGGTATTGGTGGTGGTTATACTTGGATAGATGATATCGGGTTTGGTACTGCTAACGCAATCGCTGGAGTTAAATTTTGGTTTAACGACTATTTAGCACTTAACCTTCAATCGACTTTTAAGAATGCATTTGAAGATGATTATGGTGTTACTCATTTCCAACATTCTGCAGGTATTGTATTCCAATTTGGTGGAAAAGATACTGACGGTGATGGAATTTACGATAAAGATGATGAATGTCCAGAAACTCCAGGTCTAGCTGAATTCAACGGTTGTCCTGATACTGACGGTGATGGCATTGAAGATAGAAACGATGCTTGTCCAAACACTCCAGGTTTAGCTGAATTCAACGGTTGTCCTGATACTGACGGTGATGGTATTGCTGATCCACAGGATGAATGTCCTACAGTTGCTGGTTTAGCTGCACTTAATGGTTGTCCAGATGCAGATGGTGATGGTATCGCTGATAAAGATGATGCTTGTCCTAACGAAGCTGGTCCAAAATCTAACAACGGTTGTCCTTACAAAGACAGAGATGGTGATGGCGTTCTTGATAAAGATGATCAGTGTCCAGATGTTCCTGGTACAGTAGCTAACAATGGATGTCCAGAAGTTTCTATAGAAGTTATCAATCAATTGAACGAGTACTCAAAAACTATCTTGTTCGACTACGATAAGTCTTCTATCAGAAAAGAGTCTTACTCTGCACTTCAGAGCATTGCTGATATTATGAAAGAATATCCTAACACAACCTTCCACATTGAAGGTCACACTGACAGTCGTGGTAGTGATGCTTACAACATGAAGCTTTCTAAAGAAAGAGCTGCTTCTGTAAGAGATTACTTAACTACTATAGGTATGGACGGTTCAAGAATGACCTCTGAAGGTTACGGTGAAGAAAGACCAGTTGCAACTAATAATACTGCAGCAGGAAGACAACAAAACCGTCGTGTTGAAATTTCTTTGAAGAAATAATTCAACCGAAAAGTTTTAAATAAATAATTTTGAAACGCCTCCGATTTTCGGGGGCGTTTCTTATTTTTAGGTTATGGTAACATTTCTTCAAGAAACCTTAATCGACATCCAGAAAAATTTTTCAGACTTATCTGAGATAACCTTTGTCCTGCCTAGTAAGCGGGCTGGAGGATTTCTTATGAACGAACTGAAAAAGAATGTAGAGAGTACTCAATTTGGCCCCCATATCTGTAGTATTGAAGAGTTCATTGAGGATCTTTCAAATCTTCAAATTATAGATAATACAGAGCTCTTATTTAAAAGTTATGAGGCATATCTAAATACAGATAGTATTCCTGAAAAGGAAGATTTTGAAACGTACTCAACCTGGGCAATTACCCTTTTAAATGATCTCAATGAAATCGATAGGTATTTAGTTGAGCCTTTGCCTTTTTTCAGCTATTTATCGAGTATCAAAACATTAGAAAGATGGGGTGTAAGTCAAGAAAAAACGGAACTTATAAATAATTACTTGCAGTTTTGGGCAGGGTTGCCAGATTTTTATGAAACCCTCCAGTCACTTTTGTTAAAAGAAAATTTAGGCTATCAAGGTATGGTTTATCGGGAGGCGGCTTCAAACCTTGAACATTACTTAAATAGTAATAGAAATAAAAAACACATTTTTATAGGGTTTAATGCACTGAATACCGCAGAACAAAACATTATACAGGAATTACTTGAAGCTGAAAATACTAAAGTTTACTGGGACAGTGATCAAACTTTTTATGAAGACACAAAGCATAGTGCATCATATTTTATTAGAAAATATATAAAGGAATGGAAATATTTTCAATATGAAGCACCCAAATTTATTGCCAATAATTATAAGAAACCAAAAAAAATCCAATTTATAGAGGTTCAAAAAAATATTGGTCAGGCAAAATATGTAGGCGAGTTACTTTCAAAGCTTTCCGAAGATGAAATCAATAGCACAGCCATAGTATTAGGCGATGAAAACTTATTGGTTCCTTTACTTTATTCATTGCCAGAAAACGTAAAAAATTTGAATGTTACCATGGGCGTTTCTTTAAAGAATTTCCCTGCTATCCTTTTCTTTGAAATGCTTTTCAGCATTCATATCCGATCATCGGAAACTATATATTATAAAGAGATTTTATCAATATTGAACCATCCTTTCGGAAACCTTTTAGTATCCAATGCTAGCGATATAGCGAAAAATATAACTCGAGAAAATATAACTCATATTTCTATACCAAGCCTAATTGAACTTTCAAATACTTCTGAGGCTAAAATTCTGCGATTTCTTTTTGAAGACTGGAAAGACGATAGCCAAACGGCTATAAAACGGGCTTTACACGTTCTTGAAGAGCTCCAAGTAAAACATACTTTCAATTCGATTGACCGCGTTGTTATATTTCAATTAACTGCTGTTTTCAATAAAATTGATGCATTAAACCAAAAATACCCACATCTCAAATCAATAAAAAGTGTGCTGACTCTCTTTTCAGAGTTAACTTCAACAACATCGCTAGATTTTGAGGGAGATGCTTATAGCGGACTTCAACTTATGGGAGTTCTGGAAACACGTGTACTGGATTTTGAAAATGTAATTATTACATCCGTCAATGAAGGTGTTTTCCCCTCCGGAAAGTCGAATGCTTCCTTTATTACCTATGATTTAAAGCAACAATTTAACCTGCCAAATTTTACTGAGAAGGATGCTATTTACACTTATCACTTTTACAGATTACTGCATCGCGCAAAAAATGTAACATTACTTTATAACAATCATTCCGAAGGTATAAATACAGGTGAAAAAAGTCGTTTTATTAGGCAATTGGAAGTAGAAAATCATACAGAGCACACAATTGAAAAACGAATACTTTCACCAAAAATCCAAATAAAACCAAAGTCTTTAAAGAAAATAGAAAAGACGGAAACTGTTATGCAACGGCTTCGAGAGATTGCTGAAAAGGGATTTTCACCATCCGCACTCACAACTTATATTCGCAATCCACTCGATTTTTATTTTCAGAAAATTTTAAGGTTGAACGAATTTGAGGAAGTAGAAGAAACTGTTGCTTACAACACCCTGGGCACCATTGTACACGACACTTTAGAGACGTTTTATCTACCTTTGGAAGGGTCTTTCCTCACGATTCACAATTTATTGAACATGAAGGAGCAAATTCATCAAGAAGTAACTTCACAATTCAAAAAAACTTTTAAGGGAGGAACAATCTCCAAAGGAAAAAACCTCATTATTTTTGAAGTTGCGAAACGTTATATTTCAAATTTTATAGATAAAGAAATAGTAGAGGTTGAAACTGGAAACAACATTAAAATAATTAAAATTGAAACGGATCTTACTCTAGAAATTCTAATATCAGAGCTTGATTTCCCAGTAAAAATTCACGGAAAAGTAGATCGTGTTGACACCTATAATGGCCAACTTCGTATTATTGATTACAAAACGGGTCTGGTGAATCAAGGCGATGTTGAAATAATTAATTGGGAGGAATTATCCCAAGATTATAAATATAGCAAAGCGTTTCAGATTTTGACTTATGCCTTAATGATGAATAAAGAAATACCAATAAATAATGCCGAAGCAGGAATCATTTCCTTTAAAAACCTAGGCAGTGGATTTTTGAAATTTGGCGTAAAAGAAAAATCGGGAAGCCGCAACAAATCACAACTGATTACAAAGGATACATTAGAAAATTTTAATGTTGAACTGAAAAAATTAATTTTGGAAATTTGTGATCCAAATATTCCATTCACCGAAAAAGAAATAGATTGATGCTAATTAGAAAAAATAAAATACTTACTTCGGAAAACAAAAAGCCAATCCTTTATGATGTTTATTACAATGAATTTGAAAAACCCCAACCAATTGTAATTTTTTGCCACGGCTACAAAGGTTTTAAAGATTGGGGTGCCTGGCATTTGGTGGCCGAAGCCTTTGCCGAAGCGGGTTTTTGTTTTGTTAAATTCAATTTTTCGCACAACGGCGGAACGGTTGAACAACCAATTGATTTTCCAGATTTAAATGCTTTTGCCGAAAATAATTTTAGTTTGGAGCTGGAAGATTTGGACAGGGTTTTGAACGAAGTTGAAAATGGCAACATAAACCTTCCAAAGGTAATCTCAACCATTTCATTGATTGGCCACAGTCGTGGCGGTGGTATTGTTCTGATAAAAGCCGAAGAAGACAGCCGAGTAGATAAAGTAGTTACTTGGGCAAGTGTAAGTGATTTTAAAGCCAGATTTAATGAAGACTCTGAGGAGTTTGAAATGTGGAAAAATACGGGCATATCCTATGTTGAAAATAGCAGAACAAAACAGATGTTACCGCACAATTTCCAGTTTTATAAAGATTTTAAACAAAACGAAGAACGATACACTATTAGCCGTGCAGTTAAGAATTTAAAAATTCCACAACTTATTGTTCACGGAAGTGAAGACCCCACGGTTTCCGAAAAAGAAGCAAAGGCTATCCATTCTTGGAATTCCAACAGCAAATTGAAAATAATTGAAGGAGCAGACCACGTTTTTAATGCAAAACACCCTTGGGAAGAAAATAGTTTACCTGAACATCTTGAAAAAGCAGTTACAGCAACAATTAATTTTCTGAAATAAAAAAAACCACCGCGAAAAGGTGGTTTTTTGTGGAGAATACCGGAGTCGAACCGGTGACCTCTTGCATGCCATGCAAGCGCTCTAGCCAGCTGAGCTAATCCCCCGAGTCTGATTGAGGTTGCGAAAATACTAATTTTTTTTATATCGTAATACGGGTTTATACAAAATGAATTTTATTCCTGAACAGGAAGCACCAATACAGGTTTACTCGTGTAAAACTCCCTTTTATAAATCTCGTTCTTTTCCCAAAGTTTTTTGAAAAAACCGCGCTTTCTTCTAATTACACATACCATATCTGGATTAAATTGCTGAAAATATTCTATTACGGCCTGAAAAGTGGTAACTGCTTCTACTTGGGTATAAGAAGTTTTAATTGCTTTTAAATTAGCGGTAATATTTTTCATTTTTTCTGTTGTTTCGGGAGTCTCTGCGTGAATAACGTGAACCTCAGTACCAAACCTTTCTTTGAACAGCCTTACAGCATCCAATAAATTATTATGCTCAAAAGTTCCATTTTTGAAAGCCATCAACATCGTTTTTGGGGGCTGAAACTTTGCTCCTTCAGGAACTATAAGCATGGGGATATTGGTGCGTTTCAATAATTTTCCAGAAGTTTTTCCAAGATATACTTCTTCCTTTATGGAATTGCTTCGTGGCGCTAATACCATTAAATCTATAGGAACTTGCTTGCAGATTCGATTAACTCCATCGAATACCTCACCTTTTATAGTGTGGGCAATTACATTTACGTCTTTTTTATCAACTCGTGAAAGCACTTCATCTAAACGGGATTCGGTATCTTCCTTCAAAATGGTGTTCAATTTAGAAAGGCCACCCACTTTTGAATGTTCTTGAAAAACAGAGACCATATATACATTGGCATTTATCTCTTTGGCCAAGTCTATTGCATACTGTAGGTTACAAACTGAATTCTTTGAAGACCCTACGGGCACCAAAATATTGTTCATAATTTTGAAATTAGTAAAATTGAATGCAAAATTAACCTTAAATACTATTCAACCCATAATTTTTTAACATTTCACTTAGATTTTAAATATTTAGGAACAAACTATTTCACTGATATATGGCAATTTCCGTAGTTTTGCTCATTCCAAAATGCTACGCACCGATATTTCTTTTAAACGAATCCAACAACTCGCCATTCCCGCAATAATTTCAGGAATCGCGGAGCCTGTTCTTTCCGCGACAGATGCAGCCATTGTTGGGAATATTTCAGAATTTGGTATTGAATCACTTGCTGCCGTTGGAATTGTAGGTTCTTTTTTGTCGGCGTTAATTTGGATTTTAAGCCAAACGCGAAGTGCCATTTCAGCAATTGTTTCACAAAACTTAGGTGCCGGAAAAATCAAAGACCTTCAAAATTTTCCCGCACAGGCCATCTATTTCAACATTATGTTGAGTATTATAGTGCTGTTTTCCACCTATTTTTTTATTGAAGAAATTTTTAGATTTCTCAATGCCGAAGGATTGATTCTTTCTTTCAGTATAGATTATTACAACATTCGTGTGTGGGGTTTTCCGCTTACACTTTTTACTTTTGCGGTTTTTGGGTTGTTTCGGGGGCTTCAAAATACGTTTTGGCCAATGATTATTGCAGCTATTGGTGCCACTCTAAATATAGCCTTGGACTTTATTTTGGTTTACGGAATTGAAGGATATATCTCCCCATTGGGAATAAAAGGCGCGGCATGGGCAAGTCTTATCGCACAGGCAGTAATGGCGTTGATTGCCTTATATTTTCTTTTGAAGAAAACCGAAGTATCCTTAAAATTGAAATTTCCTATGCATCCAGAAATAAAGCGATTGGTGAACATGAGTTTTAATCTTTTTTTACGTTCGGCAGCATTAAACACGGCATTAATTCTGGCAACTCGCGAAGCCGCGGCTTTGGGAAAGGAATATATAGCGGCATACACCATCGCTTTCAATATTTGGATTTTTACAGCATTTTTTCTTGATGGTTATGGTGCTGCTGGAAATATTCTCAGCGGAAAACTTTTGGGCGAACGTAACTACAGTTCACTTTGGAAACTTACCAAAAAGGTAAATTTGTATAATTTTGGTATAGCCTCACTTCTTGTTTTGGTTGGGCTGATTCTTTATGAACCTTTAGGTCTTCTTTTCAACAAAGATGAAAAAGTGCTTTCTATATTCTATGGAATATTTTTTATGGTGCTAATTTGTTTACCATTTAATGCCTTAGCTTTTACACTTGATGCTATTTTTAAAGGTTTGGGTGAAATGCGTTATTTGCGAAATGTACTTTTGGGCGCTACTATTTTTGGATTTATTCCCGTGCTTTATTTTTCAAAATATATGGGTTGGGGGCTAATTGGAATTTGGATCGCGCTCATTGTTTGGGTAGCATACCGAGCGGTGGCACTAATGATTAAATTCCGAAGAAAATACATTCCACTGATAGAAAATTAAATACATTTACTAAAAATCTCATGCAATGGATATTCTTAAATTTCTAGGCGGCCCTGGCTTGTTCTTAATATTGGCTATTTTAGTTATTGCCGTTGTTGTGTACAATAAAATTAAAAAAAAGTAATCAACGTGTTTTCAGCCAACCCGTAATACTAAGACGCTCGGAAGCTTTTACCACTTTTACTTCGTGCTCTAGCACTTGACTTTCAAAAATAACCAACCGTCCTGGAAGTGGTAAAATGTCCAACGTGTCTTTTTCAGTATAAATGGTTAATTCACCGCCATTTTTGCGTAGCCAATTGTCCTCGTTTAGATAGCAGACGATGGAAAGTTTTCGGCGATCGTCATTTTGAAAAGTGTCTAAATGACGCTTGTAAAAAGTGCCAGTGGGATAAACGGCGTAGTGAAACTCTTTATGAAGAATTCCTAGAAAGCAGGTTTTATTTAAATAATTTACAAGCTCATTTATTTTTTTGAAGAAAAGCAGTTCGGCTTCATTGGCATACATTTCATCCATCCAAAGAATAAAATCACCGCGAATGGTTTTATCTATTTCTTCATTGGTACGATTGCCAATTGCCGATTTTTTAAACCGGTCTGCTTCGTATTTTGCAAGTAGTGAATTGCGCAAAACTTCAATTTCTTCTAAAGAAAAAAAGTCATTCACAATACTGTATTGCTGTTTAAGTAAGTTGTCAATAATGCTTTCAAACAGCGGATTTTCAATAAATTCCAGTTGTTCAAAAAGTTCTTCGTTCATTTTCGTCTCTGTAAAAAAGTGGACAAATATAGGTTAGAAACCGATAGGTTTATAGAAAATAATTTTCCTTTCAAAAACAGTATCTTTGAAGCTTAAAGTAAAGCAATGCAAGCAATACGAATTACTAAGATTTTTTCTTTTGAAACCGGTCATGCGCTTTACGGCTACGACGGTAAATGTAGAAATGTTCACGGACACAGTTACAAACTTTCTGTAACCGTAATTGGAACTCCAATTGAAGATAACAAAAACGTAAAATTTGGGATGGTGATTGATTTTGGCGATCTAAAAAAAATAGTGAAAGAAGAAATTGTAGATGTTTTTGATCATTCCACCGTTTTCAACAAAAACACGCCCCACGTAGAATTGGCAAAGGAATTGAGCGACCGAGGCCACAGTGTACTCTTGGTAGATTACCAACCCACAAGCGAAATGATGGTGATTGATTTTTCTAAAAAAATAAAAAACCGTTTACCGAAAAATATTCTACTCCATTCTCTAAAATTACAGGAAACTGACAGTAGTTACGCCGAATGGTTTGCGGGGGATAATTAAACCGAATCACTTTCCTATCTTTGAATATGCAAATTCCGCAAAGTAAAAAAATATACTTCTCTAGCGATAACCATCTTGGTGCGCCCACGCAGGCCGAAAGCTTGCCGCGCGAAAAGATTTTTGTGAAATGGCTGGACAGCATTAAACACGATGCCGAAGTGATTTTCCTTCTTGGCGACCTTTTTGATTTTTGGTTTGAATATAAAACTGTAGTGCCAAAAGGCTTTGTACGCGTTTTGGGGAAACTGGCCGAACTTCGCGACAGCGGAATACAGATTCATTTTTTTGTAGGAAACCACGATTTGTGGATGCACGATTATTTTGAAAAGGAATTGAATATTCCCGTATATCACGACCCAAAAGAGTTTGTTTTCAATAACAAACATTTTTTTATCGGGCACGGCGACGGAAAGGGTCCGGGTGATAAAGGTTATAAACGCATGAAAAAGGTTTTTACCAATCCGTTTTCAAAATGGCTTTTCCGTTGGTTGCACCCGGATATTGGTGTGCGGTTGGCGCAACACCTTTCGGTAAAAAACAAATTGATTTCTGGTGATGAAGACAAAGAGTTTTTGGGTGAGGAGCAAGAGTGGCTGGCACAATATTCAAAACGGAAACTGGAAAGCAAGCATTTTGATTACTTTGTGTTTGGGCATCGTCATTTGCCAATGGAAATTAGCGTTGGTGAGAATTCCACCTATTATAATCTTGGCGATTGGATAAACCATTATACATACGGTATTTTTGATGGGGATAAATTTGAACTTAAGTTTTCAAAGTTAAATTTTAACCTTTTAACTCGCTCACTCCATAATATCTTTCAATCGAAGCTGTAAGCTCACATTTCCCTGCCATTCATTTTCATCAATACAATACGCTGCTTTAAAAGGTTTTCCTTTGCAAGCGATATCACTTTTCTCAGCCATACCGAAACCAATTCCCGTAAATTGATTGGAATCTCCTTGCTTCACCACAACACGCAGATGCGTTTTGTCCTCACCCACACATTTCCCCCAGCCTGTATCCTTTAGGTTTTGTGTCATAAACGTTGGCGTCATATTTCCTGGACCGAAGGGTGCAAACTGTTTTAAAATTCTGAAAAATTTTGGAGTTATTTCTTTCAAATCTATTTCGGCGTCAATTCTAATTTCTGGAGTAAGTAAATGCGGATCAATGGTCTCGGAAACCACACGTTCAAATTCATTTTTGAAGTTTTCAAAATCTTTTTCGAACAACGTTAAACCTGCAGCATACATATGGCCACCAAACTGTTCAATGTGTTCCGAACAACATTCCAAAGCATTATAAACATCAAAACCTTTTACGGAACGCGCCGAGGCAGCCAGCTTTTCACCACTTTTCGTGAAAACCAAAGTTGGGCGATAATAAGTTTCCGTCAAACGTGAAGCCACGATGCCGATAACGCCTTTGTGCCAATTTTCTTGATAGACCACCGTGGTCATTCGCTCTTCCTCTTTATTGCTTATTATCTGTTGAAGCGCTTCTTCGGTAATTTGTTTGTCGGCATCTCTTCGGTCTGAATTGAATTGTTCAATTTCGGCAGCATAGGTTTCAGCGTTTTCAAAATCTGTTTCGGTGAGCAAAGTAACGGCGTGGTTTCCATGTTTCATCCTTCCTGCAGCATTGATTCGCGGGGCGATGATAAAAACTACATCAGTAATGGTGAGCGTTTCTTTTTTCACTTGCTTCAAAATTGCCAGAATTCCCGTCCGCGGATTGCTGTTTATCACTTTCAACCCATAATGTGCGAGAATTCTGTTTTCACCAGTAATTGGAACAATATCCGCAGCAATTGCGGTGGCTACCAGATCTAAATAAAGTAGCAAATCGTCAATTTGCTGCTCTCTTTTTGTTGCCAACCCTTGAATCAATTTAAACCCAACGCCACAACCACACAATTCTTTGTATGGATATTCACAATCTTCCCGTTTTGGGTCGAGCACCGCAATGGCTTTTGGGACTTCTTTTCCCGGACGGTGGTGATCGCAGATAATGAAATCGATATTTTTCTCAGAAGCATAAGCCACTTTTTCAATTGCTTTTATGCCGCAATCCAAGGCAATAATTAGCGAAAAACCATTATCCTCAGCATAATCAATTCCTTTATATGAAATTCCGTAGCCTTCATCATACCTATCTGGAATGTAGGTTGAAACATTTGTATAGTAACTTTTTAAATAGGAAGAAAGCAGCGCTACGCTAGTTGTTCCATCCACATCATAATCGCCGTAGATTAAAATATTCTCTTCGTTTTCTATTGCTTTTTCAATACGGAAAACGGCTTTCTCCATATCCTTCATTAAAAACGGATCGTGAAGATCGTCCAGGCTTGGGCGGAAAAATTTTTCGGCTTCCTCAAAAGTTTCCACCCCACGCTGAACTAAAAGTGAAGCAAGTATTGGTTCAACTTTCAATGCTTTTGAAAGTGAATCTACTTTTTCTTGTTCGGGTTTCGGTTTTAGGGTCCAACGCATAAACTTGGTAAATTCCAAAGATTAAAATTAAAATAATGGATTCGTTGTGATTATTAATTATAAAGGGGAGAGGTGTAAAATTACGAAATTATGGTAAGAGTTTAAGCGTTTTTTTGTGTTTGATAATTTAGTATCTTGTGGGAATATTCTCCCCACTAACCTTTAAATTTTAGGATTATGAAAACACTTTTACTTTTTTTGGCAATTTTTGGCACAGTTTGTACAATGGCGCAAGATGGGGGTATTGATACTACTTTTGGTGATAACGGAACCGTACGTACAGATATCGCCGGGGATACAGACCTTGCAATATCTATAGCCCAACAAACGGATGAAAAACTATTAGTAGCTGGTAGTTTTAAACAACAGGGGCAAGCGTTTCCCTCCATTGCTCGCTATAACCTAAATGGAACTTTAGATGCATCTTTCGGAAATAATGGCGTTGTATTTTTTACTGGCTCAGGTTATGGAGATGAATATTATAGAAAAGTTTTAAGCCAAAATGACGGAAAAATTATTGCCAGTGGTTTATTTAATTTGTCTGCTAATTCTCAATTTGTAATTAACCGATTTTTAGCTGACGGTTCTGTTGACACGGGTTTTGGCAATAATGGTGAAATAATAGTATTTCCAGAAAACAATTATAATGGGGATATGGCATTGTTGAACGATGATTCACTTTTAGTGGTTGGTAGAATATATGCAAATGGAATATCTAATGTGGGTTTAAAAAAATATTTGCCCAATGGAAGCTTAGACACTTCTTTTGGAAATAATGGCGTGGTTATAACCGAGGTTGGGAATGAATCAAACACGGCTGTGAAGGTAGTACTAACTTCTGACAATAAAATAGTGGTACTCGCCAGCAGTCAGGATAATGGTGTGTCTTCTCACGTGTTATTGCGCTACTTGTCCAGTGGTGTACTGGATACTTCTTACGGCAGTAATGGAATAGTGAGTATAGTGAATGATCCTGATTTTTCATCAAAAAATATTGCACTTTACAACGATGGTAAAATTGTAGTTCACAGCTCCTTTTTGGATTGGCAGTTTGATATAATGAATAATTTAATTTTCAGATACCTTCCTGATGGAAGCTTTGATACATCTTTTGGCAATAATGGTTATTTAAACCCGAATAGGAATAATTTAATTATTTCTAAAATTGAAATTCAACAGAACCAACGATTATTAATTTTTGGAGAGCTCACCGATTTTTTTGAGGGAGGTGGACCCTTTTTTATAAAGCGGTATTACAGTAATGGCTATGTAGATACTGGTTTTAATTTTAGCCCTAATTCTTCCCAGAATTTTGTTGCAGATATGGTCGTTCAACAAGATGGTAAAATTACTTGTTTAGCTTTTACCCCTTGGTACAATGGGCAAGAAGATATATTTATGGAGCGTTATTTAAATGATCCTTTATCGATTCCAGAATTTGAAGTGGGAAAAATATCCATTTACCCAAACCCCTCAAACGGAGCTTTCACCATTGAGCGCGAATTCTATTCTGAAAACTCAGCTTACCAAATAACAGATATTACAGGGAAAATTATTGCTAATGGCGAATTAAGTGAAAGGCAATCTCAGATTGATCTTTCTGCAGCTCAAAGCGGGATTTATTTTCTGAAAACTTCACATGGTGTTTTCCGATTATTGAAGAACTAAGATTTTTTCCTTTTAACTTTTTTGAAATTTATTTGTTATTTGGAGCTTGTGACTTGGAATTTGCTGACGTCATTTCGTATTTTCGGGTTTCATAAAATTTAAAACAAAGCGATGCCATTAGTAACCCCCCTTTCCCCAAATCACGATGCCGAAACCAAACAATTGGCTGAATTTTTCAACGAAACACTTGGTTTTTGCCCCAATAGCGTGCTCACAATGCAGCATCGGCCGGCAATCAGCAAAGCGTTTATCAAACTGAATAAAGCCGTAATGGCAAATGAGGGACGCGTTACTTCAGCTTTAAAAAGAATGATTGCTTGGGTAAGCAGCAATGCCACAGGTTGTCGCTACTGCCAAGCACATGCCATTCGCGCTGCAGAACGTTATGGTGCGGAACAAGAACAGTTGGACAATATTTGGGAGTACAGGACCAATCCCGCTTTTTCGGAAGCTGAGCGCGCCGCACTTGACTTTTCGTTGGCTGCTAGCCAAGTGCCAAATGCGGTAGATGAAGAAATTAAACAACGGCTTTACAAATACTGGAACGAAGGTGAAATCGTAGAAATGTTGGGCGTTATTTCCCTTTTTGGATATTTAAACCGATGGAACGACTCTATGGGTACTTCCATTGAACATGGAGCGTTGGAAAGTGGCGAACAGTATCTTGGAAAACACGGTTGGAATAGGGGCAAACATGTTTAGAAATTTATTCTCATGGTGGTTGTTTTAAAAAATTAAGAACTTTTTCTTCTTAATTTTTTAAAACTTTCCGTTTGTAGTCTAAAAGAGGGCGCTATGGAAAGTGGGGAGCAGTATCTTGGGAAGCATGGTGGAATAAAGGGAAGCACGTTTAATCAATTTTTCCCTTTCACAACAACCACAATCTCCCCCTTCGGTGGTTTTGCTTCAAAATGTTTCAATACTTCTTCTGCAGTGCCGCGAACGGTTTCTTCGTGCAGTTTTGTCAATTCCCGAGAAACGGAAATGGGTCTATCTGCACCAAAATATTCCACAAATTGGGCGAGTGTTTTCAGCAATTTGTGTGGCGATTCATAAAAAATGATGGTTCGGGTTTCTTCGGCTAAAAGTTCGAGCCGGGTTTGTCTTCCTTTTTTTACGGGGAGAAAACCTTCAAAAACAAATTTGTCATTCGGGAAACCACTGTTTACCAACGCGGGAACAAAGGCAGTAGCGCCGGGCAAACAATCTACTTCAATGCCAGCTTCCACGCAGGCGCGGGTCAACAAAAAACCGGGATCGCTAATTGCAGGCGTTCCAGCATCACTGATTAGCGCAATGTTATCGCCATTTTGGATCCTTTTTACAATACCTTCCACAGTTTTGTGCTCATTGTGCATGTGGTGGGAATGCATTTGGGTGCCGATTTCAAAATGCTTCAAAAGTTTCCCACTGTTTCGGGTATCTTCTGCGAGTATTAAATCTACTTCTTTCAGCACTTCAACAGCACGAAAGGTTATATCTTTTAAATTGCCAATGGGTGTTGGCACCAAATAGAGTTTTGCCATAACGTAATTGTGGCTTTTAGTTAAAACTCTTTTCAATAATATTCATAAATCGTTCGGAATATTCTTCTTTATTGAGCCAATAGTTATAATCTGGCTTTACTTTTTCTTTTATGAAGCTTTGCGCTTCTTCAAAATTTTGCATCGTGTTTATTTGCGAAAGTACACGTGTATAATCTTCGGTCTGGTCTTCAAAAAGATGTTTTATAAATGCCAAGCGGTCGTTTAAGCCAATATTTAAACCTTTGTTTACGGAATCATTCAAAGATTTTGCGCGAGATTCCGTAATGGTTTTGCTGGCCTCGGTACCTTCAACGGATTTGGGAAAAAGGTCCAAAGTTTTTCTTTCAAACTCTGGCATTTGTTGATAATTAGAGGCAAATTCCTCCAAATCATTTTTAACATATTTTACCGTTTGTTTTCCCGGTGTTTCGGCAGTTTCAGCTTCTTGATTTTTTGGAAGCATCTCGTCTAGCAATTCATCAATACGTTCACTTTCTTCCGGCATCTGTGCCACAATATCCTTAATTTTTTCCATCAAAGGCTCGATGAGATCTTCTTTGTGCTCAGGTTGGGGCAACGGGTTCTGGTTCAGTAAACCAATTCTCCTCACGGAAGCTTTTGGAATCCAAAGATTCTTTTTTGGGTTTCTCATAAGATTCTTCCAGTTGATTTTCAAGATATTCAAGCACGACCAACTTTTCATAGAGCTCGCCCACCAATTCCTTTATGGAAGCGGTTTTAAACGTTTTTTCTTCTACAATTAGTTGCTTTGCAAGCGCTGTTAATTGCTCGCGGAGTTTCTTCTTCATATCTTTTTAAATTAAAGGGATTTTCTATTTTGTTTTTATAAATTTACGCATCCTTTATGTAAACGTCAACTATTTTTGTTTTCTTGTTCAAAACCAAAAGCAATCTTCAAGTTGAACATTTCCTTGGAAAAGTATTATTGCAATGTTTTGCGTAAAATTAAACTATGTTTCTTGAAAATACCGTAAATCAGAAAGAACAATTTGGCTGGATTGAAGTAATCAGTGGTTCTATGTTTTCAGGAAAGACTGAAGAGCTCATCCGAAGGTTGAAACGTGCGCAATTTGCCCGTCAAAAAGTAGAGATTTTTACACCTACCATAGATACACGATATGCTGAAGATGCTGTGACGAGCCACGATAGTAATCAAATTCGTTCTACACCTGTTCCTGCGGCTGCAAATATTCCAATTTTGGCAGATAACTGTGATGTTGTAGGAATAGATGAAGCCCAGTTTTTTGATGATGAAATCGTAAAAGTGTGTAATGACCTTGCCAATCGCGGCGTTCGGGTTATAGTTGCAGGACTTGATATGGATTATAAAGGAAACCCATTTGGGCCAATGCCTGCTTTAATGGCAACTGCGGAATATGTTACCAAAGTACACGCCATCTGTACCCGCACGGGGAATCTTGCCCATTATAGCTACCGAAAAGCAAAAAGCGAAGCCTTGGTTTTACTTGGCGAAACAGAAGAATACGAACCCTTAAGCCGTGCTGCATTTTATAAAGCTCAACTTCGAGATAAAGTAGTAAAACTGGAAGTTAAAGCTGAAGAAATAAGCGAAAATAAATCTTCCGAAAAAACAGGAAAACAAGCATAATATGCCCAAAGCCACCGAAACTTTATTGGAGATAGATCTCAACGCGCTCGACAATAACTACAAATATCTTACCTCAAAACTAAAGCCCGAAACCAAAGTTTTGGCCGTGGTTAAAGCATTCGGCTACGGAAGCGATTCTGTTGTCATTGCAAAAGAACTTGATACGTTGGGAGTAGATTATTTTGCTGTTGCATATGCCAATGAGGGTGAGACGCTTAGAAATGCAAAAATTGAAACCCCGATTTTGGTCCTGCATCCACTTCCTATTAATTTTGCGGTAATAGTGAGTTGCTGTTTAGAACCAAGTATCTATTCCAGAAAAACATTGGAGGAATTCATCGCTTTTGCGGAAGCAGAAAAACAAACCAATTATCCAGTACATTTAAAATTCAATACTGGCTTAAATCGATTGGGTTTTGATGAAAATGATATTCCTTTTATTACCAAAATGCTTTCAAAAACCAAAAGTGTAAGAGTGAAATCAGCTTTTTCACATCTTGCGGCAAGTGAGGATTTGAAGCTTAAGGAATTCACTCAGGGCCAGATCGAAGGGTTTCGAAATATTTCTGAAGAGCTTTCGGCACAACTTGGTTACAAACCTTTGTTTCATTGCGCTAATACTTCTGGAATTATAAACTATCCTGAAGCACATTTTGATATGGTGCGAACGGGAATAGGTCTTTATGGTTTTGGAAATGATAAAGAGGAAAATAAACATTTAAAACCCGTGGGTACCTTAAAAACAGTTATTTCACAAATACATATTGTACAAAAAAATGAAAGTGTAGGTTATAACCGTGGTTTTATTGCTGAAGAAACTACCCGTTCTGCCACTCTTCCTATTGGCCATGCAGATGGCATTCCCCGTTCCTACGGAAAAGGTAAGGGTTGGGTAACTATACACGGAAAAAAAGCTCCCATTCTTGGCAATGTATGTATGGATATGATTATGGTAGATGTGACCGATATCGATTGCAAGGAAGGCGATGAGGTAATTGTGTTTGGCCCTTCCGCAACTGCCGAGGAACTATCGGCTGCGATAAACTCTATTTCTTATGAATTGATAACCGCTGTTTCGCAAAGGGTGAAACGGGTTGTGTGTAGGAATTAATCCTTTTGGGAAATTATCTGAGAAAATGAATTCTTTTTAAGTAAATTAGTGGCTATTAACTTCTAAAACCAATAAACATGTTAAAAGAATTCAGGGATTTTATTATGACCGGTAACGTGATAGACCTTGCCGTAGCCGTCTTGCTAGCCGCTGCAGTAGGCACCGTTGTTTCAAGTTTTACTAATGATGTCATGATGCCGATAGTGGGTAATTTTACAGGAGGTGTTGACTTTGCCGATTTAAAAGTAGTGCTTTCAGAGGCTGTAGTTGCTCCAGACGGAGAGGTTACTAAGCCGGAGAATGCAATTATGTATGGAAAATGGATAAACTCTATTATCAATTTAATTATTGTTGGTTTTGTTTTATTCCTTATTGTGAAAGCCTATGCGAAGGTTCGCAAGAAAAAAGAAGAAGCGCCAGCACCAGACCCAGGACCATCAGAAAAGGACCTGTTGATGCAAATTCGCGACGAACTGAGAAAAAAATAATTTACAGCCACCGCTGCATTACATATTCTAACCTAAACCCTCTTCAAAATGGAGAGGGTTCTTTTTTACTTTTTATTCTGAAAAAATAAATTGGTATAAACTACTTTTGCCTAAAATTATAGAACAATGAAATTAGCTTTGGTAGGTGCCACAGGAATGGTGGGCGAGGTAATGTTGAAAGTATTGCAGGAACGCAATTTTCCGATTGATGAATTGCTGTTGGTGGCTTCAGAAAGATCTGTAGGAAAAGAAATTTCCTTTAAGGATAAAAACCATAAAGTGATTGGATTAGAAGATGCCGTGGCCGCTAGACCAAACATCGCCATCTTTTCTGCCGGTGGAAGCATTTCGCTGGAATGGGCACCAAAATTTGCGGAGGTTGGAACGACTGTAATTGACAATTCTTCAGCTTGGCGAATGGAGCCCGATAAAAAACTCATTGTTCCGGAAATCAATGCCCATTTATTGACCAAAGACGATAAAATAATAGCCAACCCAAATTGCTCGACCATACAGTTGGTAATGGCTTTGGCACCACTTCATAAAAAATATAAAATGAAAAGAGTAGTGGTTTCCACCTATCAGTCTGTTTCAGGCACAGGTTTAAAAGCTGTGCAGCAAATGGAAAATGAAATGGCAGGAATAAAAGGTGAAATGGCATACCCATACCCAATCCACAGAAATGCATTGCCACATTGCGATGTTTTTGAGCCTAATGGCTATACCAAAGAAGAGATGAAATTGGCTCGCGAGCCACAAAAAATATTGGATGACCGCACGTTTTCAGTTACTGCAACGGCTGTTCGTATTCCAACAGCTGGAGGCCATAGTGAATCCGTAAATATTCAGTTTGAAAATGATTTTGATTTGGGAGATATCCGAAAAATTCTTCACCAAACCCCAGGCATAACCGTTCAGGACAACCCAGATACTAACACCTACCCCATGCCAATGTACGCTCATGACAAAGATGATGTTTTTGTAGGGCGAATCCGTCGCGATGAAACGCAGCCCAACACTTTGAATATGTGGATTGTTAGTGATAACCTACGGAAAGGTGCTGCAACCAATGCAGTACAGATAGCAGAATACCTGTTGGACAATAAGCTTGTTTAGTTTTTTAAGATAAAAGGAAAAGATATATTTAAATATTTGTTAAAAAAACGCAATCTATTTAAAGGTGCGTTTTTTATTTTTCAGTATCTTTAAAGATTAACCATTAAACGTAAAGTCTATGAATTCAACTTTTACTAAAATCCTGAGAATCATTTTAGGCTTGGGATTAATATTTTTCGGAGTGAGCAAACTGATTCACTTCAACTTTATGCCCACACATATCTATACTGGTGATGCAGCTATATTCATTGACTCACTGAGTAACACAGGCTACATTCTTAAGGTTATTGGAGTTTTTGAACTCTTTACTGGATTGCTCTTGTTGTTTAACAAATGGGTTCCATTTGCGTTACTTTTATTAGCGCCCATTTCAGTAAATATTTTGCTTTTCCATCTTTTCATGGATACTCCAGGTCTTATTTTGGCGTTGCTAGTGATAGTCCTAAATGCTATATTGATATATAAACATTGGAAAGTTTACAGACCATTATTTCTCTGAAAATGAATGTTTATGGTAAAATAAAGGCTTTCTTAACGAGGGCCTTTTTCTTTGCTTTCAACTATTTTCTTTAAAGTTAAAAAATGTACATTTACATTTCGAAAAAAATAGATATTATGAAGTTTTCAATCGTCCCTGCAATTTTAATCCTTGCATTCGTTGGCTGCAAAGAAGAACCCAAAAAAGAATTAATTTCCGTGACTTATCCACAGACAAAAAAAGTAGATACCGTAGATACCTATTTTGGTGTTGAAGTGAAAGATCCTTACCGTTGGTTAGAAGATGACCGCAGCGAAGAAACTGCTGCTTGGGTAAAAGCAGAAAATGAAGTAACCTATGGATATTTGGAGAAAATACCTTTTAGGGAAGAACTAAAAAATCGTCTTTCCGAAATTTGGAACTATGAAAAAGTAGGCCCGCCATTCAAGGAAGGCGATTATACCTATTTTTATAAAAATGACGGTCTGCAAAACCAATACGTTATCTATCGCTACAAAACTGGAGAAGATCCAAATACGGCTGAAATATTTTTAGACCCAAACACTTTTAAGGAAGATGGAACAATTTCTTTGGGCGAAACCAGTTTTTCAAAGGACGGAAGCAAGCTGGCCTATAGTATTTCTGAAGGCGGTAGCGATTGGCGAAAAGTTCTTGTGATGAATACTGAGACTAAGGAATTGGTTGGAGATACACTAAAAGACATAAAATTCAGCGGTCTTTCGTGGAAAGCAGAAGATGGATTTTATTATTCTAGTTATGACAAACCTAAGGGAAGTCAACTTTCAGCCAAAACGGATCAGCACAAAGTATATTACCATAAAATGGGAACGCCACAAAGCGATGATGAAGTAATTTTTGGGGCAACGCCGGAGCAGAAATACCGCTATATTAATGGTTCCGTAACCGAGGATAACCACTATTTAATAATTAGGGCGAGTACTTCCACGACTGGAAATAAACTTTTTATAAAAGATCTTACTAAGCCAGATTCAAAATTTGTTACTATACTGAATGATACCGACTCAGACACTTATATTCTTGAAAATGTAGATTCCAAACTTTATATTGTTACCAACAGGAATGCCCCGAATCGTAAAATTGTAACTGTAGATGCTGCAAATCCAACCCCAGATAACTGGAAGGACTTCCTTCCTGAAACCGAAAATGTACTATCACCAAGCACAGGAGGCGGAAACATTTTTGCAAATTATATGGTAGATGCGGTTTCAAAAGTGTTGCAGTATGATTATGACGGAAAGTTGATCCGCGAAATAGAACTTCCTGGTGTAGGTTCTGCAGGTGGTTTCGGAACAAAAAAAGAAGAAAAAGAACTTTATTATTCCTTTACTAATTATGTAACTCCAGGAAGCATATATAAATATGATATAGCAAGTGGAAATTCAGAATTATATATAAAACCTGAAATAGATTTCAATCCCGAAAATTACGAAAGCCACCAGGTTTTCTATACGTCTAAGGACGGCACAAAAATTCCGATGATTATTACGCATAAAAAAGGATTGAAAATGGATGGTAAAAATCCAACGATACTTTACGGATATGGTGGATTCAATATTAGTTTAACACCAAGTTTCAGTATTACAAATGCTGTATGGATGGAACAAGGCGGAATTTATGCAGTACCAAATCTGCGAGGCGGCGGTGAATATGGCGAAAAATGGCACAATGCTGGAACCCAAATGAAGAAGCAAAATGTATTTGACGATTTTATTGCTGCTGCGGAATACTTAATTAAAAATAAGTACACTTCCAGTGATTACCTAGCAATTCGTGGTGGTTCTAATGGAGGTTTGCTTGTGGGGGCTACAATGACACAAAGACCCGATTTGATGAAAGTCGCACTTCCTGCAGTTGGTGTTTTGGATATGCTCCGATATAATAAGTTTACTGCAGGAGCGGGCTGGGCTTATGATTATGGTACTGCAGAAGACAGCAAGGAAATGTTTGAATATCTAAAGGGGTATTCACCATTGCATAACGTGAAAGAAGGCGTTGAATATCCTGCAACCTTAATAACCACTGGTGACCACGATGATAGAGTAGTGCCAGCACACAGTTTTAAATTTGCAGCGGAACTTCAGGCAAAGCAAACTGGAGACAATCCTATTTTAATAAGAATAGAAACCGATGCTGGTCACGGCGCTGGAACGCCCGTAAGCAAAACCATTGAGCAATATGCAGATATTTTTGGTTTCACCCTTTTTAATATGGGTTATGAAAATTTGCCAGAAAATATTAATAAAGACATTAAGCAATAAATTATAAAGCCCCGCAAATTGTAGCGGGGCTTTTTTTTAATCTAACTTTTCTGTTAGTTTTTTAAATATCTTTTTTGGGTCCTTATTTTCATAGAGAATATTATAAACCGCATCAATTATTGGGGTTTTGGCCTTTTTCTTTCCCTTTTGCTGGTTTAGGTTATAAGCACTTTTAGTGGCGTAATATCCTTCCGCAATCATACTCATTTCCAGTTGGGCGCTTCTTACGGTGTAGCCTTTTCCTATCATTGTTCCAAATAACCGGTTTCGGCTAAAAACGGAATAACCCGTAACCAATAAATCTCCTAAATATGCAGAATCATTGATGTCACGCTTCATTTTATGGACCTTTTTTACGTACTTTTTCATCTCGCGGATGGCATTGCTCATCAGCACACTTTGAAAATTATCGCCATAACCAAGTCCATGCGCAATTCCTGCTGCAACTGCGTAAATATTTTTAAGCATCGCTGCATATTCGGTTCCCAGAACATCATCACTGGTGGTGCATTTTATATAATCACTGCTTAAAACATCTGCAATCAGTTTTGCCTTTTCCGCATCAGCGCTGGCGATAGTAAGATAGGAAAGCCGTTCCAATGCAACTTCTTCAGCGTGGCAGGGACCGGAAATAACGCCGATATTATTGAAAGGAACTTTGTAATGGGTATTGAAATGGTCCCCAACAATTAAACTGGTTTCTGGAACAATTCCCTTAATGGCAGAAAACACAATTTTATCTTCCAAGGAAACAGTTAGTTTTTCCAATTCTCGATGAAGAAATGCTGAAGGAATCACGAAGATGAGACAATCTGCACAACTAACGGTCTCATTAATATCATTACTTAACCTAAGTTGGCTTAGATTGAATTCAACAGAGCTTAAATAATTTGGATTGTGCCCGTGTTTTTTTATGAAATTTACAGCATCCTTGCTTCGCATATACCAGCAAACTTCATCTAAGTTTTCACAAAGCATTTTCACAATTGCTGTGGCCCAGCTTCCGCCGCCAAAGACTGCAAATTTTGGTTTTTCTGACATTTAATAAATTTATAATTTCAAAAGTACACAATCCTCTCGAAACATTTAACAGTAGCTTAAGGATGGTTGCGCAATGTTTTAATATTTTCTGACGTTATTGTTTTTGATTATTGAAATCGATTTTTCGCTTCAGGAAAAAGTTTCAATGATTTTGGTTGGTTATTTAGTTGAAGCCGCTCCCCAAGTGTTAATTTGGTGGGGCGGTTTTTTTATTTATAAAAATTCATCTCATCCAAATATTTCCAAACTTCGGCCGAAAGCATGGGCCGTATGTTTTTTCCGGATTTTATACCCTTGCGAATAAAGGTTGAGGAAAGCTCAATAATTGGGGCGTCAACTTTTTTAATTTTTTTATGATTGTCGAATTGTGTCTCAACAATTCCTTCAGAGATTCTTGGATAAACGTAGATTGAATATCTTTCTAAAATGACCTCATAGTTTTTCCACTTGTGAAGGCTTTTCAAGTTGTCCTCACCCATTATCAAGCAGAAGTTTTTCGTTAGGATATTTTTCTTCCAAATAAGCCAAAGTATTCACCGTATAATTGGGCTGCGGAAGGTCAAATTCCACATTGCTGGCATGTAACTTTGGATACTCTTCTACAGCAATCCGCACCATTGCTAGCCGGTGGTGGTCTTCCAAAAGTGTTTTTTTCTTCTTTAGCGGATTGTGTGGGGTAACCACAAACCAAACTTCATCTAAATCACTGAACTCCACCATGTGGTTGGCAATAATTAAATGCCCAATGTGGATAGGGTTGAAAGTGCCGAAATAGAGCCCTATTTTTTTTGAAGTTTTCAAAATTAAAAGCTGTTTATTTTTTGATGAAATTTTCTACCAAATCGTGTGCTTCCTTTAAAGCGGTTTCTAGATCATGGTTCTTTATAATTTTGTCGAACTGTGGGGCAGTGGCCAATTCCACCGAAGCCTTGGCAATGCGCATATTGATGCGTTCGTCGCTTTCGGTTTTTCGCTTTTTAAGTCGAATTTTTAGCTCGTCAATGCTTGGTGGTTTTACGAAAACTGCCAACGTTTTTTCGGGATATTTCTTTTTAATGCGAAGTCCGCCAACAACGTCAATGTCAAAAATCACGTTTTTTCCGTGGCTCCAAATGCGTTCTACCTCACTTTTCAAAGTGCCGTAAAAATTGTCACGATACACTTCTTCCCACTCTAAAAAATCATCGTTTTTGATGTGTTGCTTAAATTCTTTGAGTGAAATGAAATAATAGTTTTCACCGTGCTTTTCATCACCGCGGGGTTCGCGGCTGGTACACGAGACAGAAAATTCCAAGTTGAGGTCTTCCTGTTTCAGCAAATGTTGCACGATGGTGGTTTTTCCACTGCCGGAAGGGGCCGAAAAAACGATTAATTTTCCTCCTTCCATCTATAAAACGTTTAGGGCCTGTTCCTTAATTTTTTCCAGCTCGTCCTTCATTTGCACCACTATTTGTTGCATTGGAGCGTAGTTTGCCTTGCTACCAATGGTGTTTATTTCGCGACCAATTTCCTGGGTAATGAAACCCAATTTTTTCCCATTGGAATCGTGTGATTTTAATGCTTCTTCAAAATATTCCAAGTGGTTTTTAAGCCGAACTTTTTCCTCGGTGATATCGTATTTTTCAAGGTAATAAATCAATTCCTGCTCAAAACGGTTTTCGTCCACTTTTTCCTTTAAATCTGAAACTGCTTTGCGAAGTCTTTCTTTTACCGCATCTACACGTTCGGGATCTATAGCAATTACGTCTTCCAATAATTTTGAAATGGTTTTAGCACGTTCCCAAAAGTCATTTTCAAGCACTTGGCCTTCGTCCGTTCTATATTTATTGATGGATTCTAGTGCTTGATCAATTCCTTTTAAAATGGTTTCATATTCCTTTTCATCAATTTCCTCACGTTCGGTTTTTAAAGCATCGGGCATACGAACCGCCATTTTCAAAAGTTCTACAGGATCGCCATTCACAACGTTCGAAAGTTGTTTCATGTATTGCTTTACAACACTTTCGTTAAGTTGGGTTGTAACTTCTTCACCCGTAACTTCAATGTAAAGTGAAAAATCCACTTTACCCCTTTGTAATGATTTAGCAAGCAGATCGCGGATTTCAAGCTCCTTTTCACGATAGCTTGAAGGCACTCGGGTGTTGAGGTCAAGCCCTTTGCTGTTTAGCGATTTGATTTCAATGGTAATGGTTTTGGATGGCAATTGGACAACTTCTTTGCCGTAGCCCGTCATGGATTGGATCATATTCCTGTTTTATTGAAGGGCAAAGGTAAGAAAATTAGGTGGTAGGTTGTCGGTTTGGGGTGTGAGGGTTTTCAAACTCAATTATTCATTCAAGAATTGCATGCTGCGTTTTTCACTGTAATACAATTTATTGGTTTGATGAAAACCCACGTGTCCGCCGTATTTTGGAATTTCGAGATGGAGGTTTTTCATTTTTGAAGCCAATTCTGTTGGATAACATTCCGAAGAAAGAAAGCTGTCGTTTCTAGCGTTTAAAACAAGGACTGGAATTTCAATATTCGGAAGAAACTGAAGGCTGCTGTTCTTTTCGTAATAATCAAAGGCATCTTTAAAACCGTGTGCCGGAGCCGTATAAACGTTATCAAATTCCAGCAGGGAAGTAATTTTCTTATAATCTGAAGCTGTCATTTTTTCGGGGAAATCCTTCATCTTCGTTTTGTATTTTTTCCGAAGATTTTTTAAAAAGGAATTACGATAAACCCAGTTTGAAAATTCATTCAAAGATTCCAAAGAACCTTTTAAGCTCAAGGGCGTGGAAATGGCAACGGCTTTCTTTATTTCCTTTGGAAATGATTCGCGCTCGCCCAAGTATTTCAATAGCAGATTACCGCCCAGGCTAAAACCTACGAGCGCTATTTCATTGTAGCTGTCCTTTTTCAGGATAAAATTGATTACCGCTTCCAAATCGTCCGTTTTCCCAGCATTGTAGGATTGATACGATAGGTTTACTTCGCCGCTACAACCACGAAAATTAACTGCGGCAGCATCCCAACCTTTTTGGTTCAGAATTTTAGCTTGGCCCTTCATATAGGTTCGCTGTGCGTTTCCTTCGAGACCGTGAAGCAAGATTGCAACTTTATCGGAAGTTTTTTTTGAAAATGACCAATCAATATCCATAAAATCTCCGTCTGGCAATTGTATGCGTTCCCGCTGTTGGATTAAACTTGGAGAAGGTCGAAGTTTTGCAGAATAAATCGTGGAGAAGTGTCCGTTTTTAAAAGGAAAGCTCGGGATGTAATTACTTTTAATCAGCGGCATTATTATGGAAAAGTTTTAACAGAAACTAAACATATTTACTATGCTTGCATAACAAAGTTACTTTAAATTTGTAGAAAAATCGAAAACGATGTACACAAAACAATTTGAAATACGCTGGAGCGATGTGGACGCAAACCGCCACCTGCGCAACAGCGCCTACATAGATTATATGAGCCATACCCGAATGAGCTTTTTTATGGATAGCGGACTAGACCTAACTAACTTATCAAAGCAAAACATGGGTGCAGTGGCTTTTTATGAGCATATGTATTATTTCCGCGAATTTTTTCCTGGAAAACCTATCACGGTTACCTTGCAGTTAAAAGGCTTATCTGAAGATGGAATGTATTTTGAATTTCTCCACAATTTTTATGATGAAGACGGGAAAAACTATGCCCGCTGCGAAATGATGGGGGGTTGGATTGATTTGAAAGAACGGAAACTAGTAGGCCTTCCGAAGAAATTTTTCGAAAAATTCAATGCTTTGGAAAAAACAGATGATTTCAGAATTCTAACTAAAGAAAACACTCGAAAGTATAGCCAGCGCCCGAAAGATCTTTAATTAGTATATCGGTGTACACGTTTTATTGTAGAAAGGTAAACACCTAAAAATATTAAAACTGCTGCGCCTATTCTTAAAGGAGTTAAACTATCTGCACCCACTAGTACTGCAAAAAGCACTGCAATTACAGGCTGTAAATAAATAAACGCTCCAATGGTAGATGGACTTAATTGTTTCAACGCAAAAATATTAAGAAGATAGGTCATAACTGTCGTACAGAGAACCACAAAGCCCAGTTTCCAAATAGCATCAATTGGGAGTGAAGTCCATTCTACTTCTGTAAATTCTGAAAACCCGATGGGTAGATTTATTAATAATGCAAATAGAAACAGGAACTTCATCAAAGTAATGGAACTGTATTTTGGCACTAACGGTTTTATTAAAATCAAATAGATAGAATAGGAGCTTGCATTTACTATAAAAAGTAGGTTTCCCAGCGGAATATTGGGCGCATTAGGCTGCTCTTTCAATCCGAAGAGAATCAACACCAAAGCTCCACACAATCCAAGAAAGATACCCAGACTCTTTAGCCACGTTATTCGTTCCTTTAAAATAATTGCAGAAAGCATCAATAATAAAACGGGAGAAATTGTAATAATAACCGAGCTATTAATTGGTGTGGAAAGGCTTAATCCTTTAAAAAAAGCAAGCATATTCAAAACCATTCCAAAGAAAGCACAGATTACAAACCGAAACCAATCACGGCGTTCAATTTTTTCAGAAGGGAAGAAAAGACTTATAATCCAAAAAATCAAAGCTGCTCCGGAAACCCTGAGTAAAATAAAACCAAACGGTTGGATTACATCTGGCATCAACCCTTTTGCAATTGTATGGTTTACACCATAAATAGTACTCGCAGTAGTAGCCGCTAAAAGCGCAAAAATGCGTTGATTGGTCAATTTTTATGAATGGATTTTTTGGCAGCGGCAACTGTTTTTGGGCTGCTTCCTATAAAGATTTCGTCATTATTAACTATTACGGGACGCTTCAAAAAAGTGTAGTGTTCCAATAATGAGTCTTTTGTAATCTTCCTCCAAAAGATTTTCTTCTTTTAAATTCCGTTCTTGATAAAGTTTTGCCCTACGGCTAAAAAGCTCTTCAAAACTATTAGTTAGATTGAAAAGTTCATCCAATTCTTCTTTGTTAATGCCCTGTACTTTTATATCCTGTTTTATGAATGATGAAGGAATTTCAATCTCTTCCATTACGCGTTTACAGGTATCACAAGTTGATAAATAATATACTTTTTGCATAGTTCAAAATTAATCAATATTAAGGAAAGGCTTTGCTTCTTTCATTTCAATTTTCAATTCAATGGGGCCATCGGCATAGCTGGCAATGTCGTATTGGTTGTAAACAAAAATAAGGCTATCCTGCGTAAAACCGACACTTTCGGGAAGATAGAATTCGTCATTTTTAAACCAAAATTTAGTATCATTGATTGATTGTTCTGGGGCTATTTTTTGTTGGTCACGGAATTTTTTTTCTGCGAAAGCAGTAAATTCTTTATTGTTTTTAAAAAGTTCTTTTGAGGTAAGTTCTTCTCCAGTTTTGGGATCTATGTTCAAAAATGAAATGGTGCCATAACCGTGTGCGCCTCCCGTGAAAAGATATTGGCGCATTTCAAAACAAAGATGTTCTTTGGAAGTATAAATTTCATTAACAGAGATTTCAGCAAAATACTCCCCGGCCATATCGGGGAATTGTGCTTTATCTGCTTTGTAGGTTTCAATAAAACCAGTAGCAGCCTCCTGTATGGTCTTAGCAGCGGGGATAGTATCTTCGCCCATCAGAAGCGAAGTGAAGATGAAGTTTTTTATTTTCCTGTTAATCTTTTCGGAAATTTCATCATCGCCAAAAACTTCCACATAATTGATTGTCACTTCAGGGCATTTGCTGTTTTTGCAAATTGAAAGCTCCTTTTCGGTAAAACTTTCCGCAGCAAACTCAATGTTTTTTTCTTGGTTGCAGCTTATGGTTATAAGCGCAATCAGAGCTACGACAGAAATTTTGTTATTCATCTGTATAAAATATTTGAGAAATAGGATACTACGACTACGCTCAGTAAAAGAGATGGAATGCCTAAAGATGCATCTTCATTTGATTTAGAAATCGCGAATAGGCATTTCATACGTTAAAAGGAATAGATGGTTAGCTATCACAAACGAAACTCTTACATTTGCAATTCAAAAGTAATAACTTTAAAATCAGGTATTGTGAAAGTTATATTAAATCCTACAATATTGTTTCAGTATTGCTGATTATCACTTTAAAATTTACAGTTTCCTATGAAATTCAATACCAAAACAATACACGGGGGGCAACACAATGTAGATCCTGCCTATGGGTCAGTAATGCCACCAATTTATCAAACCTCAACTTATTCACAAACAACTCCTGGAGGCCATAAAGGTTTTCAGTATTCGCGAAGTGGAAACCCAACACGAGCCGCTTTGGAACGTGCTTTCGCAAGTATTGAAAACGGAAAATATGGTCTTGCCTTTGGAAGTGGACTTGCAGCAATAGACGCAGTTATGAAACTTTTAAAATCTGGTGATGAGGTAATTTCAACCAACGATCTTTATGGTGGAACCTATCGGTTATTCACTAAGATCTTTGAAGGTTTTGGCATTAAGTTTCATTTCATCGACATGGAGAATGCCGATAAAATTGAAGATTACGTAAACGATAACACCAAACTCATTTGGGTGGAAACACCAACTAACCCAATGATGAACATTATAGACATAAAGAAGGCAGCAACTATTGCCAAAAAGCACAAAGTCTTGCTTGCAGTTGACAATACTTTTGCAACGCCGTATTTGCAGCAACCTTTGGAATTGGGGGCAGATATTGTGATGCACAGTGCTACAAAATATCTTGGTGGCCACAGCGATGTGGTGATGGGCGGGTTGATTGTAAATGACAAAGAACTTGCAGAAAAACTGTATTTCATTCAAAATGCGAGTGGTGCCGTTTGTGGTCCACAGGACAGTTTCTTGGTTTTACGTGGTTTGAAAACGCTTCATATACGTATGCAGCGCCATTGTGAAAATGGGAAGGCAGTTGCAGAGTATTTGGCAAAGCATCCAAAAATTGAAAAAGTATATTGGCCAGGTTTTGAAAGCCATCCAAATCATAAAATTGCAAAGCAACAGATGAAGGATTTCGGTGGGATGATTTCATTTGTAACCAAAGGAAACAATTACGAAGAAGCCATAAAAATAGTGGAAAACTTAGAAATTTTCACCTTGGCAGAAAGTCTTGGCGGCGTGGAAAGTCTTGCTGGACATCCTGCGAGTATGACGCACGCGAGCATTCCAAAGGAAGAACGTGAAAAAACAGGTATTGTGGACTCGTTGATTCGTCTTTCTGTGGGGATTGAAGATGTAGATGACTTAATTGCAGATTTGAAACAGGCGATTGGATAATTCAATCAAATTAATAGAACATAAAAAAGGGTCGGATTTTTTAAATCCGACCCTTTTTTATGTTTTAAAAGTTACTTAGTCTATATAATAAATATATCCAATATTCAACCAATAAATCCACTCATTTGCCTTGTTTTCTGGAACTGGTGTTGTTCCATTGTTTTTTAAGGTTGGATTAAGTCCATCCAAATAATCTGTAAAGTAATATTCCCATCGGCTGTCTAGCATTAAATCGCTCAACGGAGTTAGTTTATAACGAATACCAACACTTCCTACCATAGCCCAAGTGGAAGCAGGACCTTGCTGAAAAGAATTATAATATTTATCTGGAGTAGATATAGGTGTGTTTAAAGGTCCCATAGTAGAGGTAACCTCAGAAGTATAACTTACCCAATGCACACCAAAACTTATAAAAGGCGCAATTTTATAAGAGCCTGCAGCGAAATCACGGATACTTAAAGGAAAATACTCCAACTGTGAGCCAATTTCAAAAACAGAAGTAGAACCACTCATAGCACGAAGTTGATCTGCAAACAATGATGTTTGATCGGCCTCTACCCAACGGCCATAATGATTCAAATTGGTTTTGTGGTAATCAATCTCGTTTCGGATCTTAAAGTGGTCATTAAAATATTTATCGCGCGTGTAGCAATTACAATCTGCACGATAGGAAAAATTGATATAATGTATAAGCCCAACGCCAAAACCAGTATTTCGGCCATTGGTTTCAAAGTTGTTACGTTGACCAAAATCTGAATAGAAAACTACGGGTCCGGTAATTAAACCCACCTCGTGAGAAAAGCCAAACTGGCTGTAAACTTCTTGCTTCGCGAAAGCCAACAAGAAAAATACCAATAGCAAAATTCTGGTATTCATTATATAAATGGGTTTAGATTGAGACACAACAAATATATAAAAACATATTTAACGGTAAAATTAATAATACTATTTAGCTAATTTGTAAAAAATTGACATACAATTTTTATCATAACGCTTATATTTGTGCCTTCCTTATGTGATTGTTTTTATTAATATGTTTTTTTATAGGTATTTTTAAAAAAAATTGTTACAAAACATACTATAGTATTCTGATTACAAGGAAATTAGATAAAAATAAAATAAAATTATAACCAATGAAGCAAAGTATAAAGGATTTCATTTCTGAAGTCGAAAAACTCAATCCAAATGAACCTGAATTTCTTCAGGCGGTAACCGAGGTTGCTGAAACAGTAATCCCTTTTATTGAAAAAAACGAAAAGTACGCCAACAAAAAGCTGTTGGAACGTATGGTAGAGCCTGAGCGTACTATTCTTTTCCGTGTGCCTTGGACGGATGATAAGGGCGAAATACACGTTAATAAAGGGTACAGAATCCAATTCAATTCAGCTATTGGGCCATACAAAGGAGGCTTGCGTTTTCACCCATCCGTAAACCTTAGTATATTAAAGTTTTTAGGGTTTGAACAAACTTTTAAAAACAGCTTAACTACGCTTCCTATGGGAGGTGGAAAAGGTGGTTCTAACTTTGACCCGAAAGGGAAAAGTGATAACGAAGTGATGCGTTTTTGCCAAAGTTTTATGACAGAGCTTTCAAGACATATTGGCCCAGATACAGACGTTCCTGCTGGAGATATTGGCGTAGGTGGTCGCGAAATTGGCTTTATGTTTGGTCAGTACAAGCGTATTCGTAACGAATTTACAGGAGTATTTACCGGAAAAGGACGCTCTTACGGTGGTTCACTTATCCGTCCTGAAGCAACAGGTTATGGAAATGTGTACTTCGCAAAAAATATGCTTGCAACCAAAGGTGAAAGCTTCAAGGGAAAAACAGTAGTTATTTCAGGCTCTGGAAATGTTGCACAATATGCTGCTGAAAAAGCTATTGAGTTTGGCGGAAAAGTAGTTACATTCTCAGATTCTGCTGGTTATATTTATGATTCCGAGGGTATTAACTCAGAAAAGCTTGCTTTCGTAATGGATTTGAAAAACGAAAAGCGTGGCCGTATTTCAGAATATACTAAAAAATATACTGGCGCAAAATATGTTGAAGGAAAACGCCCGTGGGAAGTGAAATGTGATATTGCCCTTCCTTGTGCTACTCAAAACGAGTTGAACGGCGAAGAAGCCAATATGCTTTTAAAGAACGGATGTATTTGCGTAGGCGAAGGTGCTAACATGCCTTGTACGCCTGAAGCTATTGAAGCATTTCAAAAAGCGAAGATTTTATTTTCCCCAGGAAAAGCGTCAAATGCAGGTGGGGTTGCAACCTCTGGTTTGGAAATGTCGCAAAACTCTTTGCGTTTAAGCTGGACTGCTGCTGAAGTAGATGAAAAACTTCACAATATTATGAACGACATTCACAATGCTTGTGTAGAATACGGAAAAGATAGCGATGGTTATGTAGATTACGTAAAAGGAGCAAATATTGCAGGTTTCGTAAAAGTAGCTGATGCAATGCTTGCCCAAGGTGTAGTGTAGTCAGTTCAAAATTCAAAATAAGGCAAAAGCCTTTCCGAGTATCTTTTTATTTTATGAAGGATATGGAAAGGCTTTTTCATTCATATACCGCAATAAATAGTATTTTAGCGTGTTAATAAACAAAACCAGTTTTATATGAAGCGGTGGATCATTGCTTTTCTTCTACTAACTCCGTTTCTGGCAAGCGCCCAGAATTTTGAAGACCGTTGGACGGGCTATTTTTCCTATGTTTCTGTGAAAGACATTTCTCAGGGCGATAACAAAATTTTTGTAGGTGCTGAAAATGCGGTGTTTACTTATGATCTTTCCACACAACAAATTAAAACATTATCAACAGTTAATGGACTTTCGGGAGAATTTATTACCACGGTTCATTACAGTGAGGCCTTCAAATTGTTGATTATTGGCTATGAAAACGGGCTGATAGAAATTGTGAAAGAGGGTGATGAAAACATCTTGAAAGTGGTAGATATTTTGGAAAAACAAACTATCCCACCAGATAGAAAACGCATCAACAATTTTAATGAATACAATGACAATCTTTATATTTCTACAAAATACGGCATCTCAGTCTATAATCTTTCGGCTTTGGAATTTGGTGATACTTATTTTATTGGTGATGGTGGAAGTCAGATAAACATTGTACAGACAACTGTTAAAGATCCCTACATTTTTGCAGCAAGTGCCAGTAATGGTATGCGCAGGGCAATGGTAGCAGATGATAATTTGATTGATTATCAAAACTGGACAACCATTATGGGCGGAGGTTTTAGGGCTATGGAAAAATTGGGCAATGAGCTTTACGCATCCAATAGATCCAATAGTATTTTGCGTTTTACGCCTCAAGGAAATACAACTGTCGTGCAAACTTTTAGTTCTGAAGTGCAAAAATTCAGGCTTGCAGCTGATTTATTGACCATTACCACAAAAAATTCAATCCATGCTTATTCTGAAGGATTTGTACAACAATCCTCCGTTACTAATTTGCAAGATTTTCAGCTAGATCTTCTGTCTGGGTATGGCTTCGGAAATAATTTCTATTTAGGAACTGCTGAAGATGGCCTGTTGATTGTTCCTTTCGGAAGCACACAGCCTACACAAATACTTCCAAACGGCCCTATAAAAAACAGTCCTTTTGCCTTAGATTCCGCTCCTGGTCAACTTTGGGTAAGCTTTGGGGAGGTAGACAGTGATTTCAACCCTTATCCGCTTTCTCGTTATGGAATAAGCCATTTAAAAGATACACTTTGGAACAATATTCACTATGAAGACTTAAGTGCTGCGGTAGGTGGCGAACCCACAGATTTGGTAAAAGTCACCATTAATCCTGCAAATGAAAATGAGGTTTTTATGAGTTCTTTTGAAAAAGGACTTCTAAAAATTGTTGAAGACACACCAACAATTCTTTATAATGAAACCAATAGCGGTCTGGATAAAGCTATAATTAACGGTATTGATGCTGGAATAAGGCTCTATGGGTCACAGTTTGACAGTCAAGGCAATCTGTGGTTTGTGCAGAGCAAACTGGGCGAAGGTCTTATAAAATTAACTCCAGGCGGACAGTTTCAAAAAGTTGATATTTCTAATATAATTGACCCTATTAGCGAATTGGCATTGACAAAATTGGCTATCAGTCGTGATGGCAGTATCTTTTTCGGAACATATAGCAACGGACTATTAGGCTACAACCCCAGAACAGATTCTTTCAATAGATTAGACAAAGGAGCTGGAGCGGGAAATTTACCATCTACCGTGATTAGGGCGCTAGCTTTTGATGCCCAAAACAGACTTTGGATTGGAACCCTTCGCGGACTTAGAGTACTTTACAGCCCTGGCAGTTTTTTTGATCAAGGGCAAACCCCAGAATCGCAAGCAATTATTATTCTTGAAAATGGTGTGGCACAAGAGCTTTTATATGAACAATCCATCACAGATATTGAAGTGGATGGCTCTAACAACAAATGGATTGCAACGGCTACCGCAGGAGTATTTTATTTATCCCCAAATGGGCAGGAAACCTTGCTTCGCTTTACAAAGGATAATTCGCCTTTACCCACAAACAATGTGCAGGATATAGCGATAGACCCTTTTACGGGTGTTATTTATTTTGCAACTACACAAGGTCTTGTGGCTTATAGAGGTTCTGCCACTGCGCCCAGTGATAATCTGGAAAATGTACATGCATTCCCCAATCCGGTTCGGCCTGGATTTTATGGAAATGTAACCATAGATGGACTTACAGCCAGGGCAAACGTAAAAATAACCGACATTAACGGAAGCCTTGTTTTTGAAGAAACTTCGGAAGGAGGAAGCGTTTTGTGGGACACTACAGCTTTTGGTAAGTACAAAGTTAGATCGGGCGTGTATTTGGTATTGGTTACCACAGATGATAGTGTGGAAACCAAAGTTTCCAAGATAATGATTATCCGCTGATGGTTGTTGCTACCAAAGCCATTGTTTTTTCAGCCATAAAATATTCCGAAGCAGACCTTATTGTTAGTTGCTACACCGAATCTGCGGGAATAAAAAGCTATTTGTTGCGCAATATTCTCAAATCTAAAAGAGGCAAACTGAAAGCATCCTATTTTCAGCCACTCACCCAATTAGAACTTATTGCAGAGCACAAAAACAAGGGAACGTTGGAATATATTAAGGAAGCCAAAGTTTTTTATCCCTATCAAGCACTGCACACAGATATTGTAAAATCTGGCTTGGTTATGTTTTTGTCTGAAATGCTTAAAAACTGCATTCGCGAAGAAGAAACCAATACAGAGCTTTATAGCTTTTTGGAACATTCCTTCCAGTGGCTAGACCAAAGTGATGAAGTCGCCAATTTTCACGTTTACTTTTTATTGCAATTAAGTATGCATTTAGGGTTTTATCCGGATGCTTCAAATATTGATGAAGTGTATTTCAATATCATGGAAGGCAATTTTCAAGCTATAAACACAGGTAATTATTGTTTGGAAGGCCCGCAGATAGAAAATTTCAAAAAGTTCTTCAGAATAAATCTGGAAAACTTACACACCATAAAACTTTCAAAAACGGCGCGTCATAATCTGCTGGAACTTATCATGGCGTATTACAGCTTTCACGTGCAAGGCTATCAAAAACCGAAATCACTCGCAGTGCTCAACCAACTGTTTTCCTAATAGGAAGCTAAAGGCTAAGCTGCAAATGTTCATAAACACAGTTGCCAAGGTGTTTTTTGCCCACGCTTTCAAAACCCAAAGACGCGTATAGTTTTTTGGCGTTGGGGTTATTTAAATCTACCAAAAGCCCAATCTTTTTTTGGCTACTTTGTTTTGCTCGGTGTATTGCCGCAGCCAATAATTGTTTGCCAATTCCTTTTCCCTGATATTTGGCAGAAACGCTTAGCGTGTCTATATATACTTCTTTCGGTTCGGTTTCATCTTCAATTACTAAATCCTTAACCTGATACCTTTTGGCTATATATTCCAAAAATGGCTTACGGTATTCCGCTAACAATGCACCATCATAAAATGTAATAGACCCCAAAACCTCGCCAAACTCTTCATAAACCAGCGTATGCTCAAAACTGTATTGATTGGCTTTTTGCTGAAAAAAATGTTCAAAAAGTGGATACGCCATTTGCGGATCTTCAGTATTGGCAAAGGTGCAAGCCAAATCTTCCATTGCCTGTACTATGAGTGGCACAACTTTTTTGAAATCTGTGGGGCGGGCGCTACGGATATTTTCAGATTTAGCACTTTTCATAATTATAAAACTATACAGATATAATGAATTAGAAGCATTTCTTTTTCAGCAATCAAAAGTATAACAGTTCCTTAAGATAGACTTTTTGGGTAAAATAATATATTAAACAAAAAGAAATAAGTTATGAAAAAAGAAGCGCAAAAAGATTTGGTTACAATTAATCCCACAACCGGGAAAGAAATTAAGAAATATCCCGTAATGACAGATAAGCAGGCAGATGATGCCGTTGAAAAATGTCACAAAGCATTTATGGATTGGCGTATGGTTTCACCCAAAGAAAGAGCCAAAATTATAAAGGCGATTGGCAGGGAGTTAAAGGAGAATACAGATGAACTTTCCAAATTGATGACCAATGAAATGGGCAAACTTCTTAAACAGGGAAAACAGGAAATTGAACTTTGTGCGGGCATTTGCGATTGGACGGCCGCAAATGGACCCGAAAATTTGAAAGACGAGGAACGTGAACTTCCGGGCGGCGGAAAAGGATTGATAACCTATTCCCCCATTGGTGTAATTTATGGTATTCAACCATGGAATTTTCCAGCATATCAAGTAATCCGATATTCAATTGCAAACCTAATGGCGGGAAATGGTGTATTGTTGAAACACGCCGAAAACGTTACCGGTTCTGCTTTAATGCTTCAAAAAATATTTGAAAAAGCAGGCTTGCCCAAAAATCTTTTCACCGTACTTAAAATAACCCATAAGCAGAGTGATGAAATTATAAAGCACAAATTGGTTCGTGGTGTTACGCTTACCGGAAGTCCCGGCGCGGGAAGAAACATCGCCAAAAAAGCTGGAGCTGCTTTAAAGAAAACCGTTATGGAATTGGGAAGTAACGATGCCTATATCGTTTTGGAAGATGCAGATTTAAAAGTAGCTGTAAAAATGTGTGTTTTGGGAAGAACGTATAACAATGGCGAAACCTGTGTTGCTGCAAAACGTTTTGTAGTTGTGGATAAAGTTTACGATGAATTTAAAGAAGCCTTCGTAGAACAGATGAAGAAAATGAAGTACGGCGATCCCACTGATGAAGATTCTAAAATTGGACCGATGGCTCGTGAAGATCTCCGCGAAACAATTCACAAACAAGTAAAGAAGAGTGTAAAAAATGGAGCAAAAATTCTGTGCGGTGGCGAAATGCCAAAAGGGAAAGGGTTTCTTCTATCCCGCAACTGTACTTGAAAATGTGAAGCCGGGACAACCGGCGTATGATGATGAATTATTTGGACCAGTTGCTTCCTTAATACATGCAAAAGATGAAGACGATGCCATGCGCATTGCAAACGACAGCAAATATGGTCTTGGCGGCGGCATCTTTTCAAAAGATGAAAAGAAAGCAATGGAATTGGCAACCAAACATTTTGATACCGGAATGGTTTTCATAAACAGTTTTGGGCTAGCACAACCCAATATGCCTTTTGGCGGCGTGAAAGAGTCTGGCTATGGCCGCGAGCATGGTGGTTTTGGGATAAAAGAGTTTGTAAACGAGAAAGCCATTATGAAACTTAAAAAAAGCTAGGGCTTTTTGTTCACTCTTTTTTATGGATTGCTAAACTTTATGATTTTCTTAAAAGAACCCAAGGCGAATCTTTAGTATCTTGAAAATAAAAACTATGAGCACAAAAAATCTTAGCAATACAGAAGCGATAAAGAAAATAAAGGAACTGGCAGAATCCATTGATTTTACCATGATGGCCACAAATCTAAAATGCCAACCCTTTCATGTAGTGCCAATGAGTACAAAAGAAGTGGATGAAGCCGGAAATATTTGGTTTCTCAGCAATAAAAACAGTGAGCACAACCAACACATTGAAAAGGAAAACAAAACCCAATTGATTTATGCAGACCAAGGGGACTTTGAGTTTATGAGTATTTATGGCCGCGCTACCATCAGCACTAACAGAAATCGCATTAAAGAACTTTACGGCAGCGGAGACGATGCTTGGTTTGATGGCGTTGATGATCCAAATATTACCGCCATTAAAATTCAGCCCGACGATGCACATTATTGGGATACCAAAAATGGAAAGGTTATTTCGCTATTAAAAATGGCTCAAGGAGCTATTACTGGCAACGAACCCGATTTGGGCGAGCAAGGTGACCTGAAAGTATAATTGAAAAAGAAAAATTATCAAAAACCTCTTTTATTGGCAAAGCTGATAATGGAGGTTTTTTTTATTGGGCAGTTTCCAAAACAGGAATTTCAGCTTCTTTTGGGAATAGCGGATAATAATCCATCACATTTTTTATTCCGTCAAGCGCACATAAAAACGCAACCGTAGCACACAAGCCGTTGAATAGGGTTTCCTGGGAAGTTGGATTTTCTGGTTTTGCATTTCTGTAGTTCAAGGGAAGTTTATAGCCACAACCCTTCAAAAACTCAGCTTCAATTTGTAGGAGCTCCAGAGGCGTATACCCGTTAAATCTGCGTCCTAAATTTTCATGGACACGGCCCACATAGTTTAATTGTAACGAACCGTGGTCATCGCTAAGGTGCTTCCAGCTATCGGTATTGTTGCAAATGTTGCCAACGGCACAATGGTTACAGCATTCCGGATTTAAGGTGTTGTTGTGGAAAGCGGTGTAGAGTTTTTCCAGTGCGGCTTCCAATCTGTTTGTGGTTTTCATGGGGAGCTATTTTTTATACAGATGAAATTAATAAATATGAAGAAGAACCCATATTGTTTTTTGTGTTTTTTTATTGAAGAACGAAAAAAGGGGAAAAACCCTGAAAAAAAAACAGGGTTTTTCCTTCTTGACTGGCATTATTATATTTTTAAAATTGGGAACCTATTAATCTTTTAAATTTTTAAAATATGAGTAATCTAACTGAAAACAGACTTAATGAAGTCTTAGACGGAGTGGCCTTTAGCGGGATGCTAGACGCCGTAACAAGTATTGAAAGCAACCTGCCCGCAGGAAGCCTAGATGATGAAGAACGCGCCAGCCTTAGTGCTATTAACGTAAACAACAAAGTGTTTGCCGAAGACGTAATTACCGAAATGCAAGGCAGCGGTGCCGGCATACTACCGCCCTACCTTAGCAGCGCCCTATTGGCAACCGATTTACAAATTTTTGAACAACTAGACCAGCTAGACAGCCGTTTGGCCAACGCCCAGCGCAAAGTAAACGACCTAAAGCGCATAGCAGGCCACGAGGCCTATACCATGGCGCTTAGCGTGTACAAAAACTATGACGCTGCCAGCCAAGCAGGCGTGCCAGGGGCCAAGGAAAGTTATGAAAGGCTAAAAGTGCGTTTTGAAAATCAGGGCAGTAAACCAGACGAACTCCCCAGCTAAAAAAAGCGTTCCTTTTTTACGGACACACCGTTGTCCGTTTTTTTTGTGGCTCCCCAAAAAACAATTTTTAGACCAAATGGAAAAACAATTACCAAACACTCAAAAACATTTATTAATGACTCTAAAAGCTGTTAGAGTGAATGGTAAAATACTTATAAAACAGTCTAACCAATGTTAGTGTAAATGATAAATAAATTTCCAATTACTCTAAAACATTTATTAAAGACTCTAAATAGTTTTAGACTGAATGATAAAACAATTATCAAAGACTCTAAAAAAATAGCTACGTTATGAATACGAAACCTAAATACCACAATAACACTTCCATGCCACATATAGGAGAAATTTTAAAAGCACATATTAAAAAGCACCGTTTGCCTAAAAGTGCTTTGGCAAGAAAAATGTTGCGCACCCCAGCCACCATAGAACATTTTTTAAAGCGCCCTAGTTTACAATGTGCTATTTTATGGGAAATATGTGAGGGCTACAAACACAATTTTTTTGCAGACCTCGCCGCCCAGTTGCCGCCAGCCTTTACCACCAACGCCCCAGACCCAACCCTGCCCCTGCAGGAGCGCATTGCCGAGCTGGAGGAAGAGAACAAAATACTTGCCGGACAATTGGAATTGCTGAAAGGGGTAATCGGGAAAAAGTAATTTTTCAGTAATATACTACGGTTCATTATTTAAGTTTAAATAGTTGTAAACGTTTATTTTTTTATTAAATACTTGTAAACGACTATAAACGGTTACTTATACTTAGTAAAAAAAAAGCCTCTTATATTGCACATTACTATTATGGACTTTTCTGCTATACAACGATTATTAGAACGTAAAAACTATTCGCCAAACACCCAGCGCACTTATAGAAGCTATCTTGCTATGTTTTATAATTACTGCGTGTTAAATACTCTAGATAGTTCTTTACAAGAAAGCGGTGAACTATTTATAACCTCTTTAATACACCAAGGTTATGCCATAAGTAGTCAAAACCAAGCTATAAATGCTCTTAAATTTTACTGGGAGCATATTTTGGGGCAAGAACGTTGTTACTTAAACGTTGTTCGCCCCCGAAAAGAAAAACGCTTGCCTACGGTGCTATCGCAGGCTGAAGTTGTACGTATTTTTAATGCTGTTGAAAACCGTAAGCATCTTGCCCTATTGCAAACCCTTTATGCGTGTGGGCTACGCATTGGGGAACTTATTAATTTACAAATAAAAGATATAGATAGCGAGCGTAAATGCATTAGCGTACTACGTGGAAAAGGGTTTAAAGACCGCGCAGTACCCTTGCCAGAGGAGTTATTGCAACTACTGCGGGAGTACTATAAACAGTACCGTCCCGTTATCTATTTATTTGAAGGACAGCAGCCCAAGGGTGCTTTAAAACCTGTTCCCTATTCACCCACAAGTGTACGGCGGGTATTATACCGTGCCGTAAAAAAAGCAGGCATACGCAAAAAAGTAACCCCGCACACCTTGCGCCACAGCTATGCCACACATCTTTATGAATATGGCGTAAACCTAAGAAGCATCCAGGTACTTTTAGGGCATAGCAGTAGTAAGACTACAGAAATTTACACCCATGTAAGCAACCACCATATTACAAACACGCCTAGTCCTTTGAGCTTTTTAAAATAAGTTGTACTTTGGTCATAGACATGGGAAATAAACTGCATGTTGATATACACTAGTTGTAAAACATTTAAAAAACACTTATGGGAAAATGTCCTTATTGTAACAAAAGTGCAGGAATATTTAGAAAACTTCACAAAGAATGTGAGGAAAAATACAATAGTGCAAAAGAAACTATTGCAAGAACTGTAGTTGACAAATTTGAGACTTGAACAATCTTAATTTTACCAATTAAAAGAATTAGCGAACGAATCTTACTTATCCGAAACTGAATTTCAAGACTTGATTTCTGAATCTTACTCAAACGTACTCGACCAATATTTATGATGGTGTCTTATCGAAAGAGGAAGAAGACAAGCTCGAAAGTTTTATGAAAAAATCGAATTTATCGCAGATGTTTTCGATAAAAATGACTCATTGAGTAAAACAGTGAGAGCATCAATTTTAAGAGACTTACTGAATAGATGAGATAACGAACAGACTTAAAGTAAATAAACCTACCTTTCAAATTTCAGAAAAGCGAAAATTTAATTTCTTTTTCAAAATGTAGAGTTGTTTTGAGCAAAGAATTAAAACAACTTACAAAGGTGCTCACAAGAGTGAGTTTACGTATAGCTAAAGAGTTTATTATCGACAAATAGTTTTAAAGTCATCCTGTTAAAACAACTAAAATTGTTCCAATTGCAACTAATGTAGCGCTGACTGAAAAGCATATATATTTTGCGAGTTCAATCAAGAATTTTAGAATTAATTACAATAAGATAATTACAATTACCCATATTCGACGAATTGAATAACAAAAGATAATGCGATGTTATAAGTCTTTAAAAATTTAGATTTTTTTGTTATAATTTCATAAAAAATATATCAATAAAAACTACGTACAACAACCTATAGTTCATTACCGGAATAGTTCTCCGAACCATTCCGCAACGAAACCATAGCCAAGACCGTTGGCACCAATTAGAAAAAATGAAAGCGAAATATATTTCTACTTCTGACTTTAATTCTATTTACGTCCTGTTCTCAAGAACGTAAAATCGGACAACTGAAAGTAAACGGAATAGAAAATACATTTGTCGATATCTATCAAAAAGACGAGTTTGACTTTGTTACACCATTGTATTATGAAATAATAGACTCTGACGAAAATTTGATTTTGGAAAAACATCACTTAATTGGAACTAACGACCATATTACAGACTTGAAATATTTTAAAGCTAAATCTTACTATAGTATTGTATATCTGACTTGGGGAAAAGAAAGCGAAATTTACGCAATTTTTGACCTGAAATCTGGGAAAGGATATCCGAAAAGTAAACTGAATGACAGATTGGAAAACCCAATTTAAAAACGCAAATAATTTATTGAATAGACTAAAAGAAATAAATCCGAATTTAAATGCTAATTGGAATAAATAACTGATGCCAACAATGTATAACCGCAATTACGGCGGATTCGACTGCGTCCGAATCCACGCGTAATTGCTACCGTCGGTGCTTATCCGAAAAACATTAAATTTAATCCCGTAACTGCGGTTATACTAAACGTTGTGGTGCATTTAAAAAATGACGTATAAATTTGAAAATAACGGACTTAAAATAAAACGGAAAATCAATCGAGTTTGATAAAATAAAAGAAGTCATTAATTTGAACGATTTTTAGTTGTGCGAATGACTATTTAATGATCAAAAAAATGTTTTGGAAATAAATGCAACTTGAATGGCTTGAAAAGCTGACTAAAAACTCATGAAAAAGAATTTGACGGATTGAACCATATACAGTATAAAAAAATACATAAAACTTTAGCGTGATAAATTGGGAGCAGTACTCATTTTGAGATTTTCGCTCACACGAGTAGAACTAACCCAATGAAATCCGAATGAAAAAGGTTGTAATGGGATTTGAAGCAAGTTTTAAAATATGTGAATAGCAATTTTTTGTTGGAGTTAGCAACTTTTTCTTGCAGTATTTGTTGTATAAAACTTAAAATGATAAAAACCACAAGAATATAAAGATTTACCAAATGATAAAAAAAAGATTTTAAACTAAAAAAAAAGGCTTTCGGAATCGGTTTGATTTTTGATAACCAATTTAAATTTAATACGAGACAGTTAAAGGAAGAAAAACCACAACAACGGCTATAAGTAATGCGGTATTAAGTGCTTAACCCAAAATTAATCGCTAATTTGCAAAGACCGCCAAAACCTTGTTTTGGCTTTTTGAAATGATAAGATAAAAACCCAGAAAACAAGGTTTTGGCTCTGTGCTCAACCGAAAGGAAAGTTCCTATTTGCACCCGCACTACTCATAGCCAAGACCGTTGTGCACAATATAACTGAATCCAAATGAACTTGAAAGATTACGAGATTATAATTGCCAGTAATGTTAGCCAAGGTAATGATGGAATTGGAATAGAAATTTGGAGAAATGATGAATTACTAATCCTAATTTTTCGGGATGACACTAAAAAAACAAGAACAGTTAATACTTTTAATCAAAATATTTCTCTCGAATTAATAGAAAAAAGTCATCGAAATTTTTAAAAATAAAATTCCTTGGGATTTTATAGAAAATGAATAAACTGACTAAAATACTACTAACTATTCCTTCAATTGTGGGAATTTTATATTTGATTACTTTCTGGAGTATTGACTTTTTTAAGTGGATAACGAATAACGTAATCGGATTCGAATATCAAGTACCAATTGCAAATGGACTGATTTTAATCCAAATCGCATATTTGATTTACAGACTTTGGAATTTTAAAAATATCGACAAAGAACAAAAAAACTATGTGGACAGTTTTACTCGTTATTTTTAATTGTTTTGCGAGTCTGATTTTTATTTGGAAAAAGGACTATGAATTTGAGCAATTGAATAAAAATACTGTGCACAACAATGTATAACCGCAATTACGGCGGATTCGACTGCGTCCGAATCCACGCGTAATTGCTACCGTCGGTGCTTATCCGAAAAACATTAAATTTAATCCCGTAACTGCGGTTATACTAAACGTTGTAGCACATTTAAGAAAATGAGAAACCTATCGAGATTTTTTCTGATTTTAGCAATCACAATCCAGTCTTGTACGTACAGAAAAACAGAAACTAAAAATATGGCGGAAAACTTTACTTGGAATATCCAAAAAGCAGGATATGAATTTGACCAATATGATTTAAAAGGTCAAACTGACTATCAAAGTTTTATTCGGGAGTTTGAACAATTCCCTTGGAAAGAACAATTGAAAAAGGCAAGTGAAAACCCCAATAAGGTTTCGCCAACCCTGGCAGTTACGGACGACAAAGAGAATAAAGTTTTTTGGGTTTCAATTGCAGGTGACCAAAATAATCAAGGTTATATTATTGGTTATATATATCCGAAAATGAAAAAGGGGTTTTTCGGACTTGGCAAAGAAAGAGAAGTTCGATGGCTTGAAATGTTTCTAACCGAAGATACAGAATTAATAAAAAAACTTTACCGCTTACAATTTGACCGACAATATAATAAACTGTACGCGGAATTAAACCGACTTGAAAAGTTTGGTGAAATGGAAGCTAAAAGCTGAATAAAAAAACGTGCTACAACAACGCATATAAGCCATAGCTGGGTCTTTGCCAACACCGAAAATTCCTTCGGAATTTTCTACCGTAGGTTTTCGTTTGGGAAATTTCGGCAATCACACGCTACGGCTCATATGCAAGACCGTTGTGCGCATTTAAAAAATGAAACAGAATCAGATTGAAATAAACGGTTCACAACTGACCATTTCTACGAAGAAAGCTCCCGTTTTCATCAGAATAGTTTTGACTCTGATTCTGTCCATTCTGACATTAATTCCGCTTGCCGTGACATTTTTCGTCTTGACTTATGGAGACGGACCTCATATCGGAATCGCGTTCTCATTCATACTTTGTTGGGGAATCGGATTTTATCTGCTTCGAGTAACTCTATGGAATTCGGTCGGACGAGAAATCCTGACTTTGGATCCAGAAAAGATTTCATACATCGCTGACTATCGACTCTTCAGAGACGGGCGACAAGAAATCACGACCAAAGACCTGGAGACTGAGATAATTTACGAGGACGAACCTGACAAATCCGTTGGCCGACTAAGACTTAAAAGTAAATCGACTACCATCGAGACCGTCCTCCAAACGACAATCGCAGAATTGGAAGAATTAAAAAATGAAAAAAACGTGCGACAACAACAAATAAACTCAAGTCGGCTTTAATCCCGCTCCGGTAGGGCTTTACGGTGGACAGAGAAACCTTTCGTTTCTTTACAACACCACGGACGAAGCCGCCCTGCGTTTATTAAAACCGTTGGCGCCAATAACCTCAACACTGCACCTCAACATACGCTCCCTTTGGTCGCTGTTTCGGTGCGTGTTTCGCATTTACGAAAATTCGCAATTTGACAGGTCAAAAGGCTACCTAATTTTCTAATTCTGGCGACAACGGTCGGGGGCTACTAAAAATACAAACACTTGCAACTCTTACAGAGTTCAGACTTAAATTTTTAAATATGAAAGTACCTAAATTTGATTTTTCTTTATACGAAACGAATTTTTATGCCTACTCCTAATTTTGATTAGATTTTATAGATTTAAAAAGATCCGAGATGAAGCAAACAAAAAAATAAAGTACTCTTTTCTTTTTACAAGAACAAAGCGAAGTTGCTAATAGGCAAATTTAAAACATCGATAAACTTAATCATTGTTACATTATTTATAATGGCTTTTCAGATTATTATTGCTATTTACCAATTATCTCACCAAACGATACACAAATAACAACTAAAAGAATTAATTGAAATACAAGAAAAACAATCTGAAATAATATCAAATATGTCATCGAGTTTAACTTCTCCTTGATAGCCAAAAAAGAGATGGGAAATATCGACGAATTAAATAAAATATAAAATAATTTCATACTTTATAATTTTAATTTTGTTTGCAAAGCTTCGCCCGGCGAACTTTTCGCTATTTTAGTTACTAATTTAATTTAAACGATACGGCGTTACAGGCGACAACACAGGTTATAAGCCATATTGCAAGGCTACGCCTTGTGTGTTTGTTTTTTACCGTTCCTGCGTAAGGCTCTCTGTCATCTTGAAAACTTCGTTTTCGATGCCACCGCCTTGCAGAAACGGCTGATAGCCCCACTCGTTTAAGCCATTTGAGAAAAACGCCAATGAAAATAATAATCGGTATAATTATAGCAATCGGAATTTTATTTATTTATTTAAATAAAAAGAAACAAAGTCCGAATGAATCAACATTTGAAAACCTAAAACCAGTTGAATTTCTATCACTTGATGACGGAAATCAAAATGATTTAATTGTATCTGTGGAAATAACCCAAAAATGGCTTGATCAATCAAAACAAAATACAGTTGGGAAAGTTTTGACGAATATGATAATCGGACTTGGGAATATATGTCCGAATTGTTTGATAGAGCTGTCTACAAATATGTTGAAGAGGAACCATCGGTTTTATGGAACAAACTAAATCGTGAACAAAAGATTTTCTGGGGTTTTTTAGCTTTTAATGGAGATACTGACAATGGCGGAGTTTATCAATTTATTTTCAACCGACCTGAATTTATTGTTGCAGTTGCAGAAACTTGGGACGAACTAAAAATGACCGAATTGAATTCTGACTATGAAAATGTACTGAAAGAATTAACTGGAAAATCGACAAAAATCAGCGAACTTAAAGCAGTTTTTAACGATGAATCCAAAGATTGGGAAAAAAGATGGAATTCGTTTGCTGATGGATATAAAGAATTAAAATCGACTGAAAAAATTGAAGATTATTATTACAACAAAGAATTTAAGAAAAAGCTTTACAAACAAGTAGCAGATTTAATCGAGAATAATATTGACAGATAATAAAAGAATAAAAACGGCTACAACAACGTGTATAATTCATTGCTAGTTATAGCCTACTTACGAAAGTCCTCGCGGACTTTCTATCTGTGATTTATTTGCTAACTTTAGTGCTTAAACACGCAACGAAATCATACACAAACCGTTGTGTGCAAGCAGAAAAAATTGCGATGAAAATTAAACTGATTACAATAATATTAATATTTACGACCATATCATCATTTGGACAATCTGTTTCAAAAAGTGAATTGAAAAAAATGCTTAAAGAAACATTAGCCAAATCAAGAAATTATGTTTCAGATGCGACTAATTCTTGGTTTTATGACAATACCGAAAACGATTATGAAACCCAAGCCACCTTAACTTTAATACTGCTCGAAGTTTTAAAAGAGATTATTGTAAAATTATTAATTGGACTTTCTACGACTGGAATAAATTTCGACTCGAATTCGCTGATTATTGTAATGAACCACCAACTAAATTAGCCTCCAAAAACGAAGACTATTACGAATTTATAATCACCGAATCTGACGAAAATATATTTGTTTCTTTAAAAAACATAAACGGAATTCAAGAAAAATTTAAAATTGTTGAACTGACAAAAAACGTACCGATTGAAAGCGGAAATGACCAATTTGACTATTCAATAAAACTAACACGAATAAAATAATGCCAGCACACAACAATGTATAACCGCAATTACGGCGGATTCGACTGCGTCCGAATCCACGCGTAATTGCTACCGTAGGTGCTTATCCGAAAAACATTAAATTTAATCCCGTAACTGCGGTTATACTAAACGTTGTAGCGCATTTGAAAAATGAAACAGAATCAGATTGAAATAAACGGTTCACAACTGACCATTTCTACGAAGAAAGCTCCCGTTTTCATCAGAATAGTTTTGACTCTGATTCTGTCCATTCTGACATTAATTCCGCTTGCCGTGACATTTTTCGTCTTGACTTATGGAGACGGACCTATATCGGAATCGCGTTCTCATTCATACTTTGTTGGGGAGTCGGATTTTATCTGCTTCGAGTAACTCTATGGAATTCGGTCGGACGAGAAATCCTGACTTTCGATCAGAAAAGATTTCATACATCGCTGACTATCGACTCTTCAGAGACGGGCGACAAGAAATCACGACCAAAGACCTGGAGACTGAGATAATTTACGAGGACGAACCTGACAAATCCGTTAGCCGAGCTTAAGACCAAAAAGTAAATCGACTACCATCGAGACCGTCCTCCAAACGACAATCGCAGAATTGGAAGAATTAAAAAATGAAATAAAAACGCGCACAACAAAAAATAAACTCAAGTCGGCTTTAATCCCGCTCCGGTAGGGGCTTTACGGTGGACAGAGAAACCTTTCGTTTCTTTACAAAACCACGGACGAAGCCGCCCTGCGTTTATTAAAACCGTTGTAAGCCATGCAAAAAAAATGAATCGAAATAAATGAAAAGCCTTTCCAATAAAATTCTGATTTTAAATATTGCCCTGATGATTCTGACTTATCTAGCGGCTTATTTCTGGACTCAAATCGGACTGACTGACAATGAAAACATTTACCTCGGGCTAATTGGAATAATTATTTTCGGATTGTCTGTTGGAGGTTTTTTTGCGGGAATAGCGGAAGGAAAACGAATAGGTAAAATTACGCGGATTGGAATTGGAGGGAATTTAATCTTAAACAATTTTTATTTTGGC